>CAMYKK010000020.1 GCA_947258975.1 uncultured Gammaproteobacteria bacterium
AAACACGCAGATTTGGTGGGCCCGCCAGGACTCGAACCTGGGACCGACGGATTATGAGTCCGCTGCTCTAACCAACTGAGCTACGGGCCCGGCAAAAGCCATACGATGGCGATCAACCGTGTTTAACTCTGTTCGAGGAAGCTACGCAAATGATCGGAACGCGAGGGGTGGCGTAATTTACGCAGGGCCTTGGCCTCGATCTGCCGGATGCGCTCGCGGGTGACGTCGAACTGTTTACCAACCTCCTCCAATGTATGGTCAGTATTCATGCCGATACCAAACCGCATGCGCAGCACCTTGGCTTCCCTGGGTGTCAGGGTATTGAGAATCTCCAGGGTCGAACCCGACAATCCCGAACCGGTGGCGGCATCCAGCGGTGCGACCACGTTCTTGTCTTCGATGAAATCACCCAGATGTGAGTCCTCGTCGTCGCCGATCGGGGTCTCCATCGAAATCGGTTCCTTGGCGATTTTCAACACCTTACGGATCTTCTCCTCCGGCATGTCCATGCGATCGGCCAGTTCATCCGGCGTTGCCTCGCGTCCCTTCTCCTGCAGAATTTGGCGCGAGATGCGATTCAATTTGTTGATGGTCTCGATCATGTGCACCGGGATGCGGATGGTGCGGGCTTGATCTGCAATCGATCGCGTGATCGCCTGCCGGATCCACCAAGTTGCATAAGTGGAAAATTTGTATCCCCGCCGATACTCGAATTTATCTACCGCCTTCATCAAACCGATGTTGCCTTCTTGGATGAGGTCCAGAAACTGTAAACCACGGTTGGTGTATTTTTTGGCGATCGAGATCACCAGCCTGAGGTTGGCTTCCACCATTTCTTTTTTCGCTCGGCGAGCCTTGGCTTCACCGATGGACATGCGCCGGTTCACGTCTTTCAGTTCTTTTATTGGAATACCAATCGCCTGCTCTATCTGCGTCAACTTTTCGCGGCAAGCGTTGAATTCGCCCGCATGTTGCTTGAGTGCCTTGCCCTTATCTCCGGCGGCAGTCACCATATTCTTGAACAGATCTTCGTCAGTCTCAGCGCCGACGAAGGTTTTGATAAAGTTTTTTCGCGGGATGCGAAGCTGCCGTACGCACAAATCGATGAGTACTTTTTCGCGGGCGCGCACCTGCTCGACCAGTTCACGGATCTGGTCCCAAAGAGCATCCACTTGCTTGGGCACGAACTTGATTTCCATGACCTCACGAGCAAGCTTTTTCTGAATCTTCTTCACCTGGTCAGCGCCGATGCCGTGACGGTCAGTCGCGCGTTTGAGGCTCTGATAATTTCGGCGGATACGCTTGAAGCGTTCAAACGCTTCTTCGGGATCGGGACCGGTGTCCACCTCTTCTGCATTATCGTCGTCATCTGACCGTGTGGCATCGACCTGGACCTGTGGAACCGGAATGGGTTCGTCTTTGGCATCCAAATCGATGTAATCGACGATCAAGTCGGTGAGGCGCATATTCTCCGCCGCGATCGCATCCGCCATGCGTAAGATTTCAGCGATGGTTGGCGGGCACGTGGCGACCGCCTCGGTACATTGACGAATGCCGTCTTCGATGCGCTTGGCGAGTTGGATTTCGTCTTTGCGGGTCAACAAGTCCACTGTTCCCATCTCCCGCATATACATGCGTACGGGGTCGGTGGTGCGCCCAAATTCGCTTTCTACCGCGGTGGTCAGCGCCGCTTCGGTTTCGTCTTCGTCGGGCGAGTCCTCCTTGAGCAACAAACTGTCCGGATCGGGCGCCTTGTCATGAACCATGATTCCCATGTCATTAATCATGTTGACGACCGCTTCGATCTGGTCTGTATCGTGCATGTCTTCAGGCAGATGGTCGTTGATCTCACGATAGGTGAGAAACCCCTGATCTTTGCCTTTCAGGATTAACTTGCGTAATTCGGATTGCTTTGCTTCTGAGTCCATCGACACCTCAACACCGGGGACTGGGGATGATTTTCAAATAACCTAACATTATAGCTCACTAGCCCCGGAACCCCACAATGATCGATCAGGCTTGCCCGCGGGCTAGTAACTCGCGTAATTGGGCCTTTTCCCGGTCGTTCAGGGGCTCGGAGCGCGATTTATCGAGCAATACCTGAGTTTGCTGATCCCGCAGCCGCGCTCGAAGCTTGGTCAACGTAGCGCGGAATTCGGTCTCTACATGCTTCTCCGGGATCATATGGTCCCAAATGGACAATTTTTCAAGATGTTTTTTGTGTTCCGTGCCGCGAAAACGCTCCAGCAGGGCGGCGGTGGACAGCCCGGGATGCTCGGTAACGGAATGCACCACCTGAGCCAACAAATCGACTCCCGGTACCGAATCGAGGGCCCGTAACGCATCGACATCCCCAGCTATGCGCGCCAGCCGCGGGTGCTGCAGCAACAGGGCCAGCGCCACCCGGACCAGCGATTGGCGCATCGGCGGTTGGTTTGCTTTGGGTGGAGTTTTGGCCGCTGCCGTCGGTTTGTTCGCCGCTAAGGCAGATAAGGAGGTGCGTTGAATCTGTGCCAGCTCGGCCAAGCGATCCAGCAGCAGCTCGCGCAGCGCACCCGGGGGAATTTGGTTGATCAGCGGCTTGGCCTGCTCGATCAGCCGCGCCCGGCCGTCCAGGCGCGTCAGGTCCACTTGGTCGCTCAAGTGGCGCAGCAAGTACTCCGGTAACGGCGCAGCCCCCTGCAAGCGCTCGTTGAAACCCGTTGCGCCTTCAGCGCGAACCACAGAATCCGGGTCCTGACCGTCGGGAAGGAACAAAAATCCGACCTGCCGTCCGTCCCGCAATACCGCGAGCGTAGTCTCCAGTGCCCGCCACGCCGCATCGCGTCCGGCACGATCACCATCGAAGCAAAATATGATCTCGGGGCAGTATCTGAACAGTCGCTCCAAATGGGCGCGCGTGGTAGCGGTCCCCAGCGTGGCAACGGCGTTTTGGATACCAAACTGGGCGAGCGAGACGACGTCCATATACCCCTCTACCACGACCGCGAGCTGCTGTGCCTTGATTGCTCCCCGCGCCTTGGACAATGCATAGAGTTCGGCGCCCTTATGAAAAACCGGGGTCTCCGGGGAGTTCAGATATTTCGGCTCTTCGTCACCGAGGACACGGCCGCCGAAGCCGACCACGCGGTCCCGGCTATCACGGATCGGAAACATGATCCGGTTGCGGAAGCGATCGTAATACGATCCGTCTTCTTTCTTGACCAATAATCCAGCGGTCGAAAACAGTTGCCGCCGCTTGAGATCGGTTCCCAGCGAATCGAGCAGGTTGTGCCAGCCATCTGGCGCGTAGCCGATACCGAATTCTGCAGCGATTTCTCCGCTTACGCCGCGGGCCTTCAGGTAGCGGATCGCCGTCTCGGCCTGGGGATGTTTGCGCAGTTGCAAGCGAAAGTGCTGGTCTGCCTCCTCGACTATGGTCAAAAGATCCAGGCTCTGTCGCTTGATCTCGGGCGCACCGGTTTCCACAGGAAACTCCAGGCCCACGCGCACCGCCAGGTTTTCGACTGCCTCGCGGAAGTCCATGTGCTCGTATTCCATCAGGAAACTGATCGCCGTTCCGTGCACACCGCAACCAAAACAATGATAAAACTGTTTGTCCGGGCTGACCGTGAACGAGGGGGTACGCTCTTCATGAAACGGGCAGCAGGCCTTGTGATCCTTGCCTGCTTTCTTAAGCGGCACGCGCCCGTCGATAACATCGACGATATCTACTCGCGCAAGCAGTTCATCAATGAATTCCTGGGGAATTTTGCCGGCCATGATTCAGTAGCGAGCCAAAGGTTATTTAAGGTATAAGAGGACCATGCGGATTAAAGGGCGGCTCAGACTTTACACCCTGAACCTGCCGGTTTGAACTCATTGCGAGGGTCTCGCCCGCATTTCTCCCCTTACACCCCACCCTGAACATGCCCACACAGGAAAGAGATCCGCAATGTGTCTAGCATTATTTCTCACCGGGCGCCCCGCGACTATTCTTGCCACGCGATATCGACTGCCTTACCTCGTGATTGCATAGCAGTGACGGTGCGGGCCTTTCCAGTACATACCATGAATAGTCGCGGGGCTATCCCGGCCCCGGGCGATTGATGGGTTGCGGCACAGGGCCTTCACGCGATGGAATGACAGGGGCCGCGGAGCACGCTGACTCCGAACGCCCGTGTCACCGCTCCAGGCGCAGCCTCAGCGGTAAGAGTGCGGCGCCGTTATCTGGCTCCTTCACGCAATATACGGGGCAATATACGGGCTATCCTTGCAGCAAGGATTTAACTTTTTGGCTTACGGCCGCCATATCCGCACGTCCCTGTAGCGTCGATTTCAGTCGCCCCATCACTTGGCCCATGTCCCGAACGGTGGCGGCGCCGGTTTCGGCAACGGCTGCGCGCACCAGTTTATCGAGGTCGGATGCCGCAAGGGGCGCGGGGAGATACGCCTGCAGGATTTCAATATCGCGCTGTTCTTTTTCCACCAGATCTTCGCGGTTTCCGGCCCGGAACTGGGTCACCGCGTCCTGGCTTTGTTTGATGAGCTTCTGGATCACCGACAGCACACCCGCGTCGTCCAACTCGATGCGTTCGTCTACTTCACGGCGTTGGATTGCGGCCCTAAGCATACGGATCGAGTCCAGTTTGAGCTTCTCCTGGGCGCGCAACGCGGCCTTCATATCGCCCTCGATACGAGCCTTCAAGTTCATGGTGTTGCGGGAGAGTGCAGTGGGTGTATCAGTAAGCGCGGTGGTAACGGACGCGTTCGCGATAGGAGCGTTTGAGTTCCCGTTTGCGGGCAGCGGCCGCCTTGCGTTTGCGCACCGTGGTGGGTTTCTCGTAGTGCTCGCGGCGCCGCATTTCGCTGAAGACACCGGCTTTCTCGCAAGCTCGGCGAAAGCGGCGCAAAATTACGTCGAACGGCTCGTCCTGTCTGACCTTAACCTGGGGCATATAATCGAATTCCTCGTAAATTGGCCCTGCATTTGCTGCAGGGGCGCGCAATTCTAAATTAGCCCGATACCAGTAGCAAGTTTTCACCGCCTCGAGGGAGTCAGCCGAAAATGCCATCAATGTCGCATGCGCGGGTCATGGATCGAGTTTTTGTTCTGCACAGCCTCTTCATTCCTCTTGTTGCCGTGTTCGCGCAATATACAGGCAGGGGCGGCCGCCGCGTGAAGCGTTTAGAATTGCCACATGAGAGTACTGGGTATCGAGACATCTTGCGATGATACCGGCGTTGCCGTCTACGACGGCGGCCGTGGCCTGCTCGCTCATCGCCTGTACTCGCAGATAACAGTGCATGAGCAATACGGCGGAGTGGTGCCCGAGCTGGCCGCCCGCGACCATATTCGCAAGCTTTTGCCATTGGTGCGCGAGGTGATGCAGGAAGCGCGCACCGAGCGTGGCGACGTCGATGGCATCGCTTATACTGCGGGTCCTGGTCTGGTGGGCGCACTGTTGGTGGGCGCTTCGCTGGGACGCAGCCTGGCCTGGTCCTGGGAGGTGCCGGCGCTGGGGGTGCACCACATGGAGGGTCATCTGCTGGCGCCGATGCTGGAACCCGCGCCACCGGAGTTTCCATTCGTCGCGTTATTGGTATCTGGCGGTCACACGCTGCTGGTCGACGTCGAGGACCTTGGGCGGTATCGCATTCTGGGTGAATCACGTGACGATGCCGTCGGCGAGGCGTTCGACAAAACAGCCAAGCTGCTGGGTTTGGGTTATCCCGGCGGCCCGGCCATTGCCGCCGCCGCCGAAGAGGGCGACGCGCAACGGTTCCGGTTTCCTCGACCGATGACTAATCGGCCGGGCTTGGACTTCAGTTTCAGCGGCCTTAAAACCTTCACTCGCAACACGGTGTTGGAGCGAACCCTGGACCCGCAGACGTTGGCGGATATCGCCTGCGCGTTTCAGGATGCCGCAGTCGATACCTTGGTGATCAAATGCCGCCGGGCGTTGCAGCAAACCGGTCGCGGCCGGCTGGTAGTCGCCGGTGGCGTCGGGGCGAACCAGTTGTTGCGCCAGCGCCTGCGTGACATGGTCGCACCAATGGGTGCGCATGTGTTTTATCCGCGACCGGAGTTATGCACCGACAACGCGGCGATGATCGCGTATGTGGGTTTCCGGCGCTTACGTGCGGGCGAGTGTGATTCGTTACAGGTTAAAGTGCAGGCGAAATGGTCATTGGCGACTTTGAAACCGCTTGGCGGCGGTCGGTAAGCTTTCGGATCTGCCGGCCATCAGCTAATTGCCGGTGCCAAATCGTATTTGGTCCTCCCTGCCTGCGGTGAGCCGCTGAATGTTACTGCGGTGCCGCCAGAAAAGCAGCCCGGCCAACACGATACTCATCAATAGAAACGGTATGCCTGGTAATAATTGCCACGCGCACAACGGTGAAACCGCTGCCGCCACCAATGCCGCCAAGGATGAATAACGGCTGACCAGGGCGGTCACCAGCCAGGCCGCGATCAGTGCCAGGCCCATCCATGGATTCAATGCGAGATAAACCCCAAGCGCCGTGGCCACGCCCTTGCCGCCGCGAAATCCGAAAAACAACGGATACAGATGGCCAAGATAAGCCATGGCCGCGACCAAGGCCAATGTCCACGCATCGTTGGTAACAGCGCGCGCGAGCAACACCGGGACTACACCCTTCAATACGTCGCCCACCAGAGTCACGGCGGCGGCGCTCTTGCCGCCGGACCGCAGGATGTTGGTGGCTCCCGGATTCCCACTGCCGGTGGTGCGGGGATCAGGGAGTCCGAGGGCCTTGGCGACAACGATCGCGCTGGAGATCGAGCCGAAAAGATAGGCAAGCACGGGAAGGACCCATTCCATCCGTGCTATTTGAGAGGTTCGACCGGGTGACGTCAAGGGCGACGTTCCCGCAGCAGTCGATTGCCCCGTTATACTTAGCGTTGAACACAAAACATTGGGGTAGGTAATGTGGATATTGTGTATCTGCACGGTCTGAAGGTCGAATGTGTGATCGGGGTTTGGGCGTGGGAGCGGCGCATCAAACAGATGGTCACTATAGATCTGGATATGGCCGCTGACATCCGGCATGCCGCTGAGTCGGACCGACTCGAAGACACGCTGAACTACAAGGCAGTGGCCAAGCGTTTAAACCAGTTCGTGGGGGATTCAGAGTTTCAATTGGTGGAGACGCTGGCAGAAAAGATCGCCGAGTTGCTGCGCGTCGAGTTCGCGATCCCGTGGTGCCGGATATGTATCAATAAACGTGGCGCCGTGCGCGGTGCTCGTGACGTTGGGGTCATCATTGAACGCGGCCGGGCGCAATAGTGCCGCGCGTCTATCTCAGTATCGGCAGCAATATCGAACGCGGGCGAAATCTGCGCTCGGCAGTGGCGACCTTGTGCCAACGGTTTGGCAGCTTGACGGTTTCCCCGGTTTACGAAAGCCGGCCGGTTGGCTTCGAAGGCGATGACTTTTATAACCTCGTAGTGGGATTTGACACCGATCAGTCTGTCGACGAAATGAATCTTGTACTGCGTGGTATCGAGGCTGCCCATGGCAGGGTTCGTGGCGGCAAGAAATTTAGTTCCCGGACCCTGGATCTGGATGTGTTGCTCTATGGTGATCTGATTGACCATGACCCGCCCCGCGACATACCGCGGCGCGAAATCACGCAACATGCGTTTGTGTTAAAGCCGTTGTGTGATATCGCCGGGTCCAGTAAGCATCCGGAAACCGGCGAGACTTTTGCCGATCTTTGGCGGGAGCGGGGTGATTGGCTGCCCCCGCTGACTCCTGTCTCCATCTCCTTGTAGCCGTGCCGTTGGCTTGGCCAACATGTTAGCGCGAGGATTCCGCATGATGGCGACGGGACTTGTCACGCGCGTAGTCCCAGGGCCGGGCGGCTGGACGCTGCGCGGTGGTGTAATCTGCGGATGGGTTCAGGGCACCACGCACCGTCCCCCATCCACCGTGATGACTTGCCCGGAGCTGAAGCTGGCGTCGCGTATGAGAAACTCCACCGCCCCGGCGATTTCGGCCGGAGTTCCCATGCGTTTTAATGGGGTGCGGGCAATGATGCGTTGTCGGGTTACCTCGTCGGCGTCGTTTTCCGGCCACAAGATGGCCCCGGGGGCGACCGCGTTGACGCGCACGGTTGGCGCCAGATCACGCGCCAAGGCGCGGGTGAGCATGATCAATCCGGCCTTGGCGGTGCAGTAAATGGGATGCGATTCGAGCGGACGGTGGCCATAGATATCCACGATGTTGACGATGCAACCGTGGTATTCGTCCAGCAGGGACGCGGCAGCTTGAGACAAGAAGAAAGGCGCTTTGAGATTGGTGGTTATCAGGTCTTCCCATTGTTGTTCGGTCGCGTCTTTGATCGGAGTGGGATAGAAGGTGGAGGCATTGTTAATCAGCGCGTCCAGACGACCGAAGGTATGGACGGTCTCGAGCACGATCTGGTCCGGGGCCGCGGCGTCGGTGAGATCGGCTCGGACCGATGCCGCGGAATCAGAGCGCAACGCGTTTAGTTCGGTCAAGACAGCGTCGGCGTCTTCGCGAGAAGAACGATAATGGATCATCACGCGCATGCCTTGTGCGTGAAGCCTGCACGCAATTTCTCTGCCGATGCGCCGTGCACCCCCTGTTATCAACGCAACCTTGTCGGTGAGCGGATTATCTTGCATTATCCGGCATCCCGTTGTCTCGAGTGTAAAAACAATACAGCCTTTAATGGCGCATCTCCACCTGATCCTGAAGTTTTATGGAATTGCCCTTAAATCGACACTCCGAACCGGAGCGACTGCCGCCACTCAGCGATGAGGAGCAACGGCAAAGCGACGCGCTGGCTCGTGTGATCGTAGATGAAATCGAACGCGCCGGCGGAATCATCGAGTTCAGCCGCTATATGGAGTCGGTCTTGTACGCCCCCGGATTGGGGTATTACGCATCCGGACGGCAGAAGTTTGGGGAAGCCGGGGACTTCGTCACGGCGCCGGAGTTGGGGAACTTGTTTGCGCGCTGCATGGCGCGCCAGGCGGTCGAAATCTTGGACCGGCTTGGTGGCGGCTCGATCCTGGAGGTCGGCGCCGGCAGCGGGGCGCTCGCTGCGGACTTGTTGGTGGAAATGGGTCGGCTGGGCGCGCTGCCGGACAGGTATCTGATCCTGGAGACCAGCGCTATCTTGCAGGCCAGTCAACGCGAGACGCTGAGTAGACAAGGCGTTCTCGTAACGCAACGTGTGGATTGGCTGCGGACGTGGCCTGCGGGATTCCGCGGGCTCGTTGTCGCCAACGAATTGTTAGATGCGTTGCCGGTGCAGCGATTTTGCGTCGCCGCAAACGGTGTCCGTCTTTTGGGTGTGCGGTGGGATGGCGGTAGATTCCATGAGACCACGTTCGATGCCGCGGATCCCCGTCTCAGCGAACGGTTGGCGACGTTCGAATTGCCATTGGGCTACATCTCTGAATGGCATCCCCAAGCCCATGCGTGGGTGCGCTCGGTGGCGGATATGATGGACGCCGGCGTCGTGCTCGTGATTGACTACGGATTTCCCGCCCATGAGTTCTATCATCGGGATCGCAACCGGGGCACCTTGATGTGCCATTATCGGCATCGTGCCCACGATGATCCGTACATCCGTGTCGGGGTCCAGGACATTACCGCGCACGTTGATTTCTCCGCCTGTGCCAGCGCGGGCCGCGAGGCGGGTTTGGAGGTGTTGGGTTATACCCAACAGGCGGCGTTCTTGTTGTCGCTGGGGTTGGCACAATTGGCTGACCAGGAAGTACCGGAGTCAGTGGTTGACCGGGTGACATTTGCGCAACAACTCAAAATATTGATGCATCCATCGGAAATGGGGGAGTTGTTCAAAGTCATCGCATTGGGCAAAGGTGTCGCACCGCCGCTGGCCGGGTTCCAACTATCCGATCACCGCGGACGCCTGTAATGGAATGGGTGCAGGCAATATTGCTGGCGGTGGTGCAGGGATTAACGGAATTCCTGCCCATTTCCAGCTCTGCTCACCTGGTCCTGGTTCCCTATTTGTTTGGCTGGCGGGACCAGGGATTGGCGTTCGATGTCGCGGTGCATGTGGGCAGCCTGGGGGCGGTGTTGGCGTATTTTCGCCACCAGCTCGCCGAGCTTGCGCACGGTTGGTGGCGGCAGGTAAGGGGTTGCGGCGAGAGCGCCGCCAGCCGCCTTGCCTGGGCGGTGTTGCTGGCTACCATTCCGGTGACGCTG
This sequence comes from uncultured Gammaproteobacteria bacterium, assembly GCA_947258975.1. GTDB lineage: Bacteria > Pseudomonadota > Gammaproteobacteria > Arenicellales > JAANXG01 > CALZGZ01. The sequence continues at coordinate 10,209 of CAMYKK010000020.1, forward strand.
ATAGGCGGGGTGTTTTATGCAGAGATTGAGGTGCACCTTCGTCATCCGCTGGTGATTGCGACGACCACCCTGGTGTTTGCGTTGTTGCTTGGATGGGCGGATCACAGCGCGGTGAGGACGCGGTGCGAATACGACATCACTTGGCGTGACGTCATCGTCGTGGGTTGCGCCCAGGCCCTCGCGTTGGTGCCCGGAACGTCGCGCGCCGGTATCACGATCACCGCCGGCCTATGGACGGGGTTACGGCGCCGGGCCGCCGCGCGGTTTTCATTCCTGTTGTCGATACCGGCGATTGCATTGGCTGGCGGCCGCAAGTCCTGGGACCTGATCATCGACCCGGGACCGGTTTCGTGGATTTTCGTGTTCGCGGGAGCGATGGTCTCGGGGGTAACCGCTTTTTTGTGTATCCACTGGTTCCTGAAACTGGTGGAAAGGATTGGGCTGACGCCGTTCGTCGTTTACCGGGTGATTTTGGCGGTGGCGTTGTTTTGGATATATCTCTAGCGTGGCTGCAAGTGACACGTCACAAGACTACAAATAACGACCAACAGGGAGTGGAGTGACGGCTCGGACCGCGGGCCAACATCAGTCACTCGGGTCAAAATGTTCTCTAAGTTTTGCAATCGCTGCGCAGCGCTGCCGATGGATCTCTTTGCCGATGTCTGGTCCTTGTCGCTGCGCAGCAATATTTTCAGTGTCCACTGACTTTGCAGCCTCGTAGTAACCGCGCAGTATGTCCGCCTGGGGATAAGCGCGATCTTCGTATCCGGTCCGTCCACGCATATCGGCCTCGCAGGCGAGTATGAACTGCTGCAGGCGGTCTGCGTGTTGATAAGCGCGTAATGCATTGAGGAGTTTGATCACCGTCGATGGCTTGAGACGCTCGATACGGTGGGCCAATAGATGGTGCTCGCAGACCGCCACGGCGAGATCGCGATATTGATTTGGCACCCGCAGGCGCGCGCACAAATCAAGTACCAACGCTACGCCACGGCGCTCGTGATGCGGATGATGGGGCCAGTCCGATTCCGGCGTAAGGCACTTGCCGAGATCGTGGACCAATGCGGCGAAGCGCACTTGCGGGTCGCCGGTCAACTTGGCCGCTTGATCGACGACCAGTAGGATATGCGTGCCGCAATCGATCTCAGGATGATAGTGTCTCGGCTGCGGCACACCGAAGAGACAATCTAGTTCAGGAAAGATTCGCACCAGGGCGCCACAGTCGCGCAGCGTCTGGATGAATAACGACGGCCGCGGTTCGCCAAGTGCCAAGCGCAGCTCATTCCACACGCGCTCGGGCACCAATGCGTCGACCTCTTCATTGGTTACCAGTTGGTGCATCAACGAGCGGGTTTCGTCGGCGACGGTGAAACCGTAACGCGCGGTAAAGCGCGCAACGCGCAATATCCGCACCGGATCTTCCGCAAAGGCATCGGAGACGTGGCGTAAAATTCCGTCGCGGAGATCATCCCGGCCGCCGAAGTAGTCGATGAGCCGTCCGTCCGGGGTTTCGGCCATGGCATTGATGGTGAGATCGCGTCGCGCCAAGTCCTGCTCGAGCGTAATGATGGGTGACGTATCGAACTCGAACCCGGTGTACCCGGGGCGGGTTTTTTTTTCAACCCGGGCCAGGGCGTATTCCTCCTTTGATTTCGGGTGGAGAAATACCGGAAACTCCTTACCCACTGGTTTGAAGCCTCTTTCGATCATTTTGTCGGGTGTCGCACCGACCACCACCCAGTCGCGGTCCTTGACCTGCAGCCCCAACAGCCGGTCACGCACGGCGCCACCGACGAGGTAGACTTCCAGATCTTCGCTTGGGTCTGGCATAGTGATGCTAACCCGTAGCGTGAACCAAGGATCCTGGATGATGGCGAAGGGGCTTGCCCTGCACGTCGTCGCAGGGGCGGGCGCCCGGACGCCGCGCTGGAATGAATTGCACCGCTGTAGCCATGGGCCGAGTGAAGCGTAAGTTCGAGCGTTCGAGACCGAGCCAGCGCCGGGATGGGCGCATACTCAGACGCGAATTGTGACTCGGTTCGTTGCACATATTCGTTGTGCCATACAATTTGTTCGCTCCTTTATTTGGCTCCCCGGTGCGATATAGGGGGTAAAGCTAATGGACTTCCTGGACGCAAACAATACACTAATGATTGGTTGCTTTATGCGTGTTATCGGTCTCATAATAATTTTTATCTGCTCAGCTGCGCTGATCCTCGGCTGCACGTCCGTAGGATACTACGCACAGTCCGTCCACGGGCAGTGGGATATCCTGTCACGCAGCCACCCCATCAACGATGTGCTCCGTGACCCCGAAACCACCGACGCGCTGAAACGCAAACTTACCCAGGTGTTGGAGATCCGCCGTTTCGCGAGTGACGCCTTGTCGCTTCCCGACAACAGCAGCTACACGCGATATGCCGATCTTGGCAGGCGCTACGCAGTGTGGAACGTGTTCGCTGCGCCGGAATTCTCGCTGACGCCTGAGACCTGGTGTTTCCCAATCATCGGCTGTGTGGTCTACCGCGGTTATTTTAAACAGGAGGACGCGCAACGCTTCGCACGACGGCTGAAGACCCAAGGTAAAGATGTGTTCATCGGCGGCGTGCCCGCGTATTCCACCCTGGGATGGTTCGCCGACCCCATGCTCAATACGGTGATGCATTATTCAGCAGAAGAACTTGCGGGCCTCGTATTTCATGAATTGGCACATCAAATGATTTATGTAAAAGACGATTCGGGCTTTAACGAGTCGTTTGCTACGGCAGTGGAACTAGAGGGGGTCGAACGCTGGATCCAAGCCGCCGGTGATGCTGCGCGTATCGGTGCATACCGGGAGCGTAAAGAGCGTGACCGCAAGGTAATTGCGCTGATTTTGGAATACAAGGAACGCCTATCACGGATCTACACAACGGACCAAGACGAGGCGTGGATGAAAACGCAGAAGCGAGCGCTAATCGATGAGCTTCGTAAACGGTTTCGGGTGTTGGTGGCCCCATGGACAGGCTACGATCATTTCGTGCGGTGGTTCTCGGCGCCGATTAACAATGCCAAGTTGGTGGCGGTAGTCGCGTATCATGATCTGGTGCCCGCCTTCGCCGCCCTGCTAAGGCGGCACCGAGGAAATATGAGCAAGTTTTTTGCCGAGGTTGGGCAGCTGGCGCGCTTGAGCAAGGACGCACGACACGCACGTCTAAAAGCTGAACTGTAACTTTTGTCCTTTGATATCTAATCGTGTGGCGGCATATGCCTTGTTGCAATATATTGCGCTAGCGCCGCGCGAGTCTGCGAAATAGATCCAGTTGATCCTGCGGTTCGCGCAGGTAGGCGGGCGCGATCGCTTCCAGCGGCTGCGGCGTTACATCAAAGACCTCCGGAAACTTGCTGTCACATACGCTGTCCACCTTCATCGAATTGTAGTTATCCAGCGTAAACGGTTTACCGGGCAGCCACTGCATAACTCCCGCCTGCAGGCGCGACTGCCAGTCGGAGAGTCTCACAATGCGGCAGCGCGCATCGATGAGATCAGCGATGTACGTGACCAGTTCGAACAGCGTATACGGCTTGGGTCCGCATAAGCTGTATCGTTGACCAAACGTATCGTAGTGATGAATTGCATTGACGAAACACGCCGCGACGTCTTCTACATAGACCGGTTGAAAGCGGGCGTTTGGGCAGGCAAGGGGAAGCACTTTCGGTGCCATGCGAAGAAGCTTTGCAAAGCGGTTTATAAAACTGTCATTGGGCCCAAAAATTACCGAGGGGCGAAAGCTGGTCACTGCGAAGTCCGCAGTGACGGACACTTGGTGGAGTTGGTCTTCGGCTTCGGCCTTGGTGCGCAGATATTTGCTTGGCGCTTCCTTGCTGGCGTTCAGGGCGCTCATGTGCAACAAGCGCCGCACGCCGGCTTGTTGCATGGCTTCGGTGAGCTTGTTGACGAGATCCACGTGTATCCGCTGGAAGTTGTTTTTGCCTGATGAATTTAGGATTCCAATCAGGTTGATGACAACGTCGATATTCTGAAAATGCTCGCGCAGAAATCCCAACTCGCTGACGTCGCCCTCGGCGAGTGTCAACGTAGGCAGCACCAACATGTCGCGATTGCGCTCATGGCGGCGTGTGAGAACCCGAACCTCATGGCCGTGCGCGGCCAACTTGGAGGCAATACTGCGGCCGACGAAGCCGGTACCGCCCAGCATGCATATTTTCATAACGGACATGGCTAGTTAACGCAATATCAATAGATTTTGCAAGGTTATTTTAGTCGTTACCGACGCCGTATTGTCGCTGATATAGGCGGACGGCATCCAGATGTTTCGCGTACTCCGCCCGGGAGTGAAGATAATCGATCATGTTAGTGAGTGTCACGATGGCGTGCACCGGGATATGGTGTCGGTCTTGCACCGCTTGGGTCGCGTGGTGCGCACTGCCCGCGGCCCGCTCCTCGCGGTCCAGGGCGATTAATACCGCCACCGGTTCGGCACCTGCCTCGCGAATCAAGGCCACAGATGAATCCACCGACAATCCCGCGGAGATCACGTCGTCGATGATGATAACCCTTCCCTGCAGCGCTGCTCCCACCAGGGTACCCCCCTCACCGTGATCTTTGACCTCCTTGCGGTTAAATGCAAACGGCACATCGAGGCCGTTGTGCTGGGTCAGCGCAATTGTGGTCGCGCTAACCAAGGGAATGCCTTTGTAGGCGGGTCCGAAAAGCATGTCGAAGGGTTGCTCCCAGTTGACGATGGCCCGGGCGTAAAACTCCCCCAATTTCTTTAGTGTGGAGCCGCTGTTGAACGAACCGGCGTTAAAAAAATAGGGGCTGATGCGGCCGGACTTCAATGCGTACTCGCCAAAGCGTAACGCTCCCCTGTCGATGATGAAATCGAGAAATTCCCGCTGGTATTGTTTCATGGTGCGTTGGCGTTCAGCCGTGTTTGGCGATGGGAACGCTGCTCGTCATCGCAGCGGGTACCCGGTTTCTTTGTAGTATGATACGCCGCCCTGTCCTGCGCATATTGCGGCGTGGCGGAAAAAAGCAGGGCGATAACATGTTTGCAATAAGGAGATCGATCAATGCCCGGCAAAACCCTCGATGTCCGTGTAGGCGCCTATCCCGGCGCCGGGTCGGCCTCGAATTATCGGCCATGCGCCTTACACAACCAAAAAATTGCGCCGCAGCCGCAGATGCCGATCCCATGTTTTCATTGCGCCGGCGCCGCGTCCAGCCGCCGGATCCGGCCGCCGGCACCCGGGATCATGAGTGCAACCTGCAGGCTAGCGACGGTCGATGCGGATTATAACGCTTAACGTGAATGGAATTCGCTCGGCGGCGCGCAAAGGATTCTATGCGTGGTTGTTGCGTCAGGATGCGGATGTGGTGTGTCTGCAGGAACTGAAAGCACAGCATCATCAATTGGAGGACCCGCTCTTTCATCCGCAAGGCTACGAGTGCGTGTACCACTGCGCGCAAAAAAAGGGTTACAGCGGGGTGGCGATCTACAGCCGTGCGCGCGCGGACAAGGTGACGGTGGGTTTGGGATGGGTTGATTTCGATGCCGAAGCGCGTTACCTGCAGGCCGACTTCGGCAAGCTCAGTGTGGTGTCCCTGTATCTCCCGTCAGGCTCCAGTAGTGAGGTTCGGCAGTCGGCAAAGTTAGATTTCATGGACCGATTCACCGAGGTCTTGTCGGCGGCCCGGCGCAGACGGCGCGAATATATCATCTGCGGCGACTGGAATATCGCCCACAGGCAGATCGATTTGAAGAACTGGCGCGCAAATCAAAAGCACTCGGGTTTTCTCCCTGAGGAACGGGCATGGATGGATTGGCTGTTTGGGAAGGCCGGTTACGTGGATGCCTTCCGGGCCGTAAATCGGCAAGTAGATCAGTATACCTGGTGGTCGAACCGAGGCCAGGCGTGGGCCAAGAATGTTGGCTGGCGAATCGACTACCAGGTCGTGACTCCCGGCCTCAAAGATGCGGTCCAAACAGCACGTATCTACAAAGATGAGCGATTTTCCGATCATGCGCCGTTGATCATGGATTATGGTATCCAATTATGACCGGGGTCGGTAAAGCCGCGAGCCCGGGTTGGACAGACGCGATCAAGGTCTACACCCGTCCGCGCGTCGTGTCGATGTTGTTCCTGGGATTTTCAGCGGGATTGCCGTTTTTGCTTGTTTTTACCACCTTGTCCGCCTGGCTCACCCAGGCCGAGGTCAGCCGCACTACCATCGGTTTTTTCAGTTGGGTCGGTATCACGTACTCAATCAAGGTCTTCTGGGCGCCGGTGGTAGACAGGGCGCCGTTGCCGGTGTTGACCGGATTGCTGGGGCGGCGCCGTAGCTGGATGCTGGCGGCTCAATTCGGCATCGTGGCGGGCCTGATCGCCATGGCGTACACGGATCCGCACGAAAACTTAGTGTGGATCGCGCTGTTTGCGCTGCTAGTCGCGTTCTCCTCGGCGACCCAGGACATCACGATTGATGCGTATAGAATTGAGTCCGTAGGCAAAGAATTTCAGGGGGCCATGGCCGCCAGCTATATACTGGGTTACCGCGTTGCTTTGCTGGCGGCGGGAGCGGGTGCGCTACACATTGCCAATGTGAGCGGTTGGCACGCGGCCTATCTGAGTATGGCGCTGCTCGCGGGTGTCGGTATCGCGACGACGCTGATCATTCGCGAACCCCAGGCGTCCGCGTCTTCCGATAACGCCTATTTGCAAGAGCGGCGTGTCGTTGAATTCATGGAGCGCTCGGCCCATCTACCGAAGCGGCTGCGAAATGTCTATGCGTGGTTTATCGGTGCAGTCGTGTGTCCGTTTGTCGACTTCTTTAAACGAAACGGCGTTCTTGCGATTGTCATCTTGGCGTTGGTGGGTCTGTTTCGCATCAGCGACATTACCATGGGGGTGATGGTCAACCCATTTTATCTCGACAAGGGCTTTGCATTGGATGAGATCGCGAATATCACCAAGATATTCGGATTTTTTATGACCATTGTCGGTGCCGGGATGGGTGGGGTGCTTGTGGTTCGCTTCGGCATCATGCGGCCATTGCTGCTCGGGGCCGTGCTGGTGGCGATCACCAATCTATTGTTCGCGTGGCTTGCGGTCAGTGAAAAGAGTTTATGGTGGCTTGCGCTGGTGATCAGTGCCGATAACTTGAGCGCAGGAATCGCCACTTCAGCTTTCATCGCCTATTTGTCCAGCCTCACGAATCGCGCGTATACCGCCACCCAATACGCGCTGTTCAGCTCGTTGATGACTTTGCCGGCCAAGTTCATCGGTGGATTTTCTGGAATCATGGTTGATAGCTATGGTTATGCTTGGTTTTTTGTGTACGCATCGGTGATCGGCATACCCGCCATCTTGTTGGTTATCTATCTGATGCGGCGGGAGCCGGCCCTGGACAAGTAGCTTTGGCCCGCGATACGCGGGCGAGATTGATCGCGCCAGGATGGCGCTCCCACCGGGTTGCCGACGAACTCGGCTGAGAAAACGGGGTCGGAGTCACAGACTTTGACCCGAATGGCGCTTACATAAGCCTTGCAGAGGCTAAAAAGTGCTGAATTGAGGGAGAATTTCCGGGACCGTTGCCAGCAAGGATGCTGGCGCCGAGCCTACCTGGAGGTATTGACGGCGTGTCCCGGGAATTGTCACTCGGTTCAGCGTGTCGTGAATCCTTAAGTCAGTGCCATTCGACTCTCAGCGACAACGCGCAGCACCAGCACAGCAGGGGGCTCGGCTGCACGAGTCCCTTGTGCTGCGCGGAGTCGCAGTATGCGCCAGCGTCCGGGATCCTGGTAAGAAATGCGGACTAGTGGTGGCTGACGACCTTGCGGGTAAACTGGTACAGCGCGATCTCGCCGAGCAAATTCGGCCACAACCGAAGTCCGAGGCTGGTCCGGTGGGTGTGATCGACCGCTCGCCGCTCGATGATATCAATATTGCGGTCCCGGCACAGTGCCTCGAAATCCCGCAGCGTGCAAAGATGTATATTGGGTGTGTCGTACCACTGGTGGGGCAGTGTCCGGCTGATAGGCATTTTGCCGAACAGCCCAAGCTGAATGCGGGCCCGCCAATGCCCGAAATTCGGGAATGTGACAATACCTCGGCTTCCCACCCGCAGCATCTCATCCAGCAAGCGGGCGGGAAAACGCATCGCTTGCAGGGTCAACGACAACAACACGAAATCAAACGAATCATCGTCGAATTCCGCCAATCCCTGATCGAGGTCGGTCTGAATGACATTTATGCCATTGCGAATACATTGCGGCAGGTACTTGTCATCGAGTTCCAAGCCATAGCCGGCAGTTTGCCTCTGGTTGGCTAGATAGCTCAGCAATGCGCCATCGCCACAACCGAGATCGAGCACCCGGCTTTGTGGTCGGATCCATTCGGCAATGATTGTGTAGTCCGGGCGGGCTATCGAGTTCTGTGAAGACTGCGTTGTCATGATTCTTTGTCTGTGGATGTCTCACCGGGGGCGGAATGCGCAGATTCGAGGCGAGCGATGCATCGAGGATCGTCATGGCCCGGGTTGTTGACGTAGGTGCTCACCGGATAGGCCTCCAACAATGCCAACGGACAAGGCTGTATCCAGCGCGCCGCCTCATCAGTTGTGCCGCTCAGCCAGTCCCGATATCCCTCTGTCGGGATGATCAACGGCATGCGTAGATGAATGAATTTCAATTCGGTATTGGCGGCGGTGGTGACGATGGCGCATGATTCGAGCGCTTCTCCCTGTGCCGTGGTTGATGTTTCCCACAGTCCACCGAAGGCGAACGTCCCCTGGCCTTTCATGCGGATGTGGTGCGGTTGTTTGTGCTTGCGTTGGGGCAGGATCTGCCACTCATAATAGCCATTTGTGGGAATCAGACAGCGTTGGCATCGCCAGGCGCGGCGGTAGGTGGGTTTCCGGTCCATGGTTTCACATTTCGCATTGGCGGTACTGTAGCTCACCGCTTGGCCCTTTGCCCAAGATGGGATGAGTGGCCATCGTACCAGCGCCAGCTCCCGCAGTTCCATGCGCATGCGAACGATAGGCACGCGGGTAATCCGCTTTCCCATGGAAGGACTGATGTTGTAGGCGGGCGTCTCCGGGAGGCGATCGAGTCCGACGCTGATATCGAACGCATCCAAGAACGCCTCGGCATTGGGTATGACATTGTAGCGGCCACACATAGGCTCAGCAGCCCGCGGCAATACGGTCCATATACGCGGTGAAGACGTCCAGATACTGGGGTATTTTGAGCAAGAAGGCATCGTGTCCTTGGTGAGATTCCACTTCCGCGTATGACACATTCAGATCATTGTCGTGCAAGGCGCGAACGATCTCCCGCGAACGATAAGGGGCGAAACGCCAATCACTGGTGAACGAGATCACCATGAAATCGGCGCTGACATTCTTGAGCGCGGCCGACAGATCGCCGCCGGCTGCAGCAGCCGGATCAAAATAATCCAAAGCCTTGGTCATTAGCAGATAGGTGTTTGCGTCGAAACTACCGGCAAAACTGTCTGCTTGATATCGCAGGTAGCTCTCCACTTGAAACTCCACACCGTAGTCAAAATTGATCTTGCCTTCCCGCAGATCACGGCCAAACTTTTCGCTCATGAGATCATCGGACAAATAAGTGATATGGCCCAACATGCGGGCCAAGCGCAGGCCGCGCCAGGGTTCGTTCTCGGTCTCATAGTAACGGCCTTCTCGAAAGTTCGGATCGCTGCATATGGCCTGACGGGCGACCTCGTTGAACGCGATGTTTTGTGCTGTGAGTTTCGGGGCCGCGGCGATCAGCACCGCGTGGCGGATGCGGCCGGGAAAGTCGATGGCCCATTGCATCGCCTGCATGCCGCCAAGACTGCCGCCGACGACCGCCGCCCATTGCTCTATGCCCAGGACATTCGCCAGCCGCGCCTGGCTCCTCACCCAGTCCTGCACGGTAACGATCGGGAAGTCCGGCCCGTAAGGGATTCCGGTGTCGGGATTGATTGTGGCAGGACCTGTGGAACCGTGACAGCCGCCGATGTTATTGCAGCTAATGACATGAAAACGGTCAGTATCGATGACTTTTCCGGGACCGACCATGTTATCCCACCAGCCGGGTTTTTTATCGTCGGGATCGTGGTAGCCAGCCGCATGGTGGTTGCCGCTCAAGGCATGACATATCAAAACCGCATTGCTGCGCGCCGCGTTCAACTCGCCGTAGGTTTCGTACACGATGTCGTAGGTGGCGAGCGTTTCGCCGCTGCTCAGTTGCAGGGACTGATCAAAATGGACGGTTCGCGGCTGAACGAGGCCGACGGAGTCGTTTGGAAATTGTCGTCGCATAGCCGGCAAGTCTATAGAAAGTTGGGGGTCGGCGTCATGATCCTAACGTACCATATTGCAGCAGATGTGCCCGATGACGGCGACGGGATCGGGTGGCTGGGGCCGCGCCGGGGCGATGACACCTGGGAGTAGGGGCCCGTGACTCGGACCCTCATGTGTCTATTGCGGGCAGTGCAGGTCCAGGTGTTGGCGACGGAGTCGGGATGGGCGCATGCTCGAGCGCCCAATGCAAGTCAACCGCAGGCGGGCTCGGAGTCCTGGACCCGGGAATCGTCGGTATCGGTGTCGCCGTAGAGCATCGTGAGCAACTCATCCAGATCCGCAGCACTTTGCTCCAACTCCGCCAGCTGGTCTTGGGTCTCTTTGATACGGTCCGTCAATGAGGCGTGATTATGCTGCAGTTTTTCCAGGTTTTCCATGCGCCGTACGATGGTGTTTTTGTGTTCATCGATGAGCCGTTTGATAGGCCGTAACACCGCCTTGCCCCAGTTACGTGCCGAAGTTCGGCAGTCCTGAAAAATGGTACGGGCGCTGATTGCCATCGACAGGAAGAACTTCTTGATGACGTAATGCTGTTCCATCATGACCAACGCCGCGCTGTCGCGAAATACATCGGCTTCTTTGTGCAGGCGTGTGAACTGACGGACAAACGGTGATACCGAAAACTTGACCGGCCGCGTTTTTGGCAATCCACATTCTGTATGAAAGTGCCCGTATATCTTGTCCACCGTATCTCTAATGGCGTCTGCTTCTTTTTCAACCAAGTCCAGCGTGTAACGTGTCTCAGTAAAGAATCGCGACATACTGTTACGCAGTCCATGGGTCGTCCAACTGTCACGCATGGTGTCACGGGTTTCAACGAGTAACGCGTCGAATTGTTTGAGGTTCATTCGCGCGAGCATGTGTTTTAACTGATCCAATAGTATCTTTCGCGTGACGTTAAAATTCCGAACTTGTTTTTCGTGGGCAATTTTTTGTTCTTTGAGTCTATTGATCAGATCATCAATTGCCTCGTTGCTTTTTCCCTCCAAGGCGCTTATTTCGGCAAGTTCTCGTTGCTTGTTCTCGACCAGTAACGCGATCTCATTATATGAAGACTGGACGACATTCCCGGCATCATTGACGACTTTGTCGCGCACAAATTGTTGCTTCAGTGCGACGATGTCCACTGAGAGTTTAGCCTCTAATCTAGGCAGTCCGCTGCGTTCGACCAACATCCCGTTTTTCTTGATCTTTCCCACCAGTCCTTTCTGCGCGGACACTGGAAAGATATGGCTGCGGTCCACGTCGAGCAACCGCGCGGTCTCATGCAATTGGCGATCGATAAGTTTTTCTACCTCCGATTCACTCAATAAATCGTCCCAGAATGTGTCCACCTTGTTCAGCGTCACCAGTCGCGACCGGGCGTTTCGGGTGGCGATGCACACGTGATGTTTCCACACTTCGAGGTCGGTCTTTGTGACCCCGGTATCGGCCGCGAGGACGAACAGAATGGCGTGTGCCGCGGGCAGCATGTTTAGGGTCAGCTCAGGTTCGGATCCCAAGGCATTCAGGCCGGGTGTGTCGAGGATCACTAAGCCTTGCTTCAGCAGCGGATGCGGAAAATTGATGATCGCATGCCGCCATACCGGAATCTCAACTTGATCTTTACGTACGCTGACTTCGTTGATTAATTCGTCCGTGTACAGTCCCAAATCTCTTGCCTGGCCTACTGGCACCGGCTTGCTGCGCATAGTCTCATTCAGGATCTCCGCCATATCGTCAGCGGACTCGAGATTTAGGAGCAGTTTGGTCCAATTGATGGTATGTTTTTTGTGCTCGCTTATGGTCAGCGCGGATTTTCGGGTTTCGATGGGAAGCAGTCGGATGGATGGCTCGATTCGTTCGTCGTAGAGTATCTCGGTCGGGCACATCGTGGTCCGACCGGGCATCGAAGGGAGCAGGCGGCGATTGTAGTCGGAGAAGAACAGGCCATTGATCAATTCGGTCTTGCCCCGCGAGAATTCGCCAACCACCGCCAGGGTCAGTTTATCCGTACGCAACGAGTCCACCAACTCATGCAGTCGTAGTTCATACTCGGCGTCATCGTGATCCTGTCTGTCATACCAATTCTGGTAAGACTGGATCATTTCCATCAGCCGCTTCCGCCATTGGCCATAATCATCCAGACGACGCCCAAACAAATCGATGACGACTGCTTTTTGCTGCATGATTAAGAAACGAAGACGGGAGAGTGCGACTGCAACCGGTCCAGCGATCGCCGCCGCTAGACCACCCCCGAATCAACCCCCCACTCTTTTGATTGCTGGTTACTTATAAGTCTTAGACGCAGATGGGGGATTGGTCAACCTGGCGACGCGATCTTCGCGGCTGCAAGCCGCTCCCACAAGAAGGGCTTGTCCTCGCACTGCGACTACGCGCAGCACAAGCGCAGCAGAGGGCTTGTCCTCGCGCAGCAGAGGGCTTGTCCTCGCCACAGCAGGGGAACTACGCGTAGCACTAGCGCAGCAGAGGACAGGATCTTACGGTCGTTGATTGAGTGCTTAATCAGCGCTCAACGGCTTACGGCTGGTTTTTGCTGAACAGAGCGTCGGGCATGATGAGGGGATGAGCGATAAGTACGGTCTTGATGCGCGAACCATGACCGTGACGGATCGTGACATTACGTTTAGGCACCGAGAATGCCGCGGCGAGCATGGCCAGCAGCGCTTGGTTGGCTCTACCGTTCGTCGGCGGCGCCCGCAACCGCACGCGCAGGGTATCGCCGGTCACGGCAATGATATCGTCATTGCGGGCGCCGGGCTGGACCTTGACGCGTAACACCAGGGTAGCGCCATCCCAGCGATACCAGTGCTGGGACGTCACGTGAATGCCAGGGCGCGGCCGATGTCCAGGATTGGTTGCACGATGAGCCGCAGCGCCAGGCCCAAGACAATGAACACCAAAATCGGTGACAAGTCCAAGCCACCCATTGGCGGGAGCAATCGGCGGGCCGGTCCCATTACTGGTTCGGTCAGACTGTTTAACAGGCCCATGGCCGGATGATAACTGCGCGGGCCTACCCAACTCAGGACCACCCGGATGATGACCGCCACCATGAATACATACACTGTGAGTTGCAGTAGCTCGCCGATGGCGAACACAATCACCCCAGTAGCCTGTGGGTTCGCGCCACCCATCCAGGCAAGCAGATACACCTTTAACACTGCCAATGCCGACATGAACACCACCGACGCAAGATCCACCCCCCAAGCTCCGGGGATTATTCGGCGCATGAACATCAGCGGCGGATTGGTCACGGTGACGATGAACTGCGAGATCGGATTGTAGAAGTCCGCGCGCACCCACTGGAACAGGAAGCGCAGCAACACTAACAATATGTACATACCAAAAACGGTGTCGACGAGAAAAACGCCGGCATTTCCCAAGTAGTTGCCCCCCATCAGTCTCTCCCCAGGATTTCGCCCAACTCCGACGCTTTCTTCACCGCAGCGTCGAACGCCCGGTGTAGGATTTCCGGCAACTTGGCCTCGTTCATGACCTCTATTGCGCGCTCCGTCGTGCCGCCTGGCGAGGTGACTCTGCGGCGCAGCTCCCGTAGATCCTCGTCGCTGTTTATTGCCAATTTCGCCGCGCCCAGGCAGGTCTCCAGGGTCAACAGCCGCGCGGTATCGGCGGCGAGGCCATGCTTGTTCGCCGCTTCCTCCAGTGCCTCCATGAAATACATGAAATATGCGGGTCCGCTACCGGACAATGCGGTCACCGCGTCGAGCATTTTTTCCTCTCCCAGCCACGCGGTGGTGCCCACTGCACGCAGCAGAGATTCCGCAACATCGCGTTTTTCATCATCGACCAGTTCATTGGCGTATAGGCCGGTGGCCCCGGAGCCCACGAGTGCCGGCGTATTGGGCATCGCGCGAACGATCGCCAACCCACCTCCCGACCAGCGCTGAATGTCGCGCTCGCGGATCCCGGCCACGATGGACACCACCAGTGGCCGCTGTTGTTGCAGTGCTTGCTCTGCGGACAGCAACATGTCCCGTGATACTTGGGGCTTGACCGCCAGCACCACGACATCGGCGCCTTCGATGGCCGCCTCGTTTCGTGCTACAGCCCGAACTCCCATTTGATGCGCGAAAAAATCGCGTTTTTCCTCGTCCGGTTCGGAGACGCAGATGCGATCGCGCGGCCAGCCGGTGTTGAGTAACCCGCCGACCAGACTGCGCGCCATATTGCCGCCGCCGATGAAGCCAATAGTTAGGTTTTGCATCACATTCAGATGTTCAAGGGTTCGTTATTCGGTGATGGGCACATTTTTGAATATTCAGGTGTGTATTGTTAAGTAGCGGGCGCCTTGGTGCAATATGCGGGTTAAGTGTGAGTGCATTCGTGGGAAGCAGGGCGCTGCGTTTGCCTTGGATGCACACCGGCCTAGACCGTGGGCGCGCGCCTGCGAGGTCCGAACAACGCGGTGCCGATGCGAATCATCGTGGCTCCTTCGAGAATAGCGGCGTCCATGTCGGTGGTCATGCCCATGGACAGGGTATCCAGGCGGAGCCCTTGGGAATTGAGTTGCTCCAGGAGCATGCGGAGTTTGGCGAACGGGCGTCGTTGCGCAATGAGATCGTCGCTCGGCTGCGGAATCGCCATCAATCCCCGTAACTTGATGCCCGGCAGCGCGCTGGCGGCTTGGGCCACCTCTTCCAGTGACTGCAGGCTCAGTCCGGCCTTGGATGGCTCCTGTTGTATGTTCACCTGCAGACATATGTTTAACGGGCCTTGATCAGCGGGTCGGTGATGCGACAAGTGGTGTGCAATCTTGATGCGATCCACGCTGTGCACCCATGCAAAATGTTTGGCGATATCTCGGGTTTTGTTGCTCTGAATTCGTCCGATAAAGTGCCAGATAAGGTCGAGGTCGGCTAGAGCGCGCTGTTTTTGCAGCGCCTCTTGAACGAAGTTCTCACCAAAATCGCGTATGCCAAGTGCCGCGAGCTCGCGGATCGCCGCTGCGGGCTGCGCCTTGCTGGCGCCGATAAGACGGATATTGTGGGGCTCGCGACCCACCCGGCGGGTAATGTCGCGAATCGATGCGAGAACCTTATCGAGTCGCTGTTGAGCGGTTTGCAACTGTAAAACGTCTTCATACTGCCTTGTTTGCGTGCCGTGCATCGTTATACTTTAACGGTGAGAATTAAACAAATCGCCGCTCCAGGCTTGACGCCCCAAGGGGATCATCGATGGATATCTCTGAATTACTAGCGTTCGCGCACAAGAAAAACGCCTCTGATCTGCACCTTTCATCGGGACTACCGCCATTGATTCGCGTGGACGGGGATATCAAGCGAATCAATGTGGATCCGTTGGGGGATCGCACCGTCCACAACATGGTCTATGACATCATGAACGACAAGCAGCAGAAAGATTTTGAGGAATTTCTGCAGGTGGACTTTTCTTTCGAATTACCCAATATTGCCCGATTCCGGGTGAACGCATTCCAACAGCAACGTGGGCCGTCGGCAGTATTTCGTACCATTCCCACGCGGGTTCTGACCTTGGATCAGCTCAACACGCCGCCGGTATTCTCCGAGCTTTCTTTGAAGCCTCGCGGACTGGTGTTGTGCACCGGGCCCACCGGATCCGGCAAATCAACGACGCTCGCTGCGATGGTGGATCATGTGAATGAAAATATGTTTTCCCACATCCTTACCATCGAGGACCCCATTGAGTTTGTGCACACCAGTAAGAATTGCCTGATCAATCAGCGGGAATTGGGCCCGCACACATTAGGATTTTCCGAGGCGCTGCGCGCCGCATTGCGGGAGGATCCCGACGTCGTTCTGGTGGGCGAGATGCGTGATCTGGAGACCATCCGACTTGCGCTGACCGCAGCGGAGACCGGACATCTGGTGTTCGGCACCCTGCACACCACCTCCGCCGCAAAGACCATTGATCGGATCATCGATGTGTTTCCGGCGGCCGAAAAGGAGATGGTGCGCTCGATGTTATCGGAGTCGTTACAGGCGGTCATCGCGCAGGCCCTGATGAAGAAGGTAGGCGGCGGCCGCACGGCCGCTTGGGAAATCATGATCGCAACATCCGCCATCCGCAATCTGATTCGCGAGAACAAGATCGCGCAGATGTATTCGTCGATCCAAACCGGCCACTCGTACGGCATGCAAACCCTCGACCAACACTTGTTGCAACTTGTAAACAGCCGTATGGTCTCGTTGGAGGAAGCGCGTGTACTGGCGATAGATAAATCCAAGTTCACCCAGTCCGCGACACCCAAGGCGGGCGGAGCAACTAGTGGAGCATTTTGATGCTGTTTACCGATTTTCTAAAATTGATGGTTCATAAGGATGCGTCAGATCTATTCATCACTGCCGGTGTGGCGCCCAGCCTGAAGGTTGACGGCAAGATCGCGCCGATTACCAAGCAGGCATTGACTCCGGACCAGTCCCGGGAGTTTGCGTATAGCATCATGAACGAGGAGCAACGCCGTCAGTTTGAGGCCACCAACGAATGTAATTTCGCAATCAACCCTTCGGACATCGGGCGATTCCGTGTCAACGTGTTTGTACAACAAGGCCGCGTTGGTATGGTGTTGCGCCGGATTCAGACCTACATTCCAAAGTTCGAGGAACTGCACCTGCCACCGGTGATGACCGAGCTGGCGATGACCAAACGCGGGTTGCTCATATTTGTCGGCGGAACCGGTACGGGTAAAACCACATCGATGGCGGCGATGGTGGGTTACCGCAACGAGCATAGCTACGGACACATCATCACCGTGGAAGACCCCATCGAGTTTGTCCACGAACACAAGAACTGCATTGTCACCCAACGTGAAATCGGCGTCGATACAGAGTCTTGGGAAATCGCTCTGGTTAATTCTATGCGTCAGGCGCCGGATGTCATCCAGATCGGTGAAATACGCACCCGGGAAACTATGGATAACGCGATCGTGTTCGCCGAGACGGGTCACATGTGCCTTGCGACTTTGCACGCCAATAATACCTATCAAGCCATGGACCGCATTATTAATTTCTTCCCTGAGGAACGGCGTCTGCAGTTGTTGATGGATCTGTCGATGAACTTGCGTGCCATGGTGTCGCAGCGTTTATTGCCGCTCAAAGAGGGAAAGGGGCGGGTTCCTTCGGTAGAGATCCTGATCAATTCACCGTTGATCTCGGATCTCATTTTGAAGGGAAAAATGCACGAAGTTCGGGATGTCATAGCCCGTTCCCGGGAGGCTGGCATGCAGACTTTTGACCAGTCTTTGTTCGACCTCTACGACGCCGGCCTGATCAGCTATGAAGATGCGCTTCGTAATGCCGACTCGGCCAATGATCTGCGATTGCGCATAAAACTGGAAAGCGGTGACGCCAAGGACTATCAGTTGGGCGAATCGATGCGCAACGTCACGTTTTGAAATTGCGGTATCAAACCTGTGGGTGTGCGAAGCGCATTAAGGCTTAGCCTCTTCGATCCCGGCGTCTAAAGAATCTTGGTAAGCTGCTGATCCGCTCTCGAAGACGACCTCGCCGCGGATCAATACATGGGTGACTTTGCCTCTGAATGGCCATCCCTGAAACGGTGTATTGCGCCCCTTGCTCACCATGTGTTCGCGGTTGAATATCCATTCCTGCTCGGGATCGAAAATGCATACGTCGGCGGTCGCTCCCGGACCAAGGTGGCCGGCGTCTATGCCCAGGATCCGCGCTGGTTTGTGTGTCAACGCGGCGATCGCCCCAGACAGTGAAAGGTGTTTGTCATCCACCAGTTTCAATGTCAGCGGCAGCAATGTCTCCAACCCCGAGATCCCCGGTTCTGATTGGCTGAACGGCGCCAGCTTGGCGTCTGCTTCGTGGGGTTGATGATCGGAGCAGACCGCCAGGACAACCCCGTCCTTGACCGCCTGACGCAATTGATCTCGATCCCGTTCGGTGCGCAGCGGGGGAATCACGTGGCACTGGGTATTGAAGAATCCGATGTCGTGCTCGCTGAGATGCAGATGATGAGCGCTGACATCGGCAGAGACAGGCAACCCTCTTTGCTGCGCCTCGGCCACCATCTCCACCGCGCGGGCGCTGGATAACTGACAGAAATGGCAGCGTGCCCCGGTGGTCTCGATCAAGGCCAGTTCCCGCGCCACGCCGACGGTTTCGGCGGCTTCCGGTATCGCCGGCAGTCCGAGCCTTGTGCTTATTTGGCCCTCATGGACGCAGCCATTGCCCTGCAGCCACGGATCCTGGGCATGTAAAAACACCGTTAGGTCGAAGGTGGACGCGTATTGCATCGCGCGGCGCATGACTACCGTGTCTTTGACTGGGTTTTGGGCGTTGCTCACCCCCACGCAACCGGCTTCATCCAGGGCCGCCATATCGGTCAGGACGTTACCCTCGAGATTCTTAGTCAACGCACCGATCGGGTGAATAAACGTCTTTCCAGTGCGCCACGCGCGTTGTTGAATCATCTGCGCCATTGCCGGGGTGTCAATAACCGGATTCGTATCCGGGGGAATGCATAAGGTGGTGATCCCGGCGGATATCGCCGCTGCGACCTCGCTGCCGATAGTTGCTTTGTGTTCGAGGCCCGGTTCACGCAGACGTGCGCGCAAATCGATGAGCCCCGGGCATACCACCAGCCCCTCCGCCTCTACCACACGTCCGATGACAAAGTCGGCGGGTTGGTGATCCAGGGCCGCTACGAATCCATCATTGAGGTACAAATCGTGTTGCCCGTCGATCCCGTGGGCAGGGTCGATCAAATGACCGTTACGAATCACCAAGCCCACTAGTCTTGCCTCCGCGTGGATTGACCGCCCAACAGCATCGCCATTACCGACATCCGTACCGCGATGCCGTTGGTGACCTGAGACAAGATGACGGAATTCGGGCCATCGGCGACATCCGACGCGATCTCCAGACCACGATTGATGGGCCCGGGATGCATTACCAGCGCGCGGGGATTGGCGTATGCGAGTTTTTCCTGGGTCAATCCGTAGAGGTTGAAGTATTCCTGTGCACTGGCGATCAAGGTGCCCTGCATGCGCTCTAATTGCAGCCGCAGCATAATGATGACATCGACGTCCTTGAGACCCGGTTTCATGTCGTTGTAGACATGCACACCCAGACGTTCCACTTCGGTCGGCAGCAGCGTGTTGGGGCCAATCACGCGTATCTCCGCCGCACCGAGTATGTTGAGTGCATGAATCTGCGATCTTGCGACTCGTGAGTGCAGTATATCGCCGACGATGGCAACCCGCAGATTTTCAAAGTCAGGCCGGTGTTGCCGGATGGTAAAGACATCCAGCATCGCTTGCGTGGGGTGCTCATGGCGTCCATCGCCGCCGTTGATGATGCTCACATGCGGCGGGACATGTTGTGCAACCAGAAATGCTGCGCCGCTGTGAGAGTCACGCACCACGAACAAGTCGGTGTGCATCGCCTCGAGGTTATTGACCGTATCAAGGACAGTCTCGCCCTTGCTGGTAGACAATCGTTGTGGATTCAGATTGATGACATCGGCGGATAAGCGTTTGGCGGCGATCTCAAACGTCGTGCGCGTGCGTGTGCTGGCCTCGAAAAACAGATTGACCACCGTCTTTCCACGCAACAACGGGACTTTTTTGATTTCTCGGTGGCCGACGTCGATGAAAGACTCGGCTATGTCAAGAATCTGCAGAAGAGTATCGCGGCCCAGACCCTCAATAGTCAGGAGATGATGTAAGTTACCATCGTTGTCGAACTGAATCTCCGCCGCCGTCAAGCAGTTCTCCCCAAAATTTCAAGTCGCAGTTGCTCTGGGCCGATTAATTTTACCTGCTGATGGCTGCCCAGTTTTAGATGTTGACCGACAACATCCGGCTGAATTGGCAGTTCCCGGCCATTTCTCTCCACTACCACGGCCAGTTTTATGCTTTTCGGTCGCCCGTAGTCAAACAGCACATTCATCGCCGCCCGGGTGGTGCGGCCGGTATGCAGCACGTCGTCTACCAGGATGATATGGCGGTCATCAATATCGATCGGTAATTGTGACGCCTTAACCTGAGGATTCATTGAAATCCGCGTGAAATCGTCGCGGTAAAAGGTAATATCCAAGGTTCCCAGGGGGGCGCGGATACCCAGTTCGCGATGCAGCCGCTCCGCGATCCACGCGCCACCGGTGTGAATCCCGATCATCAGTGGGTCTTGGTCGAGATGGCCACGCAGTGCCGCTGCCATGGCGTCGAGCAGACCGTCGATCTTCCGCGTACGCAGCTGTGTCATAATCAGTTGGGCGATGCTGTCTCTCGTTGGTGCAAAAATGTTTCCAGGATCAATTGCGCGGCGACCTGATGGCATGCCCGCTCTTGTTCTGCCGGGCTTGCGCCATCCGATCTAAGGGCCGCCAATGCCTCCTTGGTGGTGAGAGACTCATCGATCCAGTAAACCGGCACAGCATAACGGCGTGCGAGCGTCTGCCCGAAGCGCCGCGCCGCGCCGCACATCGGCGTCTCGTCACCCTCGAAGGAGAGGGGCAGTCCGACTACCAGTCCATCCGGGCGCCATTCAGTCATTAATTTATCCAGATGATCCCAGGCGGGAATCGAATCGTGGACGGCCACCGTGTCCAGCGCGCGTGCGGTATGGGTGATGGTCTGTCCGACCGCAATTCCGATTTTTTGCGTGCCGTAGTCAAATCCCAGGAGTGTCAAGCGTGGCCCGCCTCGGACGACAGGGTGTTTACATCGACCCCCAACAGGCTGGCGGCGCTAGACCAGCGTGATTCGATGGGGTTTTCGAAGATTATGTTGTAGTCTGCGGGACCGTTGAGCCATGCATTCTCTTTGATCTCGTGTTCCAGTTGCCCGCTACCCCACCCTGCGTACCCGAGCGCCATTACATAACGCTCCGGTCCTTCGTTATTGGCCATTGCTTCCAAGATGTCACGTGAGGTGGTGAGCCCGATACTGTCGGTGATGGGCAGGGTGGAATCCCAATTGCCGACGTTTTGATGCAGAATGAATCCTCTGTCATTCTGCACCGGGCCACCATAGTGCACCGGTAACCGAGATTTCTGATATCCCTCGCGAGCGATACTCATCTGGTCCAAAATATCACCCACGGTGAGATTGACGACACGGTTGATCACTATACCCAGGGCGCCTTCTTCGTTGTGCTGGCAAATGAATGTGACCGTATGGTCAAAATTCGGATCTTGCATCGCCGGCATCGCGATGAGGAAGTTGTTCGTGAGATACGCGCTGTCCATGCCCATAGTATCAGCGACTGTGTGCAGGCTGACAAGTAAAGTCAAAAACCGCGATAAATAACAACGCTAACGACTTGTCAGCTGAGAACCGCTGTATTGCCAGGTGCGCGTAATGTGCAAAATATCCACTTCGCGACGGATATCCGCGGGAAATGGATCAAAAGGCGCCGCCAATCGTACGCTGCGCGTGGCCGCGTCGTCCAAAATCTTATATCCCGAAGACCTTCTTACGTCGATACCCAGTATCGTTCCCATAGGACTGATTTGAGCATCGAGAACGACGCTGCCTCGTAGCCGTTTTTGTTTGGCTTCGGTGGGATAGTGCAGATTGCCGATCCGTTCTACTTTTAAAATCCACGACTGCATATAAACGGCGTACTTGTATTCCTTGGTTCGCGCACTGAGGAATTTACGCTTGGGCCGTTTCAAGTAGTCTTGCCAAGCCTCGCTGATTTCCGCACTGAGACGTTGACGCTCTTGGTCCAGATCCGACATGTCGGTCAGTCCCAGTTTATTTTCATCTTGTTGTCGTCGGACCGGTTCTGGCTCAGGTGGCGTGGTTGGTACCTGCGGAACCGCTTGGATCCCGGTCAGGTACTCAGGGACCGGTTTGGTGAGTGACGTTTCGATGTTTGCTGCGAGCTTGGCCTGCGGCAGTTTTTGGGATTGACTGGGCGTTGGATTGGCGGGCAGCGGACTTTGCGCGATCTGGGTCTTGTCGGTGTCTCCGCCACCCTCCTGATTTGCCTGGGCAAGATAATCAGGATCGTCGGGCGCTACGTCGCTGCGTGTGTTCACCAACGTGATATCAAGGGATTGTAACGGATTAGTATTGGGGAGAATCTGGGGCGCGGTAAAACCAATGCCGAGCACAATCACCACGTGGAGCAACACGCTCCCAAAGGTGGTTAATCCGAGCCGGTCGTTGTTGTTGAAACCGGGTATGGTGTCAGCATAATTCACGGTTATGATCGCACCCACGTGCCCGCGCCCGGTATCAACACACCGGGCGTATCACTGGTTACTTATAAATATTAGTAGATACTGGAATGACTAAGCCGATTTCGTAACGGTTTTATAGGCTTAGCGTATCATCTTGTGATCATTTCGCAACTTCGATTCGATGGTGTCCAACAATTGGGCGCCGATATCCAGCCCATATATGGTGTCTAGCTCGCGAATGCAGGTGGGACTGGTGACGTTAATCTCGGTTAAAAAGTCGCCGATAATGTCCAATCCCGCGAACACGATTCCTCGCTCGCGAAGCGTGGGCCCGACCTGTTCGCAAATCCACCGGTCCCGCGGCGATAACTCCTTACCCTCTCCATGGCCGCCCACCGCGAGATTGGCGCGTGTCTCTCCCGGAGGCGCCATGCGCGCCAGCGCGTAAGGCACCGGCTCGCCATCGATGAGCAGCACGCGCTTATCGCCGTGCTTGATATCCGGAAGATACTGCTGCGCCATGATGAACCGCCGCTGGTAGCCAGTGAGTGTTTCCATAATGACATTAGTGTTGGGATCCGAGTTGGTTACCCGGAACACCGATTCGCCACCCATGCTCCCCAGCGGTTTCAAGATAATGTCATTGTGCTCATCTAGAAAAGCGCGCAGGTCACGGTAGCGCCGCGTCACGAGCGTAGGCGGGGTGCACTGCGGAAACCACGCGGTAAACATCTTCTCATTGGCATCACGTAGGGCCTGGGGTCGATTGACCACGAGAACTCCCCGCGCCTCTGCCTGCTCCAGCAAATAGGTGGTGTGCACGTATTCCATGTCGAAAGGAGGGTCCTTACGCATCAGTAATACGTCCAGTTGATCCAGGGCCATGGTGTCTTCATCGCCAAATTCGAACCACCGTTGCGTGTCCTGGAACAAAGTGAGATGACGGATGCGGGCGTAAGGTACACCGTTGTTGAGATACACATCACTCTGCTCGGCGTAGAATATTGGCCAACCGCGGTTCTGTGCCGCGAGCAGGATCGCGTACGTGGTGTCTTTTTTGATGCTGATTGATCCGATCGGATCCATTACTACGCCCAATTTAATCATCGCTTCTAAATGCAGCCATCCTGTGTGTTGAATCGTCATTATACGCAAACGGTGTGGCGAGCAGTGCTTGCGCGATCGAGACGGGGCGGGTGCAGGGACTGGAATACAGGTGGGTACAGGGTATTGCGCCCGGCGATAATCGAGTTGTTGATTCCAAATGACATCAGCGCTTATCGTCGCCGCCTTGGGGACATCCTCGGGGTGTCCTTATGCATGGCCGTTTGCAGTTGGTGAGTGCGACTGGACTTCCGACGGGGGCGATGATAAGTCTGTGCAGCGAATTATTGCGCTCAGCCCGTAGATGGCCCCAAGGTATCGCAAAAAGTGCTGACGTTCATGTTCTGATGTTTTCCTCACCCATGATACCCCTGGCAGTCGACCTCGACGGCACCTTGGTGCAGACGGATCTGCTCAGAGAGTCTTCACTGGGCTTGATGCGCCGCCAACCGTACTTGGCGCCGTTAATGCCAATATGGTTGTTGCGGGGACGCGCCTATTTGAAACACCAAATTGCGCAACGGGTGGATTTGGACGTATCACGTCTCCCCTACCGGAAGGTATTACTGCAATTCCTCCGCGAGCAACACGCGGAAGGGCGCACGTTAGTGCTGGCGACCGCAGCACACCGTAAATACGCGCAACAGGTGGCCGATCATCTACGCATTTTTCATCACGTATTGGCCACGGATCGGCACATCAACCTCAAAGCCGCGACCAAGGCCCGGGCATTGCAGGAGTTGATGGGGCATGCCAATTTCGATTATATCGGTGATTCGCGGGCGGATCTGAAGGTATGGGCCGTGTGCGCTGGTGCACTGTTGGTGGATCCGAGTCCTGGATTATTGGAACGAGCGCGGCGCGTGACTGAAGTCAAACGCATATTTTCCAACACCTCCTAGCCCGTCCCGCGCGGGACGGTGCGCCGCGCGTGTCATGGCCGGCTCTTCCCCTGCTACGCGTCGATCAGCCGTGGACACCGTTGGTCCGTAAACCCATGATCGTTGCCGCACACATGGAATTGTGGCCATGATTATGCTATTAAAATCATAAATATAATCTTGTTTTTCGAGAAACTACATACATTTACCCGGCGAGGCCGAATCGCGACCAGAAAGCGGCCGCACCCGGAACCGCCCACGGTGCCGATAATTCGCAACCAATGGTCTAGTCTTAAATGGTATTCCAGACGCGAGCGTTACGTGATAGGAGGCCAGATGTCCGTTAAGGTGATGGTCATCGACGATAGCAATACTATTCGCAAGACGACCCAGGCGCTTCTAACCAAAGCCGGTTACGAGGTGCTGACCGCTGCCGACGGATTCGAAGCGATGTCGCTGATTACGGATCATCGGCCGGATATCATTTTTGTTGACATCATGATGCCTCGTCTAGACGGATATCAGACGTGTAGTTTGATTAAAAGCAATCGGCATTTCAAACAGACACCGGTAGTCATGCTGTCCAGTAAAGATGGATTGTTCGATCGCGCTCGCGGGCGTGTCGCCGGTTCAGAGCAACATATAAACAAACCGTTTACGCAAGATGAATTGATTCAGGCAATCACAAAATATGTCGGCGGGGATGTAACCAATGAAGGATCAGAAATAAGACACTGAGAAAACCCTGGGCGATAAATCTATGGATTCTGGAAAAGTACTAATAGTTGACGATTCACCAACAGATCTGCACATATTGAGCGGGTACTTGGTAAGTAATGGATACACGCCGGTAACGGCGTCCAGCGGTGAAGAGGCAATCGACAAAGCGCACGAAGAGGGCCCTGATTTGATTCTTATGGATATTGTGATGCCGGGGATGAATGGGTTTGAGGCGACCCGTACGTTGTCGCGGGACCCGAAGACCTCGCACATACCTATCGTCATGATCTCATCGAAGGGCCAAGATACCGACAAGTTGTGGGGGAAGCGCCAGGGCGCAATAGATTATCTTGTCAAACCGGTGGACGAATCTTCGCTGATAAAAAAGCTCAAGGATCTATGAACGATCCCACCATCTCGGAGACACCGCTCGATCTGTTGATTCGCATCGAGCATGTCAGCCGCCAGGCGGGTCACCGGCTTCCTGAAAAAATGGAAACGCAACCACTGTGGCGGGGTATTGCCTTTCTAGTTCAACAGTGGCGGTTGCTGGTTCCTCTGGAGGTGATCAGCGATGTTGTGGAATGTGGGCCGATCACGCCTGTCCCGCGAACGCAACAATGGTTGCGTGGCGTCGCCAACGTACGGGGCATGTTGTACTCGATAACTGACCTCGCTGTTTTTCTGGGACGTCCACCGACGACTCTCGACACCGACAGCAAGTTGCTGGTATTGAACGACAAAGAGTTGCAAAGCGCGATATTGGTCAACGATGTGTACGGTCTTAAGTCCTTTGATGAGGAACAACACATCGCCAATCACGCGTCGTTGGATGCGAATATAAGACCGTATGTGAGCCGGGCCTTCAGCGACGACGATCAAATATGGGCCGTATTCGATGTGCAACGGTTGATCAGTGCCGATGCGTTTCTTGCGGTTGGATGGAGAGCGAGCGCGTGAAGCGGTCCCAATAATGTCATGAGGTGCGGAAATGGTAACAGCACAAAACAAAGTTAAAGAAGATTTTCAAGATCAAGTGTTCAACGACATGGATCTTGTTGATGTGGACGATCCACTTACCGCGACTATGGAGCGTGACATTGCGTCTCTTGATCTATCCCATACGGAGCGTACATCACCGCTTGCGAAATTGTTTTCGAACATTCCGCTTTTCATCGCGGCATTGGTGATTGCCGCGATCGGATTCGTGGTATTTCAAACCTTGGAAACCCAGCAGCGCGCCACCAAGGCCAGGTACGGGCAAACCGCATCCCAATTGATGATGCTGTCCCAGGGCATCGCCAAGGATTCGCGTGAAGCGGCGTTCGGCAATGAAGACGCATTCGAGCGCTTGCGCAAGCAGAGCGAGCGTTTCGCATTCGAATTCAATACATTGGGCGTGGGTGGCAGCGAAAGACTGTTATCACCGGCATTACCGGACGTGACTGAGCAGATGCGGCCGGTGAACGAGCTATGGTCGGCTACCCAACAGGATGTCGATACGATTCTGGTACATGAGCAGGTGCTGCGCGATACGCCCGGCTACCTGAAACGGATCAATGAACTTGCCCCGTTGTTGTTGACGCACACCGATGAAGTGGTCGAGGCGGTGGTGCGGGAATCGAAGGATCCGGAGCAGGTCAACATCGCGGGCCGACAACGCAGCCTGAGTCAACGTATGGCGAAGAATGTGAATATCTTCGCCCGGGGTGACAGCGGTGCGGCGGTGGCGGCAACGCAGGTGGGTAAAGACGCCCGCCTGTTCGAACTCACCAATCAACAGTTACGTCAATCCAGTGGTCCGGTGGTACAGGCAAAACTTGATACCGTGGATGCTACGTTTGGTGAACTAAAAACCGCCGTGAACAGCCTGCTCGGCAGTGTAACGGAGTTCTTCCTCGCCCAAAGTGCCGCGCAAAATATCATTGACAACAGCGTGCCCTTATTGGCCTCGGTTAAGACGTTGTCGGACATCTACATCGACGATTCGAGCGGGGAGATCTCGCGATGGCTGCCATGGGTATTCGGTGTGTCGGGCGCATTATTCTTGTTCTTGTTGGTCCGTGCCGTGATTCTAGTAGCTCGCCGTCGTGCGGAGGAAAACGCGCGCCAAAACCGCGAAACTCAGGACGCCATCTTGAAACTGTTGGATGAAATGGGCGACCTTGCTGATGGGGACCTGACCATAGAGGCCGAGGTAACGGACCAGATTACCGGCGCGATTGCCGACTCAGTCAACTTCGCGGTACGCGAGATGCGCAACCTCGTGCGCCGCATCAACGAGGCGTCGCAACAAGTGGCGGCGGCGTCGGTGGAAAGTGCCAGTACAGCGCAGAAGCTTTCCACAGCCAGTGAGAAGCAAGCGCATGACATCACCGAGACGAGCGATAACATCCAGGATATGGCGCGGTCGATGGAAGAGATGTCCGCGGATGCGAGACGGTCGGCGGAGGTGGCGCAAGGTTCGGTGGAAACGGCGAAACAGGGCGCCGAAGCGGTGCGAAGTAATATCCATGGCATGGATGAAATGCGCCGGCAGATTCAGGAAACATCGAAACGCATCAAACGGTTGGGGGAAAGTTCCCAACAGATTGGTGAAATCGTTCGCCTGATCAGTGATATAGCGGAACAAACCAACATCTTGTCCCTGAACGCAGCAATCCAGGCGGCGATGGCCGGGGATGCCGGACGTGGTTTTGCCGTGGTCGCAGACGAGGTGCAGCGCCTGGCGGAGCGTTCCACTGACGCCACCAAAGACATATCCGAGTTGGTTAAGAATATCCAATCTGACACTAATGAAGCGGTTGTTTCCATGGAGCAAGCGACTCAGGGCGTGGTGGAAGGGACGCGGCTCGCGGATTCCGCCGGACAGGCATTGGGTGAAATTGAGTCGGTATCTGAGGAACTGTCGCGGTTGATCAGCAGCATGGCGGAGGCGGCCCAGCACCAATCCCAGACTGCGACTTCAGTATCCAGCCGCATCACGTCTATCCGGGATGTCACTACGACCACCTCCACGGAGGCCCATCGAACTGCTGAACTGATCGGCAAGTTGACCGACTTGGCCCGGGAACTGCAGGAATCAGTTGCTGGATTCAAGATTCCAGCGTAGCGCGGCGCCGAAACGATACGGACGCGGGAACAATAGGGCAACGCAGCAATGACTGGTCTCGTGAGAGTCGATCCCGAGAGCTTAGGTTGGATTCGGTCTGAGATTGACCTGACTCTGGGTCAGGCCAGGGAGTATCTGTCCGACTTTGAGCCGACGCGTGACGACGGTGACGTGACACCGTTTCGCATGGTCGCCAACGACCTTCATCAAGTGGTTGGCACGCTGCAAATGATGGAAATCGATGGAGCGGCGATGCTGGCGGAGGAGATCGAGGCGTTGGCCGACGCCTTCGTCAACGGCGTCGTGTCCGCGGAAGCGGGCAGCACCGGTTTGCTCAACGAATCGCTCGGCGCGTTGTCCGCTTACCTGGACCACTTGCACAAGGGTCTGCCGGATCTACCGATCACGCAGATCGCCATGCTGAACGGTTTGCGCGCTGCACGCGGTGAATCTCCGTTGGATCCTTTCAGCCTCTTTCATCCCGATCTCGACCAGCTTCCGCCCCAGAAGAGCCGATCCAGGCTCGGAGACGAGGAATACAGGCAAACGGCACACCGACTGCGCCGCGATTATCAAAAGCACCTGTTGGCCTGGTTGCGGGATGCGGACAAGGATGCGCTCAAAGGAATGGCGTCGATCGTCGAGGAAATGTCTCAAATCGCCCACTTTGGAAAAATTTCCCAGTTGTGGTGGGTCGCTGACGCGTTATTGGAAGTGTTGGCCGCGGAGACGGAAACCGCCACCGTCGAACGCAAGAGGTTGTTGGGACGGATAGACCAGAAGCTGCGTTCCTTGAGCGAGGATGGCGAAGCCGCACTAATTCGCGAGTCGCCTGAACCGCTGATCCGACAGATGTTGTTCGAGATCGGACAGTGCCATGATTCGTTGGCGCATGTGGAAGAAATACGCGCGGCATTCGATCTTGACGTGCTGCTGACCGGCGAATTACCGGTGGATGAGCAGGAACTGGCGACGCTACCCACCAGCGAACAGCTGTTCGCTTTGCGCGATATCGTGCGGACGAATCTCGACTCTGCGCAGGAGTCGCTTGCCGCCTATTTTGGCGACCAAGCCGCGGATGCGGCGGTGCTCGATGACTTGACAATACAATTCAACACCGTGTTGTCGCAAGCCGAAGAGCGCGGCATAAAGCCGGTGCAAAGCTTGATGGGCGAGCTTGCTCATCTGGCAGCCGAGATAAGCGCGGGTAAGCCGGTCAATCAAGAGGACGCTTCACTGGAAATGGCCAGCGCGCTGCTGTTTCTGGATGAGAGCCTGAAGGGAGTGCATACGCCGGATCTGGATTGGAAGGATGAGATCGATGCCAAGATCGATCGGTTGCGGACGATACGTCTGCACACCGTCGGCGTCCAAGACGTGACTGAAGCAGACAAGGATAAGTGGAGCGAAGAGGCGCTTGGCGTCACCGAGTTCAAGCAGGTCATGACCGTGGTGGCCGGCGAGATCGACCGCAATCTGCATAAGATCGAAGCGGCACTGGAGTCCTATGCAGATACGCAGCAGCCCGAATCCCTCGAGTCCGTGCCACAAGACCTCAAACAAGTGCACGGCGTACTGCAGATCCTCGGACAACACCGGGTAGCGGAATTGCTGGGTATGGCCGATGAGTGTGTCCAAAAACTGATCGCCCTTACACTGGCTCCGGACCGGGCATTGATTGATGCCTTAGCGGTGGCGGTTGGCACTACCCAGGCCTATATCCGGAGATTGGAACACGGACAGCCGAAAATGCCCGACACATTGGATCGTGCGATTCGGGATTTGGAAGATGCGGTAGCCTACCGTGAAATTGACGATGTTGATCCGCATGCGCTCGTCACCAATATTCGTGATGGCCTGAACCTCTGGGTCAACGACAACGCCGACTATCAGTCCCTGGGACAACTGCGTCGCAGCCTCAGGCGGATGGTCTATTTTGCCGATCACGGTGGCCACGCCAGCCTGTATCAGATCTCGTCGGAGTTGAGCAATTTAATGGATATCGTCACCGACGAACCGGCGTTATTGACGGAAGAAGTCGGGGATACCTTGATGCGGTCATTGGACAAGTTGGCCGCCTTAGTGGGGGAGTTGCCGGCGACGGCGACCGTGCCGGTGCAGCCGCCACTAAAACCGCTCGAAGAAAGCCCGATTCAAGACGCCGCGTTGCAGGCAGATATTCTGGAGATTTATTTCGAAGAGGCACGAGAGTGCCTCCAGGCCATTGATGAAACGTTGCCGGTGTGGCGGCGCGATGCCGGCAATCAGCAGGCGTTGTCCGATTTACGACGCCAGTTCCATACACTCAAAGGTAGTGGGCGCATGGCCGGCGTGGGCAAACCGGCGGAACTTGCATGGGTTGTAGAAGATCTGCTCAATCACGTGGTTGCAGGAAAAGTTGCGATTTCCGAATCGGTGTACGATTTCATGGAGCGGGCGATCGATGCGCTAAAGCCGGTGCTGGAGCATGAACTTCAAGGCGCGGACCAGATCGATCTGGAGATGTGGAACGCGCACGCGCAACGAATCTTGATACAACCCGGGCAACTCGAAGCGCTCACAAAGACAGATGCCGTAGCGGAGATAAAGGAAGTTGACACGACCGCTGAAACGCCGCCTGCACAGAGTGTCGGGGAGGATCTGGAGCAAGAGCCCCCTCCAGAACATGCAGTGACGGTGAAAGCGGTGGCGGTTGTTGCAGCAGCGGCGTCACATCGACCGCCGGAGCAGGAAGTAGCACAACGGGCGGTACGGGATGATCCCGTCGTAGAGATCTTTTCCAAGGAGACGCGGCAACACTTATCAGTCATCAGGAATAGCCTCGACGCGTGTAAGAAGAGCTCCCAGGATTGCGGTATATCGGAGGAGTTATTGCGCTCGCTGCACACGCTGCGCGGTAGCTCGCGATCCGTGGGTTTGGTGGACATGTCGGATGCTTGCGCATCAGTGGATGGATTTCTACACGCCGTGTTGGATACGGGTGGGGTGCTGCGCACTGATGAGATGGAGCTGTTGGACCAGTTGGCCGTCACCTGCGCCAAGGTTCTCGACAAGCTGCAACAGCGTGGCGAATTCGAACAACCGTCCCAACCGGCATTCATGCAAATTGTCGAGCGATCCGAATCGTTGAAACTGCGGCCCGCAAGACCCCAGGGGATCAGTGAAGCCGAGTCCGCGGATGATGAAAGGAAAATTCCCCCGGATACTCTACCGGAGCCGGACGCAAATCTTGTTGAGGGAGTATCGCAGGCGAGGCTCACTGCGCACGGCACCCGGGCGTCCCTCGAGGAGATTCGCCAGGACCTGGAGCACCGTGAAGCCACGGTCGCAGCCACGGACCCGGGGCAATTACACGAAGAATTGACCGGCATCAAGGAGGTGTTGGAAACGGATACCGACCTTGCCTCCGAATTTGAGGGTATCTTTTGTGAGGAGGCCTTCGCTATTTTAGGACGGATCGATCATCAGCTCGCAGACTGGAACAGCGAAGAACGCTACGCTGACATCAGCGCCGCACTCAAACGTGATCTGCATACCTTGAAGGGGAGTGCTCGCGCGGCCGGCGCCGACCCCATTGGAGAATTGAGTCATAACACCGAGACGCTACTGGAGAGGACGGAAAAGCAAACCGGCGTTGATCATGGCGAGTTGCGGGTGTTGCTGGAGGACGTTCACGATACCCTGTTCAATATGGTCCAGAATTTGGAGCAACACCGGATATTACCGGATGTATCCGAATTCAACCGCACGTTACTGGATTACTACAGTGAGGCCGAACGCGTCACTGATGAAAAAAACCAACCGCTTACCGCTGCTCACGATGCATTGCCCGTGGCGACTATGGACACATCGAGTGTGTCGGCGCTAGATGCGGCGCAAAATACGGTGTCCCTTGGCGGAGATCCACCCGCTGCCGGCGATGAAGCGCCGTTGGCCGCAGCCGCGCCGAAGGTCCCGCAGGAGCGCATACGTGTCAATGCCTCAGCGCTGGACAATCTTTTCAACTACGCCGGCGAGGTCAGTGTTTCGCGTGCGCAGATGGAGGGGCAACTGACCGGTTTAAAGACCAATCTCAATGAACTGCGATCCAATGTGACCCGCTTCAGCGACCAACTGCGCGATTTGGAGATTCAGGCTGAAACCCAGAGTCATTCCGCGGTCGAGGACAAAAGGATGACCAGAATTGAGGAAGAATTCGATCCATTGGAGTTCGACCGCTATACCAGATTGCAGCAGTTGTCGCGCAGCCTCAGTGAGAGTCTGGACGACCTGATGACCATTGAGAGCGGGCTTGGGAGATTTGCACACACCGCGGAATCCGTGTTGCAACACCAGGCACTGCTGAGCAACGAGTTGCAGGGGGGGTTGATGCGTGCGCGGATGGTGCCGATTTCGAATTTGGTTCCGCGTCTACGTCATCACGCGCGTCAATCCTCCAGGGTGTTGGGTAAGCGCGCCGATTTACAGGTGGTCGGCCAGGATACGGAGATTGACCGCAATATCCTGGAAACCATGACCGAGGCGTTCGAACATATGATCCGCAACGCCATAGACCATGGAATTGAAACTGATCAACAACGCGCACGGGCCGGCAAGTCGTCGCAAGGCACGATTAGACTTGAGTGTAAGCAAGAGGGCAGTGAGATCGTGGTTCGCTTCAGCGATGATGGGGCCGGACTTGATGTCGAGAAGATTCGAGCAAAAGCGCGGCAGATAGGATTATCGGCGGCGGATCGCATCTTGACCGATCAAGACCTGATACAACTCATCGTTACGCCGGGTTTCTCCACGACGGATGCCGTCACCCAAGTTTCCGGCCGGGGTGTTGGCTTGGATGTCGTGCACTCAGCGGTACGGCATTTGGGCGGGACGATCACCGTAGAGAATGCCCCGGGGGCAGGTACGACTTTCGTGATTCGTTTGCCGGTGACGCTCTCAGTAACCCACGCTTTGTTCGTGCGCTGTGGCGATCAATCCTTTGCGATTCCGCTGGGAGTGGTGCAACGGGTCGTGAAAATCGATAGTGATGCACTGCCCACGGCTCCGGGCCGCATGACTATTAATATAGAAGGACAGAATTATCCGCTGATGGATTTGTCTGCGCGCTTGGGTTTGTCTGCGGGGGCAAAGCCCGCTAGTCGTTCACCGATATTGGTTGTGCGTATGGGGGCGCAGGATATCGGTGTGCGCGTGGATGAACTATGGGGCACAGAGGAAGTCGTGGTAAAGCCGGTGGGTGGGCACCTGGACGGTATACAGGGCATCACCGGAGCCACTGTGCGCGGCGATGGGACTGTGGTGTTGATACTGGATCTGGCCGAATTGTGGGTCGCCGAAGAGACCGCGCCGACGGCACCGCCGGTTGCCGCCACGACCCAGTCAGACGAGGTACCGAAAATCATGGTGGTGGATGACTCGTTGACCGTACGCAAAGTCACCAGCCGTAATCTCAATCGCTACGGGATGGCGGTGTCTATGGCGAAAGACGGCATCGAAGCGCTGGAACAGATACGCGCCAATCGCCCAGATCTGATGCTGGTTGATATTGAGATGCCGCGCATGGATGGCTACGAGCTTACCAGCCAGATCCGATCAAACGCCGCCACACGCGATATTCCGATTGTCATCATTACCTCCAGAGCCGGGTCCAAACATAAAGATAAGGCGATGGAACTGGGGGCTGACGCCTATCTCACAAAGCCCTACCAAGAGGAAGAACTGCTGGCCAACGTGCAGGCGTTGTTGCCACAATTTTTTTCGCAACCCCAGTCGAATCAAGTGCATTAACTCGTGAATACCGCAAATCCCCAACACCAGTCGCAGGACGCAACGACCGAAGCAGCGTCGGTGCACACGCTGTTGATCGGTATGGATTACGGAACCCTGATGGTGCCGAGTGTGATGGTGGCGGAGGTGCTGCCGGTTGAGATCATCTATGATGCCGATAGCCCCCACCACTGGGTGTTGGGAAGGATCCATTGGCGGGCATTGTCGATCTCGGTGATTTCATTTGAACGCCTGGTTTCCGACCTGCGGCCGGCTCGTGACAGTTACTCGCGGGTGGTGGTGTTCTATCCACTTCCGGGGCGCGGACATGACGACTACTTTGGTGTGCTCACGATGCGTGATCCCCGTTCCATGCTGGTGAGCGGAGACCTTGCCAATTGCGCGCTTCCAGATAACGTGACGGGG
This sequence comes from uncultured Gammaproteobacteria bacterium, assembly GCA_947258975.1. Taxonomy (GTDB): domain Bacteria; phylum Pseudomonadota; class Gammaproteobacteria; order Arenicellales; family JAANXG01; genus CALZGZ01. The sequence goes on from CAMYKK010000020.1 coordinate 44,752, forward strand.
CGCTACATCGCAAGCGCCGTAGAAGTCCGTGGGCAGCTTGCCACGATTCCCGATGTGGACGCCTTGGCCACGGCAATCTACTGATTTCTCGCTATCGGTCCCTGGTCGCGCGTTGAATGCCCCCCCATGCTACATCGGCGAGATGGCGAATCTGCTCCTCGTTGATGACATACGGCGGCATGAAGTACACCACATCGCCTAATGGTCGCAGCAGCGCCTGATGTTCCAGTCCATGGTGGTATACGGTCAGGCCCCGGCGTTCACGCCAGTGATAGGGCTCGCGGGTGCGCTTGTCTTTAACCATTTCCACTGCGAGGATCATTCCGCATTGCCGTACATCGGCCACGTGAGGGTGGCCCTTGAAATGCGAGGTGGCGTCTGACATGGCTCGCGCAAGCTGCCGGTTTTGAGCCAGCACATCGTTTTTTTCAAAAAGCTCCAGTGACCCCAGCGCCGCCGCACATGCCAGCGGGTTTCCGGTGTAGCTGTGTGAGTGCAGAAAACCGTTCATGGATTCGTAATCATCATAGAACGCGCTGTACACATCATCGGTAGTCAGCACCGCTGACAGCGGCAAGAATCCACCGGTCAAGCCCTTGGCCAGGCACATAAAATCCGGAGTGATAGCGGCTTGCTCGCACGCAAACATGGAGCCCGTGCGCCCGAATCCCACCGCGCATTCGTCTGCAATCAAGTGCACCTGGTGTCGATCGCAAGCCGCGCGTAGCAGCGACAGATAGGATGGGTCGTGCATACGCATATAGCCGGCGCATTGCACCAACGGTTCGATGATGACGGCGCAGATTCGCTCGCCATGTTCTGCCAGGGTGGCCTCCATTTCTTCGAATCGCCGGGTGGTGTAATCGTGCCGGCCTTCACCCGGTTCCTGGTAATAATAGTCTGGGGATGCGACGGTGCGCGTTTTGAGTAACAACGGTTCGTAGGTCTGTTTGTAGAGCGCGACGTCACCTACGGATAAAGCACCCAAGGTTTCCCCGTGGTAGCTGTTACTGAGATTGACGAATTCAACCTTCCCGGCTTGCCCGCGGTTCCTCCAGTAATGAAAACTCATCTTGAGTGCGATCTCCACCGCTGAAGAGCCGTTCTCGGCATAGAAGCAGCGGGCCAGCCCCGCAGGTGTCATCGCAACGAGTTTCTCGGACAGCTCAACCACGGGTTCATGGCTGAAACCGGCCAGGATCACATGCTCCAATTCATGCAATTGCCGCGTGATCCGTCGGCTGATATGCGGATTTGCGTGACCGAAAAGATTGACCCACCAGGAGCTGATCGCATCGATGTATCGGTTGCCGTCAAAATCCTCCAGCCACACCCCCCTGCCTCGGCGTATCGGGATCAACGGCAGTTGCTCGTGGTCTTTCATTTGCGTGCACGGGTGCCACAAGGCGTTCAAGTCGCGCGCTACGATTTGGGCGTTACTCATGGGCGGGCAGTATATCGAGATTCATGTGATCGGTTTAGCGGCCCGGGTCCGGAGCCGCGCACGGCCCGGTCCTCAAGGCTCGCAGCTGTGCCGCCCATTAACCAAGGGTTCTTGTCAGGTAACGGTAATTGCCGGAATTTAGATCGAGATCAATGTTTGTTATAGATGAACGCATACATAATTTTTAGGCCTTGAGCACGAATTTAACCGCGACGCGGTATTGCTGTATCCAGGCGTCTAGGTAAGAATACCCGGCCCTCGTGTATGGCGCTAACGCGAATCAATCCCGGCACCGGGGTGAGGGCCACCGTTGAACGTTGCGGCAGAGGAGGCGTAAAACTCTGCCGGAGCCTTTTATTTTTCGTTAGAACGGTAGAAATCTAACAACTTCGGCCACGTATGTTACGTTGAGAGGAATAGCAAATATGTCCGTGACACCCAAACAGAAGATCCCCAATCGCCGAGAACTGGCCAACGCAATCCGCGCCTTGAGTATGGATGCCGTGCAACAGGCCAATTCCGGGCACCCCGGTATGCCAATGGGCATGGCCGACATCGCTGAGGTACTGTGGAACGATTTTCTGAAGCACAATCCCCACAATCCGAAGTGGGCGGATCGCGATCGATTTATCCTTTCCAACGGCCACGGCTCAATGTTGCATTATTCCCTGCTTCATCTGGCCGGTTATGACCTGCCCATCGAAGAGATCAAGAACTTTCGCCAATTGCACTCCAAGACACCGGGGCATCCGGAGTATGGTTATGCGCCGGGCATCGAAACCACCACCGGTCCCCTTGGCCAGGGCATTACCAACGGTGTGGGCATGGCGCTAGCGGAAAAGGTGCTTGCCGCGCAGTTTAACCAGAAAGACCACACCATCATTGATCATCACACGTATGTATTTCTTGGTGACGGCTGCCTCATGGAAGGAATCTCCCATGAGGCGTGTTCCTTGGCCGGGACCCTGGCATTGGGGAAGCTGATCGCCTTGTACGATGACAATGGCATTTCCATTGACGGCGAAGTGGAGGGATGGTTTACCGACGATACGCCCCAGCGTTTCGCGGCTTACGGTTGGCAGGTCATTCCTGACGTCGATGGCCACGATCCTGACGCAGTGCGTCAGGCACTTGAGCAAGCGAAGGCGGACACCGCAAGGCCCAGCTTGATCTGCTGCAAGACCGTTATCGGCTGGGGTTCGCCCAATAAACAAGGGAAGGAAGAGTGTCACGGCGCCGCCCTCGGGGAAGAAGAGGTGTTATTGGTGCGTGAAACCATCGGCTGGCCGTACGCGCCGTTCGTGATCCCGGATGAGATCTACGCGGGGTGGGATGCGCGGGCACGCGGCGCCAACGCAGAGGCGGAGTGGAACAAACGATTCAGCGCATATAAGGCCGAACACCCGGACCTCGCGGCGGAATTCGAGCGCCGTATGAAGCGTGAGTTGCCCGCCCACTGGGAGCAACATGCGGCGGCTTATATCACCGCCACCGACGAGGCGGCAAAGAAGGACGCCACCCGTAAGCATTCGCAGGCAGCCTTGAACGCCTACGCCGCGGCACTGCCGGAAATGATTGGGGGATCCGCGGACCTCACCGGATCCAACAACACGAACTGGTCCGGCTCCAAGGCGGTCACAGCAACGGACGCCGCCGGCAATTATATCTATTATGGTGTGCGCGAATTCGGGATGTCGGCAATCATGAACGGCATCCGCCTGCATGGTGGTTTGATTCCCTACGGCGGCACGTTTCTAATTTTCTCGGAGTACGCCCGCAACGCCTTGCGTATGGCGGCGTTGATGAAATTGCCGACGATCTTCGTGTACACCCATGATTCCATTGGTCTGGGTGAGGACGGTCCCACGCATCAGGCGGTGGAGCAGACCGCCACCCTGCGTCTGATACCCAACATGGCCGTATGGCGGCCGTGTGATGGCGTGGAAACCGCGGTGGCCTGGAAGGTGGCCATTGAACGGGTGAACGGCCCGACGTGTTTGTTGTTGACCCGCCAGGGTGTCCCGCATCAGCCACGAACGCCGGAACAGATGGACAACATCCTGCGCGGTGGTTACGTGCTGGTCGATTCCGACGGTGGGCCTGACGCGATCTTGATCGCTACCGGCTCGGAGGTTGAACTCGCGGTGGAGGTGGCGAAACATTTCGATGGCAAGGTCCGCGTGGTGTCGATGCCGTGCACCGCGACATTCGATGCGCAAGATGAGGCTTATCGGGAGTCGGTTTTACCCGGTGCAGTGACGCGGCGCATCGCCATTGAAGCGGGGGTGACCGGTGGTTGGTACAAGTATGTGGGCCTGAACGGCAAGGTTGTCGGTATCGATAGCTTCGGTGAATCGGCCCCGGCCAAAGACGTATTCGAGCATTTCGGTTTTACCGTGAATAATGTCGTCAACAAGATGAAAGATCTGCTCGCCGGTTAGTATCAACGTCAGAAACGTACCGGGATAGTGTGCAGTACGACCCATCCCGTACTTTTTTAATTTTAGAGTTCCGCTAGTAGTCATTAAGCTTGAAGGAGAATCGCATGGCAATAAGAGTAGCAATCAACGGGTTTGGGCGTATCGGGCGCAATATATTTCGCGCAATGTTCGAGTCTGGCCGTAACGACGAATTTGATGTCGTCGCTGTCAACGACCTCGGTGATGCCCACACCAATGCCCACTTACTCACGTACGATACCGCCCACGGACGCTTCGGTTACGATGTCACAGTCGAAGGCGATTCGTTCGCCGTGGGCGACGAACACGTCAAGGTGTTCGCCGAGCGTGATCCCGGAAAGCTACCGTGGCGTGAGCTGGGGATCGACGTCGTTCTCGAGTGTACCGGCCTGTTCAATACCAAGGAGAAGGCCAGTGCGCATCTCGCGGCCGGTGCCAAGAAAGTCGTGCTGTCGGCCCCCGGGGGGAGTGATATCGACGCGACCGTCGTCTACGGCGTCAATCACGACGTTCTCAAATCCACCGATACGGTGATATCCAATGCGTCGTGCACAACCAATTGCCTGGCGCCGATGGTGAAAGTCTTGCACGATAAGATTGGCGTCGAGGGCGGCGTGATGACGACGATTCACTCCTACACCAACGACCAAGTCTTGACTGACGTGTACCACTCGGATCTACGCCGTGCCCGTTCCGCCACTCAGTCCATGATTCCGACCAAGACCGGAGCTGCCGCCGCCGTGGGCTTGGTGCTGCCGGATCTAAACGGCAAGCTGGACGGATTCGCGGTGCGTGTTCCGACCATCAACGTGTCGTTGGTGGATCTGACCTTTCAAGCGGCCCGCGCGACCTCGGTTGAGGAGATTCATCAGCTCATGAAGGAGGCGTCGCAGGGCAAGCTGGAAGGCATCCTAGCCTATAATGATAAACCGTTGGTTTCCGTGGACTTCAATCATACCTCGGTGTCCTCGACCTACGATGCCTCGATGACTCGCGTTGTAAATGGATCCACGGTCAAGGTTTGCTCGTGGTACGACAACGAATGGGGATTTTCCAACCGCATGTTGGACACCACCCGCGCGTTTATGGCGGTGTAAGTGGAAGACGAAGACGCGATCACTTTTCGTTAAAGCTCGTGGCCGCACGTAGATTGGGGCGTACCAAGCACCAAAACTCGAGTTCATATATGTTATGACAATTATAAAGATGACCGATTTGGACCTGGCGGGTAAGCGGGTCCTCATTCGCGAAGATCTCAATGTGCCGGTAAAAGACGGCAAGGTCTCCAGCGACAAACGCATTCGCGCCTCGTTGCCGACTATCGAGAACGCGCGGCGGGCCGGCGCCAAGGTGATGTTGATGACGCATCTCGGCCGTCCCAAGGAAGGTGAATACGACCAAGAGTTCTCGTTGGCGCCGGTGGCCGAGCACCTCTCCGGCCTGTTGGGCGCGCCGGTGCGGCTGGTCAAGGATTGGTTGCGCGGCTTCGAGATTGCTGATGGGGAAGTAGCATTGTGCGAAAACGTCCGCTTCAATGAGGGCGAGAAGGCAAACGACGACGACTTGGCGCGGCAGATGGCGAGTCTGTGTGATGTGTACGTCATGGACGCGTTCGGCACTGCCCATCGTGCGCAGGCGTCGACCCATGGCGTGGCCAGACATGCCCCGGTGGCCTGCGCCGGCCCACTTCTGGCGGCCGAGTTGGAGGCGTTGGGCCAGGCGCTGGATAATCCGAGCCGTCCGATGGCGGCGATTGTCGGCGGTTCCAAGGTCTCCACCAAACTCACGGTGCTCGATGCGTTGTCGAAAGTCGTTGACCAGTTGGTCCCCGGAGGTGGTATCGCCAACACCTTCATTGCCGCTGCCGGGCATCGGGTAGGTAAATCATTGTGCGAGCATGACTTGATTCCCGAAGCAAGGCGCTTGATGGACGCCGCGAGCGCCAAGGGTGGCGAGATTCCGGTTCCCACCGATGTGGTCGTGGGTAAAGAGTTTTCCGAGTCGGCGCCGGCCACGGTCAAGCGGGTTGATGAAGTGGCCGACGATGACATGATCTTTGATATCGGACCGCAAACCGCTGAGCGTTACGGCGAGTTAATGCAGTCCGCCGGAACGATCGTGTGGAATGGGCCGGTGGGCGTATTCGAGTTTGACCAATTCGGCGCGGGCACCAAGATTCTTGGCGAGGCCATTGCCGACAGTAGTGCGTTCTCGATCGCCGGTGGCGGCGACACCTTGGCCGCGGTGGATAAATACGGGCTCACCGAGAGGATCTCATATATTTCCACCGGCGGTGGTGCGTTTCTCGAATTTCTCGAAGGCAAAAAACTTCCCGCGGTGGCGATGCTGGAACAGCGAGCGCAAAGTTAACGGCGCGGTTCCAAAGCGCAAGCCACGGCGGACAACGATGGAAATACACAACGCGTGCGTTTCCATCTGTGGAGCTGGGAGTTCTGTTTGAATTTTTTGCAGGTAGACTCGGGCGGATTGCGAGTTGCAAGGTATGGCAAAGAAAGGAGGCCACGCAAAATGAATTGTCAGTCGCGTATCGACGTGTGGATCTAAGGGAATGCTCCGCCGAACCAAGATAGTGGCCACCCTGGGGCCGGCTACTGATCGTCCCGGAGAACTCGAAAGGGTTATCAAAGACGGCATGGACGTCGCGCGGGTAAATTTTTCGCACGGCGAAGCCGCAGAGCACCTGCGGCGCGTGCAAACGGTGAGAGAGATCGCCGAGGCCAATGGACGGCATGTGGGGGTCATGGTCGATCTCCAGGGACCCAAGATTCGTATCGCAGGATTCAAGCAGGGCGGCATCACGTTGGGCGATGGAGCGCGTTTCACGCTCGATGCCAACCTCGACTCCAACGAGGGCACCCAAGACCGTGTTGGCGTGACTCATAAGAAGCTGGCTGATGATTTGGCCGATGACGACATCCTACTGCTGGACGACGGCAACATCGTGATACAGGTCGAAAACGTGACGGGCGACCAAATTCATTGCCGGGTGCTGAACGGTGGGACATTGACGGGTTTCAAGGGCCTGAACCGGTTGGGAGGCGGATTGTCTGCGGACGCGCTCACCGAAAAGGATCTTGCCGATATTCGCACTGCGGCACACGCGCAAGCGGATTATCTGGCGGTATCCTTTGTGCGTTCCGGGGAGGATGTTGTTCAAGCGCGCGAGTTGTTTCAGGCGGCGGGCGGTGATGGCGGTATCATTTCAAAGATCGAGCGCGCCGAAGCGATCGAGCATGTCGATGACATTATTGAGGCGTCGGACGGGATAATGATCGCCCGCGGCGATTTGGGTGTGGAAATTGGTGACGCGGAATTACCCGGTATCCAGAAGCGGTTTATCCGCCAGGCGCGGGAATCGAACCGGGTCGTGATCACTGCTACCCAGATGATGCAGTCCATGGTTGACAGTCCGCAGCCCACCCGCGCCGAAGTCTTGGATGTCGCCAATGCAGTGATGGACGGAACCGACGCCGTGATGCTGTCGGCGGAGACGGCGATTGGCAAGCACCCGGCGATAGTGATCAAGGCCATGGTTCGGATCTGCCGCGGCGCCGAACGACAGGGTGTCGCGTTCCATCATCGTGTGGACGCACGTTTCGAAACCGCGGAGGAGTCGATTGCGATGGCGGCGATGTATACCGCGAATCATGCGCGGGTTGCCGCAATCGTGGCGATGACGGAATCTGGGGCGACGGCCAAATGGATGTCGCGAAACAGCTCTGGAATCCCAATCTTTGCGATGTCGCCCAATGTTGCCACCGTGCGCCGTGTGTCGTTGTATCGGGGCGTTTATCCGATATTCGTCGACGCTGAGGCCATGGGTACCGATATAGCCGAACAACAGGCGATTCGCGAGTTGCGGCAACTCGGCGTCGTTAACAAAGACGACTCGATCGTCGTTACCAAAGGCGACTTGACCGGCGTCACTGGTGGCACCAATTCCCTGAAGATACTCAAGGTCTGAATGAAGTCGGTTTATTGCTTGTGAAAACTAATCTTTAAGTAATCTAAGGAGCACAACATGGCGCTTATTTCTTTACGACAACTGCTGGATCATGCCGCCGAACAAAGGTACGGCGTGCCCGCATTCAATGTGAACAATCTGGAGCAGATGCGGGCCATTATGGAGGCGGCGGATGAAACAGACAGCCCGGTCATAGTCCAGGCTTCGGCGGGTGCGCGCACTTACGCGGGCGCACCGTTTCTCCGCCACCTGATTTTGTCTGCGATCGAAGAATGGCCGCACATCCCGGTGGTTATGCATCAGGATCACGGTGCATCTCCGGCGGTGTGTCAACGGTCCATCCAGCTTGGTTTTTCATCGGTAATGATGGATGGTTCCCTGGGCGAGGACATGAAGACGCCGCAGGATTATGACTACAATGCGAGCGTAACCCGGCGAGTCGTTGAGTTGGCGCACGCATGCGGTGTGTCCGTGGAAGGCGAACTCGGTTGTCTGGGTTCCTTGGAGACGGGTATGGCCGGAGACGAAGACGGTTCCGGCGCCGAAGGTAAACTCGACCATTCACAACTCTTGACCGATCCTGAAGAGGCCGCCAAGTTCGTCAAGGACACTCACGTCGACGCGTTGGCGATCGCCATCGGCACCAGCCACGGGGCGTACAAGTTCACGCGTCCGCCGACTGGCGACATCCTTGCCATCGAACGCATCAAGGAGATCCACGCGCGCATCCCGGATACTCACCTGGTGATGCACGGCTCCAGCTCGGTGCCCCAGGATTGGCTGAAGATCATCAACGAGCACGGCGGCGATATGGGCGAAACCTACGGTGTGCCGGTGGAGGAGATCCAAGAGGGCATCAAGCACGGGGTACGCAAGGTCAATATCGACACCGATTTGCGCATGGCCTCAACCGGCGCCATCCGCAAGCACCTGCATGAGAATCCCAAGAACTTCGATCCACGCAAGTATTTCAACGCGGCGACTGCCGCGATGCGCGATATCTGCAAGGCCCGCTATGAGGCCTTCAATACCGCAGGCAACGCATCGAAGATCCAGCCGGTGAACCTGGAAGTGATGACCGGCCGTTACGAAAGCGGTGACCTCGATCCGCGCGTCAATTGACCCTGCATTTTTTGATGAATAAAAAAAGGCGGCCTTAGGCCGCCTTTTTTAGTGGTGCGCTCGGCAGGGCGCATACACTCGGAGATGTTGGAAGATCCAAGAGTCGCTGCACTCAGAATTACGACGACTCAGGAGTCGTTGTCGGCCACCCGGTGGCAAGCGGTATTCGGGGCTATTCCCAAGCCGCATACATCGGCAAGTTTGCCGTTAAGGGTTGCGTACAGGAATTGAGTGATCTGGCCACCGACGCCGACGACTTCGGAAATCAGACACGTGAGTGTGGTTCAGAATATGCGTTGCCGCTAGACGTGAAAGTATCTCGGTAGGGTGCAACGATCATTCATTGGTTGTTTTCTTTTTGGTCTTGGCGACCTCGTCGAAGCCGGCGGTAAATCCCTGGAGTGACAGTGGCACGGCGATGGTTTTTCCATTTGTATCCTTGAATCCGACCCGCGCCTCGCGGCCTTTTTTGAAAAGTTTGATTGTCTTACCGTCGAGTTTGAGAGGTGCCCAGCATCCCCTTTGGTCACAGCGTTGTATGACCAGTCTAATCTGGTCGGTTTTATCGACCTCTACTACGGCGCCGGCAGGCAGGAATATCCCCAGCGGCAGTCTGAACACTGCCGCCGCGTCATCCGCATCGGGCAGATAGGCAATCGTAACGCTCATCACCGTTTGACCGCTGTCCAAAGCAACCCGTTGCGAAAGAATGCAAGTTGTTGTTGCGGTATCATCGCGCTGCTCACAGCGAACGGCCCAGTCCTTGAACTTCCGGACTTCAGCTTCGGGTTGACCGCCGGGCTCGGTCTCTTTCGTTTCCTGCGAGCGTGCAGGCAGCGAAAAAACAACCAGGCTCGAGACGAAAAGAATGAATATCGTGTTCGTTATGCGCATCGTTCGAGTGCCAATAAAACTGGTTCTAAAGTGGAATACCGGCAAGAATGGGAGTCAGGATTATACGCATGTTTGGACGCGCACGTGGCGGAGTACTCTTGAGCGACTCCTGTGAATTCGCTGTGAATTTGCTAAGGTGAATCAATGACAAGCAAATATCCCTGCCCGTGCTGTGGTTACCGCGTATTTGATCGCGAACCCGGCAGCCACGCGATTTGCCCGATCTGCCTCTGGGAGGATAACCTTGTGCAACTGCGATTCCCCACCATGCCGGGGGCGGCGAATGTAGTGTCTTTGGAAACGGCGCAAATCAACTTTGCCACGTTCGGCGCGGCCGAGCGGCGCCATCGCGATAAGGTGCGTCAGCCGTTGGCCAGCGAAGAGCAGGAACGGGAGTGGCGGCGGCTTGACCCGGGCCGCGACAATCCCGAGTCGCCGCGCTCAGGCGTCGCCTACGGTGACTCCTATCCAGAGCAGGACTATACCGTGCTGTATTATTGGCGTCCGACGTACTGGCGGCGCTTAGTAAGCTGAATTCGGATCAGCAGGAGATTTCTGATCCAAGTTGATTGCGTTGTGTTGCGGAAAAAACCAAAATCTAAAGTTGGACCCCCAACTTTTATGAATTCTTAGTGAGGAGACATCGATGAATACCCAGCAGCTGAAAGACATTGCGGCCGCGATGGTGGCGCCGGGACGAGGCATATTGGCGATGGACGAGAGCCACCCTACCTGCAACAAGCGGTTCGAGCAGCTAGGTATACCCACAACGGAAGAAAAACGCAGGGAATACCGGCATACGCTGCTCAAGGAGGATGAGATGGGCCAGTATATAGGTGGGGCGATTCTATTTGATGAGACGCTACGGCAAAAAAACCTCGATGAGAAACCCTTTGCGGAACGCTTGAACGAGATCGGCATTGTGCCCGGAATCAAAGTCGACAAGGGCGCCAAAGAGCTGGCCTTGCACCCGGGAGAAAAAGTGGCCGAGGGGCTCGATGGGTTGCGTGATCGGCTTAATGAATACTATGAGTTGGGTGCACGTTTCGCGAAATGGCGCGCGGTTATTACCATCGGTGACGAAATTCCCAGCCGCGCTTGTCTGGTGGCAAATGCCCATGCCTTGGCGCGCTATGCGGCGCTATGTCAGGAGGCCGACCTGGTTCCAATCGTGGAACCGGAAGTGTTGATGGATGGTAGCCACACCATAGAGCGTTCCTACGAGGTGACCTATGCCGCGCAACAATTGGTATTCGAGCACCTTGAAGAGCAGGGCGTTGTGTTTGAAGGCATGGTGCTGAAACCGAACATGGTGGTGTCCGGTTATGAGTGTCCGCAACGCGCGGACGTCCAACAGGTCGCGGAACAAACGATACACTGCCTGAAGAGCACAGTGCCACCACAGGTGCCGGGCATCGCGTTTCTTTCCGGTGGGCAGACCGATGAGGAGGCGACCGAGCACCTGAACGCCATGAACAATCTCGGTGAGAAACTACCATGGCGGTTGACGTTCTCCTATGGTCGGGCGCTGCAACAAGCTGCGATGCAGGCGTGGAAGGGCGACGCGAACAACATCGATCGAGCGGCCAAGGTCATCCTGCATAGAGCCCGGATGAATGGTGCCGCCACCAACGGTGAGTACAGCCCGGAGATGGAGAACGCGGCATAAACGATTTGATGGCTGCTTCGTAAGTGTCGCTCCCACCGATTGCGCATTTCTTAGGATGTGGGTTGAAACAACAGAATGTCGCTCCCACGCGGGGGCATTGGGGTACATCACCCGTTGACGCCGGCTTCGTCCCGGGGTGTCTTGTTGAGTAAAAAGTCCTTGAATACCCGGGCAAAGGATGACAAGCGTTTCCCGCGCCGGTGGACCACGTACCAACTGCGCATGATCGGGAAATTGTCAACGTTGAGAATTTTCAACAGCCTGAGTTTCAATTCCATGGCCAGCGTGTCACGAGACAGCAGCCCCAAGCCCAGACCGGCCTGGACACTTTGTTTGATGGCCTCGTTGCTGCCCACTTCCATGCCGGTTCTCACCGTCAAACCGCGGTCCGCGAAGAAACGCTCCATCGCGATGCGTGTGCCTGAGCCCGGCTCCCGCACCAGGAATGTTTGATCGCGAAGTTGTGACAACGGGATGCGTTTGCGACGTGCCAAGGGATGGCCGGGCGGCGCAACGATCACCAGCGGATTGTCACGGAAGGGCTCAAATTCCAGATCGTGACCGGTCGGGGGCTGGCCCATGATGACAATATCGGTTTCATTGTATTCCAGTTGCTTCAGCAATCCCGAGCGGTTGGTGACGTCGAGCACTATATTGACGCCTTGATATCGGTGGTTGAACGCTGCGAGCAGGTTGGGCACGAAGTAATTGGCAGTGGTGGCAACTGTGATTTTCAAACGCCCACGATGCAGGCCCTTGAGTCCTTCGATAACCGCCTCGGCCTCTGCCAGTTGCTCGGCAATCGCACGGCTGTAATGCTGCAACTCCTCGCCGGCCTCGGTGAGGAAGACCTTCTTGCCGATTTGTTCGAACAGCGGCAACGCGACGGATTGCTCGAGTTGGCGAACCTGAATGGACACCGCCGGTTGGGTGAGGTGCAGTTCCTCGGCGGCGCGGGTATAGCTCAAGCGCCGGGCCACGGCCTCGAATACCTGGAGCTGGCGCAGGGTGACGTGCATGGATGGAAAATATCATAAATATATACTTATGGAAAAAATAATTAATATTTATTTTTATTCATGATCAAGTTCGACTATCGTTGATTTTCCTGATCCGCGTCAAAGAGCGCCGCATCTGGCGTTCGTAAACTACGCTAGATCCGTCAGGGTCTGGCGCATTAGAACCAATTTAGCCTGAGCATATTTTTGGGAGAAACTAACGATGGCGAAAACTTATCAAGCCGGCGTCAAAGAGTACCGCGAAACGTACTGGATGCCAGATTACACCCCCAATGAAACCGATCTTTTGGCCTGCTTCAAGATCACTCCGCAGCCGGGTGTACCACGGGAAGAGGCCGCGGCGGCGGTAGCCGCCGAGTCTTCCACCGGTACCTGGACCACCGTATGGACCGATCTGCTGACCGACTTGGACTACTACAAAGGCCGCGCTTATGCGATCGAAGATGTGCCGGGCGATGATGAATGTTTTTATGCCTTTATCGCCTATCCCTTCGACCTGTTCGAGGAAGGGTCGGTGGTCAATGTGTTCACCTCTTTGGTCGGCAACGTGTTCGGCTTCAAGGCCCTGCGTGCCCTGCGCCTGGAAGATGTGCGCTTTCCCATCGCCTACGTGATGACCTGTAACGGCCCACCGCACGGTATCCAGGTGGAACGCGACAAGCTCAATAAGTATGGCCGCGCGCTCTTGGGTTGCACCATCAAACCCAAGCTGGGACTGTCCGCCAAGAACTACGGCCGCGCGGTTTACGAGTGCCTGCGCGGTGGCCTGGACTTCACCAAAGACGACGAAAACGTCAACTCCCAACCCTTCATGCGCTGGCGCAACCGATTCGAGTTCGTCATGGACGCGATCCACAAGGCGGAGCGCGAGACCGGCGAACGGAAAGGGCACTATCTGAATGTCACCGCGCCGACGCCGGAAGAGATGTACAAGCGGGCGGAGTTTGCGAAAGAATTGAATGCCCCGATCATCATGCACGACTACCTCACCGGCGGTTTCTGCGCCAACACCGGTCTCGCGCAGTGGTGCCGGGACAACGGCGTGCTGCTGCATATCCACCGTGCGATGCACGCGGTGCTCGATCGTCATCCGCGTCACGGCATCCACTTCCGCGTGCTTACCAAGGCTTTGCGCCTTTCGGGTGGCGACCATCTGCATTCCGGGACGGTAGTGGGCAAACTCGAGGGCGATCGTGATGCCACCCTGGGGTGGATCGATCTAATGCGCGACAGCTACATCAAAGAGGACCGTACCCGCGGGATATTTTTCGACCAGGATTGGGGCTCCATGCCGGGCGTGATCCCGGTGGCGTCTGGTGGTATTCACGTGTGGCACATGCCGGCCCTGGTCAGTATTTTTGGTGACGATGCCTGCCTGCAGTTCGGCGGCGGCACCCTGGGTCATCCTTGGGGCAACGCGGCCGGCGCCGCGGCGAACCGCGTGGCCCTGGAAGCCTGCGTGGAAGACCGCAACAAAAACGGTGCCGAAGGCCTCGAGAAGCGTGGCGGTGACGTCCTGCGGGGGGCCGCGAAAAACAGCCCCGAACTGGCATCCGCCATGGAGACTTGGAAGGAAATCAAGTTCGAGTTCGACACCGTCGATAAGCTCGACGTTGCCCATAAGTAATGGACATGCGGCCCGCGGAATCCCGCGGGCCGCCGTCTCAATATAGACATTCGAATCGTTTAGAGGAATAGACTAATGAGCGAAATGCAAGACTACGCATCGCGGCTGTCCGATCCGGCGAGCCGCAAGTTTGAAACCTTTTCCTACCTCCCGGAGCTTTCGCCGGACGCGATCCGCGCTCAGGTACAGTATATCTGTGATAAGGGCTGGAACCCGGCCCTCGAACATGTGGAGCCGGAGAATGCGTTCGATCACTATTGGTATATGTGGAAACTGCCAATGTTTGGCGAGACCGACGTCGACAGTATCCTGGCTGAGGCCGAAGCCTGTCATAAGGCCAATCCCAATCACCATGTGCGGCTCGTCGGCTACGACAATTACGCCCAGTCCCAGGGCACCGCGATGGTCGTCTTTCGCGGACCGATCAAGGTCTGAAGATAGCAGCGCAAACTACCACGAACAGGGCCCCTGCGGCCATGTGACGCAGGGGCCTTGGCAGGGTGGGCTGTGGAATCTGAGTTGGGTTTTTACATAATCCGACTTGCCGTTTACGGGCACCGGACCGGTGGGAATGGAACCGCAGTTTCTAGTTAGTCATCATAGAGTTACTTATACCATGACCGACAAAGACCAGTACCTCGTCAAGACTGAGCCCTACTACCGTCCTGTGGGCAACGAAGTGCAGATGTACGAAGCCGCCTACGCGGCGCGCATGCCGGTAATGCTCAAGGGGCCCACCGGTTGCGGCAAGTCGCGCTTCGTCGAGTATATGGCATGGAAGTTGGATAAGCCGCTTATTACCATCGCTTGTAACGAGGACATGACCGCCTCCGACCTGGTCGGCCGTTTTCTGCTCGATATCAACGGCACCAAGTGGCAGGACGGTCCGCTCACCGCGGCGACGCGCGCCGGGGCGATCTGTTATTTGGACGAGGTCGTAGAGGCCCGCCAGGATACGACCGTGGTTATCCATCCACTCACTGATCATCGCCGCAACCTGCCGCTGGAGAAAAAGGGCGAATTGGTTGACGCGCACCCCGATTTTCAGATCGTCATTTCTTACAATCCGGGTTATCAGAGTCTGATGAAGGATCTGAAGCAGTCCACGAAACAGCGCTTCGGTGCAATGGACTTCGACTACCCGGAAGCGGCAGTCGAGGCCGAGATCGTTGCCCACGAAGGTAACGTTGACAACGCGATCGCGGATAAACTGGTACAGGTCGCCCAACGCTCTCGTAATCTCAAGGGCCACGGTCTGGACGAGGGGATATCCACCCGACTGCTGGTTTACGCGGCCCAATTGATCAGCAAGGGCATTGAGGCCCAGGCGGCTTGCCAGATGGCGCTGGTGTGCCCGCTGACCGATGATCCGGATATGCGCGACACCTTGGATGCCGCGGTCAATACGTATTTCTGAACTACCCCGCCGGAGCGATCTCGACGGCCGCAGCGGAGCTTAATTGAAGCAGGTTAACGGGAACGCGGACCAGCCATGAGCATAGATTTCAGCGAATACGTCTCCTGCATAGATTTCGAAGATGCTCATGAGCACCGTGAGGCGCTGGAGTCTGCCTATCATGAGGCGGCGCGAGTCATGTCACCGCGAGGCTTGCAGAATTATCTGGAAGGCATGCGCGCCATGTGCAGCCTGGGACGTGGCCAAGACCTGGTGCTCACCTACGTACAGGAAATGCCGGGCGTGGCAAAGGAGGTGGGCGAGGACGTGGTACCCGACGTAGTCACCAGTTTGATGAAGTTGGCCTCGCACACCTCGGGCACCGTAATCACCTTGATGATGAGCACCATGCCGCTCGCAGCCCGGCGTTTGGGTGACGTGGATGTGATGCGCGGTTATCTGAAACTGCTGCATCAGTTGGCCGGTAAGGCGCCACGTGGCATCAGACCGATGATGGAACATCTCGATGAGCTGCTCTCCAAGCTCACGCTGGGTGGTCTACGCCGTTGGGCCCAGTGGGGCATGCAGGCGCACCAGCGCGATCTGGACGGGCAGATGGCCTATTTCGGATTGCAGACCACGTCCTCGCGCTCGGTGTTGCAAAAGGAACGCCGCGGCACGCTATTCATCGACAATCAGCGAAAGCTGAATTTCTATCTGCGAGCGCTCTGGGCCCGTGCTTTTTTTATGCGCCCCACTTCGGGCGATTATGAGACACGCCAGGGTCTCAAGCCCTATATAGAGGACTTTCAGATACACTTGCCGGACGCGTTCGATGCCTTCCGCGGGATTGACGGCATAGAGCTGTTTCGTGCCGCCGCCGCACATAGTGCCGCCCATATGGTCTACACACGCGATCCGCTCAGCGCCGAGCAACTCAGCCCCGCGCAAATGAAATTCATCGAACTGTTCGAGGACGCACGTGTCGAACACTTGGCGTTTCAGGAGTTCCCAGGCCTGAAGAAGCTGTGGCTGAGATTCTTCACTGATGCGCCAACCAGCGATGAAGAGGTCGTGGACGTCCACCCGACCATGGGGCTGATGATGCGCATGGCGCGCGCGTTGCTGGATGAGGATTACCGCGACGACCAGACGTGGATCAACGAGAGTGCCACCACGTTCCATAGTCAGTTGAAAGAGGATCCGGAGTCGAACCGTATCAGCTGGATGGCAGGTGTGGATTTCTATAACCGTGTCGCTGATAAGGCCGCGATACCGGGGCTGCGTCAAATAGAGAACATGCCCATTCCCTACCGCGACGATAACCGGTACGTCTGGACCTTCGCCGAGAACCCGTTCGCTTCGCAGGGCGTGGACTATGTTCCGACGGCCAATCAACAGGTTCGCCGCTACGTGAACATCATGGAGATGGCCAACGAAGTAGACGTACCCGGGGCCGGAGACGACGCACAAGAAATCTGGGTGTGCGCCGATGAGGTCTTCCCTTACGAGGATGAAGGCATCAGCTACAACCAGATGGAGGGTAAAGAGCCGGTCTCCGAACCTTTCCACTACGATGAATGGGACTACCACGTGCAGTTGGCGCGTCCCGAATGGGCAACTGTCATCGAACGCCGCCTGCCCAAGGGCGACCCGGACATGATGGACGAAATTCTTACAAAATATAAGCCCGTCGCCAGCCGCATCCGCCACTTGATCGATGCCATGCAACCGCAGGGCATCGTTAGACGTCGCGGCTACGAGGAGGGCGAGGAACTCGATCTCAACGCCGCGGTGCGAGCGATGATTGATATTCGCCGCGGAACGATGCCCGATCCGCGCATCAATATTCGTATCACCCGGCATATCCGCGAGCTGGCGATCGTGGTGCTCATGGATCTTTCTGAGTCCACCAACGAAAAGGTCGGCGTTAAAGAGAACGAACCAGGTTACGAAGACGCGCCCTCGATTCTTGATTTGACGCGCGAGTCTACCGGCCTGTTGGCGTGGGCGATTGACTCGATCGGTGACACCTTTGCGGTGCACGGATTTGCATCGGACGGTCGCCACGACGTCCAGTATTACCGTTTTAAGGACTTCAATCAGCCCTACGACGATGAATCCAAAGCGCGCTTAGCCGGTATGAAAGGGGGGCTTTCTACACGCATGGGCGCCGCACTTCGCCACGCGGGTTGGCACCTTGCCCAGCAATCCGCGCAGAAACGCCTAGTGTTGCTCATCACCGACGGCGAACCGGCCGATGTCGACGAGCGTGATCCTCAATACTTGCGACACGATACGAAAAAGGCGGTTGAGGAACTGGCGACGCGTGGCATATACACCTATTGTCTGACCCTAGATCCGCTGGCAGATCGCTACGTCGCCAGGGTGTTCGGGGAGAACAACTACTCCATTGTCGACCACGTCGAACGATTACCGGAACGATTGCCCACCGTATTCGCTGCATTGACGGGCTGATCATGCGCAATGTAAGCAGTTTCACCGAAACCGTAACCTTCAGCGATGAACAAATACGTGAGCAAATCCATTATTGCAGCAAGCGAGGTTGGGCTTTGATGATTGAATACACGATAGATCCGGCTCCGGACAACCACTTCTGGGAACGATGGGGGTTGCCGATGTTAGATCCCGATGATCCCGACCTGGTGTTATTTGAGATCGACGCCTGCCGTCAAGCGTTTCCACAACATCATATTCGGGTCATCGCGGGTGAGTCGGAGAAGGGCCGGTCGCTCATTCGTCATACAATATTGGTGCACGCGCCCACAGGATCGAGAGACTGACCCCAATATTGTAGCCGGGCTAATGTCATGATTCGGCGTATTCGCGATCTTGCACCGTTGCGTTCCGTACCCAAGACCGTTGAGGCGCGTTATTACAATCGCGTACGGTTGGCCTTGGCGCGTCTGGGCAAACCCTTGGAAGTAGAGCTGGATGAAGAGCTGCGGCAGACTGACATGCTACTCACCGACCAGGAATGGCTGTGTGTCGATCGTACACGCGATGATCTGCCATTACTCGCGTGGACTGATTTTGCGGTCAAAGAGCGGGATGCACTGCACGCCCCGGTTCGATGCACACTACATCTTTATCACGCCCACGCGGGATTATTGATTGGGCGGACCCTGCCGATCCTTGATCGCATCCTGCAACAACGACTGGCCGATCAAACCTAGCCCACATTTCTTCCCAGGCGAAAAAACGGGGTCCGAAAAAACGGAGTCGGAGCCACAGACTGTGACCCCTTTTTTCACGGCGCTTGTCCCCGCACAGCAGGGGGCTTGTCCCCGCACAGCAGGGGGCTTGTCCCCAGACAAGGGGGTCTGACCCGAATGGCACTAAGTTAAGCCCCTTCAGCATGGATTCAACGGGTGCTGACGCATGTCCGAAATGAGACAATTGGGCATGAAAAATAGCACCTTGTAT
>CAMYKK010000021.1 GCA_947258975.1 uncultured Gammaproteobacteria bacterium
ATTGGTGGTTTCGAAGTCGAGGTTGGTGTTGTCCAGGACGGTGATCTCACCGGTCGAGCTGTTGATGGTGAAGATGCCATCGGTATTGCCGGCGGTGATCGAATAAGCAATTGCGTCGCCGTCTTCGTCGGTGTCATTGCCGGTGTTGGCGTCATCGACGTTGTAGACCGAAGTCCCATTCACGGCGTCTTCGTTGACGATTGTCGTGGCATTGACGATCAACGGGGCCTCGTTCACGTCGTTGACGTCGATAGTGATGGTGGCGGTGTCGAGCAGGGTTCCGTCGTCGGCCTCGATGGTGACGACGTGCTGGCTGGCGGTCTCGAAGTTCAAATTGGTGTTGTCGGCGATGCGGATTTCGCCGGTGTTCTTGCCGATGACGAAGATGCCGGCGGTATTGCCGGCGACGATGCTGTAGATGATCGTTTCCCCATCGACATCGGTGTCGTTGCCGGTGTTGGCCTCGTTGATGTCATGCACAATAGTGCCGTTGGCCGCGTTCTCGTCAACGGCTACGGTGGCGTCGTCGATCAGCGGCTGATCGGGCACCGGGTTCACGGTGATGGTGGTAGTGGCGACGTTGGAGTCCGCCGCGCCGTCGTTAAGTTTGTAGGTAAAGGTGTCGACGCCGTTGAAATCGGCCACCGGCGTGTAAGTGAATGTGCCGTCCGCGTTGAACGTGAACGAGGCAGCGTTGCTCGGAGCGGAGACAAGGATGGTCTGCAGTGGATCACCGTCAGCATCGCTATCGTTCATCTGCACGCTGGCGATGATCGGCCCGGTCTCCGGGGCACCATGGGTAATAAACCCGTCGGTCATGGACAGATACTGGGCCTTGATCCAGTCCGCGGACCGGCCGGTAGTGGCGATCCGTGTTTCATCGATGCGGCCGTCGAAGAATTCGGCGCTGCCATCGTCTTCGCTGCCCAGGGCGTTGCTGGTGGAGTTGGTTTGTGGCGTCGACAACCTATTGAACGCCACGTCGCCCACCGTTGCTTGGGCCACGCCGTCGACGTATACGGTAATGCCGTCGTTGGCGTAGTCGATGACCGCAGTGACCCAATGCCACGACCCCACCGACAGCGGGCTGGCGGTGGTGGTCACGAAGTTGACATCGCCACCTCCGTCGATGCTGCGGCCGAACACCTCGATCTCGCTGCCGTTGCGTTCGATCCCGGCGCGGGAGATGGTGGTCGGAGCGCCGCTGTTGACCGACAGGGAGACGATCTGGCTGGTTGCCGCGACCGTATCCGTATTGATCCACGCGGAAAGCGTGACCTCGATAGCGGAGTTGATGAAGGCGCGATCCGCGCCCAGGTCGATGTATTGGTTGGACGCCGCGTCGAAGGCCTCGGCATTGCCGATAACGCCGGCGCTGTCCGTGCTTCCCTGGTTGGTGGCATCGAATGCATTGATGGTTGAGTCGGCAAACGCGCCCGCGGTCAAGGCCGGATCCTCGTTCAAGTGATAGATGCCCCGATAATTACTGCTCCAAACCGCCTCCGGATCTTGGCTGTCTGCGGCCGCGGCGTTGCCGTAGTACATCCAGATGGAATCTGTATTCGACAGACCGTCGATCTGGGGGACCTTTACCCACACGTGAGAGTTTCCCGACTCGTCCCATCGTTCGACCTCGTGCGCCAACGGTGTGCCGTTCGCGTCCACGAAGCGCAGGTCCTGGCCACTGTCTTGGGTCAGGGCGTAGTCGATGTTGGTACTGTTCAGCGTGACCAGGACGGGAAAGTCTCTGAGATCCTCGGTCTGCGCCGAATTATCGAAAGTCAGAGTCTGCCGCCGAGCCCAGTCGGTGTGCCACCAGTAAGCCTCCAGCGTGTCGTCTTCGTCCATGGTGTAGCTGTCGTCGGCGGCCACCGGCGCTTGATTACTGCCCGCTTCGCTGGAGGTGACCAGGGTCAATCCGTGGACGTTTTCGGTGACGTCCTCGAGTCCCACCGTGCTGCCGTCGAAGAACATCCTCGCGGTGCCCACCGTAGTGTTATCGCCGGTGGCGGTCACGTTGAGGACGAAGACATCCTCCGCGTAGACTTTCAGGGAGTTGTCCCCGACGCCACCCCACTGTCCGCCTCCGATGTCGTTACCGTTTACGCTCAACAGGATCTCGCCGGCGAACACCACTTCGTCCCCAATGACGGCGGTGGTCTCGATGAGTTCGACCCCGGTCAGTGGCCGGGCGCGATGGATGTTGTCGTTGCCGTCGATGAGGATGGTGGCGGTCCCGCTGGTGGTGCCTTGTCCCAAACCGCCCGTACCCGTGGGATCGAAGTGATACACGTGCCCCCACTGCGGGTCGACGCTGTCCAGCAACAGCAACGTCCCCGCTTCCAGAGTGGTGTCGCCCACGGTCGTGGATTGCTCCACCAACGACACCCCGGAGACGCTCGTCAACGGCGCCGGTAGGCCGGCGGAGTCGATGAGCATGCTGAAGGTACCGGTGCTGTAATCGCCGGCCGTGTCCGGACGGAACGCGAACACGTCGCCGGCTTGCACTTCGAGGGTGTTGCTGCTCTCCAGTTCTTCGAAGCCGGCCGTGGACAGCAGCAGGTCCCCCGACTGCAGCGCCACTTGTCCGCCGCTGCCTCCCACGGTGATGTCGTTGGTGACGTGATGGATGGCATCGATGTCGACGCTGGCGTCGCCGGCGTAGGCGCCGGTGAGCTGGTCGAACAAGTCGAAATTGGCCAGCGAACTGAAACTGCCGCTGGCGGGGGCGCCGAAGGTCCTGGCGGGTCCGCCAAGTTCGAGGATCTCGCCGGCGCTCCAGCCGTTGGGCAGACCGTTGGCGCCCGGCGGGATGACGTCGAAATGGGTGCTGATCCAGAGCTCGTTGTCAATCCATTCGTAGGCGCCGATATCGGTGACCGCATCGTGCCGCTGCAGTCCGCGCTGATCGACGCCCGGGGCGCCGGTGTTGTCGCCCGCATCGATCGCCGGGCTGTCGCTGGCCAGGGCATGGGTGCGGGTCGGGCCGCCGTTGTCTTGCAGCGGGCCGAGCCGCGCATCAATGGGACTGGCCGCGTTCCCGACCTGGTCGCCGTTCACGCCGTCGGTGAAACCGCTCGAGCCGGTATTGTCGCCGATGAGGTTATGCCCCAGCGAGTTGAACGAGCCATCGACATCGTCGCCGGTGTTGCCGGCAACAATGGTATTGCGCAGATCGGTCTTGGCGCCGCCGTTATCGTGGATGCCGCCGCCGCTGCTCAATGCGGTGTTGGCGGTAATCGTCACGTTCTGCAGGGTCGCATCACCGTCGGTTCGGATACCGCCGCCGTCTTGGTTCGCACTGTTTCCGCTGATGGTGACGTTGGTGGCCCAGAGTTCGCTGCCGTTTGCGTTGTAGATGCCGCCGCCGTGGACCCTGGCGGTGTTGCCACTGATCTCCACGCCGTGCAGAACCAGGTTTCCGGTGTTGAAAATACCGCCGCCGTTGTTGTCTGCGTAATTGCCGGTAATGGAGACATCGGTGATGCTAAGGTTGGCCTGGTTGCGAATGCCGCCGGCGTTGTTATCGCTGGCCCCGTTTTGAATCGTGAGTCCGTCGATGCTGGCGTTAGTCGCTCCTGCCTTGAGCTCGAACACGGTGTCGAGACCGCCACCGTCGATGATGGTCAGACCGGCGCCAGCGCCGCTCAGATTCACGCTTTCGGCGATATCCAGGTCGCCGGTCAGGGACCCATCCTCACTTTGCCCGGCGATGGTGAGGGTATAGGTGCCCTGCGGCACGTAGATGTCGTCTAGGCCGCTGGTATTGTTGGCGGCGATAATGGCCTCGCGCAGGGATACGCCGCCGTCTGCGCCGGGGTCGGCGTTCAGGGCCTCGATCGAGGAGGTGTCGCCGTCAATGGTATCGTCGGTGGTGGTCACCACCAGGTTGTTCGCGACGTCCGTCACCGTGACATCAATCAGCTGCTGGTCGCTACCGCCGTTGCCGTCGTCGGCCGTCACCTCGACTTGGTATACGTTGTCGGCGTCGGTATCCGCCGGCGACTCGAAGTCGGGCGCGCTGTTGAAGCGTAGGTCCCCGCTGCTGCTATCGATAGAAAAGCTCGTCGCGTCCGTACCGCCGGAGATCGAATAGGTGACGGTATCGCCGATATCCGGGTCCGTCGCGGTTACGGTCGTGACCACGGTGGTGTTCTCGGCCACGCTAACACCGGCGGTGGCCCCGCCGCCGTCGGAGGTGATCACCGGCGGCGTCGCATAATCGACCGAGAGCAACGGACGCGCGCCGACGCTCGAATTTTCCGAGGACAGGAACTTGACATCCTCGGTCATCGAGTCGGTGATCAGGGCCCAGCCGAAGTTGGTATCGCCGTCGGCCCACGCCTGCAGAGAGGCACCGATGTCGAACACCTTCGATCCCGACGTGTCGGTGGCGACGGTGTCGTCGGCGACCGCCAGGGCCTCCAGGTCATTGGTCTGGATGCCGTTGGTCATCGAGTTCCAGGTCGAGGTCTCGTCCCAATTCACCACGATGCGGTGCATGCTCACGCTCGAACCCGGGTCGCCTTCTTTTCCCGCCGGAATGAAGAGCGTCAGGGTCGCCGAATTGATGGTCGCGCCCAAGGGAATCTGGCTGGCGCCGTTGCCGAAGATGTCGTCGAAGCGGATCAATCCTTCCTTGAGATCGGTCTGCAGTTCAATATCGATCGCGTCATGGGGCGTTGAGGGATTGTTCGACTGGATTTCCGTGTCCTGGGTGCCGGCGTAGCCGCCGACACCTTCCTGGAAGTTGACCACCGCCATGCGCGCGACCCAGGTATCCTGCACCCCGGCGCCGACCGCGATGGGGGTCTCGATGACGCCGGTTTCATATTCCAGATCCCAGTTGCCGCCGAGGCTCGCGTGGCCGGTGTCGTCGGCGCTGGCGGCCACGTCGGCGCCGGTCAAGGCGCTCAATCCTTGCACCAATTGCCGGCCGGCCTCGGATTCGGCCAGGTCGCAGCCATAGATCAGCAGGTCGCCGTTCTCGTCGAAGGCCCGGTTCCAGCCGGCGATTTCGCCCGCGTAGGCGTCCAGGTTGTCGAGCCGCAGCCACATGCTGCCGAGCTTGACCGCGCCGTCGGCGCCGTGGGACAGGATGTGCACACCGTTCAGCCCTTCGAAATCGGCCAACTGCTCACCGATCTGCTCGATGCCGTTGCGTGTGTTGTCGAGCACAAATATCTGCGTGTCGCCCAACATGGCGGCGCCGTAGGTATGCAGATCGAACAGCACCGGGTCGTTCTCGGTTGCCGCGGCATCGAATCCGGTTGCGTCGCCGGTTTGCGGCATCACTGAAGAAGCTTCGCCGGATACGTCCGTCGTGACGGCCCCGGTTCCAGTGGCGCCGGAGGTGCCGTCGCCCGCAGCGGTATCCGTTGCGCTTGCTTGGTCGATGATGCCTTGCAGCAGCCCCTCATAGTCGGCCACGGTGGGATCGACGAAGACCACTTCCTGGATGGCGGTTTCTGCCGGCGCATCCGTTGCCATGGACAGCGGGTTCCCGCTGCTGTTTTCGGGCGTTGCCGGCTCGCCGTCCGCTACCCCGGCGGCAGCGATTTCAGCAGCCGGTGGATTGGCGGTGTCTTCCGGGTCGGTAGTCTGCGCAGTTGCGTCGAGCGTGTTTCCGATTTCTGTCGTGCCGGTAGATGTGTCGAGTGCGGTTTGCGAAGCGATATTACCCAAGTCAGCTTCTGTCAGCGGTGCGCCGCTCGATCCCTCATCCGTCCCGGCGTTTGCAGCAGATATACCAGGTGCGGGGGGCGGGGATTCTGAGTCCGGTGGCTGAGATGTGCTGGGGTCGCTCCCGCCGGTGTCGGTATTGATAACCGGGATGGTGTCTGTTGCAGGCGTGATGTCCGCTTCGGACGTGGACCCGGCATCGCTCTGGACGATGGCGGGCTCCGGAACCGGGTCCGTTAAGTCATCGGTTATATCGATGGGTAGATCGGCGGAAAGCAACAACCGCGGTTCCAGTTCCTCGAAAATAACCGGCAGCCGCCTTCCACGGCGTATTTTTCGCTTCTTCATCCTCAGACACCCCAACTCGGCACCGACATGCATGCCCACAGTTAAAGTGTAGTAACAAAGCGCGGTTTATCCAGTCGCGACACGTAGAAAATAGTCGCCAAATCATAGAGTTAAATTAAGATGCGCCGGGTTGACCGAGCTTAACGGGATGCCGGCGGCCAAGCGGGTGTGAAACTAGGTATCAGGACTCGGGAATGACTCGGTATTGCAGTTCGGCTTGAATCGGATCCGGCTTCGGGGATGCGGCGTCGGATGCAAAGGATTCGGGATTGTGAAATTGAATTTTACACCGCAGACCACTGGTTAACCGGTAGTCGGGATTGGGCAGTTGCAGCCTGATTCTGAACGTCCCGCTACCGGCGTCCAGGACCGGATCGACGGTCATGACCGTGGAATCGTATTCGCCGCCCACCGGTGACTCAGGAAGCACGGTCGCGGGCTGCCCGGTCTTTATGGTGCCAAACAACTCAACTGGCGCCACGACTTCGACTCGAAGTGGATCGATTTGCGCGAGCCTGGCAATGGGGCGGTCTTCCACCGACTCCCCCGGGTTGAGATAACGATCGACCACCACACCGCTAATCGGGCTGTGGATGGTTTGCAGGTTGAGAACTTCCATTGCCCGATTCAGTTCCAGCTCGGCGAGCCGTTTGTTGTCCCTCGCCTGTTGCAGTTTATAGCGTGCGATCTGTGTTTCGGTCTCGACACGATCAATATCATGAACCGGCACGACCTTTTTGGCGTGCAGCTCAGAGATGCGCTGCTCATTGCGTTGACCGAACGCAACATTGATCTCATGGGAGTGGATTTCCGCCATCATCGCGGCGCGAGCGCGAGCTTGATCAACAGCGGCCTGCTCTACGCGCGAATCAAGTTTGGCGACTACCTGACCGGCGTCCACCTGGTCACCTCGTTCGACGAACAGTCGGTCGATAATACCGTCCGCCCGGCTGCTGAGTTCCACCAGGACATTGGGCTCGATCACACAATCGAGTTCTTGCACCTGTGCTGCGGCCGGTAACGTGGGCAGCAGCAGTAACAGCGTGTAAAACTTCACTAGGTCGCGTTTTTTCATTTTCGAGTTCGAGCGATTGCTTATTCCAACGGTCCGGTAAAGGCCAGCATCTGCTTTGTTTGCTCGTCAAACTTCACGAGGTTACGGCGCAGCCGGGCGTCGCGGTGTTCGGCGATGCGCTGCGCGAGGTCCATAATCCACCCAAACCGGACCGGCAGATGCCGTTTCCCCAGATATCTTCTTGTTTTCAGTATAGTACGTGGCAGGGCGGCTGCTAGCAGTTCGTCCTCCAGGGAGGCGATGACGACGACATAACCCGGATCGCCCTGGCGGCCGCAGCGCCCGAAAAGCTGGCGATCGATGCGGCGGGATTCGTTGCGCTCGGTGGCAATCACGTGCAGGCCGCCGCTCGCGGCGACGCCGGGACCCAGGCGGATGTCGGTGCCGCGCCCGGCCATATTGGTGGCCACCGTGATCGCGCCGCGGGTGCCCGCATTGGCGATGATCTCGGCCTCGCGCCGGTCTTGGCGCGCGTTGAGTACCTCATGGTGCAGGCCGGCATCCGCGAGCAGTTTGCTCAAGCGCTCCGATGCGGCAACGGAGCGCGTGCCCAAAAGCACCGGGTGACCGCCGGCGTGCAGCTGTTTGATGCGGGCCACGACCGCGGCCCATTTCGCGGCAGCGGTGGCATACACCAAATCGGCGCTGTGCCGGCGGCGAACCGGGCGGTGGGTTGGGACCCGCACCACTTGCAGGGCGTACAGCGACCACAGCTCGCGCGCTACTTCTAGCGCGGTGCCGGTCATACCGGACAGGCGCAGGTAGCGGCGGAAGAAGCGTTGGTAACTGGTGCGCGCGAGGGTTTGTTTCCGCGGGGTGATCTCGCAGCCTTCCTTGACTTCGATTAGCTGTTGCAAGCCCGACTCCCAGGAATGATCCGGCAAGGTCCGCCCGGTGTTGCTGTCAATGATGTGCACTTTTCCGTCAGTCACCAGGTAATCCTGATCCCGGCGATAAAGATGATGGGCACACAATGCCTGTTTGATCAGCGGTTCCCGCCGCCGATGGTCGTGCCAGAAATCGCCCAAGCCGGAGTATTCTTTATCCAGCCGCGCGTGTCCGGACCGCGTGATTTCAATTTCCCGGTGCCGGCGGTGCACCCGAAAATCGCGTTTTTTGTGTAACTGTGTCGCCAGAGCCAGGGCGTCTTGGTAGATGTCTAACTGCGGTGCTTCGGCGATGCTTTGTGAGAGGATAAGCGGCGTGCGCGCCTGGTCGATCAGCACGCTGTCGGCCTCATCGACGATGGCGAAACAGAGCCCACGGAGCAATGCCTGGCGCTTCATATCATCACCCGCGCGGAGCCGGTCGAGTTGCCGATCCAGCCGGCTGCGGCGCGGGCCCGACGACACGCGATCCCTGAGGTAGTCAAAGGCCACCTGCTTGCTGGTGCAGTAGGTAATGTCGCAGCCGTAGGCTTGGCGCCGCTGATGGGGTTCGCTAACCTTCTCGGTGACGATCCCCACGGTGAGGCCGAACCTGTAAAAGATCGGCGCCATCAGTGCGGCGTCGCGCTCGGCCAAGTAATCGTTGGCGGTCACGATATGTACGGGTATGCCGGCCAAGGCGGCGGTGCAGGCAGGCAGCGTGGCCACCAATGTCTTGCCGTCGCCGGTTTCCATCTCCGCCAACATACCGTTTAACAACACCCAGCCTCCCATCAACTGGGTGTCGTAATGCCGCATCCCCAAAGTACGGTGTGCGGCCTCGCGGACTAATGCGAAGGCCTGTGCGGCGAGCGGTTCTTGTAATCCCTGATGGACCAGACTTTGCCTCAGTGTCCGCACGCTTAGCGCGAAGGCGCCGTCATCGAGAGTATGCAACTGCTTGGAACACGCGTTGACCTGGGAGACGAATCGTTTTGCTAGATACAGGCTGCGGTTGGATAAACGGTGCCCGAGACCACTAACGGTGTGTATCGCCTGGTCGACTTTGCCGCGTGGCGCGGGCTCGTTCTCCGGATAACTGCCGAGCGTCGCACCGGGCCGCAGTGCGTGACTATACATTGAACCGTGTGAGGAAAAGTTGGCGCAGGCGCCGATACCACTGCCGTGCCAGGGGTTCGCGGCCGTGTTCGAACAGCGCATAGACGCGGCCGCCGAGTTTATCGACCGCTATGGGCAGTTGCAGTCTGACCTCAAAGATCCCCTCGAGCGTGGTGACGCCGTGGATGTCGCCGGGGTCCACCGGGAACGGTCCCCCGCCATGGGGGCCTAGAGCGGGTCCCGGCAGCCGGTTGGATGCGGCGGGCACCTGGCGGATTATTTTTGCGGCGACCACCGTATCCAGGCGCTCAGCCAGACGGACTTGTACTGCGTGGGTTTTCCGCCGCACCAGGCCGATGTCGGCCTGGGGAATGGCAACACGGACCGTGGGGCGGTCGACATCCAGAACATAACCCACCAGATCTCCCTGACGGAGAAATAAGCCGGGAAGATTCTCCGGTCGCTCGACAATAAACACGCCATCCGCGGGACTGTGCAGGAGCAGGGAATCCAGCCGCTTTTCTGCCGCATTGAGATCCGCCTGGACGACCGCGATCTCCTCCTTGACAAGATCCGCCCGCACCTGCTGATGCGCGCCTTTGAGGGCCTCGTATCGGGCCGCGAGTCCCAGCAGCCGCGCCGCAAGTATTCGCACCTCGGCATCGAGAAATACATCTTCCGTTTCTATCAACGGTTGTCCCTGTTTCACTAACTGTCCGGGCGTCGTAAGCAAGCGTTTAATGACACCATCACCCGCGGCTCGAACTTCGGATTGCTCGGGCGGTGCAATAATTCCTTCGGCGGTGGTCGTAAGTGGAAACGGCACCACGAGGAGCAAGCCCGCCACACCGAAAACCAGTGACGCGGTGACCGATAGCGCGCGAAACCGGTTTCGCTGCACCCGCGGGTGCATGAACACAAATGTGAATTGCTTGCCGATGGGGATGATAAACAACGTGGTCGCCGCCCACACCGCTAAGATGATACCGACGGCAAGGTACTTCTCGGCGACGAACAGGATGATAGTGAGCAGGATAACGATTCGATAGAGATATGACGCGATGCCGTAGCAGATGAACCAAAAACGTTCACCCGGCGCCATGACGGGAGATTTTGCATCACGCAGGCCGAGCAGATAGTACTGCACGAGGTATCCCAAGTAATTCTTGGAGCGCGTCGCCAGGTTGGGGATATCGATGGTGTCGGCAAACACATAGTAGCCGTCGAAACGAAGCAACGGATTGCCGTTGATGAACACGGTTGACACGGCACCGATGAGCATAACGTTGAAGGCGAGGGCGCTGACCACACCGGGTTCCACGTTCAGCCACAGTAACAGTGCCAATGCTGCCAGGAACAGCTCCACCATGATGCCCGCAGCGCCGACCACTATGCGCCGCCGTTTTTCCGGGAATCCGGTGGCGGACGAGGCGTCCACATAAGGGACGGGCAACAGGGCGATCAATATGATTCCCATGTCGTGGACTTCCCCTCCCCAAACTTTAGTGGCCAGACCATGCCCCAATTCATGCAGGGCTTTGACCAGCGGATAGAGCAGCCACAGCAGAAACAAATTCTGTGGCGATAGTGCTCGATCGACGATGCCGTCGGTTAGTTGCTCCCAATGGGCGGTGGCCACGGCGGCCGCAGTGGTAATCATCACCATCCAGATAACGATGCCAGCAAGACCAAACACCGGGCGCGTCAGCGGCACGAGCCGCCCCAGCAAGCGGTCCGGATCGAGCAGTGGAATGCGGATCGCCAAGGGGTTCTTTAGGGTCCGCACCCGCTTTTGGTGCTGCTGCTGAACACGGCGTTCGAACAACGCCTCCATGTCCGGCGTTATATTTGATTGCAACGCATCCGCGGAATGGAGCCGGGCCAAGAGATCGATGGTTTCGTCTTGCGTCGGGGCATTGTCACCGAGGGAATCGTTGGCTGCATCCCAGATCTTTTGCACGGAGTGCGAGCCATCCATGAGGCTGATCAAGTGATGGGCGGTGGGAGAGAACCGGAAGAACCGCCCTGACACCTGGTTGTGTAGAACGTACCACGTCTGTTGGCGAAATCGCTGTGGTTGAATCCTTACGTGGACAGCGAGACGGGGGCGCAATGCCGACACGCGGTACCAGAGCGGGTTTTCCATGTGATTGTGCAAGTCTGGGCTCCCGTCAATGCCACCAAGACCACAGCGACAGCCGTAGCCGGTCGACAATACCGTGCGTCCAGATCCAGATCCGCCGCCGCGTTCCCGCTTCTATCTTGCCGACTCCGTGCATGCCGGGCCGCAGCAGCGGGCCGCTTTTGTCCAACCGGGCTTCCACACGGAACAGGTTCTGACCCTCGAGGGCGGTTGATATCGGTGTCACTCGCTCCACGGTAAAGTGATGCACATCGTTGGGCAGACCCGCCAAAATCAGCTGGCCCGATTGGCCCGCGTGCACCGCGGCGATGTCACGCTCGTCCACATTGAGGAGGATGCGGTAGGAATTGAGGGGAGCCACTTCGAACAACACCTGCCCTCTTTGCACCGGGGCGCCTAGAGATTGACTGAGATCACCGCTGACCACGATGCCGTCGATGGGCGCAGCGACACGGGTACGACTGAGTTTTTCCGCGACCAGCGCAAGTTGGGCATCGGCTTGATCGAGCTTGGCCTTGAGCATGCTGATGCGAGACCGGTCGTGGGTGGCCAGGGCTTCCCGGTATTCTTTTGCGAGTTTGGCTTTCTCCCCCGACAATCCGGTGTGCTCCAGGCTGAGTTCCCGGTCTTCCAAACGGCTCATTACCTGCCCCGCGCGCACCAAATCACCGGCGCGTACCGGGGCCTCGGCAAGATAGCTGTCGAAGGGGGCAATGACTACGCGCTGTACCGTCCCTTGCAGACGGGCCTTGGCATCGATTCGGTACGCGCTTTGACTAACAGAGAAAACTACGACCAACGCCGCGGTGAGCACCACCACGGCCGTTCTCCAAACCTGAGCTCGGCTGCCGAGCGGCGCGGCCAGCCAGTCTTTAATTGTGGCGATTATTTTTTTTAGCAGCGAGCGTTGTTCGCGGCGCTTGAAGTCAAGGATGGGACCCACAAGGGAAGCCGTATATTCACACAGACTGACGGTGTCGGCATCGAATGGCTGTTCCCGGGTACGTTCCAGGACCAAAGCGCCGATGGTGCGACCGTTATGACTCATGGGTACGGTACACACGGCGCTCGCTCCATATTCCCGGGCCAGCCTTGCGTGGGCGGTGGACAGAGCCGGCATACCCTCTGCGCTGGGCGGGAACAGCACACTGGCGTCTTGGTTCAGCGCTTCTTCGATGGTGTTGCCGAGCGTGCGGACCAAGTTGGTTTTATCTTCGATCTGTACCGTCTGCGAAATTGCCTCGATTTGCACGTTATGGCCGCGCATGAAACCAAGGCTGACACGATCGCAACCAAGACGATTGGTCAATTCGGTGGCGACCGCCATCGCCGCGGCGCCAAAGTCATATTGATCGAGGGCCTTGGCAAGGACATCAACCACGGTGAGTAGGCGCTGTTCGAGTGGATTGGCGTCGTGGGTCATCAACATTTCGAGCCATGCGGCGCCCCATTGCAGCACGCGAATTGCGGCGCGCTGATTCTTGGCCGGACGGCTGGTGATCTCGGCGGCCACCGCACCGGTCAAGGCGCCGTTGAGCAGAACGGGGCAGGCGACGATGTCGTGCATCCGTTCTCCCGGCGGCGAGCCCCGTTCTCCATTGAGCCGCGGACGGCGTTCGCGCAGGGCTTGCAGCGCGGCATCGAGCAGGGACGCATCCACATCGGTGTCCTCGGGCCACCGGGCGATGGGATGATGGGCATCGGAGTCCGCTGCGCCGAGCACGACAACGGCGCGATTGACTCCCGACAACATGCTGCACTGCAGGCTCAACCAGGTGCGAGTGAGTTCAGATACTCCTGCCCGTTGCGCGCTGCGGGGTGTGGAACTCGACCCATGAGACGAGCGCCCGGGGCCCGGCGTATTACCGAGTTCTGGTGCCTCGTGTTTGCGTTCTGCCATGGGAGCTCCATTTTGGCCTGTGTTAATCCGCCTTTCTCGCCAGGCGCCCCGCCGGTGAATGGTTACCGCACACCTGCGCTTGGCCTGCGCGCAGGCGAGAACGGGGTCGGAGTGAGAACGCTGACCCCCATTTTCTTAGCTCCAGGCGCGGCGCCAAGTGGCGCGAGTCCGGCCTCAGTATCCGGGATCCTGGCGGGAAATGCGGGTCAACAGGCGTTATATTGCATCTTACTTATATCGACCATAAGCGCCGGAATCGCAAGTAAACGGGGCCTGTCCGAGGATTCTGTGGAACCCCGTGATGGCGAAGATCCCTGATCGCGTGATCAATCGTGTTGGATTTGGCCACTGCGAGGCGAAGCTGATTTAAGATTAGGTTTAGATTTCAAGCCGGAGACCTGGTGATGTCCACGCAACCCCTCCCGATCTGGGACGATATCCTGCTGCTCGGCGAGCAGCTCGATGGCGAAGAGCGCATGGTGCGCGATGCCGCTTATGATTATTGTCAGGGAAAGCTGATGCCGCGGGTGCTTTCCGCCAACCGAGAGGAGCGTTTCGACCGGGAAATTGTGCATGAAATGGGGGAGTTGGGGTTTCTCGGCTGTACTTTGAAAGAATACGGTTGTGCGGGGCTCAGTTATGTCGCCTACGGATTGATTGCCCGCGAGGTGGAGCGGGTAGACTCCAGTTACCGCTCGGCAATGAGCGTGCAGTCGAGCTTGGTGATGTACCCCATCGACGCGTATGGAACCGCGGCGCAGAAAGACAAATACCTGCCGCGGCTGGCGACGGGGGAACTGGTGGGCTGCTTCGGGCTCACCGAGCCCGATGCGGGCTCCGATCCGGCGGGCATGAAAACCCGCGCCAGGACCGTGGACGGTGGTTACGCCCTGAGCGGCGCCAAGACCTGGATCACCAATTCTCCAATTGCCGACGTGTTCGTGGTCTGGGCCAAGGACGATGAAGGCAAGATCCGTGGCTTCGTGTTGGAAAAAGACATGCAGGGGCTGTCGGCGCCGAAGATCGAAGGAAAATTTAGTCTGCGTGCCTCCGAGACCGGTGAGATCGTGATGAATGATGTATTTGTCCCGGAGGAGAACGCCTTTCCAGAGATTCGCGGATTAAAAGGGCCGTTCGGTTGTCTGAACCGGGCCCGCTATGGGATTGCCTGGGGAGCGATGGGCGCCGCGGAATTTTGCTGGCATGCCGCCCGTCAATATACGCTGGACCGCAAGCAGTTCGGCCGTCCCTTGGCGGCCACGCAATTAGTACAGAAAAAACTTGCCGATATGCAGACCGAGATTTCCTTGGGGCTGCAGGGCGCCCTGCGGGTGGGCAGACTGATTGATGCGGGAGACTGGGATCCAACGAGGATATCACTGATTAAGCGGAACAACTGCGGCAAGGCATTGGAGATTGCCCGCACCGCGCGGGACATGCACGGCGGTAACGGCATCGCCGACGAATTTCATGTGATCCGCCATGTGATGAACCTCGAGGCAGTCAACACCTATGAGGGCACCCATGACATCCATGCGCTGATAATCGGCCGGGCGCAAACCGGAATACAGGCGTTTACAACCTAATCCATATTCCGCACCCGGGCGTCCCGTCCCGATGCGGATAGGCGATTGTGCGGTGGATCAGCTCGTTGCAAACTGCCGCACATATTCATACATCACGATGGAGGCGGCGACGCTCACATTCAGGCTGTCGGTGCTGCCGAATTGGGGAATTCCGAGGCAGAGAAGATCTGGATATCGGGTCCCGTCGATATTATTGCCAAATTCCTCATGTCCGAACACAAAGGCGCTCTTCGTTGGGAAAGGATGCCGGGACACTGAGCGTTCGCAGCGCGGTTCGAGAATGAATAAGGTGTATCCACGCGCGGTGAGAGCGTCGTAGGATTGCTGAAAGTCGGAGAAAAATCGCGCCGGCACCCGCCGGAAAGCGCCGACCGCCGGCGCCGGGTCAAAAGGACCGATATTGATCAAATGAACTTCGCTGGCTCCGAAGATATCGGCGCTGCGAAATATCTTAGGCACGTTGAAACCCGCCTTGAGACGGTTTAACACAATGACGAAATCGTGACGGCCGGGGGACGCCGACAGCTGGTTGCGCATGCGGTCGCATTGGTAGCGCTGCATCGCCCGGTCACGTTCTTGCCGGCGGAGTGCCTTTGATTTTTGCCTATTCACCTTCGCATCTTTCGATCACGTGCCTTGGGGGCAATACTAATCGATCGTTACGATGTCCGCCCAATGTCATGTTGGTTCCGATCCGGAGTGTGTGCAAAAACGCATGATCCTTATCGTTGGCGACGCTCATGCACGCCGATGCAGCACGAGCTTCGAAGGTCTGGTGAATCAGGGGCAGAAAACGGGGCCCTGTGCGCGCGGTGATGGGGTTCGTGCCGGCTATGAAAACGGGAACTTTTTTGATTGATATCAAGTAAAACCATCGGCGCATCTGTCTATAGTACCGGAGGCGCCACTTCGAGTGTTGGGAGGATCAGGAAGCCATGTTAGCGGTTAATCCAGAAACAGTGTGTTTTATCATCAACAAGGCACAAGAGTTCCAAACCCAAGAGCAAGGGGTCTTCCAGGATGAACCGGCCGACACCGGTGGCGATTGGTCATCGCAGTCCGCTCCCGAATACCAAAATGACATGTCCTATCAAGAGCTCAAAAGCACAATCGAGGATCTCGAACCCGATCAACAGGTAAACCTCGTGGCGCTGATGTGGCTGGGTCGCGGCGATTTTTCCACAGACGAATGGGAGGCCGCAATAGAGCAGGCGAAGGACAATTGGAACAATCGAACCGCGGATTATCTGATCGCCACACCTTTGATAGCCGATTACCTGCAGGAAGGTTTGAACCAGCTTGGTTATTCCTGCGAATAGCAAGACCCCGAAGCTCGCGCTATGCTCTCACTGAGAGTCATTCCATGCGCTTGATTTCATGAAAGCTGGCGCCAATCTAGTCTGTTGGAAATGCGGCAGACCGTTGGACGCGGTGTTGCTGCCGATTCGACGTTTGGAGGTCTGTCCCGATTGTGACGCGGAACTTCACGTTTGCAAAATGTGCGAGTTCTACGCTGCGCACGTCGTGGAGGCGTGTACCGAGGATCACGCCGAGGAGGTACGTAATAAGGAACGTGCCAATTTTTGTGACTATTTCAAGCCCACTCCCGACGCCTATCAGTTGCGGGATGGTGCTGCGACCCAGGCTTCCCGCGCTAAACTCGACGCGCTGTTCGATCAAGATACGCATGCAGGGAATGCGGACACGGCATCCACGCGCGGGGCGTTGGACGATTTATTTACGGACGATTGTGATGGCAAATAGCCCGTTTATTTCAGCATGGCGTCTAACCGCCGCGTCCCTTCGCCATTGTCCCGGTTCCGCGCCGCAATACACGGGCGGTAGAGATTGGCCGAGAAAGCCACTGGGTTGTCAGAGTTCTATTTGTAATTGATTGAACAGGCGGCGTTAGCAATTGAATCTCCCCGCGCTTATGCGCGGGGAATCGTCCCGGCTACGCCGGGATACACTGGACTTGGCCGGCTGTCGGCAAAGCCGCACCCGACCTCGTCCGTGGCCCGCACGATACCGTGCGGGCATCGCGTCCATCCCCGTGCTCACGCACGGGGTGTTGTTCCGCGATAAAATCGCACCCATGAGCCAGCGAGCTGTCCCCAGATTTGTTGTGTGGTTGGGCTATGCCGGCCTGGCGCCGTTCGTAGCCAGCACCGTGGCGTTTTTAATAGCGCCGCCAAGACTGCACGGCTTCGTGTTGTACTCATTGCTTACCTACAGTGCGGTCATCCTCTCGTTTTTGGGCGCGATACATTGGGGATTGGCCATGCGTGACGAGGGTGTATCGTCTCGGGTGCAACTGGGCCTGAGTGTGGTCCCGGCCCTGGTGGGCTGGGTTGCGCTGGCATTGTCTCCGACGATGTCCTTTGTGGTGCTGATCGTTGCGTTTGTCGTGTTATACACTGCGGACACCTGCGCAGCCCGGTTTGGGCTAACGCCCACGTGGTATCCCCGTCTGCGATTACCCCTGACCGTTGTCGTGGTCTTATCTCTGATTATGAGCGCGATACTGGTGTGATCTGCTAACCGTCCTCGTTGGTCTCGTGGGTGTCCAGCAGGTCGATCAAATGCGGTACCGGGCGGTCGCCGCCTGTTGATTCCGCCAGTTCGAACACCTGTTGGACCGCCTGGGCAACGGTTGCGGGGACGTGCTGTTGGTAGGCCATGCTGGTGTAATAGGACAGATCCTTGCGGCAGTTCGACAGCGAGAATCGAAAGCCGCCTTCATCGCGGTGGAGAATATAGGGGGTCAACCGCTGCAGAGCGATGCTGTCTCCCCCGCCGGAAGCGAGGACGTCGATCAAGGTATCCATATTGACACCGCCCCGACGTGCGCAGACGACGGCCTCGGCCAACACTGCGCAATTA
The DNA here is from genome assembly GCA_947258975.1 of uncultured Gammaproteobacteria bacterium. GTDB lineage: Bacteria > Pseudomonadota > Gammaproteobacteria > Arenicellales > JAANXG01 > CALZGZ01. Next base: position 17,603 of record CAMYKK010000021.1, read on the forward strand.
CCCAGAGAGACGAAATTGTGCAGTAGCTTCAAGGTGTGACCCGCGCCCACCGGCCCGGCGTGATAGATATTTTCGGCGAACGCTTCCAACAATGGCCGAACTTCACTGAGGGTTTGTTCATCACCGCCCACCATGATATTGAGGCGTCCTTCCTCCGCCTCCTTGGGGGTGCGTGTCAGCGGCGCGTCCAGGAAGCGGGCATCCTTTCCAAATACCGCATCGGCAACCTTGAGCGTTACATGTGGTTCAACGGTGGAGCAGTCCACCACCACCTTGCCGTCCTCCAGTCCCGCGAGCACGCCATCTGTCCGAAACATTACATCTTCCAACTGCGGAGAGCCGGTCACACACAGGAAGATTAATTGGTTGCGCCGCGCAAGCTCTGCCGCACTGACGAGCGTCCCGGCGCCAAGTTCGAGCAGGTCATCGACCGGCTGGTTACCCGCGTGTTCCAGAAGGGTCAGCTTGTAGCCGCTGCGCAACAAGTTCTTTGCGATGCCGTGCCCCATCAGGCCCACACCAATGAAACCGATCGTCACGTTAGTCACCGTTCGTCTCCCTGGGCATGCCCTGGTTCGATGACTCTGTCCCCGGGAGGTGAAGACCGGTCATGCTCCCGATTAAACAGGCTGATGATCAGCATAACAATGCTGGCCGCGATGGGTATGTAGTAGATCGCGCCACCTGCATACTGGTCGAAAGCGATGAAGCGCTGAAAAAATTTTACAATGGCATCCAGTCCCAGAACCGCAAGTCCACCCAGCATCAGTGCCGTAGAAGGCTGAATTTCCGTCAACACGAGGTAAGTGAGATATGGAATGATGCCGATCAACAGCACCGAAAACCACAGTGCGTGATGCTCATAGTGTGGGACAACCGCAGTAGCCATGGCAAGGGCGCAGCCAAATGCGACCACGATATAGATCATAGACCTCAAAGTGGGATTCATATTCATAAGCCGCAAGATACAAAGAATCGGGTTGAGATGAAATCCCCAATCAAGAAAAATCGGCTGGAACGACTCGCTTTGAGCGGGAAGACTATCCGCTGGCATCGATGTGCCTCATGCAATGCCGGTATCCATCGGGGTTGCCAACGTCGAACACGGTACCAGGGAGGTGGATCCCCAGTAAACCGCGTTCACGTACCAGCAGGTCGCGAAACGGCTCGTCGGTGAACTCTCCTTGGCTAACTTGTGCGCGCGCGCGATGGATCGTGTCAAAAATGTGCGGCCCGGTCACCATCATGCCGCAGGTGCGCCACTCCCTGGCGTGACGACGCTCGAACGGGCCGGGGCCTTTGGGCAGGCCACGCACCACGCGAGATGTCGTCTCGTCAATGGTTTCCAGGTCTACTCTGCCGCTGTTCCTGAAGGCGCATTCGTTTGCCTCGGTGACCAGCGACAGTGCGACGACGTCAGCCTGCCGCTCAACGTGTACTCGTGCGAGCTTTTTCAGTGCCCCGGGCGCGGGCAGAAAGATGTTGTCGGGATAAAGGATCGCCAACGAATGGTTTCCGACTACCGGTTCCGCCAGCGCGATGGCGTCGGCTTCGCCGGTTAGCTCGTGTTGGTACAAGACCGTGGCGTCCAGTGCCTGCTGCTCCAGGTAGCGGCGTACGATCTGTTTGCCACGATTCAAAATGACGACCAGGTGATCGATTTGCGCGTCTCGGGCCTCCTGCAGTGCATAGTAGATGGCGGGGTGCGCGCCGAGGCGCAGCATCTCTTTGGGAAGCCACGGATACACCAACTTCATGCGCGTGCCAAGACCGGCGGCGGGGATCACCAGATAGCGTGGTGGGTTGAACATTTAATCCAGGGTCATGAAGTCTTCGGCCAGTCGGACATCGGCGCGGCAAAATGCCTTCGCTTCGGCGAGCCGCGTGTCGTCTTCCGGGCGCACTGGATATAGGTGTGACAGGATCAGCGTATGCACATTTGCCTGCGCCGCGATCCGTCCGCATTCCCCCGCCGACAAATGACCTGTAATCTTGAGTGCGTCTGGAAACGAGCAATCCAGGATTAAAATGTCCGCATTGTGCGCCAATGTGGCGATCGCGGGATCATAATCGCAGTCACCCGATAACACGATGGAACGCCCGGCCATTTCAAATCGATATGCGACACTGTTTATTTGGCGCGAATGCCGGATCGGACAGGTGGTCACCGACAGATCGCCGATCTCCAAGGATGCCGGCACCTCCAGCACTTCAATGTTGAAATGTCGAGGCGTGCTGGCAACGGGAGTGACACATCGTTCGAAGTAGGTCTTGAATCCGGACGGCCCGTACAAATACAAAGGTGACTCTCGCCGGAAGGCTGGGGTCGCCTTGAGCGCGTGAATCAGGGGAATCAGATCGCCGATGTGATCTGGATGGGTATGAGTGATGAAGACGGCGTCGAGCAACTTATAGCTGCTGCCGGCCCTGATGAGTTGCCGCAACGTACCGCTGCCGCAATCTATCAGATACTCGCCAGTGTGGACCGAAAGCAGATAGCCGGGAGACCCGCGTTCCAACAAGGGCACACCGGTACCGCTTCCAAGTATTGTCAACTTCATCATAACTTGATGCGCCAAAAGCGGTGCAATTCGACAGTCGATATATGGTTCATCGGAAAACCAATTTTACATTGCTATCAATTAGACTGCTTTGCTTTGCTATGGGCTTTGAGGCAGTATGCAAACATGGACGCATCTGGTGGAAACAACGCGATCTTGCCGTCTCAGGGGCGCCGTTTTGGCTGCTTGCATGTCACGATATTTCTTTTAGTTGCCATAATAGCGACAGCGGGCGTGACCTTTTGGGTTGTGCGCAGTTACGTGTTCCCGTCCGCATTTAAACCGGTCACCCTCAATGCAAAAGAAGAGCAGGCATTGAATGTCAAGTTAGAGCGATTGGACCCGCTCAGTCAACCGGTTGCAGGACGCCCGGGAAGGGGAAGCGATACGTTGCAGCCCGAACGCTACAGCGAGGCCGATGCGACTCGCGAGATCAACCTCACAGAGAGAGAATTGAATGCCTTGGTAGCAAAAAATACCGATCTTGCACACAAGCTGGCCATTGATCTTTCTGACAGCTTGATTAGTGCGAAGCTGTTGGTTCCGGTAGATCAGGATTTTCCCGTTTTTGGCGGGCAGGTGATCAAAGTTCGGGCCGGTTTGGAACTGGCTTACGAAATGGGAAAGCCCATCGTGGTTTTGAGGGGCGTCAGCATTATGGGAGTACCGATTCCCAATGCCTGGCTGGGCGGCATCAAGAATATTGACCTGGTGCGGGAATTCAGCGCCGACGAGGGCTTTTGGAAGGCGCTCGCGGAGGGTGTCGAGGATGTTCAGGTTGCTGAGGGGCGCCTGCAAATCAAGCTCAAGGAGTAGCCAGCAACAACGGCAATTGCGTCTGTTGCGAAAGGTCGGCAATCCAGGTTTTGCAGCCGGCGATGCCGAGTAAATCATGAGTACATTTACTGCTCGTTTCGTTTTATATCTTGTCCTAACCGCGATTACAGGCTGTGCTGGCCTACCCACGGAGACCGTTTCCAATCCCCCGATTGCCGCGTACCGGGCTCCCGTCTCGGTAGATGAGCGGCCGGTAGTTGCCTTTGTCTTGGGTAGCGGCGCAGCGCGGGGTTTCGCCCATGTCGGAGTACTGAAGATATTGGAGGAGCACGGCGTATGGCCGGACGTCATCGTCGGCACCAGCGCGGGGAGTCTCGTGGGCGCATTGTATGCGGGGGGTATCCGGGGTGAGGAATTGGTACAAGCTGCACTGGAGCTGGAGCGTAGCGATGTGACTGACTGGTCACTGCCTAACCGTGGCGTCATCCACGGTATGTTGTTGCAACAGCTGGTCAACAAGCGTCTCAACAACCGCGCTATAGAGGAACTGGACATTGCCTTCGCCTGTGTTGCGACGGCTTTGCGCACCGGTGAACGCACGGTATTTACGCAGGGCAACACGGGGATGGCGGTTCGTGCTTCCAGCAGCTTTCCGGGTATATTCCGCCCGATAACGATCAACGGTCAAGAATATGTTGACGGGGGGCTCGTGAGCCCGGTTCCGGTGGCGGTGGCGCGTGAGCTTGGCGCCGACTTCGTAATTGCGGTGGACGTCTCCAAGTTGCCGAAAAAGGATGCGAACATCGACAGCACCTTCGAAGTATTACACCAGTCATTCCTCATCATGTCCCAGGCGATGGTGGACGCCGAACTTGAAGATGCGGATGTGGTGATTCGTCCTGACGTGAGTGCGATGTCGATCATGGAGTTTGATAAACGGGAATACGCCATGAAGGAGGGTCAGCAGGCGGCGCAAGCGTCAATCGTTCAGATTAAAGAACTTCTCCTGCGGAAGGCTCGCGACAAACGATCGCGTCGATGGAACGCCGCGATTTCGGGTAATTGAATATGCGTGGATTGGTCCCGCCGGATCCGGAAACCGATGTGTCGCAAGCCCACTATGCAGTGGTTTACGTACCGCGGCGAAGTAGAAGCCGTTTTCCGGCAAGCTGCGTCGAACTGATGACGTCGGCACAACATGCTTTGCAGCATGCAGATCGCGGTGAAAAGCGATTCCCAGCCCGGATTGTTGGGCCTTCGAAGTCATCGGAGGGACAGTTGATTTACTATCTCCTGGAATGGTTGGATTGAGTTACGATTAAGTGATCCCGCGTCAGCGACAGAACCGGAAAAATTAACCATGTATATCGACTTCACTAATATGGATTCTGCCCAGGTTTATTTTACGATGATTCAAACCGTGGTCCCAAGGCCCATCGCGTGGGTGCTTTCGGAGAACGCCCAAGGCAAATATAACCTGGCGCCTTTTTCTTATTTCAACGCAGTGAGCAGTGACCCGCCGCTGATCATGATATCGGTAGGCAAAAAGCCCAATGGGGAACACAAGGACACGCGCGTCAATATTGAGCAGCGCCGCGATTTCGTTGTGCATATCGCCCATCGGGAGGTGCTCGACGAGATGAATCAAAGTTCGGCAACCCTGCCCGCCGAGGAATCGGAGTTGGACGCGTTGGGCATGAACACCCTCGCGTTCGAGGGCTCACGATTACCGCGTTTGACAGACTGCCGCGTTGCGTTCGGTTGTGAGTGCTATGAGATCAAGGAGATCGGCGGTGTGCCGCAATCGCTGATACTGGGCCAAGTCAATGGGGTGTACGTGGATGAGGCGATCACTGACCGCGATGACAAGGGTCGCTTGAAGATCCGTGCCGAACGGTTGGATCCGCTCGCCCGTTTGGGAGCGAGCGAGTTCATGACCTTCGGCAGAATTGAAACGCGCTTACGCCCGAAATAGACCGTCTACCAGAACCGTTGCGTGTGGCGAATCCTGTAATAGGTATACAAAATTGTCGCTTTTCCTGATGCGGGCTGGGGTCACGACAATGGAATGCGAATCTTCTGTCCGGGATAGATGAGATCCGGATCCTTGATCACCTCGCGGTTGGCTTCGAATATCTCGGGATATTTGCTGCCATTCCCCAGAAACCGCTTGGCGATCGCCCACAGCGTGTCGCCTTTTTGGATTTCGTAATACTCGACTTTTTGTTCTGACGACGGCGCGTTCAGCTCGTCGGCATTCACGGCTTCGATACCAAGCACGTTGCCCGCCATGAGTACCGCTTTCTCCATGGCAGTGCGGTCCTTCGCCTTACCCTTGATATTGGCGATGCCGTCAGAGACCACGATGTCGAGGTCATCTATCCCCGGATTGTCGGCTTCGATATGTTGCTTGATCTTCTCGCCGCCTTCCTCGTCATCATCGAAGAGCTTCTTTCCGATTGTCTTGGCAAAATCAAACAGCCCCATAAGTGTTCTCCTCGGGTTGATATATGGATGATTGGAGCGAGTATAAAGTAATTGTCTCAAATGCCGAACCCAACCTCGGTCAAGACAGACATGGGTCCGTGTCTTTTTATGAGCGCTGCTTGCTCCTGATTTTTTACAAACAGTGATCCCGCATAGCCCAAGCCGTTAATAGATACCGCGTCAAAATATTCTTTGGAACGCGGAATCAACAGCATCCACTCAACGGTTGCCAATAGATTATACGGACCGCATTGGTGAGCGTCATCTGCCCGTTTGACAGGATCAAGGCCGGCGGCCTCCAGCATTGCCCAGTACAGTTTACGCAGCAGGCCCGGCTCCCCGACTGGCGGCCCGAGGCGCACGAAGGCGTGACGAAATGGCAACCGGTCACACACCCCGACCCGCCCGTTCGGCGAGGACGACCGCAACAAGGGCAGCATGGGTATATGCACCCCGGTGGCGGCGAGCGGCAGGGGTATCAACTGCAGATGCTTGTGTGCCTGACTGGCCCCGGCCACGGCGCCGCCATTATAGAAACCGAGGCTGGGGAATTCGCCCAGACAGCGCCATAACGCGGTAAAATCGGACTCGTTGAGCAGTGTGTCCTGATGTTCAAATCTCCGTGTTACGATCAGCAGATGATGCGTAATGACATTGAATTTATTGAGCACGGCAAGATGAGTGCTGGAAACGCCGCCGACGAATAGGGCCGGTTCCGGCGGCAGAAACGGATTGATGTGGGTTCTGTCGCGAGCCACTTGCTGCATTCGACGGTTTTGTTCCTTGCGTGCCAGGCTGGATACCACGCGGATCACGAACGCAACGCCGTTGTCTTCAACGAATGTTTGCTCGGTAGCGATGGTATGCAGCACGCCGCGTTCAATGGCAAGTCGCGACTGATCGGTGATTCGCTGCCAAAGAGTGCCCGGTTGAAGTACCGGTGCGCGTGGGCGGGGTACGGGTTTTGAGGACGGATCTGTCATGACGTTATATATTACAAGGAATCGTGCAACCGATGAGGAGGCCGCGATGCATGTTTATCTGGTGCGACACGGTGATGCGGTATCCGTCCATCCCAGCGGTGACCGGCCGCTGAGCGATCAGGGACGGCGCGAGGCGCAGCGTATGGCCGTTTTCCTGGCCGATGCCGGCGTGCGCGTCGACACCATCGTGCATAGCGGAAAGGCCCGCGCGGCACAAACTGCGGAGATCCTGAATGCCGGCCTCGACGGCAATGCGAAACTCGAAGCTTGGGCGGGCCTGCGTCCCAACGATGCGGTCGCACCGGTCGCCGAGCGATTACGTCAGGCCGGCTCGGATCTCATGGTGGTTGGACACCTGCCGTTCATGGCCAAGCTCGCGGGCTTTCTGGTCTCCGCGCGGGACGATGCGATTTTGGATTTTCACACTACCGCGGTGGCGTGTTTTCTCAATAGTGATACCGGGACGTGGTTGCTTGAGTGGTTGGTGAATCCGGATCTGCTCGGTGACAAGTGACAGCGAAAAAGGAGTCTGCAGGTGGCTGTGGCAAGGGCACTAGTGGTGCATGGGGGCGCGGGCGCGGTTGCCGAAGACACGGTGCCGGCGCGCCTGCTGGGGTGCCGGGAGGCGGCGCAGGCTGGTTGGACGGTGCTCATACACGGTGGTTCTGCGGTGGATGCGGTGGAGGCGGTGGTGGTGATCCTCGAGGACAATCCGCTGTTCAACGCCGGTGTCGGATCGCCGCCCAACAGCGATGGTCAGATTGAACTCGATGCATCGATCATGGATGGGGCACGAGGCCGCGCGGGAGCGGTGGCGGCGGTCAAGCGGATCAAGAATCCAATTCGGTTGGCACGCCGGGTGTTGCAGGATCAGCGCCACATATTGTTAACCGCCGATGGTGCTGAACGATTCGCGCAAGCGAGCGGGATGACCCTGTGTGATCCGCAAGACTTGATTTACCCGCCTCCGGGGCATCGCCAGCAACGGCACGGGACCGTAGGGTGTGTGGCGCTGGATAGAGCCGGCCGGCTCGCGGCGGCAACGTCCACGGGCGGAATCGCTAACAAATACCCCGGTCGGGTAGGTGATTCGGCGCTGATTGGTTGTGGCACGTATGCCAACCGCGACAGCGGCGTGTCGTGCACCGGTATCGGTGAGGCGATCATCCGTGTCGTGTTGGCGAAAACATTGGTCGATTTGATGCGCCTCGACGTGCCGATACAGGTTACCGCCAAGCAAGCGATCGGCATACTTGCAGAACAAACCGGTGACGCGGGAGGCCTGATCGTGGTCAACCAACGGGGCGATGTCGGCTATGCGCGAAATACGACGCATATGCCGGTGTGTTGGGTTCGAGAAGGTGGCGATCTAGTGACGGATATCTGAAAAATCAGACGCAAAAAGCGGTGCTCGAACAGACACCGCGCAACCCGCGTTAGCAGGTCGCACGGTGGCCACAATTAATTAACTAAGCAACGACGCAAGCCGCGCACGAAGGGCGGGTCAATGTTTGCACAGCGCCTTCGCTTGCCCGATCCAGTTATCGCGTAGAACCCGGCCCGGGAACTTGATGATGGTGGCTTCCAGATGCTGAATCTCTCGTGGCGACAGCTCGGCAAGCTGGCGATAGGAGACGATGCCTTCACCTTTGAGTTTCTTCTCCAGACCAGGACCAATTCCGGCGATTTTCTTGAGGTCATCATTGGTGCGCAGCTCGAGTTGTACCGATGTTGCGGTGGCTTTTGCCCGCACCGCCGGTTTTTTAACCGTCTGGGTTTGCGGTTGCTGCTTCGCGGATGTTTGGCTGCGCGCGCTTTTCGCGGTCTGCGGTTTGCGTTCTGTGGCCTTGGTCTTTGGCGGTAACGATACGGCAGGCTTGTCGCCACGTGAGAAAAATCCGAACCAGTAATCCCAGACCTGTTTTTGCAGGTCGAGGCAGGTGTGGACGGCCCGGGTCCCATAGCGCGAGGCCTGCAGATACGGTTCCGGTGCGAGTGTCCGCTTCAATTGATCCGCAGACCGAGACGCCCAATCCGCCGGCATCGTGCGGTAGGGTGCGCTCATACCGGTCCAGTCGCTATTGGACCATGCGTTCTGGCCCCACAGCCGGGACCAAGAGGCCGGTCCGCCGAAATCCGGGGACGACGCCCACCAGTGCTGCTGGGCTTGCCGCCAATAATTGGTGAAGTTTTCAAAATATGGTTGTTGCACGGGGGTATCTCCTGGATGCATGTGAGTGCAGATGTGTTGGCACTCTTGTTATAGCAATATTTATTGTGCAGTGCAACATTTTTTGTCACGAGGCGGGTTGTTTAGGCCTCGGTCAGGCCTCACAAGCTAGTCAAGTCAACGATCTGTCCGGGGCGCGCGACGCTGACCGGAGCCTTGAGCTGCCTGTGCAGCTTCGCCGCGAGGGCTTGGGCGGATGCGGTTTCACCGTGGACCAGATACACGGGTGGCTTGGTGTTGAATCCGCGGTACCAGCGGACCAGATCGTTTTGGTCGCCATGAGCCGACAGTCCGCCGACGGTGTGAATCTTGGCCGCCACCTTGATGGTCTCGCCGCGAATCCGGACACGCCGGCGGCCGTCGACCAGTTGTCTGCCCAGCGAGCCCTGGGCCTGATAACCGACGATAATGACGTGGCACTCCCGCCGCCACAAATTGTGTTTGAGATGGTGCACGATGCGGCCGCCATTGCACATGCCACTGCCGGCGATGACGACTGCGCCACTTTTAAGCCGGTTGATGACCCGCGATTCTTGAGCCGTTTCGGTGAGATGCAGATTTGCCAGCGCGGGCATTTCGTTGAGCCGTTTGCGCAGCTTGGTTGCCTCCTCATCGTACAGGTGCGGATAGTCCCAGTAGACCTTGCTCACGTCGATCGCCATCGGGCTGTCCAGAAATACCCGCCAGTTCTCGAGTTTCCACGGTTGGTAGTGCTTACCCAACATGTACAGGACATCCTGGCTGCGGCCGATCGCGAACGCCGGTATCAGGATGTTGCCATGTTCATGGGCGGCGTTCTGAATGATGTCGCCGATTTCGGAAATCGTGCGTTCCCGGTCACGATGCAGGCGTCCGCCGTAAGTGCTTTCCATTAACACCAGGTCAGCGGCGTCAATGACAGCCGGGTCGTGCAGGATGGGTGTGCCGTACTGGCCGAGATCCCCGCTGAAAACCAGTGTTCGCTGCAACGCGCCTTCGCGCAGGATGACTTCGACGATGGCCGAGCCCAAGATATGCCCGGCGTCGTAAAAGCACACGCTGATGCCGGGCAGTATTTCCTTGCGCTCGCGATAAGCAAGGCCCGCCAATCGTTTTAAGGTGTCGAGCACGTGCGCGCGGCGATACAGGGGTTTGATGGCCGCCAGTCCTTTGCGCATCCGGCGACGATTCTCGGCCTCGGTGTCGCGTTCGTTGAGATCAGCGGCGTCCAGCAGCAGTATCCGGCACAGGTCCTTGGTCGCATTTTGCGCGTATACCGGCCCTCTGAATCCGCGCTTCACGAGTAACGGCAAGCGGCCGGAATGATCCAGATGCGTGTGGCTCAGTACCACGGCGTCGATGGCGTCGACCGCAAAGGGAAAGGGATCGCGATTTCGGTCTTCGTCCTTCCTGCTCCCTTGGATCATTCCACAATCGAGCAGGATCTTGTGTGATCCGACTTGGAGAATATGACAGGAACCGGTGACTTCACCGGCAGCCCCGAAAAACTCGAGCTTCATTTAGTGCTTCTTGTTAATTCTTTGGATAACGATTCAATTTTGAATGATCCCCGCTTGCATGGGCTTACCGTTTCGGCGCACGCGCGTGCTCGAGTTGGACACGTCGCGCGATCTTCCCGCGTCATTTCGCTTCGTGTGTTGATGGTTCCGGTGGTGTTAATTACAGCGATACTGCGGCGCGGCGCCGATCACCTTTTTGGCAGTCAGACGCGCTACTTGATCCACTGGGACGCCATTTTTCTGGGCGATACGTTGATACTTGGCCTTTCGTTGACCGTTCACAGCGCCGACCATCGCCTTGACGTCTGCAGGGGCGTTGGGCTTGGCAACCCGCGCGTAGCCATCATCCTGCTCGCATACCCAGCCGGCGGCCTTGGACTGCGAGATGTCCGCGGCGAAGGTGTGTGCGCCGAACATCAAACCGGCTACCAGTGCGACAGCGCTACAAAATTCGCGTGTAGAGATTGTCTTCATTATTTCCCTCCTCATCAAAACAGGTCCTTGTTCTCCGATAACAGGTTATCGATATCTTTCTCCACTTTGACCCTGATCTCATGCTCGATCTTGACATTCATATTGATTTCAATGGGTTTGTCCGGCGCCTGTACCTTCACTGTCGGCGCACAGGCGAGTAACAGACTGGCTGCCACCATGCACACCGCAGCGGCGTATATTGTATCTTGATATGTCATAGCATTGGTGTATCTCGTATTGGCGGACATTGTACCCGTTTATTCCTGAACCATAACTGAACATTTCGTATCATTTTATTATCGGCCGGACTGAATATCCTTCATTATTTGCTTGCTGAAATCACCTGACAGTATGCCGGTGCGTAATAGGTCGGGCAATTCTCCGGAAAGGTTGAGATTAAACGCGATGGGATATCCATTGTATAGGGCGGGATTGCGCCCTTCCAGCCTCAATCGAACCTGGTAGGTGCCGTTGGGCTCATAGTTGATCCAAATCGTCATTACGTCATAGCGAAAATCTTGCAGCGCCTGTAGCGCGATATTATCTAGCGCCGACTCCGTCCCGCCTGCCCGATAACGCAGTGTTCCCGGCGCCGTGCTTTGAAGCTCGGCATCATTGATTGCTACGCCGTCACCGACAAACGTGAGCGGAATCGTCCCGTTCAGCCGGCCGCTGCCGGACAATCCCCGTTGATCAATCATGGCCAAGACCTGGCCGAAATCGAGGCCGGCGACACTGACCGCCAAGCGCTGGTCCTTACCGCCTGGTTTTACGATGGTGGGCCGTACCGCGAACCCACCGCCGAGGATGTGCCAGTTGGCTGCCTTGAGTTCAATCGTGTCATCCTGCCAATGAAAACTGATCCCCACGTCGGAAACCGTGATTTCGCCCGCGGTCTTCGCTTGCTCTATGTTGATGCGCACATCGTAGTCGGCAGCGAAAATATCCCGGCTGTTCAGCTCGATGTCCAGGCCCGTAAAATCGGCGTCTCCGTAGCGGCCTTTGATTCCCATGCCACTCAGGGTCATCGTGCCAGTAGTGCCGCCGTCCCAGATGAAACGGGCGTCTCCGGTAACGGGCCCGGACGCGAACGACAAACTGTCCCAGTTTTGGCCGAACAGCGGTTTGACGTATGACCACAAGGTCGTGACAGCGAAATCAGCAGTGGCCATTAATGCAGTCACTGATGAGTCTCTTGGTTCGATGCGCCAGCTGGCGATCTTGCTGTTTCCTAATTGCGCCTCGCCTAGCGCGGTTATCTTGCGGTCGTGGTGATCGAACTGCCCCGTTAACGACAAAGCATTCATTGCTGTCGGCCATTCCTGCAATTTCACTCCGGCGGCAGTAAAAGTGCCCTTGGCGCGTAACTGGCGATCGGTGTCAAACGTCGCATCGGCGTGCAGACTTTCGGCGGTGATCTTCAGTGACGGCACTATTGGTTGTGACGCCAAAGCGCGCAGTTCCACTCGGCTGTGGTCTCCCGATGGTAAGACTTTCCCGCTTAGTTCGAGTTGCTGGGTGCGCACCCGCGTATCCGGATCCAGAAACATCTCCAGCGCATCCGCGCGCGCCACGAACGAGTCGACGCGCGTACGCCAACCTTTATCGCCGTGAAACGTTGTTACTTCGGCTGCTATGTCAAACTCCGCCTGGGGAATATCAATCGACGCATTTTCATCTCCCCAATGGACATCGGCCAAGATCAATCGTGATTTCGGCAGCGCCGTCACCCGCCACCGGTCGCTGTTCGCGTTCACGTGGAAATCGATCTGTCCGCCAAACACCATCCCCTGTTGTTCCCAGCCGCGCCAGGAGCCTTGCCCGTGTCCTTCGAATTCGTATTCGCCGGCATCGCGGGTCAGTTGACCCCGCACGCTGAGTAGTCCGTGAGCCATGGTGAGTTGTTGCAGGGTGGTGTGTACGTCTATGGGGAGCAGTTGATTGTTCTGGGACCACTTCCGTAACCGATGAAGTTGTGCGGTCCCGTCAACGGCGGTGTTCTCAGTGAATGGATGTGTGGCACTCAGGTTGGCAACCGGTTCACCGTCGGCAGTGATCGTGACCGCCGCGGAAAGGAACTCTGGATCGGCGATTAGTTGCAGGGATTGGCGCCGATCCGACAACGACAGGGTGATGTTGTCGGCCTGTTCTGCCAAATGCAGTTCCCCGCTGAATATGCTCGGCCCCCATTGTGAGTCGAGCAAGATCGCCATGCGTTTGACCTGGATCGGCGGTAACGGCGGCAAGCGCGGCGTAGTGACACTGGCTTGTGTCGGGCTGGTCCCGGACTCCTGGCGCCAAGTGAGGCCGCCCGATTCTACGATGACCGCAGTGAGCGCCATGGCGGTGAGTTGATAACGGACGGTTAATCCGTCAAGGTCCAAATCTACGGGCCCGAGTTGGGTCTGCGTTTTAAAGGCCAGCCGGCGGATGGCCGCGTGATCCCAGCGCACCGATTCGATATCGACAATGACTGATTCGAGTCCGTTGCGCTCGGCTACCGACTGAATCATCATGCGCAGCAGATGGGGGAGGGCGAGCCAAGCGCCGGCGGCCAGCAGCGCCAGCAGCACAAGGAGACCGCCTAGACGAAAAACGAGTTTGCTTGCTTCAGGCATCTGCAAATATTGAGACCGGGGACACGCGCCGGGTAATTTAACCGGCGTCGGGCGATCGATGACATCGGTTGCGGCAAATCCGGGTATTTGCGGACATAAGTTGTCTCATCTGAGCGTCATGGGTCCGCCACCGTCTCTTTTGGTGTTGATTGAACTCTTTCACAGTCAGCAGAATATCATTGACTAGTCAGAAAATTCTGTCATGTTTGATAATGATTGAGCCGAAATCGTGTGACCTCTCATAGGATCAGGGTTTGCGTTCAGCAATCCGGAACAATTTTCCTTGAAGCCGCCGGATGACGGTCCAAAGTTAACGGCGTTGTCGAAGTTCGGCAAGTTATGTGTTGGCCTTTTGTACCGCAAGGACAGCAAATCATAATCGAAAATTATGAATTAGCGGGATCTGCATCGAATTCAACATGGGTAGACAGCTGATTTTGTTGCGTCACGCCAAGTCATCGTGGGACAGCGGCGCGAAAGGTGATTTTGACCGTCCACTAAACAAGCGTGGACTTCGTAATGCTCCGCGTATGGGCAGGTGGCTGAAGGAAAAAAAGCTTATCCCGGATCACATTGTCAGCTCCCCGGCCAGGCGTGCGGAATTAACCGTTAATGCGGTGGTTCGAGAATTAGGTTTGACCAAGGACATGGTTGGTTTTGACGACGCTTTATATTTAGGCGATTGTCATACATTGTTGCATGCGTTGGCGAGTTTTCCGGATACAGTGCAATGCGGGCTGGTCGTGGGACACAATCCAGGCCTGGAAGATCTATTGTTGTACCTTTGCGGTAATGCGGTGCCTCGCACGCGGGACGGAAAGATACTGGTCACCGCGGCCATAGCGCGTATTGCGATGCCGGATGGTTGGCGCGATTTGCACCAGGGAAGCTGCCAGGGAAGCTGCGATTTGCTCGCGCTCGTGCGTCCCAAAGAACTGGAACCGAGATGAGTTACGACCGCGAACGCAGGCCTTACGTCATCGGCTCGTACTCCCGAGGGATTCGTTAGCCTGTCTTACCCCAAAGTTGTTCGAGCCGTCGATCGCGACCGCATCCACGTCGATATAACTTGTAGCGCAGCGGATTCTTTAGATAATAATCCTGATGATACGTCTCTGCCGGATAGAATTCGGCAGCCTGCGTGATCTCCGTGACCACCGGCTCGGGAAACGTCTTTGTGGCTTTTATCCGCTGTTTAGAGTCTTCCGCGAGACGTTTCTGATCGCCGTCATGGTAAAAAATCCCCGGCCGATACTGACTGCCTTTATCGCAAAATTGGCGATCGGGCGTCGTCGGATCAATGTTTTGCCAAAACACCTTCAATAATTCTTGATAAGTGACCTTACTGGGATCGTATTTGACCTGCACGGCCTCGGTATGACCGGTAATGCCTGCGGACACCTGCCGATAAGTCGGGTTCTTGGTGCTACCCCCGGTATAACCGGATGTGGTGGAAATCACCCCGTCGAGCTCATCATAAGGATGTTCCATACACCAAAAGCAACCACCGGCGAATGTGGCGACGGTATAGCCATCGCCGTCGGTGCTTGCCTTTACTGTAGTCTCCGCCTGCGCAATGGTGAATGCGAGAGCCGCGGGGAGCAGCAGAGCAATAGCGGTATAATATTTACGCATGTTTTTCGCTTTAGAGTTGATTATTCAATGAAATTGAGACCACCGATTATCGATTTTGTTTCTTGCAAGTTCTACATGAGTTCCCGTTTGTGCTCGCAGCGTGACCACGATCTATACCATCGGCCACAGTATTCGTACACAGCACGAGTTAGTCGAGCTCTTGCGTAGTCTTGGTGCAACTGCGCTGGTTGACGTTCGCGCCATGCCGCGTTCCGCCCGACATGCACAATTCAAATATGACAGCATTGCGTGAGGCGTGCCAGCAGGCGTCAATCGCCTGTCATTGGGCCGGCAGGCAGTTGGGGGGCATACGAAGGGCGGCTGAAAAATCGCCGACACACGATTGACCATCGCGTATTTGCATGATGTTCACGACATTAGGGCGATGATATCATGTGTCAAATGGGTGCATTTGAACATGGTGCGCATACTTGATACGGACTTTTTTCTAGTACGCGAACCGCACATCGAGCCACGTGCTTGAAATGATCAGCGAGTCGAGTGAGAGCGGACCATGCTGCTATTCAGAAACAAGACCGATATTCCCCGGCGCGAGCAGGCGCTGCCGGGGCGAGCGCAGGCGATGGAGGTGCCGGACGAACACCACGTCACCGGACATCCGCTTAAACCGCCGTTCCCGGCGGGAAGTGAGAAAGCATTGTTCGGTGTAGGATGTTTTTGGGGTGCCGAACGTTCTTTCTGGCAGACCGCGGGTGTGTACACCACGGCGGTGGGCTATGCCGGAGGACACACGCCGAATGCGACTTATGAAGAGGTGTGCAGCGGGAAGACCGGGCACAATGAAGTGGTTCTGGTGGTCTTTGATCCCGAAGCCATCAGCTTTGATCAGTTGTTACGAATATTCTGGGAATCCCACGATCCGACCCAGGGGATGCGGCAGGGTAATGATGTGGGGACCCAGTACCGATCGGCGATTTATACCTATACACCGGAGCAACGTTCCGCGGCGCTCGCAGCGAAAGATGCTTATCAAAAAAAGCTCGATGCAGCCGGTTTCGGACCAATTACCACAGAAATTTTGGATGCCCCGGAGTTCTACTACGCGGAACATTACCACCAACAATATCTTGCCAAGAACCCCCGCGGTTATTGCGGCCTGGGCGGGACCGGTGTGTGTTATTCGTAACGCTTAAATCGTTGTCTTTGTAGCACCAGCGTCCATAATAGTCCGCACATTGCACCAACGTGCCCCCTATCGCGGCTTGTTAGTCACAACGTCTCACCGATGAGCGACGGCTTTTCAATCGCGAGATTGCCGCATATCGAATTCGGTAGCGGCATGATGTGTGCGTTGCCGGATGTGGCAGCCCAATATGGTCGTCGCCTGCTGTTGGTGACCGGTGAGCGATCTTTGTTGGACAGTGAAGCATGGCCGCGGCTACGCTCGGCATGGGGGGCCAAGGGACTGTCCTTCGAACGGGTCAAGATCTCCGGCGAGCCGGCTCCGCAGCGGATAGATGATATCGTTCGTACCTGCGCCCCGGATGCATTCGACGTGGTAGTGGGTATCGGCGGTGGCAGTGCCTTGGATGCCGCCAAGGCCATCGCCGGGCTGCTCAAAGTGCGGCGATCGGTGATGGATTATCTGGAAGGAGTAGGGCCGGAGTTGCCCTACGAAGGACCGGCGGTGCCATTTATCGCTGTGCCGACCACCGCGGGTACCGGCAGCGAGGCTACCAAGAATGCCGTGCTCAGCATGCAAGGGGATGGCGGATTCAAAAAGTCCTTTCGACACGAAACGCTGGTCGCTCAATACGCAATTGTCGACCCGGACTTTTTGGCGACGTGCCCCGTCGAGGTGATCGCCGCCAACGGCATGGACGCCCTGACACAGCTGATCGAATCCTATGTGTCAATCCGCGCCAATGCAGTCACGGAAGCTTTGTGCATCAGCGGGATGCGTGCCGCGCGCGATGGGTTGTTGCCGCTGTATCAGCGTAATCACGCGGCCGCGCGGGAGAAAATGGCCTATGCGTCCTTGATCTCCGGTATATGTCTGGCGCAAACAGGTCTTGGTTCGGTGCACGGGTTGGCGTCTCCCTTGGGCGCGTTCTATCCCATCCCCCACGGTGTGGTATGCGGCACATTGGTGGCGGCGGCGACGCGGACCAACATAAAAACCATGTTGATGCGCGATCCAGACAATCCGGCATTAATGAAATACTCGCGGGTTGGTGAAGTGCTATGTCAAAAGCGGCACTCGTCGCCTCAGATCGCCCGCGCGGCATTGTTACAATTACTGACTGACTGGACCGAGTCTTTACATTTGCCGCGTCTATCTCACTTCGGATTGATGAACCAAGGATTGGATCACGTGGTTGCGTACTCCCGGGGGAGCAGTATGAAGACCAATCCGATCGTACTGTCTGACGATGAGATCAAGTCGGTACTCGAGGATCGACTTTAGCCCGCGTATCTCACCAGGCAAAAAACGGGGTCGGAGTCACAGACTCTGACCCGAATGGCACTTACGTTACGCCTTACAGGGGCCAAAAAGTGTTGAATTGGGGGAGAATTTCCGGGACCGTCGCCAGCAAGGGTGCTGGCGACGAGCCTACATGGAGGGTTTGACGGCGCGTCCCGGGAATGGTCACTCGGTTCAGCGTGTCGTGATCCCTTACGTAAGTGCTATTCGACTCTGACCCCCGTCTTGGCGCGTAGTCGCAGTGTGCGCCCACATCCGGGATTCTGGTGAGAATTGCTGGCCAGCGCCAAGGCGTTGCACCCGAGCACGCGCAAAGGACTCAAGAACTCTGCGGTGCGGCCCCGCGGCCGGCGGTATTGACCAGCGGTCGCGCCCACAGATCGTAATCATCGGAGCGTTCGACTACTGCCTTGATCAAATCGCCAGGTTCGAAACCGCAATTTTGCAGATACACGCATCCGTCAATATCGGGGGCGTCGGCGGTGCTGCGTCCAACCGCGCCGTCACCTTCCAACCGGTCGACGAGCACCATAATCCGCCGGCCTACCTTTCGTGCCAGCCGCTCGGCGCTGATCCGTGCTTGGGTTTGCATGAAACGGTTATACCGCTCCTGTTTGGTCTCATCACTCACCGCGTTGGGCAGCGCGTTGGCCTTGGCGCCTGCTACCGGAGAATATTGGAAACATCCCACGCGATCCAACTGGGCCCGCTCGAGAAAATTCAACAGCTGTTCGAAATCTTCCTCGGTTTCTCCCGGAAACCCAACAATGAAGGTGCTGCGCAAGGTCAGATCGGGGCATTGATCGCGCCAAGACCGTATCCGCCCGAGCGTGTCTTCGGTGGCGGCGGGACGTTTCATTGCTTTTAGGACATTTGAGCTGCCGTGCTGGTACGGAACGTCGAGATACGGCAATAACCCGCCTTCCGCCATCAACGGTATCAGTTCGTCCACGTGGGGATAGGGATAGACGTAGTGCAAACGAACCCACACACCAAAGGTCGATAATGCCCGGCACAGTTCGGTAAGTCGCGATTTGACCGGCCGACCGTTCCAGAAACTGGCAGCGTATTTGAGGTCGATGCCATAGGCGCTGGTATCTTGAGATATGATCAATAATTCCTTGACTCCCGCTGATACCAAGCACTCCGCCTCCGTCAAGACATCCCCCGCGGGCCGGCTCACCAGCGGGCCACGTATGGACGGAATGATGCAGAATGTGCAGCGGTGATTACAGCCCTCTGAGATCTTCAGATAGGCATAGTGCCGGGGGGTCAACTTGATCCCCTGGGGAGGGACCAGGCTAATGAAAGGATCGTGTTGCGCCGGTGCGGGGAGGTGGCGGTGGACGGCAGCGACCACCTGATCGTAAGCCTGGGGTCCGGTTATCTCGAGCACCCGTGGTTGGCGCGCACGAATGTCATCGGCCTGCACGCCGAGACAGCCGGTGACGATGACCTTCCCGTTCTCCTCAATGGCCTCCCCGATGGCGTCGAGAGATTCAGCTTTCGCCTCATCGATGAAGCCGCAGGTATTCACAACCACCAGATCTGCTTGGTCATAGGAGGGCACGATTTCATAACCCTCGTTGCGCAGCTGGGTCAGTATGCGTTCGGAGTCGACTAGAGCCTTGGGGCAGCCCAGGCTGACGAAGCCCACCTTCCGCGTCGTGTGCATGGCGCCGCATTGTAGCAATGAAGGGACAACAATAGCAGCGCGCAATGATCTTTCTACTCGGCGTTTGGTGTTTAGTACAGAATTTTCCTGCGCCTTGCGCGCCCAAGGCGCGATTAAGGGTATGATTCCGTTTTCAATGAATTTGCCGACGCCACTTTGATGGAAGCAAATCTTTACCACCTTCTGCAAGGGCGCTTTCTAACGAACTCCGCCGATCCCGGGTTGGAGTTGGCGGGTGATCAAACCATCAGCTATGCCGATCTCGATGATGGTTCAGCCAGGATTGCACGGTTGTTCCAGGAGCTTGCGCTCGCGCCGGGAGACCGGGTCCTGGTGCAAGCGCATAAATCACCGCAGGCCGTCATGTTGTACCTGGCGTGTCTGCGCACGGGCATGGTTTATGTGCCGTTGAACACCGCGTATACCGCTGCAGAGTTGGCTTATTTTTTTTCCGACAGCGAGCCGCGGTTGGTGGTTTGCGATCCACAAGCGGCGAACAAGGTCGCAGGGGAGGCGGCTGCCGTCGGTGTACCGCATGTGTTGACGATGGATGAGCGAGGAGACGGCACGTTGATGACACAGGCCGTGAGTCTGCTGCCCAAGAACGACATCATCAGATTGAAGTCCAGTGATTTGGGTGCCATTTTGTATACATCGGGAACCACCGGCAGATCGAAGGGCGCGATGTTGAGTCACGGCAACCTGTCCAGTAACGCGCTGGCGCTGCATTGTATTTGGGGTTGGATCCCGGGCGACGTGTTGATTCACGCGCTACCGATCTTTCATGTACATGGTTTATTCGTGGCGCTTCACACCGCGATGTTGAATGCGAGTCGGATACTCTTCTTGCCGCGCTTCGATGCCGATGAGATAGTGAATCTTTTGCCACGTGCGACGGTGATGATGGGTGTCCCGACCTTTTATACGCGACTGCTGCAAAACCCTGATTTGAACCACGATGTGTGTCGTAACATGCGATTATTTGTCGCCGGGTCGGCGCCGCTGTTGAAGGAGACGTTTGACGCCTTCGAGACACGTACCGGTCATCGCATTCTAGAACGCTACGGCATGACCGAGGCCGGTATGATTACCTCGAACCCGTTGAACGGCGAGCGGTTGCCGGAAACTGTCGGTTTCCCGCTTCCCGGTGTTAAAGCTAGAGTTGCCGATGAGCACGGGCGAGCCGTGGGACGCGGTGAAGTGGGCGTGTTGGAAATCAAGGGACCGAATGTGTTTCAAGGTTACTGGCGCGCGCCGGATAAAACCAAAGCGGAGTTTCGTAATGACGGATATTTCGTTACCGGCGATCTGGTGCGAATGGACAAAGACGGTCGCGTTTTCGTTGTCGGCCGGGCCAAGGATCTGATTATTTCCGGCGGTTACAACGTATATCCAAAAGAAGTGGAAGTCTGTATCGATAATCTGGAGGGCGTAGTGGAATCTGCGGTCGTTGGTCTCCCGCATCCGGATTTCGGTGAGGGTGTGGTTGCTTACGTGGTGTTGCATCAGGACGCCAATATCAGCGAGCAATCCATAAAAGATGCATTGGAGAATTCGCTCGCCAGGTTCAAGATCCCCAAAAAAGTATTTTTCGTTGATGAGTTGCCGCGCAACTCAATGGGAAAGGTACAAAAAAACCTGCTGCGGGAGCGACACACAGGCGTCTTCCAGACCACCGTCTCATGACGGTGCGTGGTTGCACTCATTCTCAGGTTTGCTAGCCGGGTGCTACTCTCCTTTGAATTCAGGTTTGCGTTTTTCCAGAAAGGCGTTGATACCTTCCTGATAATCTTTACTGTCGTAAACTCGGCGGCGCAGTCCCTGAATACGCTCGAAAGTCAATGCCGAAAGGTGGTGAGCGCCGGCGAGCAGGCGCAATTCCTCTTTGATGACTGAAATGCTCAGGGGCGAATTCTGGGTGATACGAGAGGCCAGATCCCACGTAAAACTATCGAGCTGCTCGGCGTCGACGACATAATTGATAATGCCGAGATGCTCGGCACGTCCGGCGTCAATGGGTGCGGCGGTGTAGAACATCTCTTTAAGGATTGCCATGTTCACCCGTTTCATGACCGTGAGGATTCCGGTCAAATTGTATGGCACCCCCAGTTTGGACGGTGTGATGGCAAAGGTCGCATTGGGTGCGGCGGTCAATAGATCGCAGGCAAGCGCCACCTCGCACGCACCGCCCCAGACTCCGCCCTCAATCATGGCGATAATCGGCGCCGGGAAACTCTCCACCTCGCGCACCGCCCTGCGCAGTGGGTCGCTGTAAGCAAGCGGATCCCGCCGGGTGCGGGGTAGCTCACGAACATCATGACCGGCAGACCACACCTTTGTGCCCAAAGGCGCGCGCAGGATTACGGCTCGCGCCTGCTGCCGCTTGAGGTCCGCCATCGCATCTACGAGGTCATCGATGAGCGCCGCGCTGAGCGCATTGTGTTTTTCCGGATGATTGAGCGTGATAATACCGATTGCAGCCCGAAATTCGCTTAGTACTTTTGGCATGTTTGTATCCTCGTATATGGTTGCGGCAGCGGGTATTTTCGCGTGCATTATAGAAAGATTAAGGATCTTTGGGTCGGGAAAAATTGGTGCCAGAAGCATCGCCCCGACCACGTATATTCATTTATTTGTTGAGGGTCATCTCAAATTCGGCGCCGCCTGCCCCGTTTGTGGTTATAATTACCCGTCTTCTTTAGGGTTGCTATCGTATCGGGATATCGCTGCGACGACTGGGATGGCGCATGCCACGCGGAACAGCGATGTTCTCAAACGATTCGCAGATGTCACGGGTAGCCAGGTTGCGTTGCGCAACCTGGCGCGCAAGGTCAGACAAAACATGGCAAAAAACCCGAAATACACGACTGAGAGGTGGGCCGATCTGGCCGGGCAGGAACTCAAAGGCCGCTCCGTGCAAGATCTGGTTTGGGAAACGCCGGAAGGCATCGGGGTCAAGCCGCTGTATACGGCCCGAGACCTGGAGCGCTTGGAACACATGGACGGTCTGCCCGGTTTTCCTCCTTATACACGCGGGCCGCGGGCGACCATGTACGCAGGCCGTCCCTGGACGGTACGTCAATATGCCGGCTTTTCCACCGCCGAAAAATCCAACGAGTTCTACCGCAAAAACCTCGCCGCCGGACAAACCGGTCTATCTGTGGCCTTTGATCTCGCCACGCATCGCGGTTATGACTCTGATCATCCGCGGGTGCTCGGTGATGTCGGTAAGGCCGGCGTTGCCATTGACACGGTCGAGGACATGAAGATCTTGTTCGCTGGTATTCCGCTGGATCGCATGTCGGTATCGATGACTATGAATGGCGCGGTGCTGCCGATCATGGCGATGTACATCATCGCCGCTGAGGAACAAGGCATCAACCCGGATAAATTAGCCGGTACCCTGCAGAATGACATCCTCAAGGAGTTTATGGTGCGGAATACTTACATTTATCCGCCCGCACCGTCGATGCGCATCGTCTCTGACATTATTGGTTATACCGCCGGGTACATGCCAAAGTTTAATTCGGTTTCGATATCCGGTTACCACATGCAGGAAGCCGGAGCCACGTGTGTCCAAGAATTGGCGTTCACGCTCGCCGATGGGATCGAATATGTGCGCTCCGCGATCGCGACGGGACTGGAGGTCGATGCCTTCGCGCCGCGGCTGTCTTTTTTCTTCGCCATCGGCATGAATCTGTTCATGGAGGTAGCAAAACTGCGTGCGGCGCGGTTTCTATGGTCAACCCTCATGCAACAGATCTTTCAGCCAAAAGACGAACGCTCGCTGATGTTGCGCACCCATTGCCAGACATCGGGTGTCAGCCTTACCAGCCAAGATCCCTATAACAACATCATCCGTACCACGATTGAGGCCTTAGCCGCGGCATTGGGCGGCACACAATCCCTGCACACAAACTCTTTCGATGAGGCGTTGGCGTTGCCTACTGAATTCTCCGCCCACATTGCTCGCAATACACAATTGGTATTGCAAGAGGAAACCGGCATCACCAAGGTGATCGATCCATTGGCTGGCTCTTATTATCTCGAGAGCTTGACGGCTTCCCTGGTTGCGGATGCTCGTGAACTTATTGACGAAGTGGAAGCATTGGGCGGTATGACCAAGGCGGTGGAGTCCGGGATGCCTAAGCTGCGCATTGAGCAAGCGGCGGCGCTGCGCCAAGCGCGTATCGACCGGGGCGAAGAAGTCATCGTTGGCGTCAACAAGTATCAGTTAGAGCATGAGCCGCCGGTTGATGTCCGCGACATCGACAATACCGCAGTGCGCGACACGCAAATAAAACGATTGCATGCAGTCCGCCGGGAACGCGATGAGTCTGGTTGTCGCGCTGCCCTGGAGTCGCTTAGAGCGGCGGCGGACACAAATTCCGGTAATCTTTTAGCGTTGGCTGTGGACGCCGCACGGGCACGCGCGAGCGTCGGCGAGATATCTACGACCCTGGAAGAGGTATACGGCCGGCACCGTCCGGAGATTCGGTCAATTAGCGGCGTGTATGGATCCGCTTTTGCCGCGGACGAAGATTTTGCCAACATCAAGCGCGAGGTGGCGGCGTTTGCGGAGGAAGAAGGCCGCCGGCCGAGAATCCTGGTAGTGAAAATGGGACAGGATGGCCATGACCGGGGCGCAAAGGTGATCGCTACCGCTTTTGCTGATATTGGTTTCGATGTCGACATCGGGCCTCTGTTTCAGACCCCGGATGAGGCGGCCCGCCAGGCAATAGAAAATGACGTCCATGTAGTTGGTGTGTCAACGCAGGCTGCGGGACACAAAACCCTCGTGCCGCAACTTATCGAGGACCTAAAATCCAACGGCGCAAATGAAATTCTTGTTGTGTGTGGCGGCGTGATTCCACCTCAGGATTACGAATATCTCAAAAACCAGGGCGTCGCCGCGATATACGGGCCGGGCACGAAGATCCCGGAAGCCGCTAAGGAGGTGCTCCGTCTCATTCGCGGGCATCGCGTTGCCGCCTAGCTCGGACTCTAGCCCGGATATCGCACCAAGGATACCGGGGACCGGAGATGGGCAGAAGCGCGCAGAAAACATAATCAACATGGGGAGGGTTCATGCAGGACATCATAGGGCAGCTGAATGAAAAGCGCGCCGCTGCGCTGCTGGGAGGGGGCGAGAAGCGGATCGATGCGCAACATGAGAAGGGAAAGCTGACGGCCCGTGAAAGGATCGAGTTGCTGCTCGATGAAGCGAGCTTCGAGGAGTGGGACATGTTCGTGGAGCACCGCTGCGTCGACTTCGGTATGGCCGACAACAAGATCCCCGGAGATGGCGTGGTGACGGGTTACGGAACGATCAACGGCCGCGTAGTCTTTGTGTTTAGCCAGGATTTTACGGTGTTCGGAGGTTCGTTGTCCGAGGCCCACGCTGAAAAAATCTGCAAGATCATGGACCACGCGATGAAGGTCGGCGTTCCGGTGATCGGGCTCAATGACTCCGGTGGTGCGCGCATTCAAGAGGGTGTTGCTTCGCTCGGGGGATACGCCGAAGTATTTCAGCGCAACGTGATGGCATCCGGTGTGATCCCGCAGATTTCTGTGATTTTGGGGCCCTGTGCCGGGGGTGCAGTTTACTCGCCGGCGATGACCGATTTTATCTTTATGGTAAAGGACACATCGTACATGTTCGTGACCGGCCCTGATGTGGTGAAGACAGTGACCCACGAGACGGTTACCGCCGAGCAGCTTGGCGGCGCAGTCACTCATTCAACGGTCTCGGGAGTTTGTGACCGGGCGTTTGAGAATGACATAACGGCGCTGTTAATGGTGCGCCGCTTCATTAACTACTTGCCCGCCAATAACCGTGAAAAACCACCCTTTAGACCGACGCCGGATCATGCTGATCGCATCGAAATGTCGCTGGACACGTTGATACCCGATAATCCCAATGTGCCCTACGACATGAAGGAATTGATCTACAAAGTAGTGGATGACACGGATTTCTTTGAGATACAGCCCGAGCACGCGCAGAACATTATTGTTGGATTCGGGCGCATGGAGGGTAATCCTGTAGGTATCGTTGCGAATCAGCCCTTAGTGCTGGCAGGTTGCCTGGACATCAAATCCTCCATCAAGGCCGCGAGGTTCGTGCGCTTTTGCGATGCCTTCAACATTCCGATTATTACTTTCGTGGATGTCCCGGGCTTTCTTCCCGGCACCGCTCAGGAGTATGGCGGGATTATCAAACATGGTGCCAAGCTCTTGTACGCTTACGCTGAAACCACGGTGCCCAAGGTAACGATAATCACGAGAAAGGCTTATGGGGGCGCCTACGATGTGATGAGTTCCAAACACCTGCGCGGTGACGTTAACTTCGCTTGGGCCAGTGCCGAGATAGCAGTGATGGGACCGAAGGGCGCGGTAGAGATAATCTTCCGCAAAGACATCAATGATGAGGAAAAGATCGCGGCACACACCGAAGAATATCGTCGCAAATTTGCCAATCCATTTATTGCCGGACACCGTGGGTATATAGATGACGTTATTGCGCCCCATGCGACCCGTCAGCGAATCTGCCGCTCACTTGCCATGCTGCGCGATAAGAAATTGGAAAACCCGTGGCGCAAACACGGGAATCCGCCTCTCTGACGTCATCGATACGAATCGTTAACAACAGCTATAAGGTCACGATGATCAAGAAGATCTTGGTTGCAAACCGCGGTGAGATCGCCTGCCGGGTGTTCAAGACCGCACGGAAGATGGGCATCGATACGGTGGCCGTTTACTCGGATGCCGATCGTGGTGCCTTGCACGTTCAGATGGCGGCAGAGGCGGTCCATATCGGCCCCCCTGCGAGCGCTGAGAGTTATCTGCTGGCGGACCGCATTATCCAGGTCTGCCGGGATACCGGCGCGCAGGCGGTGCATCCGGGCTACGGTTTTTTGTCCGAGAACGCGGGGTTTGCCCGCGCGTTAGAGGAACAGGGGATCATATTTGTCGGTCCGGGAATCCGCGCAATCGAGGCCATGGGTGACAAGATTACCTCCAAGAAACTCGCCGATGAGGCCGGCGTAAACACGATTCCGGGTTTCGCTGGCGTGATCGAAGATTCCAATCACGCGGTGAAGGTCGCCGCGGGGGTTGGTTATCCGGTAATGCTGAAGGCGAGCGCCGGCGGAGGTGGTAAAGGCATGCGTGTGGCTTGGAATGATGATGAATGTCGCGATGGATTCAAACGGGCCTCGAGTGAGGCGATGTCTAGTTTTGGCGATGATCGCGTCTTCATAGAAAAATTCATAGAGGAACCGCGTCACATAGAGATCCAAATCATTGCCGATGAACACGGAAACATTGTCTATTTGGGCGAGCGCGAATGTTCAATCCAGCGCCGTCATCAGAAAGTGATCGAGGAGGCGCCTTCACCGTTTGTCGACGCGAACATGAGAACCGCAATGGGTGAGCAGGCGGTGGCTCTTGCGAAAGCGGTGCAGTACAAATCAGCAGGCACGGTTGAGTTCATTGTTGATGCAGACAAGAACTTCTATTTCCTCGAGATGAATACGCGGCTGCAAGTCGAGCATCCGATCACGGAGTTTGTCACCGGACTTGATTTGGTTGAACTGATGATCCGTGTGGCGAACGGCGAGCAATTACCCATCACCCAGGGTGATATCAATTTAACAGGATCGGCAATTGAGTGCCGAGTATACGCGGAGGATCCATTTCGCAATTTCCTGCCCTCTACCGGGCGCCTTTTTCGGTACCTGCCACCTGAAGAATCTGACCATGTACGTGTCGACACCGGCGTGATTGAGGGCGGGGAGGTGTCAATGTATTACGATCCCATGATCGCAAAACTGGTGACGCACGGCGCGACACGCGATCAGGCGATTCAACGTATGCGTGACGCGCTGGACCGATATTATATCCGCGGAGTAGCGCACAATATCAGTTTCTTGGCTGCGCTAATGGCTCATCCGCGGTTCACAGAGGGCAGGCTGAGCACCAACCTGATTGCCGATGAATATCCGGATGGTTTCCATGCCTCCGACATCCCCCACGAAGATCCGGCTCTGATCATCGCCGTGGCTGCGTCAATCAATCGCCGCTATCGTGATCGTGCGGCTAAGATCACCGGCCAAATGCCGGGACACGAGCGAACAGTGCGGGACAGCTGGACGGTGATTATCGATGGGCAATACCATCCGGTGTCGGTAACCACGGCGGATGGCGGCCATGATGTTGAATACAACGGCGAAGTCTTCGCGGTACGCAGCGAATGGCAGTTCGGGCGGCCCCTGTTCGAAGGTACATTCAACGGTGCGGAATTATGTGTGCAAGTGGAACGCCGCGATATGAGTTACAAGTTGTTTCACCGTGGATCTGAAGTCGAGGTCACGGTCCTGACCCCGCGTGTGGGCGAATTGTATCGACATATGCCGATTAAAAAGCCGCCGGATATGTCGAAGTTCCTTTTGTCTCCCATGCCCGGGCTCCTGACATCCCTCGCGGTCAAGCCCGAACAGGAAGTCAAGGCAGGTGAAGAGCTTGCCGTGGTTGAGGCCATGAAGATGGAAAACACCTTGCGTGCGGAGCGCGACGGCACGGTGCTCACTATTCACGCATGGCCAGGTGACACGCTGGCGGTAGATCAACCCATCGTCGAATTCGCATAAGATCCCGTCCGTGGACCCTGACGTACTTGCCGACGCCGTTCGCAGCAGTGACCGTCGGGCGCTCGCGCGGGCCATAACCCTGATCGAATCCACGCGCAGCGATCACCGTGCCGCAGCCGCAAAAGTGCTGGAGCGGCTCATGCCGTACACTGGAGATTCGATTCGTGTCGGTATTTCAGGTGTGCCCGGAGTCGGCAAATCGACTTTCATAGAGGCGCTCGGTAATCACGTGATCGACCAGGGACATAAGGTGGCGGTGCTGGCGGTAGACCCGTCGTCGGCCGTGAGCGGTGGATCGATATTGGGAGATAAAACGCGCATGGAGCGGCTCGCCTGCCGCCGCCGCGCCTTCATCCGGCCTTCTCCTGCCGGCCGAACTCTCGGTGGGGTCGCCCGGCGCACTCGCGAGTCGATCTTGGTCTGTGAGGCGGCCGGTTTCGACGTGATCATCGTCGAGACAGTCGGTGTTGGCCAGTCCGAGACCGCGGTGGCGGATATGACTGACGCCTTTATCTTGATGTTGTTGCCTGGTGGTGGTGACGAGCTGCAGGGGATAAAACGCGGCAATCTGGAGTTGGCGGATATGGTCTTGGTGAACAAGATGGACGGTGAGTTGTCGGCTGCAGCGAAGCGGTCGGCCGCTGATTATGCCAATGCGCTTCAGTTTCTCGTACCGCGATCCCCGCATTGGCGGGTGCCGGTTAAGACCTGTTCCGCACTCGTCGGTGACGGTATCGCCGAGGTATGGCAGACGGTGTTACGCTACCGTGATGCCTTGTCCGCGGGAGACGAACTCGCGGCTCGGCGCGCAGCACAGTCACGCGCCTGGATGTGGGCCGAGACCGCGGCAAGCCTGATGACGCAGCTCGAGGATCACGTGGGGGTCAAATCACGCGTTCGAGACTTGGAAGAGGCGGTCACCCAAGGTCGTCTTCCACCGACCTTGGCAGCACAGCGCTTAATCGATGTATTCTTGAGCGGTAAGACGAAGGCCTGACGCGACAGCCAAGCGGTGGCCATCGAAAAATTGAGTACGGGGAACCTGATGATTGGCAAATTGAACCACGTTGCTGTTGTTGTGCCGGATCTTACCGCCGCCAGCGCGATTTATCGCGATATACTGGGAGCAAAAGTATCCACGCCGGTGGATATGCCCGAACACGGTGTGACCACGGTGTTTGTAGAACTTCCAAATACAAAAATCGAGTTGCTGCAACCGCTGGGCGACGAATCACCTACATCAAAGTTTTTGCACCGGAATCCCAATGGAGGTATGCACCATGTCTGTTACGAAGTGGCGGATATCATTGCGGCTCGTGATAGCTTGGTGGCGGCAGGGGCGCGTGTGCTCGGTGATGCCGAACCCAAGATAGGCGCGCACAACAAACCGGTATTGTTTCTACACCCCAAGGATTTTTGCGGCACCTTGATAGAGTTGGAGCAGATTTGATAATCGGTAAAGACCCGCGCCTTTGAGGCGACATCGGCGATCATCTTGTAATGCACGGACTGACGCCTCAAGCATCAGCAAAAAATTGTGCGGTCGTGCCGATTGTCCGGCAATTTATCGCCGGCAGGTAAGTCGCTTCGTGATCGGATATGCGGCATGTCTTTTTCAAAATGCTCTCCAGGTTCGGGCGCATCCCATCAGGTGTTTCGGAGCGACCGATGCCTCCTCCAAACTCGACAAAGGTATTAATGCCGTCGTTGATCGCCGTCTGCAGGCATCCAACCCAATTCACCGTATTGAACAGCTGGAAAAACAATCGTGATTTAATACCCGCGGCGTCGGAGTCGTGGTAGTCGCCCGTGTAGTTGGACAAGACGCGTATATTCGGGGCGGCGAAATCGGCGGCGTCCAATATAGACCTGAAGTGCCGCGCGGCGGTAACCATGAAATAGGTATGAAATGCGCCCTCCGTTTTCAGCGGCACCGAACGCCGGCGGGGAAACAATTCCGTGGCTTCCTTGGCCAGCGCGTCCATATCCTCGTCCGTCCCGCCAACCACAGTTTGTTCCGGAAGGTTGTGACTCCCGATCCCACAGTAATGCTTGTCAGCCAGGGGGCGCGCGGAGTCGATGTCGAGCGCCATCGCGAGCATTCCGCCCTCGCCGTATTCGCCCATCAGTTCCCCGCGTTTTTGAACAAGACGCAGGGCACCCTCAAAGCTGACTGCTTCGGCGGCGACCAGTGCGGTATATTCACCAAGGCTGTGACCCGCCGCCGCCACCGGAACCGGAATCTTCTCTGCTACTTCCCGGTAGACCTCGAGACATGCAACATGATGGGTGAGTAGCGCTGGTTGCGTGAACCGTGTTAGATCAAGCTGATTGTCGGGGTCCTCGAAAGACACGCGTACTATGTCGTAGCCCAGCACCTCGCTTGCTTGATCGTATATGCGCCTGGCTGACGCGTAGTCGCGATACAGGTCACTCCCCATTCCTTTGTACTGGGAGCCCTGACCGGGAAACACATACATAACGCGGTGATGGTCGGCGGACATACGAAGTCGTTCTCCAGATTGTTGCCATTCGTTACATGATCCAGCGACGCCGAGAAAAAAGCGATGATTTCTGTGACTGGCGCCGCGCCTGCAATCATAGCGATATCAAGAAGTGGTGTCATGGATCGGCAGCGGCCGGCAAATCGTTTGGACAAATAACCCCCCGTGACGGGGCTGAAGCGCCGCCGATCCGCTACGGCCCCATTCCATAAGCGGGCTAGCGGATTTCGGTAAACGGCCCTATCTGCATTAGAATGTTCGGTTCGCGGGTTTTTAAGATAACCAATCGGAGGATAAGAGATGAGAAAGTTGATGTTTTCAACCTTGGCGGCGATGTTGGGGGTGTTATACCTGGCGTTGCCCGCAGCCGTGGTGGCGGCGGATGTGCAAATGCGGGCATCACATCAGTGGCCCGGCGGCAAGGGTGATATTCGCGATGAAATGGTGCAAATCATTGCCCGGGAGATGAAATCCGCGGGCGTGGGCGTCGACATCACGGTATATCCCGGCAAGTCCCTGTTCAAACCGAAGGAGCAATGGAGTGCTATGACGCAGGGCAACCTCGATATCAGCGCGTTTCCATTGGCCTATGCGGGCGGTAAACATCCCGAATTCAATCTGACATTGATGCCGGGACTGGTGAAGAATCACGACCACGCCAAGCGCTTGAACAGTTCGGATTTCATGCAACGAATCAAAAAGATCATGAACGACGCCGGCGTGATGGTATTGGCGGATACTTGGTTAGCCGGTGGTTTTGTATCCAAAGATGCATGTATTCTTGA
This sequence comes from uncultured Gammaproteobacteria bacterium, assembly GCA_947258975.1. Classification (GTDB taxonomy): domain Bacteria; phylum Pseudomonadota; class Gammaproteobacteria; order Arenicellales; family JAANXG01; genus CALZGZ01. The sequence continues at coordinate 48,925 of CAMYKK010000021.1, forward strand.
GCCCAAAGATGTCAAGGGCCAGCAGTTCCGGGCCGCTGGAAAGGCCTTCAATCAGATGCTGGCGGCGGCGGGGGCGTCGATCGCCTCGATGCCGAGTTCGGAGATCTATACCGCCCTGCAGACCGGGGTGTTGAACGGCGCCAACACCAGCTCCGCCAGTTTGGTCTCCTACCGCATCTACGAACAGGTCAAGTGTCTCACCGCTCCAGGCGATCATGCCTTGTGGGTGATGTACGAACCAATTTTGATGTCGATCAAGAGCTTTAATAAGCTGAACTCAGCGCAACAGGACGCGCTGATGAAGGCGGCAAAGAAGGCAGAGGAGTATGCCTTTCTGGAGGCCAAAAAGACCGATGACCGTCTCGTCGACGTCTATAAAAAGGCCGGCGTGGAGGTTGTTACCATGAACGCTGATCAAGCCAAGATGTGGCGTGATATCGCCAATAACAGCTCGTACAAGTCGTTTGTAGACAAGGTCAAGGGCGGCCGCGAGCTGCTGGATATGGCGTTGTCAGTCGATTAAACACGCACCGTCGGGATGCAAGCGGACTACCGGCCCTGGGATCGGCAGTCCGCTTCCGGCATGTGGGTAATCCGTGTGTTGCGCCAACGCGCCCCATCCTTATTCTATGGCGCAGAACTGGAGACACCCACAACATGCCGTTCCGGAAATGACTATATTCGACCCTCCAGCGTTGTCGGCAAGAGTTAACAGCGGGGCCATCCCGGTGCCGGTCCGAGGTCATGGACTCCGACCCCTATTTTCCATCGCGCCAGCGCGGCGTTCAGCCGCCCGATCCTGTGACTACGCGCAGGACAAGTCCCGTCGCCGGCATCCGGGATCCTGGGTGCGCTCTGCGGGTTGGTTGGAACGATGAAGTACTTTGTGGGCGGAGTGGAGTTCCTATCCAAGGTGTGCGGGGTCATTGCCGCGTTAATGATTCTGGTTTCCGTCGCCGTGGTGTGCCACATGGTTTGGGTCCGCTACGTGCTGGAGGAATCGTCATACTGGCAAACGGAGTTTGTGACCTATCTGTTGATTGCTGCCACGTTCGTGGGCAGTCCCTATGTACTGTTGACCCGAGGACACGTGAACGTAGAGTTGCTGCCCATGTATCTCTCGTCAAGACCGAGGCGTTACCTGGCTTTAATCGCCTATGGCATTGCGTTTGTTTTTTCCATCGTCATTGCCTGGCTTGGATACGGACTATGGCTCGAAGCCTGGGATAAACACTGGTTTTCAGAAACAATTTGGGAAGTGCGACTCTGGATACCCTACCTGGCGATGCCTGTCGGTTTCGGCATCCTATCGCTTCAATACCTGGTCGATATTATTAACTTATTGTCCGGGAGGCATTTGCCATTCGGGATTGAGGAAGGGGACTGATGTCAGAATTGACTTGGGGAGTCCTGGCGGCGGTGACGTTGATACTCTTCTTGCTCACCGGTATACCGGTGGCGTTCGCATTGGGATCGGTCGCGATGCTGTTTCTGTTGATTGTCGACGGCCCCAGCAGCTTCAATGTCATAGCCGAGACGCTGTTTGGCGGTCTCGATGAATTTGCGTTGTTGTCCATCCCCATGTTTCTGCTCATGGGTGCGGCGGTCGCAGCATCCCGGGCCGGCGCCGACCTTTATGAGGCCCTGGATCGCTGGCTGTATCGAGTTCCGGGGGGGTTGCTGATCTCCAATATCGGAGCATGTGGCGTGTTTGCCGCATTGACCGGCTCGTCACCGGCGACCTGCGCCGCTATCGGCAAGATGGGGATCCCCGAGATGCGCAAGCGCGGTTACCCCGCGGGACTGGCGACGGGGGCCATTGCTGCCGGCGGTACCCTCGGAATTCTCATCCCGCCGAGCATCACCATGATCGTTTACGGCATCTCGACCGAGACTTCCATTGGACGGTTGTTCATCGCCGGTCTGCTGCCCGGCATCATGCTCACTTTGTTGTTTATGATCTGGGCATGGATTTACGCCTACTGGCGGGGCTATCGATTTACCGAAGAAGGGAAGAGTTTCTCACTCAAAGAAAAACTGGTCATCCTGCCTAAGGTCATTCCGTTCCTCCTCATCATCGCGCTCGTGTTGTGGGCATTGTACGGCGGTGTTGCAACGCCCTCGGAGGCAGCCGGTGTCGGTGCCTTTTTTGCAATCATGTTGGTGATGCTGATCTACAGGGTGTGGCGGCCGACTGCATTGTGGACGATCTTGAAGACCGCTACCCGGGAATCCGTGATGCTGATGCTGATCATCGGTATGGCGGCGTTGTTCAGCTACATGATGTCGACCTTGTATATCACTCAAGGGATTGCCGAATGGATTGCGGGGCTGGACGTGAACCGGTGGACGCTGTTGTTGTTCGTCAATATCTTTTTGCTCGTGACCGGGTTCTTCCTGCCGCCGGTGGCGGTGATCTTGATGACCACGCCGACGCTCTTGCCGATCATTACCCAGGCCGGATTTGACCCGATATGGTTCGGCGTCGTATTGACGATCAACATGGAGATAGGCCTGATTACTCCGCCAGTAGGCCTTAACTTATACGTCATCAATGGCATTGTTCCCGATGTAAAACTACCGGTGGTGCTATGGGGGGCGTTGCCATTTATGGTCTGCATGGTTGTCGGTATTGTACTTTTGTGCGCCTTTCCTCAAATTGCGACGTGGTTGCCAGACTTCCTGATGGGAACCATACAATAATGAGAACCCGTTGGTGGGACCGTTTTATGGAGACCGTTGCCGACCGCGGTCGGGAGCTGCTGCGCCTGCAAGCGGGGAAAAGCAATGGCGATTCAATGGAGGAATGGTGTCAAAAACTGCTCGATGGGCATGGTGAGGCGTCATCGATCGCAATAGCGAGGGATATTTTACAACGGTATATAGACGCCGATGATACGGAACGTACGCAGTTTTTTGAGTTACTGTATTCGCAGTTCGGGCCGAGTGCGAGCCAAATCAATCGAACCGCACAAAGATACTTTGAAACCGAGCAGGATGACGATCTGCTCGAGTTGATTCAAGCTGTAGAACCTCCCAGGCAAGAACTGTTTCGGCAATTGAATATGGCACCTTATGGCACAAGGACATTAGTCGATATGCGTTCCGATTTAATTCGTTTCGCACGAGCGCGGCCCCACCTACAAATTGTAGATGCGGATCTCAAGCATCTTTTCAGCTCCTGGTTCAATCGTGGATTTCTGCGGCTCGAACGCATCGAATGGACCAGTCCTGCGCATATATTGGAGAAGTTGATAGCTTATGAATCAGTGCATGAAATAAAGGGCTGGAACGATCTGCGGCGACGGTTGGCGGAGGATCGGCGTTGCTTCGCTTTTTTTCATCCCGCCCTACAGGACGAGCCGCTCATTTTTCTGCAGGTGGCGCTAATGAATGGGATTGCGACAACCATTTCGCCCTTGCTTGATCAAGATGCAGATATTGCCGACGCGCAACAAGCTGACACGGCCATTTTTTATTCAATAAATAACAGTCAGCAAGGGCTGCGTGGAATATCGTTTGGGAACTTCTTGATTAAGCAGGTGTTAACCGAACTGCAGCAAGAATTTCCGTCGCTCAATACCTTTACTACACTGTCGCCTATTCCCAGATTCGGCGGTGTTTTACGAAACATGGCGACCGGCGGATCGCAAGTTGGGTTTGATTCCGATTTGGTTCGCACTATGTTGGGAGGTTTTGCCGATGTTCTGCGCGACCCCTCTGGTTTGGACGATGTGATCGAGGCCTTGTTGGCGGCCATGGATGATGAGCGCAACAACCTACGCGAAGAATTGCGGGATGCGCTGCGATTGATTGTGTTGGCTTATTTGACGAGGGCGCGTCGTGTAGACGGAAGCCTACACGATCCGGTGGCCGAGTTTCATCTTGCAAACGGTGCCGCTTTAGAACGAATCAATACATTTGCCGATGTATCAGAACGTGGTCTTCGACAGTCCTTTGGTTGTATGGTGAATTATCGATACGATCCGGATATGGTAGTTGCCAATCACGAGAGGTTCGTCAATGCGGGTACCATTGCGATGTCAAAATCGATGGCCAGAGATTGCCAGCGGATCGAGTCTATGCTGGACGAAGCGGCGTAGCACCCACGTTTGGCTTAGGTCTCACGATTGCTGTGACCAGAATGCCGCAGGACGGCACGGCATTGGAGCACGCGGCAGGAGACGACGTGTTCCATACGGCATTGCCCAATCGGACACCTGGGGCGTTAGATTTATCGGTGATTGACAACACGTGGCCGCGACCCCGACCGGCGAGCAGGATCAGTATCGCCGCGACGCCGCGGACGACAGTGGCAGTTGCCGGACCTGCCGATAAGCTGTTGGTTGCTGCGTCGATACCTACCCACTAGCCCCAGGACATTATCCATGGGAAAACGCTGGTCTCATGTTATCGGGTTTGACGATGGCGCGTTTGAGCGCAAACATCGCGGCGATGTGCTATTGGTAGGTGCTGTGTTTGCCGATCTGCGTTTGGAAGGCGTGCTTGCGGGAAAGGTTAGGCGCGACGGACGCAACGCCGCGGACACGATTGTTCGTGTAATTCAACGGTCACGCTTCGTCAGTCATCTGCACGCTGTGTTGTTGCAAGGTGTTGCGGTGGCGGGATTCAATGTGGTTGATTTAGATCGTGTTCACAGTGAATTAGCGCTACCCGTCATCGCGGTTGCGCGCAAACTGCCGAATTACACGGCTATCAGGCGGGCATTACTGGAACAGGTGTCCGGGGGAAGACGAAAATGGCAGCTCATAGAGCGGTTGGGACCGATGGAGCCGGTAGCGAGCGTGTACGTGCAACGCGTTGGTATCGGGCTTCGCGATGTAGAAAACTTACTTACGCGTCTGGCGGTGCATGGCTCGCTGCCGGAACCGATTCGTGTGGCGCATCTGATTGCCAGCGGGATTACGACAGGTGAAAGCCGCCATCGTGCGTGACTCGATACGCTCGGCGATGACATAGATAGAGCCCAACAATCACCGCCCCACTTCCAGGGAGCCGACGGATGCGCGCACACTAGAAGCCGACGTTGGTTGATGGTGGTTCGACGGGCGCTGGTGAGGCCCGTTTCAGTCGCGCTTGGGCGGCGTGATCGGAATCGGAAACGGTGTCACGTTTCCCTTGTCCTCGCCAGTGGATAAAATTTTATTTTTTCCTTCTTTGTCTACCTCGTCAATCCGCACCACGCTATGCAATGGAATGAAGGTACGTTTGACTCCCGCGAATTGCGACTTAAGTTGTTCCTCGGACGGATCGACAACGAGTTTGGAACGTTCACCGAAGATGATTTCTGCCACTTCCACAAACGCGAACATCCCGTTTTGACTCACCTCGTGAGCATACAGCTCGTAGACGTTTCCCTGATTGTGAAAAATGATCCGATAAATGCTTTTCTTATTACCCATGATAGTGAACCTAACAGGTTAGATGCAGCGCCGCAACGATATTGGCGTAATCCCGCTGTAAGCGGTTGAACCCATCAATCGCCTCCCGGGTGGGAGCGCTGACCACGCTGACACCCTTTGCCTCCAGGTAATTGCATGTTTCCTCAGGTACGGTCATGCGGCCGTAGTATCCGGTGCCGACAACAAGGATGTCCGGTGTGAACGCCAGCACCGGTTCGAGGTCTTCGATTTGTAATCGATGTCCTAGTTTGCGCTGCCAATTGTCCCGTACTCGCCGGCTGGCAATGATGACATCCGAGGTATACGTGATTCCGGCAATCTCGATGCGTCCAAAATTGTATTGATCTATCGGCATCATACCCTCTTTTTACAGTGCATCCAGGATAACCACCCAGTGATTGCTAAAAATTGTAACGTCGTCGACAGAACTTTTGTGCCTGGGTATTTGCCGCAACACACGCAGACGGGATGCCGATAGTTCAACTTGTTGGCAGTAGTCCCGGGATTCTACCTCTTGGTTATGGGGTGGCCCGATGCGGGTTTCAAGATCTGCATTGTCTGTTATTCTAGCGGTATTACCGATGCCGTGCGTGCCCGTCGATTGCGGCGGCACGTCAACTTACTTATAGATCAAGCTGAGTGCCGAATGCGCAGACACCCGCGCGATAAACCAACAATGGGCTTCAGGCCATGACGACCCGGCTCTTCGCGGTGCTGTTGTGGATCCTGTGGTGCGTGTCGTTGCCGGTGGCCGCCGGACAGACGCGGATCAAGGACTACGAAGAAGCCCGGCACCTTTTCTGGTCGGAGCTGTACAAAAAGGGTGGGAAGACCTTGTATTGTGGGCAGCCATTCAGCCCCCGGCATCGCCGTGGAGTCAACATCGAACACGTGTTCCCGATGTCATGGGCGACGCGCGCCCTGGATTGTGGCCGGCGCAAACAGTGTCGCGAGAACGATCAGCGGTTCAATCACCTGGAGGCGGATCTGCACAACCTGTATCCGGCGCGGAAAGACATCAATGATGCCCGTGCCAGTTTCCGCTTCGGTGATGTGGGGGGTGAGAGGCGCGATTTTGGGCAATGTAATTTTGAAATCGACGAACGGCGGCGGGTGGTCGAGCCGCGACCGGTGTCACGGGGCGAGATCGCACGGTCCATGTTTTACATGCACACAGCATACGGCATGACGATATTTACCAAGCTGGGTCGGACCTTGCAGCGCTGGCATCGGGAAGATCCGCCGAGCAAGCACGAACAGTATCGTAACGACGTCATAGAAAGATTGCAGGGGACCCGCAATCCCTTCATCGATCAGCCTGACAGTGCCGGCAGGTTGCATTTTAAGTGAAAATTATGAAATGCGGAAAGCAGGCGTGCAGTAAATGTAATCTGAGTAATTTAACACACTGTATGTACACTAGTTGCTGTCGATGAAATGATCGTTATGTGGGCGTCCTTGATCAACTTAGTCCGGAAGCTGTAACACGCGGCCGCAGTGACCGTCACCGTTGCATGGGCGGCCGGGTTTCTCATCGCACGGATTGTGTCGCAACTCGAGGAATAAAACATGAAGAAGTTGTGGTTACTTCTGCCGCTGCTGGGACTGTTTCCGCTGGCGTGTCCGGCGCAAACCGCGGAAGAAAAGGGATTAGAAATTGCGGTGGAAGCGGATAAGCGCGATTTGGGCTGGAGTGACAGTACAGCCGACATGAAGATGATCCTTCGCAACCGGCAGGGTGAGCAAAGCGAACGCGCGATTCGTGTGCGCACCCTCGAAGTACAGGGCGACGGCGATAAATCCTTGACGATCTTTGACCATCCCGCAGACGTGAAGGGGACTGCATTCTTGAGTTACACCCATGCTGTAAAAGCGGACGATCAATGGTTGTATCTGCCAGCCCTGAAGAGGGTGAAACGAATCTCGTCAGCCAATAAATCCGGTCCTTTTATGGGCAGCGAGTTTGCATACGAAGACATTAGTTCGCAGGAAATTGAAAAGTACCATTATAAATATCTGCGTGATGAGACCCTCGATGGTCAGGAGACGTTCGTCATTCAGCGTACTCCTCAATACAAGCACTCGGGCTATACCAAGCAGATGGCGTGGATCGATAAACAGCATTATCGCGTGTTAAAGGTGGCGTATTTTGATCGCAAGGGTGCACATTTGAAAACACTCACGATCAAAGACTACAAACAGTATCTCGATAAGTACTGGCGTGCTGATCGCATGCATATGGCCAACCATCAAAATGGTAAGAGCACCACTTTGTTATGGAGCAAGCACCGATTCAAAAGCGGCTTTTCGGACAGGGATTTCGACCGCAACAGCCTCAAGCGGGCGCGCTGAGATGATTCTGATGTAATTATATATATAATCGTCAATTCAGAAAGTAACAATGATTACTTAAAGCGTGACATGAGCATTGGACCTGGGCGCGTCAGTACCTCCATGCGTGGTTGCGTAGCGCTGATGGCGGGTTTCATGTTGGGCCTACAGGCTGATGCATTCTGTGCGGATTTTGTGGTTCAAGTCGGCGCTTTCGCAAACCGCGGCAATGCCGAACGTCTCATGACGCGTCTTGGGGAGGTGGGAGTTTTCAATACCAGGCTGTGGGACGTCGGGCGGCCGGCGCGGACACTGACTACGGTGTTGTCAGGTCCGTTCTCTGATCGCGAACAGGCGCGCGAGGCGCAGTTGGAACTGGCCCGGTTTGGTTATTCTGGTTTTATTCGCGGCTGCTCAGTTGCGTTGCCGGCGCAGCACTATGCCGCCAAGACTGAGCCGGAATCGTCCACTACGCCGTCGATTGCGCAGCCGGCGCCAACGCCGCAATTTGTTTCCGCCGCGGAAACAGTCCGCGCAGAGGGCGCCCGGTCTGAGTGGACCGGGAATGTGAATCTGGAATATCGCACTTTCTTTCATTCACCGGGCGATCCGCGCCAGCATGGTGACAACGTCTCGCTATCGGCGCAACCGGAACTGTATTATGCATGGAACAATGGGCGTGACTCATTGACCTTTGTACCGTTTTTTCGATGGGATCAACATGATGACGAGCGCACCCATTTAGATATCCGCGAACTCATGTGGTTGACCGCACGGAATGGTTGGGAACTGCGTATCGGTGTTGGCAAGGTGTTCTGGGGAGTCACCGAGTCCCAGCATCTCGTTGACATCATCAACCAGACCGACCTGGTCGAGAACATCGATACCGAAGAAAAGCTTGGTCAGCCGATGCTCAACTTAGCATTGATTCGTGATTGGGGTACGCTGGACACCTTCGTGCTGCCGTACTTTCGCGAGCGTACATTCCCCGGCCCCGAGGGCCGATTGCGCATGATGCCTGGAGTCGACCCGGGTGGCGCAATCTACGTGTCCTCGCGCGAGCAGGAGCACATTGATTTCGCGATCCGTTGGTCGCATTCTCCGGGAGACTGGGACCTCGGGCTATCCCATTTCACCGGAACCAGCCGCGACCCGAGATTTACACCCGGTACGCGCGAAGACGGTGAAGTGGTCATGTTTCCGATCTACGATCAGATCGATCAAACCGGATTGGATGTTCAAGCCACGAAAGGCTCATGGCTGTGGAAGCTGGAGGCGATTCGCAGATCAGGACAGGGGCCGTCGTTCGTCGCCAGCACCACCGGATTCGAATATACCTACTTTGGAATATTCGAGACACCAATGGATGTGGGACTGGTGATGGAATATCTCTATGATGACCGTCCCAAAGATATCACCGCACCGTTCGCGGACGATATCTTTGCCGGAGTTAGACTGACGTTGAACGACGTGCAAAGCACGGAGGCTTTGCTAGGATGCATCTTTGACATGGATTCGTCGGCGAGACTTTGTAACGTGGAAGCCAGTCGCCGGTTGAGCGATCACTGGATGGTCGAATTCGAGGTGCGAACCTTCCAAGAACTCACGGAACGGGATCCCCTGTTCTCTCTGCGCCGCGATGACTACGCACAACTGGGACTTTCTTACCACTTTTAGACCCGCTTTTCGTAGCATACTGGCATCAAGACACAAGGATGGCGCGCAATTATCTTAAGTTATAGTAAGATTGTCGCATCAACAAATCTCGTAAAGTGCAATTATTGTTGATCAGCCGGGAGAACGTTTCGATGAATAAATGGGTAGTGATTCTTAGCATTGTTACGATCGGACTTGCTGCGTGCGCGCGCAGTTTGGACTTGGTGGTGTTTTTTACCGCTGCGCCCGGGCTGCACAAGGGTGATGCAGTGATGTTGAATGGTGAGCAGATCGGCAAGGTCGCCAAGCTGGAGACCGTCAATCAACGTACAAAAGTGCTCTTGGCGCTGGATCCGGACAAAGCGACTAGCTTACGCAGCAACGCTGCGGCGATGCTCGTAACACAGGATGCGACCCATGTGGTGGAAATCTATAATTCGACCACGGGTTCCAGTCCCGTTGATCCGGGCCATGAATTGCTGACCATCGATTCAAGTCTGGAGCTTCTAGCATGGCGTGCCGGAGAGACGTTGGACCAAACCAATAAGCAGGTCGGCGAGGCGCTAAGTTCCTTACAGGCGTACTTTTCCAGTCCCGAGTGGGAGCAACGGAAACAGGGGCTGCAAGAAGATCTTGCCGGGTTGGAGCAAGCGGTAGGTCGATCTTCGGACGAAGCACGGCGCGAGTTGGAAGCTTTGCTTGGTTCGCTGGAAGATAAATCGCAGGAAACCGCGAAGCAATTGGAACAGCAATATCAGGCGTTGAAGGATGATTTGTCCGAACTCGGCAACGATCTGGCGAAGCAGGGGCAAGAAGACCTGTTACCAGCGTTGGAGAAAATATTATCCACGGTTCGCGAGGCCCTGGAGCAATACCAACACCAGGACAATCCGCCCACGAATCAGAAAAAATCCTCTTGAGAGCAAAGAGTAATGGGGTCAGAGTGCATTAAAAAAATGCACTCCGACCCCATTAGCTAATCAGCGGGGCCAGACCCCTTTTTACTCCTTTTTGCTCTACTTGGGAGGATGACATGAAAGATTTTGATGCTACGAAAACAACCGTCGATACCTCTCGGCGTAACGCTCTCAAGGCCCTTGGCCTCGGTACCGCCGCGCTAGCTGCCCCTGGCTTGTTACGCAGCGGTCCCGCGCTGGCGATACCGGCAGATCTCGCCATGAAACCGATCCCGCGCACGGGCGAGAAAGTGCCGGCCATTGGACTCGGCACGCATATGACGTTCGATGTC
>CAMYKK010000022.1 GCA_947258975.1 uncultured Gammaproteobacteria bacterium
TTCATCCTGGACTTCTCCTCATCTTGTGACTGTGATTACAGAACCTCAGTCTGGCACATCGCGATGCCGTATAGTGAGGAGGAGTCCATCCCATTGCTTATCACTCGGGCAGATCCGCTACACTATCGAACATGCCGAGGACGACATTGTTTTTGTTCATGATGATTTTTTGCCCTTGGTGGGTCAGATTAAAGACCGGATAGACCGCCATCTGCAGTTTGTGCGTCTCACGGAATCAGATCGCGTGCCGGACGACACGATCGATTTCGCCGCGGAGTATGAATCGTTGCTGGCGGCGCAACCGGGCACCTACGTATTTCCCGATTTCGATGAAAATACACGCGCGACGACGTTCTACACCACCGGCACCACCGGCGCCCCCAAAGGCGTCTACTTTAGCCACCGTCAGCTGGTCTTGCATACGCTGAGCGTCATGGCGGCGTTGGGCTCACCCGCCGATCAGGGCCGCCTGCATCGTGGCGATGTCTACCTGCCGATTACCCCCATGTTTCACGCGCATGCCTGGGGAATTCCGTATCTCGCGACCATGTTGGGAATCAAGCAGGTATACCCTGGGCGTTATGAGCCGGCTGTATTGTTGCAGCTCATCCGCGATGAGGGCGTCACGTTTTCCCACTGCGTGCCGACGGTTCTGCACATGTTATTGAGCCATCCGGACGTAGAACACACCGATCTCAGCAATTGGAAAGTGGTGATTGGCGGATCCGCGCTGCCGCAGGGCCTGGCGAGGCGGGCATTGGAATTGGGAATCGACATCTACAGCGGTTACGGGATGTCCGAGACGTGCCCGGTAATCAGCCTGGCACAGATTGACAGCGATCTACGGCAAGATTCCATGGATGAACAACTGAACATCCGTTGTAAGGCAGGGTTACCCATACCGCTGGTCGAATTTCGTATTGTTGATGAACACATGAACGACATGCCTCACGACGGTGTCGCCAACGGAGAGCTTTTGGTGCGTGCACCGTGGCTGACCCAGGGCTACTTCAAAGATCCGGAGCAGTCCGAGGAGTTGTGGCAGGGCGGTTATCTGCACACCGGCGACATCGCCGCCATAGAAGAATCCGGTTACGTCCGCATTACCGACCGGCTCAAGGACGTTATTAAAAGTGGCGGTGAATGGATATCCTCATTACAACTGGAAGACATCGTGTCCCGGCATCCCGCCGTCAGCGAAGTCGCGGCGATCGGTGTTCCGGACCGCAAGTGGGGTGAACGCCCGATGATTTTGATTGCACCCATGGCCGATCAAACACCCAGCGAAGACGATATCAAGTCATGGATTGAGGCCAGTGTAACGCGCGGTGAAATTTCCAAGTGGGCGGTGCCGGAGCGGATCCTGATCGTTGATGAAATAGCCAAGACCAGCGTCGGCAAGATTGATAAGAAATCACTGCGGCAGGCGCACAATTGACGGCGACCGGGTCGTAATATCCGATCCAGGGCTACTTCAGCAGGTCGTCTAGAAGCACCCGGGCGGCACTGTCAACACTCAATTCGCCGCGGGACACACGCGCGCACATTTCATGCATTGCCCCCGCTGCAGATGTGGTCAGCCGCTCTTGCAGCTGTCTCCCCGCGGCGTTGGCGATGAGATATCGAAATCGTTTAATCGGTCCACGGACCTGCGTGTGCCCGACAGTATCCCGGTATTGATCCTCAATCACCTCGACCAGCCGGTCAACGCCGTGACCACTGGTGGCGACGGTGCTCAGTACCGGCACCTCACGTCGCTCCGCTCGGCGCAGCGCGAGCATGGCAGTCAGTTGTTTGCGGGTTTGCTCCGCTAGTGGGTGATCAGCTTTATTAACGACGAGCACGTCGGCGATTTCGAGAATACCGGCTTTGAGTGCCTGCACATCGTCGCCCAGGCCCGGCGCACACACGACGATGCTCACATCGGCAATTTGTGCGATTTCCACCTCGGACTGTCCGGCGCCAACCGTCTCTATCAAGATCACGTCCCATCCCGCGGCATCCATCAGGTCGATGACTTGCGCAGTGGTCGCGGACAGTCCGCCGAGGTGACCTCGCGATGATATAGAACGAATGAACACACCTTCATCGCTGCCGTGCTCTCCCATGCGCACGCGGTCGCCGAGTATCGACCCGCCGCTGATCGGACTGCTGGGGTCCACGGCGGCCACCGCGACGGATTTTTTACGTTTGCGAAGTTCGCGGATGACGGCGTTGATGAGAGTGGATTTTCCGACTCCCGGGGGGCCGGTGAAACCGATTACACGGGCCTTATCGATTGCGGACTGAATTGCTCCCAAAATTCGAGGAGCAAGACCGGCGCCGCTTTCAATGTGCGTGATCGCGCGCGCCAGCGCCGCTCTTTGCCCATCCACCAACCGTTGGATGAGCCTTGCGGTGTCGTCGCGGGCGGTGCCGTTCATATAGATATCAGCGGCTCACCGGCGCCCATTTCGCGCCGCAAGCAGGCAACGATTTCGCCATGGGTTACGCCGGCGATGGCGGCATCAACCACTTCAGCGAACACGTTTATATCATCGCTGTTTGCGGCGGCGGTCAATTTGTCCAACGCGCTTTGGACCTTGCTCTGATCGCGCGCAGCCTTGAAACTTCGCAATTGGTCGAGTTGATTCTGAATGCGGTGCGGCTCGGGTCGTTCGAGCGGTTGCCGCACGCTGCCGTCCTCTTCGGCCTGGAAGGCATTGACGCCGACGATCACCTGTTCACCGGTTTCAACCTGGTGTGCAAATTCACGCGCCGATTCGCCGACCATGTTCTGCACGATACCCTGTTCCACTGCCTTGAACATGCCGCCTGCCGCATCGATCTGCCCGATCAACGCCTCGATTTTCTGTTCCATTTGGTTGGTCAAGGTCTCCACATAGTAAGAGCCCGCCAGCGGATCGATGACATCGGTGAGATGGGCTTCATCACGCAAAATGTTCTGGGTGCTGATGGCTATCTGCGCCGCTGCCTCAGTGGGTGTGCTGAGTACCTCGTCATAAGCATCGGTGTGAAGGGACTGCAACCCCCCGAAAATACCGGCCATGGCCTGGGTGGTGACGCGGGCAATGTTGTTGAGTGGTTGTTGGCGGGTCAGGTCCACGCCGGAGGTCTGTGCATGAAACTTAAAGCGCCATGCCTTGGAATTGGTGACACCGAAGCGCTGACGCACGATTTTTTGCCACAGGCGGCGTCCGGCGCGGAATTTAGCAATTTCCTCGAAAAAACTGATTGCGATATCGAAGAAGAACGTAAATCGCGGTAAGAAAGTTTCCGGATCCATATCGCGGTTGATGCAGTCTTCGGCGTACTGAATGGCGGTACAGAGGGTAAACGCCATGGCTTGCGCCGGGGTCGCCCCGGCTTGTTGCATGTGTTGACCCACCACCGACAACGGGTTCCAGTTCGGCACCCATTGATTGCAAAATGCAATGTGGTCCACCAGCAAGCGGCGAGAAGCCGGTAGTGCGAGTCGGAAAAACATATGGTTGGCGACAAAATGGGAAATGTAGTCACTTTGATTGGACGTACCGGTGACGTGGTCCCAGGATACACCACGCCGTTTCGCGACAGCCAGTAACAACGCCAACAGTGTAAACGGCAACGGATCATTCATTGCGGTGGAGATGCGGCCAATGTTGATACCGCGAAAACACACATCCATGTCGTCAATAGTATTGACGGTGGTACCGCAGGTGCCGACCAGAAGTGGGTCCACCTCGTCGATATCATAACCCCGGTAAACGGAATTGCATGGAATCAGGCTGATCGCGCTGGTGCCCGCATCGATGAGCCGCTTGAGCCTTTGGTTATAATCCAGCGGCGTGCCCAGGCCGATCAGCTGCCGTTGACTCCAAGTGCGTCCACGATGCATGGTCGCGTAGATACCGCGCGTCATCGGTGGTTGACCGGGGTATCCGAGATCGCCCACGTAACTGGCGTCATTCCAGTCGTTGGGTGTGTATAGGGGTTTGATTTCGATACCGGAGCGATTAGTGACCGCTTTGTCGTGCGGCAATTGCTGTTCGTAGTCGCGGCGCCATTCGGCGTGTGCGTCTATCGAATCATCCTGTAACAATACGGCGCGTTTTCGTGCCATGGTTGCCTCCTCGCTGATTCAAGGGCGCTCGTTCGGAGCGAGCGAAAGTCCTGCGAGATCAGTAATGGTTTCGGTGATGTCGTCAAGCGACGTGCCCGGGTGAAATATCCGGCTCACACCGGCATCCAGCAGTGCGGCCTCGTCTTCGTCGGGAACAATTCCTCCGACGACAACCTTGATATGCGCCAGCCCACTGTCGCGCAATGCCCGCATCAACTTGGGAACCAGCAGGTGGTCGGTCGCCAGGCAACTCAGCCCAATGACGTCCACATCTTCTTCCATGGCGAGCTTGACCACGGCGTCGATCGCTTGCCATGGCGGGGTGTATACAACTTCCATACCGGCATCGCGTAGATGCGCGGCGACCACGCGGCTGCCACGATCATGGCCATCCAACCCGATCTTGGTGACCAGCACTTTTATGGGCCGCGTCGTTGGTTTGTGTACGTCAGTCATGGATTGGCATGAGTCACGGACTATAGCCGTTGCATTACGCGTTACCAGAGACACGTTACAAGAGACCCGCTGACAGCTCAACCGCAACTATGCGCGCACCGTCCAGATACTACGACCCGCGCAGATGCGAATCCTGCATCGGCCGCAGCCACACGGCGGTATCGTGGAATACCGCGCCACCGTTGGGGGCGCCGGGTTCCGCACTGGTGAGGGTGTTGATTCCCATGCCGCCGGGAAAGTCGTAGCCGGGCCAAATACCCTCAACCGCGATTACACCGCGCGCGATGTGCTCATAAAGCTGTGCGTGTAGCGCAACCAGACCGCGCCGGTTGCCGATTTCCACCAAGGTGCCGTCGCCGATGCCGAGCGCGTCCGCATCGTCCGGGTGCAGCTTGAGACGGGGTCGTCCTTCTTTGACTCGTGAACGCGGGGTCTCGGTGAAGCTGGAGTTGAGGAAGTTATGCGCAGGAGGCGCGATCAACCGGAAGGGATGCTCCTCATCCGGTGCCTCGATGACATCCCAGTGATCGGGCAGTGCCGGCATCAGATGACCCAACGATCCCAGCTCCGTCCACTCCGGTTTGAAGCGGAAGCGGCCGTCAGGCCAGGCAAAACCATTGATGAAGTGCCCAGTCGCAAAATCCGGCGCTTTGTTTTCCCAACGCTGTGACGTCAGTGTCGCCGCGTCAGGACAACCGGAACGGAGCAAGGTTGCGTCTATCAGCTCCAACTCGGTCATGGCGAAGCCAGGATGGTTCCCGCCCAGACTATGGCCAAGTTCGCAAATGACTTGATGGTTTGAGCGGCAGCCCGGGGGTGGTTCGATGACCTTGCGGCCGATCTGCAAGAACGTCTGGCCGTAGCTGCGGTAGAGGTCATCGTGTTCCAGAAACATGGTGGCCGGCAGCACGACGTCAGCCATGCGCGCGGTTTCGGTGAGAAATTGCTCATGGACACAGACAAACAGGTCGTCGCGGGCAAAGCCCGTGCGCACGCGGTTGAGATCCGGCGCGACCGCCATCGGGTTTGTATTTTGAATCAGCATGGCGGTGATCGGCGGGCCATCGCCGAGATCGGTAGCATTACCCGTCAGAACATGACCGATGCGCGATTGATCGAGAATTCGGGTGGCCGGGTCGCGAAGTTCCTCACCGTTGATCAGCGCGAGGTCGAGCGGAAACAAGTCCGACGTAGAAAGCAGCGCGCCGCCGCCACGATGCTGCCATGCTCCGGTGACGGCCGGTAGGCAACTTACCGCATGCACATTGTGGGCGCCGTTGCGGCTGCGCGAGAATCCGATGCCCATGCGAATAAAGCTTCGCGGCGTCTGTCCATAAAGTCCCGCAAAGGCGCGAATCTCGTCTTCGGGGACGCCGGTGATCGCCGCACCCCACGCCGCGGTACATTTGCTCAAGTGCGTTTCCAGCTCCCGGGGCGCGTCGGTGTAGCGGGCGAGGTAATCACGATCCGCGTGTCCGTTGACGAACAACTGGTGCATGACCGCACAGGCAAGAGCACCATCGGTCCCCGGCCGCGGCATGATGTGCATATCAGCAGCCCTGGCGGTTGCATTGCGGTACGGATCGATGACCACCAGCTTTGCGGCCCTGTTACGCCGCGCCCGGGTCACGTGCATCATTACGTTCACCTGAGTTGCGGCCGCATTGCATCCCCAAATCACGATCAAGTCGCTGTCCGCCATCTCCATGGGATCCGGTCCATACAGCGCGCCTACTCCGGCGGTCCAGCCGGCATAGGCCAGCGTTGTGCAGATGGTGCTGTGCTGTCCGGAGTAACCCATGGCATGCCGCAGCCGGTTGATCCCCTCGCGGGCAACCAGGCCCATGGTGCCGGCGTAGTAGTAGGGCCATACGGTCTCGGGACCATATTCCCTGGTCGCGTCTTCAATCCGGTTTGCCACCCGGTCGAGGGCGTCCGTCCAATCAATGGGTCGGAACTTGCCGCTTCCTTTCGGGCCATTACGTATCAATGGATGCGTGAGGCGCTTGGGATGATGGATCCGAGACGCATAGCGAGCGACCTTTCCACACAACACTCCTGCCGTATAAGAATGATCCTTCGCCGCACGCACGCGTCCGACGGTACCGTCCGGCAGCCGGTCGATCTCTAATGCGCAGGCGGATGGGCAGTCGTGGGGGCATACGCTGGGGACAGTCTCAGTCATAGCACGATTGTAAAAGGATTCAGCTCGCGTGAGAACACGGAACTTTCGTCTTCGGCCGCGGCGAAGACGGGCTAGCAGCGGCCCTGGGAAGGATGTCCGCCATAAAAACGGGCCTCGAATGGATCTGGCCTATACTAAGGGCTGTGTCCGAAATCTCATTCTTGCCATCCACCCCATCAATTCCCGGACGTCGCATTTCCCGGCGGCATGAGTAAGGCACGGCAACGGTAGAAGGTGCGCATCAACACATGACGATCACTACGAAACTGGTTTTGGCTCCGATTATTGTATTACTCGGCGTGGGTGTGACCAGCGCATTCATGCTCGACTCTTATCTGCAATCGGTTTTAAAGGATCGTATTAAAGAAGAACTATCCGGGATTGCCGCATCGGCCATGGTGGCAGTCAACGCGTTGGGGCAGGGGGCGGATATTGCGTCTTTTGACGCGTTGGCCGATCGCCTTGGGAAGTCCAGCGGGGCGAGGATTACTTTTGTCGATAGGGAAGGCGCGGTTTTGGGTGATTCGGAACTTCTTTTGGAAGAGTTGCGTCAAGTAAACAATCTAAAGTCCCGCCCGGAGATTCAGTCTGCGATTCGTGGTGGTTATGGCTTCAGTGAGCGCTATAGCGCTACCGTCGATTCAGAATTCATGTACGTCGCAACGCGGGTCACTTCTAAATATGCGCCAAATCAGCAAGATCCGGCCGTCACATCGCGGTTTGTTATTGCGCGCGCGGCGTTGCCCCTGACCAATATAAATCAAGCCGCTGCGGGCATGCGGTGGGGATACGGTTTGATAATAATCGCCAGTTTTTCGGGTGTTGTGCTTCTCGGTTTGGTTGCCTCCCGACTAATAGCAAAAGCCATCAAAAATGAGCGAACGATTTTGGAGCAGCGGGTGTCGGCACGCACAAAAGAAATGTCATTACTCCAGAATATGTCAGGTTTATTGAATGCCTGCACCACGGTTGATGAGGCGGGCAAGATCTTTATGCAACTGCTTCCTCAACTTCTACCAGAACTGAGAGGAGCTATTTCGGTAAAGAAATCGAACAGGAATAGGTTCAGTGTGCTGGCTAGCTGGGGCGGTGAATGGCCGGGTGCAGAAGATTTTAAAACAAACGAATGCTGGGCGTTGCGCAAGAAACATCACCATACGTCGCAAGAACAAGAAACCAATGTTATTTGCGAACATCTTAATGAGACTTTAAAAGGTGAGGCGATGTGTGTACCTCTGTTGGCGCAAGGAGAGACATTCGGTGCGCTGCATTTAATTAGCAATACGTCTCATGTGAGTGACAATGAGTTCAAGATTGCGGTTTCCGCGGCTGAGCAGATCGGCTTAGCGCTGGCCAACCTGCACTTACGAAATGATCTGCGTCAACAGGCCATCCGAGATCCGCTGACCGGGATATACAACCGCCGATATATGATGGAAACGCTGCAACAAGAGTTCAGCCGCGCGAAACGCCTGCACTCCACCATTGGCCTTTTGATGATTGATTTGGATCATTTCAAAAGATTCAACGATACCTTTGGACACGATATCGGTGATCTGGTGCTGAAACGCGTCGCCCGCGTATTGAGAAAGAATTCTCGCGCCGAAGATACGGTATGCCGTTTCGGAGGCGAAGAGTTTTGCCTGGTGTGTCCCGACATGTCCCTGGAAAACGCCCAATACCTGGCCGAAAAATTTCGCAAACGGATACGCAATCTAGATATTAGAGTTAATCACAAACCGATAGACGCGGTGACGCTTTCTATTGGTGTGGCGTTGTTTCCCCATCATGCTCACGACGCGGAGTTGCTGCTCAAATCGGCGGACGAGGCGCTATACCGGGCAAAGGCCGAGGGCAGGGACCGGGTAGTGGTATCTCTAGTAAACAAAGCCGGAGTTAAATCACAGTTCTTGCTGATCTAACCGGTACGTTGCCCGCTGTCCCCTACGGCATTTCTTGCCCAGTATCCGGGGGATCCGGACGCGTCCATTGCATGTGTGAGGCGCTGTGGATCTCCCCGCTGCGTGACCGTGAATCGTGGATCGCGCAATATGTGGGCTGAGGCATCACTGATGCGGGATGGTCGTCAGGTTTGAATTAAAATGGAGCCTGAATTGAATGACAATTACTTGAGCCTTACAGAGGCCAAAAAGTGCTGAATTGAGGGAAAATTTCCGGGACCGACGCGCCGGCAAGGATGCTGGCGCCGAGCCTGCCTGGAGGTATTGACGGCGTGTCCCGGGAATTGTCACTCGGTTCAGCGTGTCGTGATCCCTTAAGTAAGTGACATTCGCGCCTCATAGTTTAATTGTTCACGGCATGACAAAGCGCATTGGATTGATTGTGAACCCGGTTGCGGGAATGGGCGGAAGCGTCGGTCTGAAGGGCACCGACGGCGCCATGCGCGATCGGGCCATTGAACTTGGCGCAAAGCCGGTGGCGCCGGCGCGGACCAGGGAGTTCTTGTCGCATCTTAGGCACCGAGACGGGATCACGCTGCTGATCGCCCCCGCCGCGATGGGTGATGACTACCTGGAGGGGATCGATGTTGAAGCGACCACAATCGGATCAGCAAATAGCAAAACCTCCGGCGCGGACACTAAAAGGCTCGCGGCAGAGATGCTGCGCGCAGGGATAGACCTGTTGGCTTTTGTCGGCGGTGATGGCACCGCACGAGATATTCATGACAGCATCGATCTCAAGCTGCCGGTCGTCGGTGTTCCCTCCGGGGTCAAGGTATACAGTTCGGTATTCGCGCTCAACCCGAGGGCGGCCGCGGCCATGGTGGACGCTTTTATTGAGGGGGCTGAGGTGAGTGAGGAAGAGGTCCTCGACATTGACGAACAGGCATTCCGGCGTGGTATTTTGGATGCCAGGCTATATGGATATCTGCTAGTGCCCAATGCCGCCCAATTCCTGCAAGGAGGGAAGGAGGCGTCGGGTTCCGGTGGATCCATCGCCGCAAACAAACAAGAAATTGCAGAGTACATGGCGGAGCATATCGACCGTGATACTTTGTATTTGCTGGGACCGGGAACGACGGTACGAGCCATCGCCGATGAACTGGGTGTCGGCAAAACACTGTTAGGTGTGGACGCGGTCTTCAACAATAGATTGACGGGCACGGATCTCAATGAACGAGGTGTTTTAGAATTATTGGATCAATACCCGAAATCCAAGCTTATCGTGACCCCGTTGGGCGGCAACGGATTTATTTTTGGACGCGGAAACCGCCAGTTCACTCCGGAAGTAATTGCCAGAGTGGGCCGGGAGAACATCATCGTTGTGGCGACCCGTGACAAGATCGATAAGCTCGAATGTCTGCGCGTTGATACGGATGATTATGGACTGGACCGGGAACTTTCAGGGTATATGGATGTAATTACCGGTTACAAATACTCCAAGCTCGTTCGCGTCGAGTGCTAATATAGCTGGATAACCGATTACATACGAGGACTTGTACTATGGTGGAAGTGACAATGACGTGGGACTTGAGGCCAGGCATCGACATGGAAGCCTACATAAATTTTTCTAAAGATGCGGTTTCCAAATCGCTTCAGGCACCCGGGTTTCGCGAATTCCGTGCGCATCGGAACGTGCTCGGTTCGCCCCATGTACGGGCCACGTATGTGTGGCGGAGCCTGGTGGACTGGGCCGATTATCAACAGAGTGACGAGTGGCAGGCGTTGATGCCCGAGTTCAATAAGTACGCCGCCCACATCGTAGTTCAGGTGTGGGGTCCTTCACCAGTGATGCCTGAATCACTGCGTCCCGGTTCATAAACACAAATCACGTGCTCTTGCTAAGGACAAGCTGAACCACTCCTTCCATGCGCCCGATACTTGAGATTGCCACTGAACTTGATCTTACGCCGGACGACCTTGTCCCCTATGGCGAGCACATGGCGAAACTGCGCCTCAAGGCGTTGCCGGAGATGGATATTGCACCACCCGGCAAGATCATTTTGGTCTCGGCCATAAACCCCACGCGCAGTGGCGAGGGGAAGACCACACTGTGCATCGGTCTCGCCCAGGGGCTGAAGCGCTGTGGTCATCGTGTGGCATTGGCATTACGCGAGCCCTCGCTTGGACCGATATTCGGCGTCAAGGGCGGCGGAACCGGGGGCGGCCGATGCCTGGTTGAACCCTCGACCCGTATTAACATGCATTTTACCGGTGATCTGCATGCGGTGGCGGCGGCGCATAACTTGCTCGCGGCGCTGGTCGACAACGCGGTCCATTTCCGCAGCGAACTGGATCTGGAGCATCGCCAGGTATTTTGGCGCCGGGTGCTGGATGTGAACGACCGGGCGTTGCGCCAAGCGGTGATCGGATTAGGTGGGAGATTGAACGGCGTGCCGCGTGAGACGGGGTTTGATATTACTGCGGCTTCGGAGGTGATGGCGATACTTTGTTTGTCCAAAGATGTTGCCGACCTCAAGACCCGGCTGGGGCGCATTCTGGTTGGATTCGATCGTTCCGGCGATCCGGTCACCGCAGAGCGTTTACAGGCGACCGGGGCCATGGCGGCGTTGATGCAAGATGCCATGCTCCCGAATCTGGTTCAGTCCACGGAAGGTGTGCCGGCATTCGTGCACGGCGGACCGTTCGGCAACATTGCCCATGGCTGTAACAGCGTCATCGCCACCACGGCGGCCGCGAGCCGGGCAGATTTTGTGGTGACCGAAGCCGGTTTCGGTTTTGATTTGGGTGCCGAGAAGTTTTTTGATCTCAAGTGCCGCAGCTCGGGCCTATGGCCGAGTGCGGTGGTCCTGGTGGTAACGGTAAGGGCATTGCGAATCCACGGTGGGGGTGATGCAACCAGGAGTGGCCCTGTTGCGGAGATTCGTGATGGTCTGCGGCACCTTGAACATCATGTGAGCAGTGTGCGCGCATTCGGATTTGAGCCGGTCATCGCGATAAATCAGTTCGCACAGGATAGTGCAGTCGAATTGGACGCTGTCGATGCCGGTTGCACAGAGCTTGGTTTGAAGGTCGCTCGTTTTACCGGATTTACCGAGGGTGGGGCGGGTGCCGAAGATCTGGCGCGAATTGTCGCCGGCGCAACAGCGGGGACGGCGCCACCGGTACGTTATTTGTATGGTCTTGAGGACTCCCCCGAAGCTAAGATTGCAGCGGTTGCGCAGCCCATATACGGGGCCAAGGAGCTCGAGTTCAGCCGCACCGCGCGGCGGGATCTGGAGCGCGTGCGCCGGTTGGGTTACGATCGGCTGCCGATATGTATTGCCAAGACCCATCTCTCACTCACCAGTGATCCGCGTGCCGTGGGACGTCCGAGTGATTTCTTACTCCCCGTTGAATCGGTGCGAATTGCCGCCGGCGCCGGCTACCTGTTGGCGTTGACCGGGGATATCGTCACCATGCCGGGCTTGTCGCGGCAGCCCGCCGCGCATCGTATAGACCTGACCGACGACGGTGAGATTCTCGGCGTGTAGAATGTCGGCAAATATTTCCGCACCGCGAGTCTCTAATAAAATGTAGATGAATAGCCAACATTCGAATTCGCGGCGAACCAATATGCGGCGCGAACACTATTATTGATAAGCTGCAGAAACTCCATCAGTAGTAACACACTCCAATGACGCTCCCCCCGCTTACCGCCGCCACCACCTGGCGCACGCCGGTTGTCGTACTCACTGCGGGTTGTTTGATTGCCATGGTCGGTTTTGGAATTCGTTCGATATTCGGCCTGTTTCTCGACCCGATGACGGTGGCAAAGGGCTGGAGCCGAGAAACGTTCGCTCTCGCTATGGCGATTCAAAATCTTCTGTGGGGAATCGGACTGCCGTTTGCGGGCGCATTGGCGGATCGATTTGGACCGTTGGGCGTCATGATGACCGGGGCATTGATGTACGGGCTCGGGATTTTTGGTATGACGCTGGCGGACAGCGGATGGGCCTTGCATCTTACCGGCGGCTTATTGACCGGTATCGGCATTGCGTTCACTGCATTTTCCCTCGCGCTGGCGGCGATGGCTCGGGTAGTGGGGGCGGAGAAACGTTCGCTTGCATTGGGACTGGGTACCGCGGCCGGTTCGGCGGGTCAGGTCGTGTTCTCGCCACTCAGCCAAGGATTCATTGTTGCTTTCGGGTGGGACAATGCGCTTTTAATCCTGGCAGCCGTTACACTGGTACTAATTCCTCTCGCGATGGCACTACCCAACGATCCGACGACCCCGGGTGAAACGCAACGCGAGCAGACTATTCGCGAGGCGGTGCGTGAAGCGGCCGGTCACCGCGGCTATGTGTTGCTGACCGCAGGTTTTTTTGTGTGCGGTTTTCATGTGGCGTTTATCACCGTACATTTCCCCGCGTATGTCAAAGATGTCGGACTTGATCCTTATATCGGTGCGTATGCCATAGCTTTGGTGGGGCTATTCAACATCTTCGGGTCGTTGCTGTCCGGTCTGGCGGGTCAGCACTGGAGCAAGAAATTTGGTTTGAGTTTCATCTATTTCTCACGTGCGGTCGCAATCACCGCGCTGCTGTTAATGCCCAAAACGGAACTTACGATCTACCTGTTTGCCGCCGTTATGGGAATTCTGTGGCTCTCCACGGTGCCGCTTACCACCGGAATAGTTGCGCAGGTGTTCGGTGTCCGTTACATGGCAACGCTGTTCGGTATTGTCTTTTTCAGCCACCAGTTGGGGAGTTTTCTCGGGGTGTGGTGGGGTGGTCGTATCTTTGATGAAACCGGCTCTTATGACGGTATGTGGTGGGCAGGAATTATTCTCGGATTGGCGGCGGCGATTGTGCATCTGCCCATTAATGAGGCGCCGCTGCCAAGGCTCGGATCCAACACCGAATGAAGCACGAACAGCGCGTTCGGCATGTGATACTAAGCACATACCCATTTGTCGTGCGCGCAAGCGTAAAATCGCGATTGGCGGCGAACGCTTCTCCGCGAAGGGGGTCAAAGACCTGGAGAGCGTGCAATCGAGTGATCAACCGTGTTGTGACGTAACAGATGAAGAGCATTGCGGCAGCACTACTGATATGGATTAACGCCAACTCGGGATACGAGTTTCTGGGCGAGCCGCCGAAGGTCGTCAAAACGGATCCCGAGGCGTTGGCGTATCTGCTTTTGGGTGAGGTGTGGATCATCCCCGAGCGGGCCAAACGCGGGCTAATGGGATTATACGACGTGGAAACCCGGACCATCTGGCTGCGCGATGACTTCGATCCCGAGGATTTCAAAGACCGCAGTCACCTCGTGCATGAGCTCGTCCACTTTCTGCAATACGAAGTACAACGTGGCGACGGTGTGGAGAATCAAGCCGACTTCGAGATCCAGGCCTACGACATACAGAATCGTTTCCTGCGTGCCCACGGCCTGCCGCCCATAAAGACCACAACCGTCCCGGATCTAACAAGGTAGACGGTGTGCCAGTTTGGTCGGGAACTGGCTGCTGGCGTTTGACCCGGGGCCACCAAAAAACGGTAGTGGTTGGGCGCCGGATTTCGTGTTCGGGTTCCGGCCTATGGCAAGAGATTCTCCTTTGACAGGGGTCAATGCAAAGTGTCCGCTACCAATATAAACTATCACCCAACCCTGGGTAGAGACATTTATTATGGCCACTTTTGATTCGCCCGTGCTGTTGTGCGATGTTTGTGGCGAAGTCGTGCTTCGCGATACCACATGGAAGGATTGTGCACGCGCGCATCATTGTCCGATCCAGCGATGCCCCTACAAGAACGAGTTCCTGGACCAGGGCGGTAAAACCCAAGAGCAATCCGTTGCGGGCCTGGAATCAGGTGGCGGCAGCTTCACGGCCGATGGTGATAGTTTGAACGAAGATCAGAGACCGGATCACAAATAAACAGGGTGTCGAAGCGCGCGCAAAACACATCGCTGTTGCCGATAATTGACGATCTTTCGAGGAATAGAAAACGCTTCGGCGCAAGTGGGTTCGCGGAACTGTTTAGTCTAGCTTATCAGCCATCAGTGCGATCTGTGCCGGCAACCGGAGGTGCGATGGATGTTTTGTGATCGGGACCCATCGGCCACATCTGAATTTCGACCCCCAACCCCATGAGTAAGGAGGACGGTTGGTCCGTTGAGGTGTTCTCCATGTTGCAGAACATGGAGGTTCAGCAAGTAGCCTATGTGCCCGACGCGGGACACGCTCGATTGATCGAGCTTTGCGAGGCCGACAGTCGCATGCGAGCCGTGCCGTTGACGAGCGAGGAAGAAGGCGTGGCCTTGCTTGCCGGCGCGTGGCTTGGTGGTGAGCGTGGCGTGCTGCTGATGCAGTCGAGCGGCGTGGGAAACTGCATTAATATGTTGGCGATGATCCAAGAGTGTCGCATTCCATTTCTCACATTGGTCACCATGCGTGGTGAATGGGGCGAATTCAATCCGTGGCAGGTTCCGATGGGCCAGGCAACAAACGGACTGTTACATAATATCGGCGTGATTGTTCATCGACCCGATACTGCCGAGCGACTCGTGGAGGTAGTGAACGCGGCAGCACACCTGGCCTTTGATGCCGGCCGCGCGGTGGCGGTGCTCATCTCCCAGCAGATTATAGGTTTCAAGGACTGGCACAAGTGACACCACAAAACGAGATCATCCTCGATCGCCGCGCGTCGGTCGCGCGCATCCTGGCGGATCGCGGCGACGCGCTGTTGATCACCGGTCTTGGCAGTACCACCTGGGATGCCGCCGCTGTCGGTGACCATCCCAACAATTTCTATCTATGGGGAGCGATGGGTGGTGCGGCGGTGCTCGGTCTTGGGGTGGCACTGGCACAGCCGCAGCGGCGGGTGTTGGTGATTACGGGGGACGGGGAGATGCTCATGGGCCTCGGTGGACTGGCGACGATTGCCGTGCAACGACCCGGCAATCTGAGTATTGTCGTAATTGACAACGAGTCGTACGGGGAGACCGGTATGCAAAAGACCCACACCCACCATGGGGTAGACCTCGCCGGGTGCGCGGCGGCGGCCGGATTTCCGGTGAGCCGCACCATCTATAGCCGAGATGAACTCGAAGACATCGTCTCATTGTTGTATGCGGCGACCGGTCCGGTGTTTGCGGTGGTCAAAGTTGCGGCGACCGCGGCGCCCACCGTGCTTCCATCCCGGGACGGGCCATATTTGAAAGATCGTTTTCGTAGCGCGGTACTTGGCGACCGGGCAACCGGATAAATCGATGGCAACAGATTCCACAGTGGAGAAAGAGTGATGCAGGCGAAAGCACGATCACAACGGCTTGAACAATACAAGATGTACATCGACGGGCAATGGGTAGAGTCCGCGTCGGGCGATTACTTCGAAAGCGATAATCCGTTCACCGGACGGTCCTGGGCGCTGATCCCCAAGGGCGGAAAACACGATGTAGACCGGGCGGTGCAATCGGCGCACCGGGCCTTCGTCAGCGGTGACTGGCCGCAACTCATCGCCTCGCAGCGCGGCGCATTGTTGCGCAAACTCGGTGATCTATTGACGACGCATGCTGAGCACCTCGCGGAGATCGAGGTGCGTGACAACGGTAAGTTGATTGCCGAGATGTCCGCCCAGCTCAAATACGTACCCCAGTGGTACTACTATTACGGTGGGTTGGCGGACAAGATCGAGGGCAGTGTAATTCCGATCGATAAGCCCGACAACTTCAATTACACACGCTACGAACCGCTGGGCGTGGTGGGGGCGATTGTGCCGTGGAATTCGCCGCTGTTGTTGACCGCCTGGAAGCTCGCCCCAGCGCTCGCTGCGGGAAACACGGTGGTCCTGAAACCATCGGAATATACCTCGGCCTCTTTGCTCGAGTTCATGCGGGTGTTCGAACAAGCCGGTTTCCCCCCGGGGGTTGTCAACGTGGTCACCGGTTTTGGGCCCGACGCCGGCGCGCCGTTGGTCGAGCATCCACTCGTGGCCAAGATCGCATTTACCGGATCGGAAAAGACCGGTCAGATGATTTACGAGACCGCCGCCCGCGGGCTCAAGCGCGTAGCTCTGGAACTCGGTGGCAAGTCTCCCAACATCGTGTTTGATGACGCGGATATGGATAATGCGGTCAAGGGGGCGATCTCAGGGATTTTTGCCGCCACCGGACAAACCTGTATTGCTGGGTCGCGGTTGCTGGTACAAAGGAATATCCACGATGAGTTCGTTGACAAGCTCGTGGTATTGGCCAAGACCGCGAAGATGGGAGATCCGATGAGCTTCGATACTCAAGTCGGCCCGGTGACCAACAAACCACAGTACCGTAAGGTGCTCGACTATATTGACATCGCCAAAGGTGAAGGGGTGCAAACGCGGCTTGGGGGCGCTAAGGCCGAGCGGGCGGAGTGCGGTGACGGTTGGTTCGTGGAGCCGACCGTGTTCACCGGCGTCAGCAATGCCATGCGTATCGCCCAGGAGGAGGTCTTCGGTCCGGTGCTATCGGTCATTCCGTTTACCGACGAAGACGAGGCGGTGGCGATCGCCAACGACGTAATCTATGGCTTGGCCGCCGGCGTCTGGACCCAGAACATCCGCCGCGCCATCATTATGGCAGACCGCTTACAAGCAGGCACCGTATGGGTAAACACCTATCGCGCGGTGAGCTACATGTCGCCCTTTGGTGGTTACAAACGCAGCGGCCTGGGACGCGAGAACGGCCAGGATATGATCAAGGATTACATGCAGGTCAAAAGCGTGTGGATTTCCACGGCTACCGAGGTCCCCAATCCATTCGTGATGCGTTAGCGCGTGGCTGGTTTATTTGATTAGGCATTGATATCTTTACATGCTGGTTGAGTTGGATTCCGATCGGATTTGGCACGCCCAGGCGCCGCTGAGTTTCGCCGGAATCAGCATGAAGACACGTATGAGTGTCGTCCGTTTAGCGGATGGTAAGCTGTGGATACACTCGCCGATCAGGCTCGGGCCGGCGCTGCGTCAGAGCTTGGATGAACTTGGAGACGTGGGCTATGTATGCGCGCCGAATCGCTTTCACCATCTTTTTGTGGACCAATTCATGGCCTGTTATCCGCAGGCATTACTGTTTGTGGCGCCAGGATTGCCGAAGAAGCGTCCCGCCATCCGCTGCAACCGAATCCTTTCGAATGAGCCCGAGCCCGAGTGGGATGGGGAATTAGATCAGCTTCTATTCGAAGGCATGCCCATGTTGAATGAGGTGGTATGGTTACACCGCAAGAGTAAGTCGTTGATATTGACGGATTTGTGTTTGTATCTTAAGGAAGACGCCGCTGCGGTTACCCGCATCCTGATGCGCGTGCTCGGTGGGTATCGCACACTCGGCATGTCAAGGACCATAAGACTCATGGTCAAAGACAGAAATAAAGCGCGCGCCTCGAGAGACCGGATCTTGAATTGGGATTTTGAACGAGTCATTGTCTCCCATGAACATATCGTCATGTGGAACGGAAAAGACGCTGTCGCTAGGGCGCTTGCGTGGTTGGGTTGAGGGGCATTATGTTATGCTCGGGCGCAATCAGCAGACCCTTACGCCGGCGGCATCACCCTAGTGACAGGTGTCGCCTCTAAATCCCTGATGACATACCCTGGAGGAGAACACAATGGCCACTGCCCGTGCCCGCCATATCCTGGTGACAACTGAACAAGCGTGTGACGATCTCAAGAATCAAATAGAAGCCGGTTCGGATTTTGCGAGTATTGCAAAAGACCATTCCCAGTGCCCGTCCGGCAAACAAGGCGGGGACTTGGGGGAATTTGGTCCGGGCCAGATGGTCCGTGAGTTCGACGAGGTGGTATTCAATGCCGAGGTGGGCGCGGTCCATGGCCCCGTCAAGACTCAGTTCGGGTACCATCTGATCGAGATCACCAACCGCACCGACTAGATCACGCTTGATGTCATGTGGTGTGTAGCGAGGCATCTTCTACCCAATTGAGATCCCTGTCTTCTTCTCCGCTCAGGGCAGGCTGTATAAATGGGAGCGGCATGGCGCCGCGAATTTCGTGACAGGCTGTATCGGTGACAGCGGCTTTCCCCTGCTGTGCGGGGACAAGCCAGCCGCGATGTGTGTGGGAGCGGCTTCTAGCCGCGAATATCTTGACAGCATGTCACTCCCACCTGCCAAGCGATAAGAACATTGGGGTCAGAGTTGAGAACTCTGACCCCAATTTTTCGAACGCCGGGAATCCTGACGTCGACATTTCAACGGCTTGTCCATCGGTGTGGCTACCCTGCATCGCGGATGTATGACGCGTTAGAATTTTTGTATGTCGCCCGGCTGCATCACGATGACCTTGGTCGGGGAATCGCCGAGTGCTGCCTTGAACTGCTCCGGTGTCCCTTTCAACGGCGGAAACGTCGCATAATGGATGGGAATCACGGTCTTTGTGTTGAGCAGGTTTTTCACCGCATAGGCGGCATGCTGCGGATCCATCGTAAAGTGACCGCCGATGGGCAGCAGCGCCAGATCCGGTCGGTAGTAATCGCCGATGAATTGCATGTCCGCGAACACCCCAGTGTCGCCGGCGTGATAAAGCTTGAATCCGTTTTCCAGCTCGATAATGTAACCGGCCGGTTCACCGCCCGGGTGTAGGCGCTTTTTACCGGTGGTCGGGTCGGTGTGCAAGACCTCGGAACTGTGCTCCGCCCGCACCATGGTGACGGTGATTCCGTCGCCGACGGGTTTGATTGGCCCGCTCTTGTTGAACCGGATGAGTTGTTTGTAGGGCACGATGCCCAAGGTGCCGAAGGTGTGTCCCATGTCGGCGTTCATGGCTACCTTGGCACCGCTCATCTCGGCGAGCTTGGCGGTGTCGCCGACGTGATCCCCGTGGCCGTGGGTAACCAATATAAGGTCAATCTTGCCGAGTTTGGTGAGATCTTTGAGCTGGTCCGGTGTCTTGGGATTCTTGGTGATGAACGGGTCGATCATGATCACCTTGCCGCCGGGGGTGGTGACCTTGAACGCCGACTGTCCGAACCACTGCAACTCGACCGCATGTGCTGCGCCGACGCTGAGCAGGCAAGCTGTAAACAAACCACTGACAAATACGCGATGGAACACGTTCATTAATCTCCTCCTGATAATTGTTGATTCTGCTAAATCGCGACGCCAGTATAAATCAATTCAATTTTGAGAAATATTCTTAAAGTAGCTTTTTGGTTTATCATCGCTGCCCCTGTGGTGGCGAAGATCTTGGGGACGAGGTGACACAGTGGGCAGGATTCACGACAAGAAATTTCCGGGCGAAAGCAACGAGTATCGCCGGGCGCGCGACGAGTTGTTGGACATGGAGATCGATTTACGCCGGCGGATCGAGGCGGTCGCTGCGTTGCGACGCCGGCTGCCGCCTGGCGGAGCGTTGAAACAAGACTACGTGTTCCAGGAAGGCGGTGCAGATCTTGCGGATGACACAACCGTCAAGCAGACCAAGTTTTCTGAACTGTTCGCATCGGGGAAGGACAGTCTGATCATCTATAGCTTCATGTACGCGCCGGACGCCGATGAACCATGTCCGATGTGCACCGCGATCCTGGATAACTTCAACGGTAACGCGTCGCATGTGACGGATCGGGTCAATCTTGCCGTGGCCGCCAAGTCACCGGTGAAGCGGATTCGTAGCTGGGCCCGGATGCGAGGTTGGGACCGCCTGCGGTTGCTGTCTTCCGCACACAACAGTTACAACGCCGATTATTTTGCGGAAAGTGCCGAGTGGGGCCAAATGCCGGCTATCAATGTGTTCACGAAAAACGAGCAGGGTATTCACCACTTCTATGACACTGAATTACTGTACGCACAGGCGGCGGAAGGACAGCATCCGAGACATGCCGACCTGCTGTGGCCGCTGTGGAACCTATTCGATCTGACCGCCAAGGGCCGGGGAACGGGCTGGTTTCCACGGTTGTATTATTGACCTCGCGGACTTGGGTCTGAGGCCAGCGACACACGGAGATCATAATTTGAATCCATTTGCGTTGCTCGGCTATTGCGGCCATCGGCTATTCGACGGAAACATCCAGACACGCCATGACTCCGGAACTGCATAGGCGGTTTGTGGCGACCGCGGGCAGAATCTCGCCCGCATTACAGCGTGCGCTCGCGGACATCGGGCCGTTAACACTACCCGATCGCAGGCGAAACGGCCTGGTCCCATTCCTGGCGCGGGCAGTTGTCGGTCAACAGCTGTCCACCCGGGCGGCAAGCAGTATCTGGGGCCGCGTCGAGACCACGCTGCAAGAACGCGGCAGTCGCATACCGGACTTTTTTTGTGAGACCAACGCGCCACGGTTAAGCGCATGTGGCGTCTCGGGAAACAAGATCAAGGCGTTATGCAGTATCGCAACGGCACACGCGCAAGGACACTTGTCGCCGGAGCGCCTTAAAAAAATGAACCTAGAACAGCGCTACGCCCATTTGCAGGCGATCTGGGGTGTCGGCCCGTGGACCGCCGACATGGCGATGATATTTTATTTTCAGGAGCTTGACATCTGGCCCGCGGGAGATATCGCTGTGCGTACGACATTCAGCCGCTTTGTGCTCGAGGAAGGCGCCATGCCGGTTCCGGAGGCGGCCGCATTATTCGCTCCCCACCGGTCGCTGTTGGCGCTTTACATGTGGCGCATCGTTGCACTGGTGCCGTAACGACACGGATTGTGTGTTGATAGCGGCGGTGGATTGCTGTTAACAACAGCCGGCATCCTCGGTGCGACGTGGGTTGTGTGCAATGCAGATGCTGAGTTCACGGATACAGACGAGCCAATCGTTGCCCCCGAGATTTGCCGTCCCCGAACGGATGCTGCCCGGGGACTCATTACGCCGCTGCCTCCGGTGCGACGTCCCGATGCGGCGGGTTGCCGTTTCCCCAAACCAGTCGTTTGTAGTCGAACGAATGTTCGATGGTCGGTTTGACGACCTGGAAGTACGGCGATATGTCGAAGTCCCGCGGCGCAAACAGGCTATGGTGCCGTATATGCAGGATCTCGCGGACGGTATCCCCGTATCGGCCACGAGTGGGCGTGTCGAGTTCCTCTACATGCGGCAGAATTGGATATCGCACGGATTGAAACGCCTGGGCGATCAGGGACGAGCATATCGCCTGGGTGGGGTCGCCGCTGCCCAGGGCAAGCATGCGGCGGCGCATGGAGCTCGGCACCGGGGGCGTGGGCAGCAGATAACGCGCAAGGTCGATGATATTTTTTAGATCGTAGGCGTGTCCCAACCTCGAGACGACGTATTCGATGATGCGCAGTTGGTCCTCCGGCGCGAGGTTGATGGCGCGGCAGATACGGGTGTTGAACGATGTATATTTCGCGAGTGGGACGCAAATGACACCCTCCTTGATATCGGCCTCTACCAGCACCGGCGCGGTCTCGTAGTCGTCACCCTGGCCCAGGGCATCACCGACGTGGATCGCTGCATGCGACCAGGTTGACTGGGTCAGATATTTGATTGCGGTACTGAGCCGTCGATCGCCTTCTACGAGCAATACGTCACACGGCCGCATTACCGCCGCCAGCTTGGCGGGATCGGTAATCGAAAATGCCTGATAACCTTTTATCGGCTTATTCAAGTAGCTGGCAAGCCAGCCACCTACGGTTTTCAATATTGATCCGGACATGATGGTCGCTCGATACGCATGGAAATGATTCAAAGTATAACCGTAGTCACCACCTCGCCAATTCGGCCGGCGCCGATGTCGGCCAACGTCGCAAGCCGTGGTTAGTAGTGAGACCGGTAGTCAGCCGGAATTTTATGCATTTGATCCGGGCGAAATTTTACAACGAGGGCGCGCAGGGTGAGAAATGATGCGGGCTAGAACAACCGAGGTCTCAATCTGGCGCTTGGGGATGTGCCAGTATTTACCGAGCAGCCTGTCTTTCTCCGAGGTCCTCACCAACCGGTAGCCGTTTTTTTCGTAAAAGGCAATGGCCCAGTGCGCATCGGCCCAAGTGCCGACGAGCAGTGGTTTATCTGTTAAAGCTTCGAGGTGTTGCAGCAGACGGGTCCCGATGCCTTGGCGACGTGCGCGCGTTGCCACGTATGCGTGCCGGATGAGATGAACACCGGTCTTGTTCTGTATACCCATCACCCCACTGATTGCTCCTGCTGCCTCGAGGCCCCAGAATATAACGCCATCTGCAATTTCTTGACTCAGCTCTTCTCCGGACATGTACGGGTCATGCCAGCAATCCGCCGGAATGATGCCGCGATATGCCTGGGCCGCGTCGTTGATGATACCGCAGACCGCCGTTGCGTCTGATTCGCCACACTTTCGTATCGTCATATATGGGCCCCAGCAATCGTGTGGCCGGCTATCTTTCCAGCCCAGTGAGGCGAGCGTACACACGCGGCAGCGCCGCGGGCAGCGCGGCTACATTTGAGATTACGATATAGCGACCCGCCCCGAACAGATGAGGCAGGTACTCTTGTCCTTTTTGGTCGATGGTCAACCCGAACGGAAACACCCCCAAGGCGCGCAGATCCATCAACGCCCGGCGGGTGTCCTCCAAGGCGTAACGCCCTTCATAACGGTCGGCCGGATCGTAAGGTCGTCCGTCGGTCAGCACCAAAAGCAGCCGGTGCCGGCTCGGCCGGCCGGCGAGCGTGCCACCGACGTGGCGCACCGCGGCACCCATCCGCGTTGACCCTTCAGGCCCGAGCCCCAGGATCCGTTGACGCACAGTGTCGCTGTAGGTCTCGCTAAAGCTTTTGATGCGCAGGCAGTCGACGAACGCGCGGCTGTAGCTGGAGAACGCGAAGAGCGCGAATTCATCTTGCAGCCCGTGCAGCGCCTCGGCAACCACCAGCATCGCGCGCTGAGCGATATCGATAACCCGGTGTAACCCGTCGATGCGGCCTTGGGTTGAATTGGATATGTCGAGCAACACGGCGACCGATAGTTCACGCTCGTCACGAATACGATGCCGGTACAGTCGATCGCCGCGGTGACCGGTGGCGCGGTGTTCGGTCGCAGCATCGACGAACGCGTCCACATCCACCTCCTCGCCATCTATCAACCGGCGCCGCCAGTGATCCTGCAGGCGAAACGCTTCGAAGCGGCGGCGTACGCGGGCGGCTAGTTGCTGCAATTCCTGGTCCGGGGCCTTCGTGGCGACGGCTGCCGGCACCTGCTCGTACACCCGACACCAGTCGGGCCGATAGTCCCGGCGCCGGTAATGCCATTCCGGATAAAGCAGCGCGCCGGTCAATCGTTCCCCATCCGCGACCGCGTCGCGGGTATCGGGATCGTAAGCTTGTTCCTCGGTGGGTTCGTCGGTGCTGTAACCCTCGGTCGGGACTTCATCCAGCAGTTCGGCGTCCACATAGTCGGGCAGCGGCTTGGCATCTTTCTCAATCGGTGGCGCCGGGTGACCCCAAACGGCAGCCGGCCAGAACGGTAGCGGTCCGTGCGCCAATACCGCCGGTGGATCGCGTAACAACTCGCCGCGTCGGGCAGCGACTAATGCGTGCGTGAGCCACGGGTGATGCACGGGTCCGGGATGACCCAGGCCATTCCGGATGCCGGCTTCTAACAACGTAAAGCCGGCGTGGTGATGGCGCGCGAGAGATGCAGTGTGCGCTTCTCGTTCTTCGAGACAAGCCCGGCACAGGCGCGCGTATCGCTGCCGCAACCCGGGATATTGGCCCACCAGCAGCTCACTCACTGCCACACCTCTCAGTAGGTGCTCCAAGCCCGGCGTGCACCGCGAGTCCGCCGGGATCTCCCGATCGAACGCAAGATAGGCGGTCAGCCAGTAGTACAGATCCCGGTTCAGGGCGCGATCGGGAAAGCGTGCAATCAGTAGCGGCAAGTGCGCATGGTCCGGATTTCGCCAGGCGAGTTCGCGCCAGTGACGTTTCGCCGACACCTTGTGACGTAACCGTTCGTGGCGCGAGCCTTCGTTGTCGGCTACGATCTGGAGCCGGCACGATCCGGCAAGCGCGTGCAAAAACACATGTAGCCCGCGTTGCACATCGGCGAGCGCGACTGCCGCCTGCGGGTAACTTGGGGTGCGGCACAGGCCCAACGCCAACTCGAAGCGAAGATTGGCGGCAATATTCATTGATCCCTGACGTACCCTCAGCTATCGAAATACGCGCGAACGGTCTCGGCGAGTCCTTCCTGAATCAATGGGTCATCCGTGAGCGCCTCCACCACGGCCACGTGGCAAGCCTCGCGTCGGCTTAATCCCTCTATCATCAAACTGGCGGCATGGATGAGTAGCCGCGTGGAGGCCACTTCCTCCAGATCGTGGCCTTCCAGTGTGCGTAGTTGCCGTCCCAATTCCGCAAGGCGCCGCGCTTCCGCGGCATCGAGCCCGGTTTCCAAGATGATGATCTCCGCTTCCTTCTCGGGCGCGGGAAAATCGAACGTCAACGCTACGAACCGCTGCCTCGTGCTTGGCTTTAGATTCTTGAAAAGGTGTTGATAGCCGGGATTGTACGACACCACCAGCATGAAATTGACCGGGGCTTTGATCAGTTCGCCGGTTTTCTCCAGATAGAGCTCGCGACGATCGTCGGTGAGCGGGTGCAATATGACGGTCGTATCTTTACGCGCCTCGACCACCTCGTCCAGGTAACAGATTCCGCCCTCACGCGCAGCTCGTGTAAGCGGACCGTCTTGCCAAACCGTCTCTTCGCCGCGAATGAGAAAACGTCCCACCAAATCGGATGCCGACAGCTCGTCATGGCAGGCCACGGAGTAAAGCGGCCGACCCAGCTCCGCCGCCATGTGACGCACAAATCGGGTTTTACCGCAACCTGTGGGGCCTTTGATGAGCAACGGAAGCTGGCGACGATAAGCCGAATGAAACACTCCGCGCTCGTTGCCTTGTGGCAAATACGGCGGCGCTTTGGTTAATGGTTCCTGGCGTACTGTACTCATAGAGTCCCACATAGTGCGCACCAAACGGTGGATATTAACGTGTCTATAAGTGCGGCGGAAATACCGTGCTCGGAAAACAGCATTATTTCCCAACGCGGGAAAATCGGAATTAGAGTAGTCATCCTGATCATCTCTGACACGAAGTGTCGGATTTAGCTTGGTTGCATATGGGCGCTGCAACGTCGGTGTGCGAAAATGGGTCTGTAACCCAATTTGAGCGCCAATCGTTCCAATGACAGATAAACCTCTCACTGAATCCGGGGCGCAGCGATCTACTGCTGAACCGCAGGCGCCGGATGCGCTGTGCGTCGCGGTAGTTGGCGCGAGCGGGTACATTGGCAGCAACTTGGTGCCCAAGCTGGTCGCGCGCGGATTCCGCGTGCGCGCAACTGCGCGCAGCCGGGAGGTGCTGGCGGGACGCCGTTGGCCCGGTGTCGAGATCGTGTGCGCCGACGTGCTGGCCCCGGCAACACTGGCCGAAGCCCTGGTGGGTATCGATGTCGCTTATTATCTGGTGCACTCGCTGGATACAAGTGGTGACTTTTCCCTGTTGGAACAGCAAGGCGCGGACAACTTTGCCGAAGCGGCAGCGAACGCCGGTGTCAGGCGCATTGTCTACCTTGGCGGGCTGATCCCCGAGAACGCGGATTCACAACATCTGGTCTCACGGCGTATTACCGGGGAACATCTGCGCAGCGGTCGTGTGCCGGTCACCGAGATTCGTGCCGGTATCATAGTCGGCCCGGGATCATATGCATTCGAAGTCATTCGTGATCTGGTCAATAACCTGCCGGTGATGGTGACACCGCGCTGGGTCAAGGTTAAGTCGCCTCCAATTGCCTTGGATAACCTCTTGGTGTACTTGGTGCGTGTGGCTGAGTTGGATGAGGCGGCCGGTCTAATCTATGATGCGGCCGGGCCGGAGATGCTTAGTTACAAGGAGCTCATGTTGCAATACGGCGAATTTGTGGGTAAGCGGCCGTTCATTATTCCCGTACCGGTACTGACGCCGACGCTTTCCTCCTATTGGCTGCGTGCGGTGACCTCGGTGCCGACCCCTATCGCCCGTGCATTGATCGCCGGTCTCAAGCTGGACATTCAGGCCGACGACAGTGCTCTGCGCAGCCTGGTTCCGCAGCAGCTGCTCACCTACCGCGAAGCGGTTGCCGCCGTCTTTGATGCCGAACGCCACAACGC
Organism: uncultured Gammaproteobacteria bacterium; assembly: GCA_947258975.1. Lineage (GTDB taxonomy): Bacteria > Pseudomonadota > Gammaproteobacteria > Arenicellales > JAANXG01 > CALZGZ01. Next base: position 26,770 of record CAMYKK010000022.1, read on the forward strand.
CGTGGCCGCACGCTGGACCGAAGGTATGTTGATGTTCCGCGATTACAATCCAAACTATGGATACTACGCAAAGAAAGCCGGCGGCACCGCGCTCGCTAAGGCATCACCCGCATCGGTGTGGGCCCAGGTTGCCGCCATCGGCGGTGACAACCGATATTACTATGCGAACTCATTGTGGGCGGTGCGGGAGTTTTTCGATTGGGCCATCGGCGGTCAGGGACTGAACCGCGGACGCCGCCATCCGACCGAATTACGCGTTGGCGACACCATCGACTCGTGGCGGGTGATTGGCGTCGAACCCCCACGACGGCTGACCTTGGGATTCGGCATGAAGGCGCCGGGCGCCGGTGTCCTGGAGTTCGACATCAAATCCGAGGATCCGCAGCAGACCCGCGTCACCGTCACCGCATACTGGCACCCCGCGGGTGTGTGGGGATTGATGTATTGGTATGCGTTCGCCCCGTCACATGCCGTGGTCTTCAATGGCATGGCGCGCGCCATAGCCGAACGGGCGCAGGCGGCACCGGTTCATGATGTGCCCAAGTCTGATGCACCATCGCGAAGACCCGGTGAGAACAATCCGCTCTCCGAGTCATCCAAATAAGCAAGGGTTGCGACTGGGCGTTACCTTCCGGTAGGCCCCGCAATGCCTGAACCGCTTTAGTGGGTTTCGTACCAGCGGGTGTTCAGCCACCCGACCTGGGACTACGCGCAGTGCAAGTCTCTTAGCCGGCTTCGGGAATCCTCAGTAAATCAATTTCCAAAGAAGCGGTAAAAGACTTGACGTTGCGAGGGCATTGAGACCCATAGCCAATCCGGCGAACTCGCCGAGCAGCTGGCAGACAAGTATGAGAGTAAAGTACTCGAGCATCGCAACTCCTTCAGTAAACGCGAGGTCCTCGCTGATGATCAAACGAGAGAAGCGATCCTATTCGTGAGGGTTCCGGCGACGCAATACCAAATTCGCCCCCCATGCTGACATTGGGTGATAGCGGCGCCATAAATCGCTGATGTCGATTTCGCGGGTGGCGGGTTGTGGCTGGGACGCGCCGAAAGAGTTCAATACAGCAGGCGTATTGAGTGACCATGTGTCGAACTAAAGGTCCCGGTACGCTCCCGTTGCTCGTGATTGTTGGCGCGAAAGCCGATTTTCTGATATCTCCAACTGATGCATATTTAAGAATTCCCGGTGTTTGCGCCACGACCGCGAAAGCGAAACGCATACCAGGTGGCCAGCGTGCCACCGAGTCCAAGGATAGCAAATGCCCAACCCCATTGGGTCACCGACGTGCCGGTTGGATTGGTCCAGTCCAACACCGCCCCGAACACGATCGGTGCCACGGATCCGGCGCCGAAACCGAGTAGTGCACGAACCGCGAGTACCGAGCCGAGATACCCGGCGTCGACGGATTCGGATAACGCGGTAGATAACACCGGAGAATCGCCGATGGCAGCGAAGTAATAGAGAAAACCGATCATCATGACAATATACACGGGAAAGACGATTAGCCACCCGATCGTGAACGACAGGATCGCCCCGCAAGCCGCGACCCAAATCAGTATCCGGCGCCGGCCCCAGTGGTCGGATAATCGCCCCATGGACGCCGAGGCGAAGGATCCGATGACGTGCATAGATGCCGTGAGATACGCCCCGAACTGGGCGGTGTCTGCAAGACCGTTCCCCGCCAACGCGAAACTCGCAGCGAAGAAGGTGGGGGTCCATGACCACATGCCAAGAAGTTCCCAGGAATGCGACGTGTAGCCGGCAACCAGGCACCTGGCGTCATGGTTTTTTCGCAGCAGCTGAAATACGCGAATACCGCGGGGCCGGGGATGGATGATGTTGGGCGTTCCGCGCAGCGCGAGCCACGACATGATCACGCCCAGCACCGGCAGCAGGCCGGTGACAATGAACGCGGCGCGGTAGTCGGCGAAATGGAGGCATACTCCCGTCACCCCCAGGGAAAAGGCGTAACCGACCGAGGTGCTTGCGATGAGATACCCGACCGCCGCGCCGCGCCGACGCGAGTCATAGCGATCCGCGAACAGGATTATGGCCGGTGTGTATAGGCCGCCCTGGGTGGTTGCGGCCAGGGCATAAAACAACAACCCGCTGAGGTAGGAGCGCGCGAAAAATCCAAACGACATCGCGGAAACGGCGCTCAACACGGCGGCGATCACGAATACCCGTTTGGCGCCAAAGTGATCCGCCAGCCACGACGATGCGAACAGAGATATTGCGTACGCCGCCATAAAACCGGAGGCGATGGTTCCAGCGCGCGCCGCCGACATCTGCCATTCGTCGAGGAGCACCGGTAGGCATGCCGCATACACCATGTAATTGGCATACATTAACACCCGCGCGGAAAATATGAGCGCGAGCCAGTTGTCGGTTCGTGTGATCAGCACAGGCAGTTCATATTCTTGTATTCTATGCGTCCGAGACGACCGGTAACCCTCCGACTTATGCGCATTGACAGGGTATCATCTCCGTGCACCGCGCGGGGGTAGATGTGCGCGCAACGGTGGTGTCTAAATCTTCCGTCAACGGCGTTGGCGTTCTCCGTTGCTGAAGGGTAGCGCCGCGCCGACCAGTATGTTGATAAACTGGACCCCGATTCGCGCAAGCGCGTTTCAAACGCCGCGTTTACGTAATATGAGTCCACGCGAACGAATTCAAAATCGATGACGATATTGACCCTCAATGACGTGTCTCTTGCCTTGGGTCATCGGCCGCTGCTGGATCATGTGGACCTGAGAGTTGCGGCCGGTGAACGGATTTGCGTCGTGGGACGAAACGGCATGGGCAAGTCCACATTGTTTCGTCTCATCAGCGGTCAGATCGAACCGGACGATGGCGAAATCTGGCGAAAAGACGGCTTGCACATCTCGTGCTTGGATCAGGAGGTGCCAGCCGCGACCTCCGACACGATTTTCGAGGCGGTTGCATCCGGGTTGGGAGACCTGGGCCGCTTACTATCCGATTATCACAGTGTGTCGCATCAGGTCGTTGCAACAGACCCGGTATCTTTAGACAGGATGTCAAGCCTGCAACAGCGAATCGACGCCACGGATGGGTGGAACATCAACCACAAGGTCGAGACCGTCTTGAGCCGCCTGTCGTTGCCCGCCGATAAGCACATCGCCGATTGCTCCGGCGGTATACGCCGGCAAGTGATGTTGGCACAGGCGCTGGTAAGCGACCCGGGGTTATTGTTGTTGGACGAGCCGACCAATCATATGGATATAGCTGCGATCAACTGGCTGGAAGGATATCTGGCGGCTTTTCAAGGCGCGTTGGTGTTCATCACCCATGACCGTACTCTGCTCAGACACCTGGCGACACGCATTATTGAACTGGATCGGGGAAACCTGACATCGTTCCCCGGTGACTACGCCTATTACCAACGCAAGAAAGAAGTATTAATTGAGATCGAAACCCGGGCGAACGAAAAATTCGACAAAAAAGTGGCAGCGCACGAAGCGTGGATACGTCAGGGAATCAAGGCGCGGCGCACACGTAACGAGGGCCGGGTCAAAACCCTGCAAGCAATGCGCCGGGAACGAAGCCAACGTCAAATGATGCCGGGGAGGGTCAGCTTGGACGTTGACGGCAGCGATGTGTCAGGAAAGCGGGTGGCAGATCTTGAGCATGTCAATTTCCAGTATGGTGATCATTTGGTGATCCGTGATTTGTCGACACGCATCATGCGTGGGGATCGCGTCGGAATCATTGGTCCCAACGGCTGCGGCAAGAGTACTTTGTTGAGACTGATTTTGGGGGAATTAAATTCCGATTCGGGCCGCATTATCATGGGCAGCCGTCTGCAAATGGCTTACTTTGACCAACAGCGGATGCGGTTGGATGCTAACAAGACGGTCAGAGAGAACGTCAGTGAAGGGAATGATCACATTCTCGTACGTGGCCGCTCACGCCATGTCATCAGCTATCTGAAAGACTTCTTGTTTCCGCCGGAGCGCGTTGATTCGCCGGTCAACAGCTTGTCCGGCGGCGAGCGAAACCGCTTGCTGTTGGCAAAGATGTTTACGCAGCCGGCGAATATCATGATTCTCGATGAGCCAACCAACGATCTCGACGTCGACACATTGGAATTGCTCGAGGAGCTGTTAATCGAGTTCGATGGCACCGTGCTGTTGGTTAGCCACGATCGGACCTTTCTAGACAACGTGGTGACCAGCACCCTTGTGTTTGAAGGCGACGGCACGGTGGAACAATATGTGGGTGGGTACGAGGACTGGTTGCGGCAGAAAAAGACATCGTTGGCCAAGGAACGACCCGCTGTTGGCGGGCTGCGGCAAGATGCCAAGCGGCGCCATAGCGAAGACAGGCATTCCGCCGGTGGGAAGAAATTGAGCTATAAGGAACAGCGGGAGTTGGATGGGATCCCTGCTTTTATTGAAGCGTTGGAGCAAGAACAACACCAGCTTACGGAAAAAGTCAGTCACGCCGAGTTCTATCAACAGGACCGGGATATTATCACCGCAACGCTGGGCCGCCTGCACCAGATTCGCGACGAGTTGAGCGAAGCCTACGAGCGCTGGGACTATCTGGACGCAAGGAGTCGAAGCGCGTCGGATTCAAGCACCAAAAAGCCGTAGCTCATACGTTGAGCACGATTACTGAAGCTTCTTGATGTCTGCCTTCTCTAGCAGAACCGGATACGCGTATCCCGCCCCGAAATCGACGTCGGTGGCAACGCGCCCGGTCACGGCCACTTTGTCGCCGATCTGAGCGGTTTGTTCACTGGTGACAGTGATATCGTTACTGCCCACCGCGCCGGTGCCGTCCTGAACATGAAGAAAGTTTCTGTACATGATCCCGTTGTTTACCTTTACTACCTTACCCGTAATCTGGACCTGTTTGCCGCTCAATGCGCTCTTTTCCGCAAACAGGGCTTCTACGGTTTTGTTCACGGGTTCCTCAGCGAAACCCGTGGCGGCGATTGAGACCAGGGCAACTGTTGTAAAGAAGAAGGTGGCCGATTTCAGCATGTCAAAATCCTCCAGAAATTGGCAGAGTAAGTTCCGTTGCCCGCATCAATATGCCTGCCCCTACTATCACGGTTTGACATCCTCATTCGCAACGAAAGACGACGAGTATGAGAGTTTAGACGGTCTTTTGTATTAATGCGATCTGAAAAATCACCGCGTTAGTAACTCGTGCTTGATCAGGCTGCGCGGAGTCGCAGTGCTTGTGCTGCGCGGAGTCGCAGTGCTTGTGCTGCGCGGAGTCGCAGTGCTTGTGCTGCGCGGAGTCGCAGTGCTTGTGCTGCGCGGAGTCGCAGTGTGCGCCAGCCTTCCGGATACTGGTGCAATATGTCTAGGAGAGATTCTCGAGCGTGTAGCCACGGATCTCGAGCATTTCACGAAGTTTCGCCAGCGACTCCACTTGAATCTGTCTGACCCGCTCACGTGTGACGCCGACGTCCTTGCCAACCTGTTCCAGGGTGGATACGTTTCTTCCACCGAGTCCAAATCGGCGTTCTATTACTTCGCGCTGTTTCTCGTTCAGTGTTCCCAGCCACTCATTGATGTGTACCAGAACCTTTTTGTTCTGCAGTAGATCGGCGGGGTCGTTGATCGATTCATCGGGAATGATCTCGACCAAGGTCCGGTCGGAATCGGAGTCCATAGGTGCGTCAATTGACGTGACGCTTTCTTCGAGTCCCAGCATGCGTTTGACGTCACCGACCGGCACGTCGAGTTTTGACGCAATTTCATCGGCGCTCGGTTCATGATCCAATTGTTGCGCCAGTCGCTTGGCCGCACGGTGATAGACATTCATTTCCTTGACGATGTGCACCGGCAGTCGAATGGTACGGGCTTGATTCATGATCGCCCGTTCTATGGTCTGCCGGATCCACCAAGTTGCATAGGTGGAAAAACGAAATCCCCGCTCGGGGTCAAATTTCTCGACTGCTCGGATCAAGCCGAGATTTCCCTCCTCAATGAGGTCCAATAGGGACAAGCCGTGGCTGATATAACGGCGTGCGATCTTCACCACCAGACGCAGGTTACTTTCTATCATGCGGTCGCGTGCTGCCGGGTCTCCCTGCTGGCAAAGGCGTCCGTAATAAACTTCCTCATCGGCAGACAACAGGGGAGAATGGCCGATCTCCCGCAGATAGATTTGTGTGGCATTGGAACTGGAAGACTGTGAGTTGCGCAGTGTTTTCTTAGACCCGCGACCAGTGTCATCATCCGCAGCCCGCGACTTTACGTACGCACCCGCTGGATCGGGACGATCAACATCATCGCAACGCGCTTGTACACCCCTCGCCATGTTCTCACCCTCTCAAGTTGTTTCCCAAACAGCGACCGCGGACCGATATTTCATGGCGGCGCCGTCAGCCTTTTGTATTTAATAAAGCACATTGCGTGCCAATACCAGGACTTTGCCGCGCAACGAGCAAAAAACTGCTACAGAACAATTGCTTACTGCTGGCTAGGGTGAGGTCGGCTGGATTCCGATGGGCGGTATGTTTCAGACGTATGGACGGTAATTGGCAACCCGACTAACAAATATTGTCGCCCCCGGGTGAAGTGGGGTAACACGCCCGGTGCGTGGATTCGGCGGGAAATCCGCGCGCGGCACATGGTTCGGTTAGCCACTTTCGATGTGTTGCAGCCAGGCCAAGCCCAGCCGCATGCCCGCGATGATCGCGGTGGTGGCGATCATGGGCTCGAGTGAACACGTGGAGATGCCGCTCAGTCCGTTACCGATATTGCAGCCGCCGGCGAACACCGCGCCCACCCCCATCAACAGTCCGCCGGTTAGATGATGACCAATCCGGCTCACTTGTGGCGGTCGCCACCTGAGCGTGCGGTTCAACCACGCACTGCCGGCGGACCCCAGTAATACCCCGACGAGCAGCGGGATGCTGAAGTTGTTGATCGAGCTGCCTTTGCTCACGAGGTAGATGCCGGCGCGGGCCACGGGTCCCGCGAAAGACACTGAGGATGGACGATGAACGTGATAGTCGAACTCGTCGACGGACAGATAACCAGTGATAAACCAACCAGCTACGATCAACCCGCCTACCATAAGGCCGGCGGCCGTCAGATCGTTGCCGAGTGCGCGGCGACCGAGTGCCAAAATTACCGCCAGGCTCACAACGGCGATCGCCACGGCAAACAGCCACGGCGATAACCCCAGGATGATGGCCACGGAGGCATCCCCCGAGGGGACCACCACACTGGTGGTCGCTGCCAGCCATTGACGCGCCGGGGCCATGACGCCGTAAAGGGATACCATCGCGCCCATGGCCAAGGCCATCAGCGTCAGCAGCGCGCCGCCGTTACCTTCGGCCGCACCAACCACCGTGCGCCCCGCACATCCGCCGGCGAGCATGGCACCGCAACCGAACATCAACCCACCTCCAATCGCTCCGACCCAGTCGATTTGTGCCGACCGATAGCCGGAATCTGCAACCGCGACCCAGCTGGCGGATTCCAGAGCCTGCGTGCCCAGCAACGCCACCGCCACCGCTGCGACGAACGCTCGCAACTGCCGGGTATCGCCTATCAGCACCAGATTGCTGACCGCCGCCACCAGGCAGAACCGGGAACGCTGCACAACAACTCCGAAGGCGAGGCCAACCATCAAGCCGCCCACGATCAGCCAGAGGTTGAACTCTTCGCTCATATACCGGTTAGGGGCAAGGTGCTACAGCCAAATTGACGCGCGGACCGCGCATGAATGATCATCGCAAATGTGATAGCGGAATTGTTCATCGAAGCACTCGAAATGACGAAACACGAAAGCAAATCACCGGCGTTGGTTGGGGATCATATCAGCTCAGCAGGAATTGCGCTTCGCTCACCCCCTAGCTGAGGCTAGGTATTTCGTTCCCGCATGTCCGGATCTAACTTGGCTGCGAGTTGATTCAACTGGCTGATTAATGCCGGTTCATAGGCGAACAAGGCTGGTATCCCGCCGGTATGTACGAACAGAACGCCGTTTAAATGGTCGTACTTTCTGGATCGTATCATCGCCAACAGTCCGGCCATGGCTTTGCCCGTGTAGACGGGATCCAAAAGAATGCCCTCGGTCCGGCCCAGCAATCCGATTGCCTCGATGAGCTCTGGATTCAAGCGGCCATAGCCCGGGGCCAAGGTACGGTCGTAGGCGCGAATATCCGCCGCTGTGACCACAGGTCGGGATAGATTCAGCAGTCGTCCCAATGCTTGAACACAGCGACCAACCCGTTCGACCTGTAATTCTGCACTGCGTCGCACGCACACGCCGGTAACCGGAATCTCGCTGTCTCGTGCGCGCAGGCCCAGTAATAATCCACTGTGTGAGAGCGCGCTCCCGGAGGCGATAACAATATGCTCTATGGGAAGCCGCTGCTGTTTCATTTGGGTCAATATTTCATCCGCCGCGTGCACATATCCCAATGCCCCCAGCGGCGGATGATCAGCGGAAAGATAAATAATATATGGCCGTTTTCCCTGGGCTCGCAGCTCCCTCGCGATTCCCTCGAGGCACCGGTCGGCACCCATTTCATCTTCCCCCTCCGGATACGAATGGATCGATGCGCCAAGAATACGATCCAGCAATACATTTCCAGAGCGGCGGTAGATTTCGTCGACATCAGGGACCCGTTCTTCGAGTTGTATATGACACGCCATGCCTAATTTGGCCGCGGCCGCGGCCGCCATGCGCACATAATTCGACTGCACTGCCCCGGTGATGAGCAAAGTATCGGCCTTCTGTTGCATTGCCTCGCCGAGATAATATTCCAGTTTTCGTGCCTTGTTACCACCCAGCGCAAGTCCGGTGCAGTCGTCTCGCTTCATAAACAGCCTCGGGCCGCCCACTGCGTTATTGAGATTGACCAATTCATCGATGGGCGTTGGCAGGTGCGCCAGCCGGGCGCGCGGGAAAGGTGCCAGTAATTTCGAAACCGTGTTCAAATGTGTCCTTTGATTGACTGGAACGTTAACAGGCGCAGACATTGTCCAATTAGCTCCTCGCCGCTCACATCCATTCGGGTTAGATTCGCTTGCTGCGCTGCGTCGGGATGATTATGAGTCATTCCAGAGAGAAATACACAGAGTGCGTGCCAACCCAATGCGCTCGATGGGCTTTAGCCCGCATATTGCACCAAGCATCCCGGATGATGGCGAAAAGATGATCGGGCAGTTTGTTTGTGATTGCAAATTTGGCAAAGGCTTGGTATCGCGTTTTGTAACCGGAATTGAGCCTACCCGTCGCTCGGCGCGCGATGCCGTATTGAGACCTACGAGGTCATTTCTTCGGTTTCTTGAGCAGGTCCTTGAGGCCGGTGAACGGACTGTGTGTAGCCGGCTTTGATTTAGATTGGGTCAACCCGAAACTTGCATTATCTCCGCGCACTTGCTGTGAATATTTCTGATGCTCCCAGTCGTGGCAGTAAAGGCAAAGGTTTTCCCAATTGCTGCCGTCAGCCGGATTGTTGTCGTGATCGTGGTCTTTGTGATGCACGGTGAGTTCATGCAGGTTTTTACGCGTGAATTCACGTCCGCATCGCGCGCATACCCAGGGGTGGATGCGTAATGATCGCTCGCGATAACCGCGCATACGCTCGTGAGCGTTGCGCCGTGCGTGGGCGACGACGTCATCCAACCTGCTGGCGTTGATCTTGCCACCGGGTGGACGGCGTTTCTTTGAATCGAAGGTGGGCATCCCGCGTTTGTCGGTGGAGTGCGAAACCTGAATGATACGATCGTAGATCGACGCATTTCAAATTTTCAAGGTAGTGTCCGGTCTCGCGACAGGACACCGCGTTCGGAGTTTACGCTGCGGATCCCAGAGGGCGGCGATAGCTTGGACTGTATGCACGCCTCTTAATCAAGGGCGAAGGCGTTAGGTCCCCGGAGAAAATCGCGGCCGGAGTCGCCGGCGGTGATACCGGTTCTTGGGCCGAACCTTGTTATGCGGTTTGGCCGAAGCTTGGATCTGTTGGTCTCACTCCTCCCTCAGCAGCAATTGGGGCCGGAGTCTTTGGATTTGATCCCGATCCATATTGGTGGGAGATCGCAATTCATGAGCAAGCAGATCCATAACGCGCCTGCCGATGTATTCATCCGCGGCATTTCCGTGACTCATCGCCAGTGCCTTGAGATACGCTCTGCCGATCAGGGAGCCTAACGGTGGCGGGTTGTAGAGCAGTTTCTTTATGACAAAGGGATTCAAGGTCAGCGGGTTGTAACCCTTGGTCAGATAACCGTCCTTGATCAGAAAGTTCTCAACGGGCGTGCCGGGTTGAATGCCTATGAAGAAAATAAACGGTAAGACATTATCGCGCCCGAACATCGCATATAGCTCGTCAATTTTGTCGGTGGTCTCGAGGAGCGTTTCGCGGGTTTCACCCGGGGCATTGAGTGGTATGTACAGCTTGACTTTTTGATTGGTATGTCCGCCTTCCTTGAACATCTTGAAGGCGTCCATCTGTTGATTCAATTTATATCCCAAAGTGAGATTGTCAATGACATCCTGTGACCCGGTAAACGACAAATCTATGCTGCACAAACCGGTTGCCAGCATTTTCCTCGCAACGGCAGGTGTCAGGTGATTCAACCGCAAATAGCCCGACCACTGTATATCCGTTTTTCGCGTCAGCAATTCATCCATAATCTTGTCGACGTGCTTTGTGCTTCTCAGTGTCGAGCAGAATTGAGCGTCGGTAAACCAGATTTTTTTGGCGCCGTAGTGCTTATTGAGTATTTCTACTTCCTTGGCGATTTCCGCAGGGTCACGGTAGCGCTGGCGATGTCCTTCTATTTTGTTGTACAAACAGAAATGACACTGGTAGGGGCAGCCGCGTTTGGTTTGTACACCGATATAGTCATCCAGGTAACTATGAAATTCCGGAAAAATCAATTCTATATACTCAAAGTCCACTGCTTTCATCTGCGGTAGATCGAATTGCTTTTGCCGACAGCCCTGGGTGATGCCGCCGTTGCGGTCCTTGTAATAGTAGTCCCCCACGGGTTCGGTGAATCCGTTGACTGCCGACAGCATGGCGTCTTCGCCTTCGCCCACCACTACCAGAGAATCATTCGGACATTTCTCGACAATGTGCTTGGCGAAGATGGACACAGCAGTACCGCCGACTATTATCTTGGAGCCTGGAAGCAGCCGTCTGACCATACGCATGAAACGGAAATTGTTGATCCGCGCCGAGGCGTAGTCATGGATGATTGCGACCGCATCCTTGATCGCTTTGGCGCGGGCAAGGACGCTTGGCGAATAGTCATAATTCATCACCACATCCAGGGCATCGTTTTCCGGATGCGGCCCAAAGGTCTGCATGTTGCGCCAGGAAAATGCCACGATATCCGGTTGCAACTGTTTGATGCGTTCTTTGAGGGTCTGCCTGCGCAGCGCTGGTGCGATCAATGACATATCCAGGATCTCTTGGTGCACGTCGGGGCGGTGCTTATGGATATAATCAGCGACGTAGACCACACCGCCGGGATAGATCTTCCAGCAGGGTAGGCGGACATAAAGAACGGATTTCGGGTTCGTCGACATTGGTTTATTGTAGCCGTCAAATGAGCGGTGATCTGGTTGGCGTAATGTTTGAGAATACAGTTAGCGCCGCCTCATGCCCCATTCCATTATAGTTGCTCAACGCAACACCAGAATTGACGACAGTCAAGAAATTCTCGGCGGATAAGTTGCCAAGCACACAAATCGTCGGGTGCACGAGGTGGCAGGTCCGCACTCGCATTAGACGGTCCTGCAGCCCGGTCGCAGTATTTCGGGAAAATTCCCCTGCCGGGGGTGCTGTTTAGCTCGATAACGACGACTGCGAGTAAATTCGGCGCGATCCGTCCGGTATTCTAACAAACATGAAGCACGAAGTTCATGTGGGTAAGGTGTCGAGGATTCCGGAGGATGGTGCGGAGATCGTGGAGCGGACGCCGTGCTGGAGTGCGATGCATAGCCGCGGTCATGGAACGGGTGAAGCGCACATTCAACAGTCCGTCACCGAATCGGCACCGGGATAGGCGCGACCTTGAGCGGGAAGTGTCACACATCATTGATGACTTTATGTGTTCTAAACAACACTGTTTCTTTTCTGCTACCTTGTAGCAACGTGCGGATTATCGCTAACATGATGGTTGTGTTGTCTTCAACGCTGCGTATGGGACACATATGAAATTATGCTCAATATTTGATGAGGAGGACAGAATATGTCGACGGAACTATTTGATATCGGCCGTAAGATTCGTACCGATGTTTTGGGTGAGGAACGGGTCACGAAGACGTTGGACCAAGCTGATGACTTCAACCGTGATTTTCAGCGTTTGGTGACCGAATATTGCTGGGGTTTTTGCTGGGACCGGAATGGATTGAGTCGTAAGCAACGTAGCTTGCTTAATCTCGGAATGTTGGCGGCGTTAAACCGTGGTCCGGAGTTCGAATTGCATTTTCGCGGCGCGTTCAAGAATGGGCTTACGCTCGATGAGCTGCAGGATACATTGATACAAATCGCAATTTATTGCGGTATCCCTGCCGGCGTCGAGGCGTTCAAAATTGCGAACAAAGTGTTGACGGAAATGAGGAATGCCGGGGAGCTTGATGGGGCATAACCCCTGACAAGGCTGATCGAAAATGATTCGGAATCACCTCGGCCATGCGTCGCGGAACAAGCGCACCGGGTTCACGTTTTGCGGGTTGATGCCCTCTGCCCGCGCTTGTACCCGCCATGCTGTATTTACAATCTGATACAGGCGTTCCACGATGAGTCTGCCCGCCTTGCCGTGCTTGGCACTTATGACGAATGCATCGCCGAGCAACCCCCACATGTGATCTAAATCCATCAGAGTAAGATCTACGTCGACGTGTATTTTTCCCAAGCGATTCAATAGGCGAATCTTATGAGCCGCAGCCAGTGTGTCTAAATCACCGACGAGCACGCGCAACTCATGCAGCGCATTTTTGACATGATTGCGGTCTTCATCTGTAAATCTAAAAAACGTGGTCTTGTTAAACTTGTCTGCATAATCGCGCCGAAAGTCAGAAAGTTTCTGCTGAACAATGAGTTCATTGAGATTGGCTTTGAGTTTTTCGAAAAAATCAGTAATCGCTTTGGAATTTTTTTCCGCATCCGTGCCCAGGTTGGGTGTCTCATAACGGATGTTGAGCGCATGGGTTTCACTATAAACTTCAAACATTGCCAAGGCGTTCAAGTAGGCATGCTGATCTTCGATCAGGCTGGATCTACCGGTCTCCTGTAGACGCCGGCGGTTGAAGTCCAGCACCGTCTCACAGATCGCGTAACCGGCCAAGACCACGTCGGCGGGTAATGTGTCAGTAAAATCCTCTGCGAAAATGTCAGTCATCGTCGACTACGGGAATAGGGCGTACGATTGATAGTCCGGTTAGTATAAGTTATTAAATACCAGAACAACCGACGAGCGTTGCCCTGTCTTCCCCAGGCGTCCGGCGGTGACCAACAACCATACACCTTACGCCACTCGCCAACAGCCGTCCAAGTGTAGGACGCTGTAAAAACATTGTTAATTTGTCAATCTAGATAGCATGTGCTGCGGATACGAATCGCAAAATCGTCAAAATCCGAGACTAATCCACGGGCTTTCATGTACTTGGCGTGTATTCGATATGCTTCGCCCTGGAGCTCGCTGATACAGGCGGCTTCCTCACGCTTACCCTGTGCGAATTGTAAGACATGCACCAATTCATGCATCAGAACCGATTTTCCGCAGCGATTAGCCGAGCAGGATGAGTTTCATTGTCGCGCACCTTTCTCCAGTTGCCGCACTTAAAGTAGAAAGCGATATTTGCGCCGTGTCGTGGACTTCCGCGCTGCGTGGTGCACCCGCGCCGGGACAAAACTGGTCTTTGAATCGAGTGTTCGAAGCCGGTGACGGTGCCAACCGCTAAACTGCGATTGCCGCCGGGCAGTAAATGACGTCACCTGGCACCGTTTGGCGCTTGTTGTAGGCCGCCTATCGGGTTTGTGAGCGATTGATGACATCGGATTGCGGCACGGGCCCTGCCACGGGTCGTCGATCACGCCGCGTCGGGTCGGCACGTCGTGAACGGTTCGGTCGATATGGGCGCCATGCCTTACGACTATTATCGTGATGTCGCTTGTGGGATTTTCATGGAATTTATAAACTTGTCGGCAAGAACGGTTCGATAGAAAGGCGATCAAACGATGGGATCAACAACTCGTGAGCCAGAACGGCGCAAACGCGATCGGCGCAAAATCAGTGAACGGCGTTCGGGTGGCGATCGGCGCGAGCGAATCGGTGCCGTGAACGTGGATCAGCGGTCGGGAATGGACAGGAGGTCAGGGCGAGACCGGCGTTCCGGTAAAAACCGGCGATCCGGCGATGGCCGGTAATATTCTTCGACTTTGATTCGCGCTCCCAATTGCAGCCAAGTATCCCAGATGTCTTGCGCTGAGTGACTGTCCGGTTTAAAACAAAAAACACGACGATGCGTGATCCAACCATGTCAGACAAACGGTTAGCGTGGACGCTGCTTTGTTCAGCGCTTCTATTTCAAACCTCGATCGCGAAATCGGTCGATATTATCGATCCTTTTGTCGGTGAATACGAAGGACAAGTAAAACTTCTCGACGGGGACAGGGAAGTCGAACGCGACCTTGGCGTGACAATCTCGAAGACGAAGAAAGGATTTAATATCAAATGGAAGTCTACAACCCGTAAGCCGAACAACAAGCTCAAGACCAAAGTATATACAATCGATTTCTCACCCACTAGTCGCAGCAACGTGTTTGCGGCGGCGATGAAAAGCAATGTGTTCGGCGGCAAGGAACCCCTTGATCCGATGCAGGGAGATCCCTACGTCTGGTCACGAATTACCGGACAAACCCTGACCTTGTTTGCACTGTTGATTCGCGATGACGGTGGATATGAGTTGCAGATCTACGATAGAACGCTCGTCGCGGATGGAATGCAACTTCGGTATTCGCGGACTCGTGATGGCAAGCCGTTGAGGACTATCGAGACATTACTGCGTCGTAAGTGAGAATAGTTGACGGGTCACGAGAATCTGACACTCCGAACGGCTACCGTTGCTGAGTCGAGCTTTGGGGCCGACTCGGTTTACGGCCGGCGCTGCGCGCCGATTTGCGGGTATTCATCCTTTCCTCGAGTTTACTCGTACATTCGGTCAGGTACTCGAGGATATCGCTCTTGGCGCCACGGCGATATCCGGTAATCGGCGATCCTGGGCTGTCGATGACATATCGGTACCAGTCATTGCCGTCCGCCCCGCCGGGGCCGTCTGACTTTTCAACTGAAATCACGGTGCAGCGCAATGCATATTCCTGTACTTCCGTATCCTTGGAATTCTGAAGTGCAATATCGGATGCTGGTTGAGTCATGTTGACATGTCCTGAAATTTGAGTGATGAATTCGAATTTCGAGCCTTTAGTTGTGCAAAGCTGGCCGCACTTATCACCGGTTTAGCCGGGAGGATGCAAAATGAACGATCACAACCTGAATTCCGGATATCAATCAAGAGAATGAAGTAAGACTTGATGAGGAGCGCTACATTGGCATGTTATTGTACCATAAAATTAAACCCGGTTCCGCGTGGCTCCCGGATAATTTGGAACATTACACGAATTTCATGCTATTCCGGGATGACGCCGTGTGCTTGAAGTTTGCGACACCGGATTCCGGCGCTACACGATAGAGTAACCGCCGCTATGACGGAGATCGGTGGTTCCGCCAGTGCGAGACGGCTCCATTTCCGTATCGGCGACGAAATGACGTAGCATGGGACGGATGCCGGATATAACTTGTAGACGCTGCTTAAGTCACACCGCAGCACGCCACGACGGAGCGGGCGGATGAGCAACCCGAAAACACAGATCACGTGTCCCAACTGCGGTCATCGGTTTTATGCCGAGGAGGCATTGGAAAAGCAGTTATTGGCGAAACTCGAACGAGATCATCAGCAAAAGGCTGCGCAGCAAGTCGAAATACTCAATAGACAACGCGAGGCGCTAGAACAGGAAAAACAAAAATTTGCCCAGCAGCTGCTGGATCAGGATCAGCTCATCAAGCACAAGGTCGAAGAGGAAAAGAAATCACTATTCGAGCTGGCGCGAGCCAAGGCGGAGGAGGGCGTCGCACAACGGCTGCGGTCGCTGGAAGAGGAAAACAAGACACGCCGCGAAGAGAACTTGAAGTTGCAAAAGATGGAAGTCGAATTACTGAAGCGGGAGGGCCAGCTCAAAGAGGAGCAGGAGCGAATGCAGATCGAGATTGACAAGCGGCTTTTCGAGCAGCAGTCAACGATAGAAGCTAAAGTCCGCGCGGCGGAAGCGGACAAAAGTGAGTTGCGGTTCAAAGAATATGAAAAAAAACTTCACGATCAAAGAAAGCTGGTTGAAGAGATGAAGCGCAGAGCCGAACAAGGTTCCATGCAGCTGCAAGGCGAGGTTCAAGAGCTTGCCCTGGAGGACTTCTTAAATAGACATTTCCCTTTCGATCAGGTAGCACAGGTTCCCAAGGGAGTTCGCGGTGCCGATGTGATACAAACAGTGATTGACCCCCTGCAGCGAGAATGCGGCAAAATCATCTTTGAAAGCAAACGCACTAAGACTTTCAGCAACGATTGGATTGGCAAGTTGAAAGCGGATCAACTCGAACAACGTGCGGAACTTGCCGTGATCGTCACCGAAGCGTTGCCAAGCGGCATGACTCGATTTGGCGAGAAGGAAGGGATCTGGATATGCAGCTTCCCCGAGGTCAAGAGCCTGGCATTCGTGTTGAGGGAAATGTTGTTGCGTACACAGTCAGTGAAAGCGGCGCAGGAGAACAAGGGTGACAAGATGGAGATGCTCTATCGGTACTTGACCGGAGTTGAATTCAAGCAGCGTGTGGAGGCGATCGTAGATGGGTTCTCTGAATTGCGAACTGAGCTGGATCGTGAGAAGAACGCGATGCAGCGACTCTGGAAAACGCGGGAGAAGCAGATCGAAAGGATCGTTAACAACACCATCGACATGTACGGCTCCATCAAAGGGATCGCCGGGAGTGCAATTGAGAGTATTCCCTCGTTGGAACTCCCTCAACCCGAAGAGAACGGGAATACCGATGAAGATCAAGGCTGATCCCGGAATGACGGTGTTTTGTTGGTTGAGTTCGGCGGGAGCATGCCTACTAACGGTAGATCCCCTGGTATCTGTGGGGTCTGGCCCCACGATCTTTGGGGCGATCCTCGTCACCGACTCGGGTTGTTTATACTTAATTTATCCATATTGGCCGTTAATATTATGACCGCAAAGAGCAATATTCAGAATATGGCGCTGTACTGCGACTTCGAAAACGTGGCGCTCGGTGTGCGTGATGCCAAGCACGCCAAGTTCGACATGCAACTGGTATTGGAACGTTTACTGCTCAAGGGAAGTATTGTCGTGAAGAAAGCGTATTGCGACTGGATCCGTTATAAGGAGTTCAAGTACGCCATGCACGAGGCTTCTTTTGAGTTGATTGATATCCCGCATGTGCGTCAATCCGGCAAGAATTCCGCGGACATCAGGATGGTTGTTGATGCCCTCGACCTTTGTTACACCAAGTCCCATGTGGATACGTTCGTCATTATCAGCGGTGACTCCGACTTTTCGGCCTTGGTCAGCAAACTGCGCGAAAATAATAAGGTAGTGATAGGTGTGGGCGTCAAGGAGTCCACTTCCGATCTACTCATCGCAAACTGCGATGAGTTCATTTATTACGACGACCTCGCACGTGAATCTGAGAAGCATCGCAAAAAGACCAAGAAAAAAACAGGAAAGACGACAGCGGTTCGCAAACACACCGCGGAGGGGGAGGAAGACAGAAAACAAGCGGCAATGGAGCTGGTCCTGGAGACCATTGATCATTTGTTCGAGGAGCGCGGTGCCGAGGAGAAAATCTGGGGCTCGATGGTGAAGCAAACCATCAAACGGCGCAAACCCGGATTTAATGAGACCTATCACGGCTTTCGCACCTTTGGGAAATTATTGGAGGACGCGCAGCAGCGCAAGCTATTGGAACTGGAATACGACGAAAAGTCCGGTGGATACATTATTACACGAGTGACTCGGGAAGACTCTTAAAAGATCGAACCGATGGGGGTCTGATCTCCAACTACTACGGTGAGAAAGTTTTCAGATGTTGTCCGGTTATGAATACGGCGTTGTCGTTGCGGTGCTCCTGATCTACGGTACGATCCGCCTATTGCCGCGGTTCATTGCCGGGTTTGGCGCCTACGTATCAGCGCCCCAGGTCAAACATGAGATGGATCAGGGTCAACCCATGGTGTTGCTCGATGTTCGATCCCCGCGCGAATTCTCGGCGCAACCGGGACATATACCGGGGGCTATCAATGCACCGCTGACACAGATCGAGGATCGGTTGGCGGACGGTGAGTTCCTGCGACAACGGCGCAGTCAGCGCGTTATCACCATATGCCAGACCGATTCACGCGCCGCATTTGCGGTGCGCAAATTGAGGCGCTTGGGGTTTATGCACCCCCGGATATTGAGCGGGGGAATGAACGCGTGGGCGCAGGAAGGCTATCCGATCGTGGCCACAGCCAAATCACACGCGGTGGGCGATGACAGATAAGGCTAGCGTATTACCCAGAGCGGCGAACCTGGATGACGCGAAGAGTTGGTGTGTCTACATAGTACTGTGTACAGACAACTCGCTGTATACGGGCATCACCAACAATGTTCAAGCACGTTTGTCGAAACACGCCCATCAGCGCGGTGCTAAGTACTTTCGTGGCCGTAAACCGCGGCGGTTGGTCTACATCGAAAGGGGGCATACCCGCAGTTCCGCAAGCAAAAGGGAAGCGCAGATAAAGCATATGCGGCGCGTCCAGAAGGATCGCCTCATCGCTTCGTGGATCAACGAAGCATCAATCGTGGATCCGCAGACCCGGTTACAATCTATTCACGCTAAAGGTCCGCGACGCGTTTAGCGCGTTATCATGATGCAAAACCGGCGTTGGAGTCCGTGACTCCGACCCCAGTGATTCTATCCAGCGCCGGGTTAAAAACGCACCGGGGCACAAAGCGGCGTCGGCAAACCGCCGGTTGGTAGTTTGCACACCGATCCGCATGCATATCCTTTTAACCGCCACCCATTTGCATTCTCATCGGCGCATTGCTGGAGATATCTAATTGCCGACTCTGCCACGTCTTCCACCACGGAATGACGTGATCGGACGGAATCGGCCGCGAGATTAAATACCCTTGGACCAAATCACACCCCATGTCCTGGAGTCGTCGATAGGTATCTTTGGTCTCGACGCCCTCGGCGACGATCTGTAGACCTAGCCCATGGGCCAAGGTGATGATCGCATCGACGATGAACTCATCTGCCCGGCTGCCGGCCATATCGTAAATGAAGGATTTGTCGATCTTGAGTTTATGCACCGGCAGGTTCTTAAGATACGCAAAGGAAGAATAACCCTTTCCAAAATCGTCGATCGCCAGTTGGATGCCGAGCCGGTCGATCTGTGCGGTGGTTTGGCGTGCGCGCGCCGGATCGCTCATAAACGCGTTTTCCGTGATTTCCACGGTGAGCCAGTCGGGTTCGACACCGTGTTTGTCGAGGTTTTTCATTAGTGCTTCGGGTAATGCCGCATCCTGCATGAGGCGTGCCGAGATATTGGCCGCAATGACCGCGTTGTGACCACTCCGTCTCCAGGCGGCGCACTGGGCCAGGCTCTTGTTCAACGTCCAATCGGTCAACAATCCTATTAGATCGGATGTCTCTGCGAGTTCGATGAACTCATCGGGCATCACCAACCCGA
Source organism: uncultured Gammaproteobacteria bacterium (assembly GCA_947258975.1). Classification (GTDB taxonomy): domain Bacteria; phylum Pseudomonadota; class Gammaproteobacteria; order Arenicellales; family JAANXG01; genus CALZGZ01. Next base: position 46,595 of record CAMYKK010000022.1, read on the forward strand.
ATTCCGGATCTTCCCAACGGACCAGCCCCTCGACGCCAAGATAGGGAGGCCCGTCCAGACGAACAATCGGCTGATAATGCATAATGAAGCGGTCGTGGTCGATGGCGGACCGCAGTTTTCCCGCGAGTTTCAGTCGCCGCAGCGTATTGTGATCCGACGCCGGATCGTAGGCTTGGTAGCCGGCGCTGGAGCGTTTGGCCGCGTACATCGCTACATCGGCGTGTTGCAGCAGCAGATTCGGGCGCTCACCGTGTTCGGGATAATAGGCGATGCCGATGCTCACTGCCGTCCGCAGTGCGATGCCCTTCGCGTAAAACGGCTGCTCGAGGCTGTCCAGAAGGCGCTGCGCCAACTCGATCACCGCTTTGTGATCGTCCTGCACGAACACCGCGAACTCATCGCCGCCGATTCTGGCGAGGGTAGCGTTATCGGGTACCGCGGACGCGAAGCGCCCCCCGACCTGCTTGAGGATAACATCACCAGTGTCATGCCCCAGTGTATCGTTGATTTCCTTCAGTTGATCTAGGTCCAGCATCAACAGCGCGGCGGTTTGGTCTGGCGCGTGGTGGATGGCTTCCGTGATCCGGCTCGTCAGCAGGTCGCGGTTGGGTAGATCGGTCAAGCTGTCGTGGGTTGCCTTGTAGCGAAGCTGAGCTTCTTGCTCTTTGCGCACACTGATGTCGCGCACTATGGCGGTGATCAAAGAATTGCCCTCTACGTCCATGCGACTCATTGCGAGATCGATCGGGAACACGCCACCGGCCGAGGTGCGCGCCGTCAGTTCATGCACCTGACCGCGAATGAGGTCTTCGTTCCAGTGGATACCGGAGTCGTGCTCATCGACCAACTGCGGAATGAAGGAACTTATCGATTGGCCAAAAAACGATGCGCGAGTGCAGCGAAACATGTCTTCAGCAGCGGGGTTCATGGATTCGATCATCCCCTTCGAGTTGATGGTCATGATCGCATCCAGACTGTTGCCGACAATGTCGGCGATGAGTTGCTCCTTCTTCATGAGTTCCAGTTTTTGCCACCACAGGCGAACGGATTGCTGATCCAACCGTGCTAGTTGTTGCAAAACATAAGCGAGCACGACGGCGAGCACGATGGGCGAAGTGTCCAACAACAGGCGTTGCCCATGAAATAGAAAAATCTGGGCGGCGAACGCCGCCACCGCCGAGCCCGCGGCAATAAACAGCCCCCAACGCCATGACATGCGCCGGTAGATCGGTGTCAAACCGACCGCGGCCAGCAGACAAATCGTGAGCACCTGCCAGCGGCGGATATGCCATAACATGCCGCTATTGACCGACTGAAACGCCAATGCTTGCAGCACCGCGCCAGGCAATGACCGATATAGCGGCACCGGCACCATGTCGCCCAGTTCTACGGCAGTGGCGCCGATGACGACTTGCTTGTCCTCGACTGCGTCGGCCGCGAATCGGCCGGCCATCACGTCCGCATAGGAGAGCCGGGCGAAGGACCGGGGTGCGATGCTGAAATCGATCCATGCGTCTGCGAACGGTGGATCATGCCAATCGTTCAATACCGCGGCCGCCGAGGGCAGTGCTTCGCGGCCGCCGGGATCGCGCAGCGAAATGTGCCGCACCAAGGCGTCGCGTCCCGGCCGGACATTTACCGAAACGAGATCGGCGTGCTGACGGAAACGTTCCAGCGGCTGTATCAACAGCAACTGCGGGCTGCCGGACGTGACGGGCTGGTGAAAGGCGGGCAGCAAGATCTGGCCGGGAGCGCCACGCGCGAACGCCGATTCGAGTTTTTGATCCTGCTCGGGGTCAGAGGACGAGCTGAAGTCGATGTCCACGAATAACCGCTTGCCCCCGGCCGCGAGCAGCCGATCGATGACCTCCGCGTGATATCCCCTCGGCCACGGCCACGACGGCAACGCGCGCAGGCTTCTTGCGTCTATCTCGACAATGACGAGGTCAGTGGAGATGACACGGGTTGTCAACCAGGCCGACGCATCGTGTAACGCATTGTTGACCGGCACCAGCGCCGCGGACAGATACAACAACGCCGCAACTACAAAGGCGGCAAGCGCTGGACTCTGCGCTTTGAACCGTGACTTATGCGTTTTGGTATTGCTTTCCACCAGCGGTGTTTCCGGGATATCAGAGATGTCGTCAGCCGCCTATAATCAAGGCTGGTCTGATCTTCTCCTTGGCCGGTGCCTAATGACCCGCGCATTAAACGAATCGTTGTGCGACCCACCGTGTCTTACATAGCGATGTTAATGGCTATTCCTTGGTCGTCGCCATCTTCATCCTTGGCTGTTACCATCTTCTCCTTGGCTGTTACCATCTTCTCCTTGGCTGTTACCATCTTCTCCTTGGTTGTCATCAAACGGCTCGTTGGTGACATGATCGTCGTTAACATTATCGTCCGGCGGATCGGTCACCGGCGGTTCGACATCGCCTCCCGGATCGATGCTGCCGACGGGGTCCGACCTGACATTATCCACGTCCGGTTTGGTGCGCAAATCCACATCCGGTTTGGTGCGCACATCCTCGTCCACCCCCACACGGGATGGGGCGACCACCGCCACACCGCCGGATTTATCCCGTTCTCCGCGGTCCATCTTATCCCGCATGTCTGGTAGCCGTGGTTGTTCGGCCGTGCCGGCGCTTTCGGCCTCGACGGCGTTCACGTCGGCAGCCACATCGGCCTTGACGGTGCCGGTGTCGGTTCGCCCGGTGTTGACGGGTAGCTTCACCACCTCGACGGCGACCGGCTCCAGGTCCTTCAATGCCTCGTTTAATCGCTTCAGGTTTTCTTCCATCGGCAACGACGGCTCGATCATCTGCGATGATGGTTCGAGCACCTGGATGTCGGTCTTGCCCTGGCCGAAGATCGCTACCTCTCCCGGATGGATCTGTTCTTCGTGCCGCTTGTTCATCTGATCCGTCGCGAACACGTCCACCAGGCCTTCCAGCAACGACACCGTGGCGTACTCGTCGGTGACTTGCACCGTGAAGGTTGTGCCCTTGACCACCGAGACCAGATACGGCGTGTGCACCTCGAAGCGCCGCATCTTACCCGGCAGCACCTGGTAGAGCAGGTTGCCGAGGGACTGTACCGCCTTGGTCAACCGGTCCGTGACGTCAATGGAAATCTCAACCCGGCTGCTTTCATTGATGGTCATCACGTCGCTGCCGTTGCCCAGCACCGCGTGACCGTTGTTTCCGGTCTCGACCACGAACGGTGATGGTAAGCTTTCCCCCGCCGCCGCCGAGCGCCACGTTTGCGTTCCCCGCGCAGCCGCTGCTTGATAACGCACGACCCCGGACAGCTCGCTGATTGTCCACGCGGATCCATCGGCATACGCCTGCCACGGCAGGAGCAGGCATGCCAGGGCAAAAGCCGTCACGCCCTGCATCAGTGGTCTTTGAATTGTCATTCGCTGGCCCCCAAGGTAGGTTCCCGGCAAACCGCCCACGACATGCATGTACGCATCCGCTGCGACAGCACGGCGCAGTAGGCTTGAGGCCCCCACCTCATTAGATTGTCTAGATAACAAAAGTATGGCACGTAGGAGCGGATTTTCAATCGTCGCTTCCGAAATGAGGCGGCTCACGAAGCGGTATCAGATCGGTTCTTGACAGGCCGCAAAATCCCACCACACTTTAATGATCAGATGCGGTTTGGCCAATGGTCGATCGAGGATCGTCGGAGGCGAGGTGGGGAATATCAACTACGTCACCCTGGGGCGGTGGTGCGCGCTTTGGCAGAGCACCATGAGTGAGATATGGCTGCGGGTTCATACGCGCTCGAAACTCAGCGGCCCGTTTCCGCGGGCGTTTCTGGTTTGCATCACGAGCGGCATGCTCGCGTTACATATAATGAAAATGGACGTTGGCAACGCGGCGCCTGAACAACCATTTATCCTCGGCGGCGTCATCGTGTCCGGCGCCACGGCGTTCGCACCGCAGGCGTTCCTGCCGCTCTACCAGCATCTGCTCGGACGCCAAGTCACCCGGGAACAACTACAACAAGTCGCGGATGCGATTACCCAGCACTATCGCGATACGGGCTTTCTCTTGTCACAAGCGATCCTCGCGGCGCAACCGGCCAGCTTCGGTATCGTCCAGGTACAAGTGGTGGAAGGCTATATCAGCCGTGCGCAGCTGGCTGGAGACGCCGGGGATCGGGGCGTCATCAAGGCCTATCTCGACAAGATCTCTGCGATTCGTCCACTGCGTGCCATGCGCCTGCAACGCTACCTGTTGCTGATCAACGATTTACCGGGCGTCAGTGCCCACTTCAAGATGCGGCCGCTACCGCAGGCCGGCGCCTACGAGCTCACCGCATTCGTCAACCGCAGGAAGCACCATGTGGCGCTCGGCATTGATAACCGCGGCAGCGAACGTCTCGGGCCGGGAACGCGACAGCGGCGGCTGCGTGGCCGGTGGGCGCGAAGGGGCAAATGCTCCTGGTCTCGGGTTCTTATACCGATGCCGAGCCCGGTGGCGCGCTTCAAGACACGCAAACCGAAATCACCGCGGCGCGATTTATGCTCGGTTACGAGTTTTCGGCGCTTCGCCGGCGCGGCCATTCTCTGGCATTGCGCGGCCGGTTGAAGTTCTATGACTCCAAGACCGATCAGCGCGGATCCCGCATCCGGGGGGACAATCTGCGCAGCCTCAAACTTGCCAGCGACTATATCTGGTCGAGCAAGAAAACGGCGGTGCGCGGTTTTGTGCAGTTGAGCCAGGGCATAGATGGACTGGGCGCGGAGAAGTTCACGGCTCCGGGCCGTTCCAACGCGGACCGTGATATCGCTTTCACCAAAGCGGAAATGGAGTTGACCTATGTTACCGAGCTGACGTCGAGCACCAGTGCGTTGTTGCAGCTCATGGCACAATACACCGACGACGTCCTGCCGTTTTCGGAATATTTCACCTTTGGTGGCCGTTATGTCGGGCGTGCTTATGACCCCGCGGAACTCAGCGGCGACCGCGGCGCGGCCTTCAAACTGGAACTGCGTTATGACACCAAGGTTCGCGCCGGGCCGGTGTCCAAGATCCAGTTCTATGCCTTCTACGATACCGGCGCGATCTGGCGGCGTGATCCCAACCGCAGCTGGCGACGCGAATCGGCCGCCGCCGCCGGGGGCGGCCTGCGTTTCAGGTTGATGAAATCCTTGACCGGTTACCTGGAAGCCGCCAAACCCCTGACCCGGCCCAGCGAGGAAGACGGCGACGACGTCCGGTTTTTCGCGCGGCTGGAATATCATTTTTGATAACAGGCCACAGAGCGTAAAGCGGAGTTCGGAGGGCGGAGATCGCTGTGCGTGTGATCTTCGAACCCCGAAAGAAGGTCCGGACACCGTTCCCCGATCCCCGGCACTGTGGTGCATTATTCCGCGGTGAGCGGATATCTGCATACCACGAAGCTCGCCCGGATTGGGTGCGCCTGGTGCTCAACATGACACCGCAACGGCCCTTGGAGATCGAAAATGCGGACAACCGGCTGCGCAACGAGGATCGGATGTGATACAACGTATAGGCGCGGTCTGGTTGGTGGCCGCGGATGCCGTGGCCGGCGCGACGCGGAATATAATCTATGCAATATAATATACACTGGATAATTTTTTGATATCGCGAACAAATCGATGCGAACCGCCGCTAAATCTCTGCAAATTCTGAATCTCGTGTCTGCAACCGGAAGGTTGCTCGGGGGAAATAGGCGATGTTGACCGCAAGACGGGTGTACGGCGCGTGCCTGTTGGCGTGTATCGTACTGATGGGCTTCGCGCTCTATCTGCAACACGTCGAGGGCCTGGAACCATGCCCATTGTGCATCTTTCAACGCATCGTCTTTGTTACGCTCGCGGTCGTTTGCCTCATTGCACTGGTGCATAACCCGCCGGGATGGGGGCGCCGTGTGTATGGTGGTGCGGTGCTGGTGTTATCCGCCGCCGGTGCGGCCTTGGCGGCCCGGCACGTGTGGATCCAAATGTTTCCCGAGGTCGCGGAATGCGGGCCGGGTCTTGGTTACATGCTCGACCGTTTCCCATTGACCGAAGTCTTCAGCAACGTATTGAAGGGCACCGGCGACTGCGCCGATGTCCTGTGGACCTTGTTGGGTCTTTCAATCCCCGCCTGGACCCTGGTCGTGTTTGTCGTGTTTTTTTTCGTATCGCTGGCCTTTGTGATCCGGCCACCGATGTCTACATAACCGGGAACATCCATGGGGTGGTTGTGAGCGGTTCTGAACACCGTAATAAATTGCGTGTGTTCCGCCGTTATTGGTCAACTATCAGGTCTCCACTCGGGAAATCAGCGTAACTGTTTGGGGTTTCGTAGACGCGGATCTTTTTTGCGTGCACATGTCCATTCGTGCGTGTTTTGAGCGCATCCGACATTATTGCATACCAGTGTTTGGCTAGGTGCTCACAGGTAGGAGGGAACGGCACGAGATACACTTTGAAACCGGGTACGTTCGATACTGCCCCCGCTCCGGACCAGAGTTGTGTAGATTTCGGGCCTGACATGTCGCATGGATTTCATACCGGTGCCCATGCAAGCTGCGGCATTCAGAAGTATGGTCCGGGATACGGTGTCCGGCATCTATGTATACTTTTCTAGTTATCTCGTACATTGAATGTCGACGGTGAGGTATTCAGTATCGATTACATGCATATATCTAATCAAGTAAAAGATATCGTACACTACCCACGAAATGCGTGTTTATCCGTTGTACAGCGGCGTGATCCGAAATTCAATCTAATGTTCGATGAGGCAAGTCTGACGGCGTTGCGAGAGCTGCTGTTGCGTCAACAGCAGGAATTGCGGAGCCTGGACAAGACCTGTAGCGACGCGGCGAAGCCTGTCGAACTCGATCAAACCCGGGTCGGGAGGTTGTCGCGGATGGACGCCCTGCAAGGACAGGCCATGTCTCTCGAACTGAGAAGGCGAAGGCAAGCCGATTTGGAGAGGATCGCAAAGGCGTTGCAGCGTATGGATGAGGGTGAGTACGGGTATTGCGAGCATTGCGGTCTGGCGATAGCGATCAAACGGCTCGAAATCGATCCCGCGGTCGATCTATGTATCGACTGCGCGAGCCACTTAGAGCGAGAAGCACCGCGCTAAAATTACCTATCACCGGCCCGCTAGCCGGTCTTCCCGATAGAGGCGTTAAGGGTGAGGTGGGCTGCAGCTTGCCGTACGCAGTTCCGTCCCGCCGCCTTGGCGCGGTACAGAGCTTGATCTGCGGCCTCGATCAAGGCTTCCATGGCGTTACCGTGTTGCGGGAATGTGGCAACTCCCACGCTGATGGTGGCGGAGATCATATTCCCGCTCGCGGTGTGCACTTTTTTTGCGGCCGCCATGCCGCGAACACGTTCGGCGGTTTCCATCGCGGCATCCCCATCTGTGTCCGGCATGATGACCGCGAATTCTTCACCGCCAATGCGGGCTACCCTATCCACCGCTCGCATGTCGCGATTCAGTACTAGGGCGAGGGTACGTAGCGCCCGGTCCCCGGCGCGGTGACCGTGGCGATCGTTTATGTCCTTGAAGTGATCGACGTCGACCAGCAACAGCGAAAACGGGTGCCCGCTGCGCGTCGCACGGCTGATCTCTTCGCGGAAGAAGCGATCGAATTCACGGCGCACATACAGGCCGGTCAATTCGTCTCGTGTGGCCAACGTTTCGATCCTGGTCGCCATAGCGTTGAGCGTTTTCCCGAGTTTACCCAGCTCGTCATCAGTTGGCAGCGCGACGCGGTGATCCAGGTGCCCTTCCCGCAATTGCGAGACCCCCTCGTCCAAGGTGCGAAGTGGATTGAGGATCGTGCTTGCGAGCACGAGTCCGCCAATGACGGCAATGAGGATCGCCATCGCGAAGGCCAACAGGGTGGTCACATTGGCATCGGTCTTGGTGTTTTCGACTCGTTCGACATGTTCTCCCAATTCATCAATAACATATCGATACAGATGGTCGAGCTCGACGATCGCATCATCGATAATTTCGTCGAATAGCTCCATGCGATTAGCGGAAGCCCGAGGATCTTCGAAAGGATAGGGGGTGGCGACGAGTTCCGCTCCCAGCGCACGGGCCCGTTGCCAACGTTCCGCTATACGGCGCAAGGCATCGCGTTCTTCCTCTTCGCCAAAATGCGACCCATCCAGCGCCGTGAGGGCCTGATCGATTTCATCAGCAAGACGCGAGAAATTCTGCTGTTCTTCTGGGTTGCCATGGATCAAGTAGTCATTGGGAGGCATCACTGCCTTGAGCAAAAGGGTCTGCAGCTCGATTACGGGCATCAGTTCCTGGCGCACCTCTTCTTCCGCCTCGCCGACGTCTTCGACTATTTTTGCAAGATAAAAAGTCCCGGACGCCGCCAGCAGCAGCATGGGTACCAGCATGACGCTTGTGGCGAGGACGGTACGCGCGCCAACGGACGAGGAAAGGTGTTTCATGTTTACAAGCCACCTGCGCAAGGTCGTATCCGCGGAGAAACCGTGTGCTATTGAGTCCTCCCATGTGAAACCCCATGCCCGATGAGCGTTACGAGTGTTGGGACGAATTCCGCCGCCGGGATTTCGGATCAAATATCCTATCGAATTAGTATGGCTTAACTTAAGGTATTCGCAAATGCGTCAAGTGCCGCATCCATGCGATACGGAACACAGGTGTGGGTGCACCGTCATGGACTGCGATAATACTATGCGCAGCATGCCGGATGCGCTGAGTAGAAATCGAATCGGCCCCCCAAGAGGGCCTGGGCGTAAAGGTCCCGATCTTTTCTAATCGCCACAGCGCAGCGCCCGCCAATCGCATCGCCGTCAATCGGGATCTGGTGCATTAGGCGGCTGGTTAGTCCACCGTCTGAGTGCGCAATGCGCCTCAGGGCATCTGGATCTTGCCGCCCCCCGGAAGATCACCGGGTCCGCCGGGACCTACTTGCGGCATCACGATAGATGAACTCGCCTGACGCCTGAATTCCTTGAGCTCTTCCACGGTCTGGTCGACGGCCTTCTTGGCTTCCTCGGCGAATCGCTCAATCGCTTCATCGAGCGAGCCTGCACCGATCTCGAAGCTGACCGGCACTGTGCCCACCGGTGTGAGCAGTTGTGCCTGACCGACATACAGCGCTGATCGGCTCGTATCCGCTGATCCGTCGGCTTTGACCGGTGTGAGCCGGCGTACGGTTCCCATCTTCCTATCGGTGAACGTCTCCTCATGATAAAGATCGGTGGGATCCATCTCGAGGTCGGTTGCGTTGACATTAGGTTCCACGATGCTTCTACACTCCAAGTTCGCTGGGGATACGGGCTAGAGGGTACCATCTGATGGCGGTCGGTTTCGATAGGAGGCCATCGGAATCCGCTCCCGGTCGATTCGCATCGCTGGGCTGGAGACGGACCGACGGGCGCAGACCGGCCGGATAATCGTCCGCCACTACGCGGGTTTGGCATTAGTTTTTCACGACCCTCCCGGGTGGTGGTATTGTTAGTTGATTCGGGCCATACCTAGGTTATCGCCTGTGTTGCGGCCATCTGGTCCGGCTAGTAATACGTGTATAGTATTCAGCCGAGATTCCCCCCGGCGGCGCCACGCGCCGAGTCCACAACAGAACTCGAGGCATTGAAGGAGGCAGTATTGGAATACTTGCATACAATGATCCGCATCAGCGATATCGACGCATCGTTGGATTTCTTTTGTAATAAATTGAGCCTGGTGGAAATCAGCCGCAGAGAATCCCCCGAGGGCCGTTACACTCTGATATTCCTCGCGGCGCCCAACGATAGCGATCGTGCGAAGCGAGACAAAGCGCCGATGGTGGAGTTAACTTATAACTGGGATCCCGAGCAGTACTCGGGCGGCCGTAACTTCGGGCACTTGGCGTACCGAGTCGATAATATCTACGAGGTTTGTCGGCGTTTGATGGAGGGCGGCGTGACGATAAACCGGCCGCCCAGAGACGGTCACATGGCTTTCGTCCGCTCGCCCGATCAAATCTCCATTGAGTTGCTGCAAAAAGGAGAACCGCTGCCAGCGCAGGAACCGTGGGCATCCATGGCGAACACGGGTGATTGGTAGTGCCAAGGCGGGTGACTGATTGATCAATTCCGGCACTGTGCGGCCACTCGCGTGTGCCAAAACCGCGCGTTGCGAGGAGAGTTTCTTTAAGCGGGATTGTGTTATACTGGTACGCTAGGCGGTAGGCTCAAAAAATTGACGTTCACCGTCGTATAAATAAAGTTGGCACTAGTTCTAAATTGCATGTTATTCAGGTCATCTACAAAGTACCCTCCCGGTTCTATCCCTGTATGCCTCGTATGATTTGCAATAGGACGGATATATATTTAATACAGAGGTAAGATTACATGGCTACAGGTACCGTCAAATGGTTTAACGAATCCAAAGGCTACGGCTTTATTTCCCCATCCGACGGCAATCAGGATGTATTTGTACATTATTCCGCTATCGTAGGAAGTGGATACCGGTCCCTGGCAGAAGGTCAGACCGTGACCTTTGAGGTGGAAAACGGTCCAAAGGGCCTGCAAGCGGCTCAGGTCAAAGTCGACGGTTAATTCTTCATCCACTTCTATCATACGTGCTCCCCGCAACAGTTTGCGGGCGGCAATTATTGTCCTAACTGGTGTTGGTTCTCATCGATTGGCGAGGGTGAGTTTTGAAAAAAATGTTCGTGGGTAATTTACCAAGCGATGCATCCGAAGACGGGGTTCGCGAGTTGTTCTCAGAGTTTGGAACGGTGCGTTCAATTCAACTGGCCTCCGATGTTTTTACCGGAAGATGCCGGGGCTTTGGTTTCATAGAAATGGAAGGGCACGAGGCCAGAGCGGCTATCGCCGGTCTCGACGGTAAGACCTTTGGCGGAAAATCGCTGAAGGTCCGCTATGAAGACACCCGTGGCCGCGGACGGGGCAGTAAGAAAAGACGGCGTCGCTGACACGGAAATCAAGGGTAAATGCGGCGATTGACGGTACGGCGTGTACCTGAGCTTTCCACGGATTGAATATCCGTGACACTATCTCTTAGCCCATCTGAAGTAAACGCCAGGAAGTAGTTTGCTCTAGTTTTCTCTGGGCGTACCCTTTTTCACGCTCGACCGGAATCCGTGGGCCTGCAATCACCTCGATATTTTTTCCGGTAAACGCGAACGTGTCCCATCGTCCACGGGGAGTTGACGCCGGATAACTTCTTGTAAGCAATGATGGTTAATCGTCTTTCGGGCGCACAGCGCGCTGGATGGAATTCAATTTTTTGCAAATATTCAAACGACGAGGGATGCGGCCAAGGAGTGGAGTGATCTCTGCAGACGTTGAGTTTAAACTTTATCATTCAGGTGTATAACAGGAGCTGATCGAAATGAAACATTCTTTAGCCATGACGCTGTTTTTGTTACTGACGTCGGCGGGGATTTTCTCCGCCGGTGCGGCATTTGGTGAGACAGAGCATGACGCGCGCCATCATAAACGCCATATGGCCGGAGGCGAGCACCATGGTGCTGGCGGCAGGCATGGCGAACAACACGCAATGCACCATGGTCGTGACGGACGTGCGGGGCACCACGGGGAGCACGGCCGATCTATGGGCAAGGAGTTGTTTGCGCGGCATTGGAAACAAACGCTTAGTCCAGAACAACGAGCACAGGTGGATCAACTGCGCGTCAACCATGCCAAGGCTGATACGCCGCTTCGGGCGAAGATGAGTTGGATCAAGGCTGATCTGGCAGTGCTCGCTACAGCGCACGAGCCCGACACCGCGGCGATCCAGCAACACATCGACGAACTGCTCGCACTGAAAAAAGAGGTCATGCAACAGCGCTACGGTCACATTGCGGCGGTCCGCACGGTCCTAACGGAGGATCAACGCGCCTCCTACGACATGATGATTCTGAAACATGCCAATCAATCGAAACGGGGCGGGCGGTGGAAAACCCGCCTGGACTGACGAACGTTTTCGCTTCTGCCCCGGCACCGCGGCTCGGATCATGCCCCCGAATCGGTGCCGGGGAGGTGGCCCGCCCGGGAATCGCCGCCAACCCCTGCGCGGTCATCACGCCATAGAGACGAGATACCAGAAGCGAACTTCAAAATCCTGTTCGTCGCGCCACGCACCGCTTTTATTCGGCGCGGGTGTGTTGCGGATATTTGATACCCATGACCGGCCTTTCCATCAACCGCATTCGCAATATCGCCATTATTGCCCACGTCGATCACGGTAAGACCACCCTGGTTGATAAGTTGTTGCAGCAGTCGGGCACCTTGAAGACCCGTGGCGTCGCCATAGAGCGAGTGCTCGATTCTAATGATCTCGAGAAAGAACGAGGCATCACAATTCTTTCTAAGAATACCGCCATTGCTTGGCAAGATTACCGGATCAATATCGTGGATACCCCGGGTCATGCGGATTTCGGTGGCGAAGTCGAGCGTATACTGTCGATGGTGGACTCGGTACTGTTGTTGGTAGATGCCGTGGAGGGCCCGATGCCTCAAACACGCTTCGTCACCCAGAAAGCGTTTGCACACGGTCTGATCCCGATTGTGGTGATCAATAAAATCGATCGCGATGGTGCACGTGCGCATTGGGTTTTGGATCAGACATTCGAACTCTTCGATCGTTTGGGCGCTACTGACGAGCAGCTGGATTTTCCAGTCGTTTATACCTCGGCACTCCAGGGAACGGCAACCCTGGATATTGCCCAGCCGGGGGTCGATCTCACGCCGCTTTTCGACACCATTGTTACCTACACGCCGCCGCCGGAAGTTGATGTCGAGGGACCATTTCAAATGCAGATCTCGTCTTTGGACTTTTCCACTTACGTCGGCGCGATTGGTATCGGCCGTATCAAGCGAGGCACCGTCCAACGCAACGCGTCGGTGGTCATTCTTGATCGCGACGGGCGCGACCGCCCCGGACGCATTCTGCAGATATTCGTGTTTATGGGCTTGAACCGTGTGGAGGTCGAGCGCGCGCAGGCCGGTGACATCATCGCGGTGACCGGTATCGAAGACGTGGGCATTTCCGATACCTTGTGCGATCCAGAACATCCTGATCGCTTAGAGATGCTGCGCGTGGACGAGCCGACTATTAGCATGACCTTCCAAGTCAACAATTCCCCGTATTGCGGCCGGGATGGTAAGTACCTGACCTCTCGACAGCTCGACGAACGGTTACAGCGGGAGGCGGTTCACAATGTCGCACTTCGCGTGAGCGCAACCGATGATCCCGAGAAGTTCGTCGTAGCCGGGCGTGGTGAATTGCATCTTGCTATCCTGTTGGAGAACATGCGCCGCGAGGGCTACGAAGTTGCGGTGTCGCGCCCGGAGGTTATCTACCGGGAACGCGAAGGGGTACGCGAAGAACCCTGGGAGCAACTGACGGTAGAGGTCGAGGAACAACACCAGGGCACGACCATGGAAGCCATAGGTCAGCGCCGGGGCGAAGTCACGGAATTGCGGCCGGACGGCCGTGGTCGGGTGCGGCTGGATTATCTGATACCGGCCAGGGGACTCATTGGTTTCCAGTCGGATTTTTTGACCCTGACCTCCGGCAGCGGAACGCTGTATCACGTGTTTGATTGTTACCGCCCCGCGCTGCCGGAGGAGCTCGCGGAGCGCCGCAACGGCGCACTAATTTCCAACGCGACCGGTAAGACGCTGGCGTACGCGTTGTTTAATCTTCAAGCGCGCGGCCGTCTGTTGATCGGTGCCGGAGAGGAGGTGTACGAAGGTCAGGTCATCGGCATTCACAGTCGTAATAACGATCTGACGGTAAATCCCATGAAGGCAAAACAACTCACTAATGTTCGTGCGGCGGCCAAAGACGACAATGTGTTACTGAATCCACCGCTGCGCATGGGGCTTGAGCAGGGACTGGAATTCATCGACCGGGATGAATTATTGGAGATCACCCCAGCGCACATCCGTGTACGCAAACGGCACTTAAAGGAATACGAGCGCAAACGCGCTTCCCGTGGGAGCGGCATGGTGCCGCGAAGATCTTGACAACATGTCACTCACGCATCTATTTAGTGTCATTCTCCGACATCCCTGACTATCTGCGAACGGGCGGGGTCGTAGACCCCAATGTTGCGCTCAGCCCAACCGTAACGGCAGCGTGCGCAGGCGCTGGCCGGTGGCCGCGTAAACCGCATTGGCGACGGCCGGCGCTACCGGCGGTACACCGGATTCACCGACCCCGCCTGGCGCTTCGGTGCTGTCCACGATGTGCACCTCGACCGCCGGCATCTCTTTCAGCGTCAGAATAGGATAATCCTCGAGGTTCGCCTGCAATACCCTTCCCGCTACAATGTTGATCTCTTCGTGTAAAGCGGCGGACAGACCAAACGCGATCCCGCCCTCCATTTGCGCACACACGGTGTCGGGATTCACCGTGATGCCGCAGTCGACCGCGCATACCACCCGACGCACGACAATCTCAGCGTCCGCGATTTCGACTTCGGCGACCTGCGCGACGATCGTTCCAAATGAGCGATAGAGCGCGACGCCGCGGCCATAGTTAGCCGGCAGCTCGCGGCCCCAGCCGGCGTTTTCGGCAGCAAGTTCCAGGACTGCTTGATAGCGGGGTGCGTGCGCCAACAGTCGGTGGCGGTAAGCGTAAGCGTCTTGCCCCGCGGCGTGCGCCAATTCATCGATAAAGCATTCGATGGGGAACGCATTCTGTCCGGCACCCACCGAACGCCAGTTGCCGATCGGTACTTCGTTCTCGATGATCCGGTGCTCCTCGCGAAAGTTGGGGATCATGTAGGGCACTGAGATCATCTCCAATGCCAGACCCGGTCCGGCGGCGCGCAGCCGCCAGGCGGTGGGTCGTCCATCGACATCCAACGCCGCGATCAGCGCGACGTAATGAGCAGGCCGGTAGACATCGTGTTGCAAATCGTCCTCTCGCGTCCATATGACCTGTACCGGTTGCCGCACATTTTGCGCCAGTTGTACGGCATCGGCCACCATATCGGTTTCCAGCCGGCGGCCGAACCCGCCGCCACAGAATTGGCTGTGGACATTGATCATTCGCCTGGGCAGGCCGGTCAGTCCGGCTGCGGTCTTTTGTACAGCGCTTTGGTTTTGCGTGCCCACCCACACGTCGCACTGTTGGTCATGCAGATGTGCGATACAGTTCATCGGCTCCAAGGTCGCGTGCGCGAGATATACGGTTCCGTACCCTGCGCTAACACGGATGTGCGCCTCCTCCAGCGCTCGTTTTACGCTTCCGCGACGATGAATCAGTCTGCCGGGTTGTTCCGTAGATTGTTGCAACCGCCGATAATGCGTTCCGGTGTCGAGCGTGGACAGGCCCTCGGACCATTCGACCTGCAGTGCCTGGCGGCCGCGCATAGCGGTATAGGCATCGTCCGCCAGCACCGCCACGCCGCTATCGATGACATGCACCGCGCGCACCCCGGGAATCGCCAGGGTGTCGTCAGCCACCACGCTTTGCACGCGGCTTCCCAACACCGGGGATCTCTGCACACTGGCGACGAGCATGTTGGTTTGTCGAAGATCAAACCCATACATTGTCGTCCCCCGCACCATGTCGAGTACATCCAATCTGGCAGCGGGCCGGCCCAGCAGCCGCCACTGATCCCTGGGTTTGTAGCTTGCGCGCTTCGGAGCAGGCAGTTTGGACGCCTGATCAGCTAACGCCGCGTACTGCGCGCGCCGTCCACTGCGTTCATGGATGACCGTGCATGCTTCGGCACGGCAGTCACCCACACGCACGCGCCATCGTTGCGCGGCGGCTCTGAGCAACGTCATTCGCGCGCTGGCGCCGGCGTGGCGAAGTGGATTCCACTGACTGGATACCGCGGTGGAGCCGCCGGTCACCTGTACGCCAAACCGAGGATTGACATACACCTTTGCCGCTGGCGCGAAGCTTATGCGAACCTGTCTCCAATCGGCCTCCAACTCTTCACTGATAAGCATGGCGAGGGCGGTACTCACGCCTTGTCCCATTTCGGCGAAGTTGATCGTTAACGTCACGGTGTTGTCGCCATGAATCCGCAACCAAGGATTGAGCGCCGTGCCTGCATCGGGTGGAGGCTGTAGCGAGGCCGGGAGCGGCATCTGATCCTGCCCGTTAACGAGTTCAACGGTACGCGCAATTGCGCGGCGAATTCTTTGGTAGGTACCGCAGCGACACAGCACCTTTGACATCGCGGTTTCCAGCTCTGTATCTGCCGGATTCGAGTGCCGGTTGAGCAATCCCGCCGCGGCCAAGATTTGGCCGGGTTGACAATAACCGCACTGCGGTACCTGTTCCTCGATCCACGCAGTCAGGAGTGGATGGCCGCTTTGCGCCAGGCCCTCAATAGTGGTGACTTTTCTTCCCTGTGCTTTTTCCAATGGCACCATACAGGAACGGTTGGATTCCCCGTCGATCAAGACCGTGCAGATCCCGCAGATGCCCACGCCGCATCCAAATTTGGTGCCCTTGAGTCCGAGGACATCGCGCACGACCCATAGTAGCGGGGTGTCTGGGTCCACCGAAACCGAGTGCGTTTTCTCGTTCACGGTTATTTCTATCATCGCTCGGTATTCATTCCCACGTTATCGGTCGTCGAGCTCGCTCCAGCGCGCATACGTCGTCCGAATGCGATAGGCGTTCAAGGAGATGTTCCATCGACGACGCGACCTTGTGAACAAAAGCCCCCATGGATTCGGCGGTTAATGCCGGACGTCGCCAATCGGTGTCGCGAACGCGTCGGAAACCAGGACATCCACGTTGTCACCGGTGAGGGACTTCAGGAACGCCACCAAGTCGTCGATGTCATTGTCGCTGAGTCCCAACTCTCCCAGCAAGGGATCCTGTCCCTCGTTGGGTATGCCGCCCCGGTTGTAGAATTCCATCACAGCACGCAGTGTCGGTATCGAGCCGTTATGCATATACGGGGCGGTCAGCGACACGTTGCGTAAACTGGGTGTCTTGTATTTCCAGCGGTCCGCCGGATCTTGGGTGATTTCATAGCGTCCTAGATCGTTCGGTGGGGTTTCCGATGCCGCCGCGACAACATGGCCGTCGACCTCAATAATCACGCCGGGGGCCACGGTTAGCTTGTGCGTTTGCGGCGTCTTATGCATCGATGCAGCGTACCCGACTCCGGTGTTATGCAAGCGATTATCGGTAAATAGGGCATCATTCGTCCCGATCAAATGACAACCGCTGCAGCGGGCCTTGCGGGTAAACAACCGGAATCCGCGCTTTGCGCTGTCACTAACCGCCGCGCCTTGCTTGCCGTAATACCAGCGGTCGAAGGGCGACGCTGCCGAGACCAACGCGCGCTCATAGCTCGCTATCGCCATGCCGATGGTTTCGATGTCCGGCGGTCGGCCGTTGAACGCGCCTTCGAACAACCCATCATAATCCCGCATTTCCTTGAGTTTCTCGATCACAAATCCAATCGACGGGTTGGCCATCTCGTTCTTGGCCAGCAGCGGGCCCCATATTTGATTCTCTAAGGTGGTCTCGCGGCCATCATGAAACAGCGAGTCCATGTAAGCCACGTTGTACAGGGTCGGCGTGTTTCGCCTTACCGTGCGGCCTTCCACTCCCACTGCGGTCGCCAATTCATTACTGGTGAAGCCTTGCTCGGGAATGTGGCACATGGCGCATGAGAACGTGTTGTTGAATGATAAACGGCGATCGAAAAACAATTTACGGCCGAGTATGATTTTTTCCACAGTTAAGATGTTGCCGGCGGGTACGAGGATTGCCGGCAGACCCAGCGGACGACGTTTCACCAGTGTGTCGAGATCCGCAAATTGCCCCTTGCGATTCTGCAGGCTGCGGGTGCGGGTTTGATAGGTCGAAGATTCGTAGCCTGTCTTGTCGTCTCCTGCGCCTTGGACGCTTGTCAGTGGTGCGGTGGTTCCGGACTCCTCCATGGCCAGGGTTTTGATATCGTTGACGAGCGTGTCCGCATGGAGGAAGCCGGCGCTGTAGATGTTGCGGATGCGATGCGAGGAATCGATGAGGAATACTCTGAGCACATGTGCAAACGTCCCCAAAAAAACGCCTTTTGCATTTCGTTCCTTAATGATCGACTGACCATAGTGCGACAGAATCGGGGCGAGCTTGGTTTCCGAGGCGGTGGTGAGGAACCGCCAGTCGGGATCGATGTCCCGGAACCCGGCCCCATAGCGGCTCATCACCGCCGGATTATCACGTAGCGGGTCAAAACTCAAGCTGACAAGCCGCACCCGACCGCCCATCGCCGGCTGGGCGTTCAATCGCCGTTGTACCTGTTGTAACACAGCCAGGGCCAGTGGACAGCCACGGGCATCGCTGCAGGATGTATAGATAAGGCTCAGGAGGACGATCCGGTTGCCGAACACGTCATGCAAACGGGTTGTTGACCCGTTGTCGGTGAGTACGCTGCCGTCGTAGGCGGGTTTTAGAATCGGTAGTGAATAGGTGCCGGGGGACGGAGGAGTGAAGTCGAGCAGCGCGCCGCCCGGAGCCTCGACCTGCGGCTCGCTTTGTGGTTGGTCGCGCTGGTCCCCACCGTGTGCCTCGGCCAGCGAACTCACCAACGCGATCGTCAGCGCGAACAACCACAGCGTTGGCATGTTCATGACGCGGCCAACTTCAAGACTAACGATGTATCACGTCACAGCTTGCTGTCCTAACGCGTGTGCTGTGCGACACCTATACCCAAATCGGGATGCACCTGACCGTACAGCGCATGAGAGCCAAAACGCATCTGATGAGGGCGCCCGAGCTTCTCCGCGGTAAAGTCCACGCTGAATTCAGGCTTCAGTTTTTTTCCATCCCACTTATAGGCCTTGAAAAACTGCAGGTCTTGGCCTTGTTTCTTGTCCCAATTCGCGAGCAATGACGAGGTAAAGTAAACACGCTTACCATCCCAGCTTTGGGACAGCATGTTGATTTGTCCACCGATCTTTTCCTCGTAAACCTGCTTGGGCGCGAACGGATCGGAGATGTCGAACAGGCGGGTTTTGCCGTCGTTCCAGGTATCCACCCACAAGGTCTTGTCGTCCGCGGAGATCGAAATGTCCACCGGCAGCGGGAGCTGCTTCGGATCGCCGATATCAGCGACCTCCATCGCCTGCCATTGTTGATTATCGTCTTCGTAGATCAGCCAGATCTTGGAGGTGAGTGCGGTGGTGGTGAAACAATAATTGTGGAACGACCCCCAGGCGCAGCGGATCTCGAGCGGTGCGCCCGGCACATCCAAGATCTTTTTTGGCTTGCGGGCGTGCAAGTCCCAAACCACCACCGTATTGCCGAAGCGTTTCATCGCTTCTTGATCCCCCATCAGTTTCCCAAGATCCATCATATAGTTGTTCCATCCGGTAAATGAGGAGGTAATCATCACGTTTCGGCGCGGAAGTACACGCACGTCGTAACCATACCCATCCGCGAACTGGCCCGATTTAAGCGCACCTTGCGGATTTTCATCGGTCGGCATCCAATGCGTTGCCACATACTCACCTTCATTGGTGTATTCCACGAGTGCCGTGCGTCCGCCATGATCCTTGTTGTTGGATAATCCGGTCACCATCATGCGTCCGGGAAGCGCGTAGGTAGTGTGTGGTCCAACAACACCGGCGGACTTGGCAACGAAATCGGTAACGACTTTATGGAGTTTCGGTTTGGCCGGGTTGGTGTGGACGTCGAAGATGAAGATCTTGCTGGTATCGAGCCCTGCTGCCCACAGGTAACGCCGGTCATCGGTAAACCCGGAGTGATGGGCTTCATTACGGCCGCCCACGGACAGGGTATGGATCACCTTTCCGTAGTTTGTCGAATTTGGATTGACGTCGATGGTGACCAGTTTGTCTTGTTCATCTCCAATACCCATGGTGCCCAATGTCCATACGTAGACATAGTCCTCTTGACCGACGATCTTGGCCATGTACGGCGACATGCAGGTCTCATCGGCATGCGCGATCGACGGTTTAAGGAGTGTCATGGCGCTCAATGCGGAGGCCAGAGTGATTGCAGTGATGGTGCCGAACGCAGAAGAATAGTAGGGTTGGTTAACGCGCATAATTCGTTCCTCCTCCCAGGCGAGTTTCAGTTTGCGGGGGCGCGGTTGCGCACGAAGTCGATCCCGGCATTACTTATGACCACCGCTCATGTCGGCGCCAAACAACCGCGCCGCGCAGTTTTCCCGTCGGTACAGCTCCTTCGTTTGCGTAGATTCTTAACCGTATTTAGGTCGTCGCAACTCTGGATAGTTTCGTGTGCGCCGACGAACGGTGTGATAGCCCCGTGGGACGCGGGGCTACGGTTATGGTTCGACAATACGCGCACCAATGCAAGACCTTTATCGGTGGCCGGAAACCGTGGCGGCTGCCGATTTTCACGCGGTGGTATCGGAGCTAAGTCGGTTCGTGCTCTTCAGATTCTGAAGGCAGATGTCTGTAGACGTTGTGGATGCGTTGTCCAGCGGTCCACAGGGTGAGAACCGCCAGCACAAAAGCCATGAATACCAGCTCATGGGTAATCAGGCCCAGGCAGAGCAGGATGACGCGTTCCGCCCGCGTTACCCAACCTCCACTGCACTGCAGGCCAAGCGCCTCCGCGCGCGCGCGGGTGTAGCTGGTGAGCATACTACCGAGCATTGCCAGGACTAATGCGGCTACCGCCCAAGAATTGCCCTGGGTTGCCAACCACCAGGCGATGGCGGCAAAGATTGCACCTTCACAGACTCGGTCCAGCGTGGAGTCCAAAAATCCGCCAAACGGCGTAGCCTGGCTCTTCGATCTGGCCAGCATACCGTCCAGCATGTCCAAGGTGCTGCCAAACAGAAACACAATGCCGGCCCACGTAAGTTGATCGCCGATTATCAGCCATGCGGCAAGCACGGAGAAAACGACATTGCCAGCGGTGAGCAGGTTAGGGTGAACCGCTGTCGCCGCAAGCCAATTCACGACCGGATCCAGCCATGCCTGCAGGCGTTGTCGCTGTTGCTCTCTCAAGCGCTCTATTGGTCCCAATTTGCCCGCCTTATGGAAAGATGATCATCTGCACCGTTGCTCATTTGTCCTAACGCAGTCGTGAAACGTTCAGACCGGTATTTCCGAATGGCACAGTTTGCATGAATACGTCGCGTTTAGCTCGTCAACATTTGCCGAAGATCTAGGAAATTGTACCCGGCACCTTGGCTGGAAACACATGCATTGGGATCTCTCCGCACCTGGAAAAAATCGCAACGACTATCTATTAACGGCCGTCCCAGGTGTGCCTATCCGGGGTCGAGCACGGTAGCGGTGAGAGGAGGCGTGGCTAGCGCCTCGGACCCTGTGGACCTGGCCACGCCGGCTTGACGGCCGCGGATGGGGGCGATGTGGCGACACGCGCGTCCCGGGTACCGCGCCCGGGTAGTGAATAAAAGCCCACCGTGGCGGGAGCTGCGTGTGGACATACACTGTGGCCGGATTCCATGGTTCCCGTGCGCGTCCTCGTTGCACTGCACGCTGCTCCAGCCAATCCTGTATGCGCGCGTTCGCTTCCATCGTATCCTGCCATCGGCGTTCCTGTTCTTCCAAACACCCTTGAGTGCTGCATTCAAAAGTATCTATGATCTCGACGCCTGTGGTTTCGGTAGGCGATTCATCGCCGTAATGGATTTGTCCGGAAGCGTCTGTCCATTTGAAAATGTCGGCTTGGACCGCACTACCGGTCACTAAGAACAATATAGTCAGCCAGTATGGAACAAAGATCTTGATACACATGCTCATGTACCATTGCGGGACGCTCATTGTATGACGGGAGCGGTCCGCACGGCAACTCGCGTTGTCTTCTTGCGCTAATCCGGCAAATCCTTTGTGAGCCGTGCTCATAATGGCGGCTGCGGACCGATAACACGCCGAGCTCGTGTTTTCAATTTGTGGCTCCGAATAATACGGTTGATCTATCCTGATAGAGCTAATAATGTCTAAGTCCCGGAATACCGACTGAACGACTATGGCTCACTCCATTGACGATCTGTTGACAATCATGAGGCGGTTGCGGGATCCGGAGCATGGTTGCCCTTGGGATCGCAAGCAGACTTTCTCGACTATCGCACCGTACACCATCGAGGAGGCCTACGAGGTCGCCGATGCTATTGACCGTGGTGACATACAGGACCTGCGTGATGAACTTGGTGATCTATTGTTTCAGGTCGTGTTCTACGCCCAGATGGCCCAGGAGCTGCAGATATTTTCCTTTGCTGAAATCGTCAATTCGATCTGCGAGAAAATGCTGCGCCGTCATCCACACGTCTTCGGCGATGCCGAATACACAACTGATCGCGAGCTGCGAAGTGCATGGGATTACCACAAACAACGCGAGCGGGAGGACAAAGCTGAGCACGATGCGAGTGTATTGGCTGGTGTGGCGCGAGCCTTGCCGGCGTTGATGCGGGCTGAGAAGTTACAGCATCGGGCTGCGCGTGTTGGATTCGACTGGTCGGATATCGGTGGTGTCATCGCAAAGTGCAAGGAAGAGATCAGTGAGTTGGAGGCGGAATTAAAGGACCGTCGTGAGTCTGCCGGGGTCTGTCAGGAACTTGGTGACTTGTTGTTTTCTTGTGTCAATTTGGCGCGCCATGCCGGTGTGACCGCAGAGCAGTCACTGCGCTCGGCGAACGAAAAGTTCGAACGCCGTTTTCGGGCAATGGAAGCGTCGCTGACAATGAAAGGTCGCCGCTTCGAAGATATGGATCTCCAAGCGCTGGATCGGCTATGGGACGAGGTAAAACAGAACGAAGATACGGAAGCCCGGTGACGATACTTCTAATCAAGATTCCCGTTGTGAACATCTGGTCTGAACTCAAATCAGCTTCCATTTACTTCCAGATACCATGATGAGGGCGAAACAACATGCGTGAGATTATCACTGCCGAGACCGCCAGTCGTGAAATGCTCGTTGATATAACCGCGTCGGTGCGTAAAATCGTCGAGCGCAGCCGCATTCAGAACGGTCTGGTATCATTGTATGTGCAAGGGGCGACCGCGGCGATCATGATCCAGGAAAACTGGGATGAAAGCGTGCAGACGGATGTGGTCAACTTTCTGCGCCAGGTCATTCCACGAGGGGTGTGGTTGCATGATGCGCAGGACGGCAATGGCGACGCCCACCTCAAGGCGGGATTAGTTGGACCCTCGGAGACAATTCCGTTGATGGACGGGAAATTGGGATTATCGACGTGGCAGAATATCTTTTTGTGCGAGTTCGATGGACCGCGTGATGATCGAAAAGTCGTGTGCACGATTATCGCCGAAGACCGTGTGTAGCCAAAGACCTTGGGATATGAATTGAATTCAGCCCCCAATTTTTTCTGGATACTGGATCAATCCAATATAGACAAAACCGCCGCATCAGCGGTGCTCTAAGCCACGTTGCCTGTTTACTCGCACGATACCTTGCCTCCGAACCGGCTTGCGGTAATGGTTATACTCTCCGGTCGCCGACGGGGGCATATGGTGCATCTGGGCGAAAAGACCATTCACGTCGTTCGTGGCGCCAATGGGGATGTGAGCTTCATCCCACCCGACGGGGAGCCGGAGCGCGATGTTCACGCCACCATGCATCGCGCCGGTGACAGCTATGAGATTGAAGTCGCCGCCGGGTGCCGCATCTGGGTAAATGGCCGCTTAGTCGATGAGAGCCAGACTTTGAATTCCGGAGATTTATTGGAGATTGGACAGGGCGGTCCGATGATTCGCTTCCGCACGCACCTGCCGGGGATAACACCGACGAAGACCTTGGCTGAGGCGTTCGCTGACTCCCGCGACGGGGCACGGGTGGATGGACAGTCGCGATTGGGCAGGATGGCCCGATTCGTGAGCAACATCACCAAGGACCTGGCGACTCAGACATCTTTTTGGTTCCGGCTTTGGGTATTGGTGCTGCTCACCGCGTTGGTCGTGAGCGTGGTGGCATTGGTCACCCAGAACATCCGTTTACAAAAGCGGGTAGCTGTCGAGGGCACACGCATCGAGGGCATAGCCGAATTGCTCGAACGCACCGGTGCCGAGGCAATGACTCGCGAAGACCTGTTGACGCTGCAATCGCGCATGGAAGCGCGGCTGGCCGCCACCGTGGATCGCATCGAATCACTGGAGGCACGCTCCGATTTGGTGGCCCGCCTCATCTCCAGCGTGAGCCCCTCCGTGGTTTTTATCCAAGGATCCTTCGGGTTTGTCGATCCCACCACCCAACGACCGTTACGTTATATTGAAGGGGAAGACGGGATCGTTGTGTTTACATTGGAACAGGCCGGACAGGAGTTACACCTGATGTTCTCCGGCACCGCGTTCGTCGTATCCCAAGAGGGTTTGCTGTTGACCAATAAGCATGTTGCCGTACCGTGGCAGGACGATCCA
Organism: uncultured Gammaproteobacteria bacterium; assembly: GCA_947258975.1. Classification (GTDB taxonomy): domain Bacteria; phylum Pseudomonadota; class Gammaproteobacteria; order Arenicellales; family JAANXG01; genus CALZGZ01. The sequence continues at coordinate 70,953 of CAMYKK010000022.1, forward strand.
CAGGTGGAAGCGCTAACCGCGCGTGGACTGACGCCGGTGATCTCGCGCTTATTGGCATATTTCCCGGGCGTCGAAGCGCCGCTCGAGCTGCGCGTGCTGAATGTCAGCACGCGAGCAGATCTTGCGTTGATGCGGATCGTCGGATCGATGCCCAAGGTGAAGGTCCTGCGTTTGGAGGCCGCGCAGCCCCGGCCGGGCGACGAGGTGCTGGTGCTCGGTTATCCTCTGGGCACCAAGGGATTGATCGTGCGAGCGAGCGCCGAGTTCATCGAAGCCATCACTCCGGACGGTGACACCGACCTGTGGACCATCGCCCGGCGTTTGTCGGCGGCTGATTACATCAAACCGCTGGCTACCAGGGGGATCGTCAGCCAGGTTTCCGAGGATGTTGTGGCCTATGACGCCGAGACCACGGTAGGTGGCAGCGGCGGACCGGTGCTGAACATGGAAGGCTCGGTGGTAGCAATTACTGCCGCAATCATCACGCAATTTGGCGGTTCCAATCTGGGTGTGCCAGCGCGCATCGCACGGGAGTTGCTGCAAAACACACAGCGGGCACAATGAGTGTGGCTGCTTGGCTGGCTAAAATGGAATCCGTATCGAATACTGCTTGCTGACGGGTCCCAGCCCCCTTGGAACGCATGGTTCTGTCTCTCGCGATGATGGCGGTGTATCGCCGGGATCTTTTACAGCGCTTTTTGGTACAGCCGGTATCGCCGGGTTAGTTCGGCATTCATTGCCTCCAGGCTTTGGAGCATTTCACGATTGTCCTCGAGTATCCACGAGGCCTCGCCGACGGGCATGCCCAGGGCGGGAGAACGGTGAATATACTCGGCGTACAACAGTGCCCCGAGCGCCAGCGATCGGTATTCTTTCTTGATTCCCACGGCCAATTGTCGTGACTCGGTGACGGTCGATTTGCGCCCGGGGCCGAAGAAATACCATAACAATTTAAAAATACCGGATGGGAACAAGGATCCGCTTGGAATTTTCTTCAGGACCTGATTGATGTTGGGCAACGTGAGCCCAAATGCGGCCGGCTTTCCCGCCACCTCAATGATCATGCAGAGCCTGGGATCCAGGATTAGTTTCATGTCGTTGGCCATATGGCGGAACTCGATCTCATCCATGGGCACAAAGCCCCAATTTTTCTCCCAGGCGTGATTGTAGATTTCAAGAATCGTGTCGACTTCCCGGTCGAATTTCCGCATATCGACATCGCGAACGGTAATTTGCGAACGCCGCTTTTGTCGTTCCGCTATTTTGATCAAACGATTGGTGAAGTGTTTCGTGGAATCAACGTCCCATGCCGATAGGTCTTTGGCTGTCTTGAATCCATGACCGGTAATGAGGTCAACATAATAAGGTGGATTGTACGGCATCATGACGCGGGGGTCTTTGTCGAATCCTTCGATCAACAGCCCACACTCGTGATTGGTGCTTGGGCTCACGGGTCCGAGCAAGCGCTTCATGCCCTGGTCCCGAGCCCAACGAGAGACCGTTTCCAACAGCGCGTTGCACGCCTGCTGTTCGTTGATGCACTCGAAAAATCCGAAAAACGCCGTTTGTTCCTCATGATAATCGTTGTGTGCCTGGTCAATGATCCCTGTTACTCGACCGATCAGCTGGCCGTCGCGCAAGGCCAATAGCGGTAGCATTTGTGCGTGACGGAAGAACGGATTCTTGTTGGTGTTCAGCAGGTCCCGTACCGCCAGGCGTAGTGGCGGCACCCAATGCGGATAGTCTTTATAGATCGACCAGGGCAGGGATATGAAATCATTCCACTCCCGCTTTGACACAACGTGTTTGATTTCCAACATTCAGCCGCTATATCCTACCGAGGCGTCCCGCCCCTATTCTGTTCTGATATCGCGAATAATCCAATATGGCCGTTTCCAGTGCCGGACACAGTCAGGGTGTGCGTATTCACACAACGAGTGGGGCAGGGACTGCCCCGCCCGATCTAGGTCGCGGACCACTGAACTTACCCAATAATCCGAATATTGCACCAAGGCGCCCCGCGTTTGGTCATGGTATGCACTCGACGAACCCGAAACCGCACATTGCCGCAGTATGCCGCTTGCGTCTATCGTTGTACTTTCCGCTGCTTTGGGGATGAGCGCGCAGTCTTTCTAGCAGAGAGGGTGAACCAGTATTCTTCTTTTAGCTCATGAAAATAGTCAGCGTCGTCAATCAGAAGATTTGATGTCGTCCTAAGCACGGCGGCAATTTCCACCCGCACACCCTCAGATTTCAAGTGCCTGACCAGCTCGATAAAGTCTGAATCGCCGGACATAATGATGATCGTATCGACCTTGCTCGCGAGTTGCATCGCTTTGATGGTCAACGGGATGTCGGCGCTTTTGTGACAAGGCCGCACCGACCCGTGGTAATGGAAGTGCAGGCGTTCACGGAGTTTCGATGAAATTTGTTTACCTTCGCGGAAATACACCAGTCGATTTAGTCCCCGGTTGTCTAGCAACTTGGGTACCAGTTTGTCGAAATTGAGCATGGTATTGGAATCGCCGGTCTCTTCGTGGATGCTGCGTTCAATGTTGTTGCCGTCCACCAGGATGGCGACGGACTGGCTGATATTGACGTCGTCCGAGTAGTGGTCATTCATAGTTTTCGGATCCCATGTTCGTGATGGAACGATTGACAGCGCTTACCCTAACATCGCTAAGCGAGCAATCATACTCAGCGTGCGCGGCAGTTGAACAAACCGTTTGACGAATCACGTCCAATTGAATTGTAATTCGCAGATAGCGCAATTCACAACATGCCTGGACTGCGTTTTAGAACGACCATTCACCAAATACGGTTAGCGCTGAATCGAGATAGAATTCACGGGACCGTCGCCGGGACGGCGGCCGGCAGCCGTTTCTAAACAAACGTTGCATTCAGCATCCTGCAACGGCTATCCGGTTCAAACGACTGGCACCTTACAGAGGAGACACACATGACGGAATCAATGGATGACATCTTGCACCCCGGGGATGACGCGGGCCGGAATCCGGAATTTCCACACGCCCCCGATGGCTGGACCCTCGATGCCGCGATGCTCAGGGCGGGCGAAGATGGCCTAACGCCAAGCGATGATCTGTGGGAGGCGGTGCGGGCGCTACAGGAATATTTCGCGAAGAACGAGCACCACGTCAACGTGCGCGAGTTGCACGATGCGATGGATGAAAAATTCTACCAGAAAGGCGGCATAAAATTTCTCTACCGGCTGCTTCCCGGCGGACCGGTCGCCCAAGGCTGTAGGATTGCGGGACTTCATCCACCACCCGGCAGTAATGATCCCTCGTTTGGAAGCGTTCAATAGCGCTCGGTGCGGTTGCATAACAAGTCTGCGCTCATGCGCGGAAGACGGTGACTCAGCATCGATGGATTCCGCGTTGGACAGAACAGGTCGATTTGATCTTGCAGTAGTTTTGGCGTGAACGGGTTGGCGATCGACCATCGTGCTGCTTGCAGGGGCCATGCTGGCGCCCTCCCTGGCCGGCAGCGGCACATAACCGGTTGGTACCTGGTTTTCTACTGCTCGGGGCCATTACTGATCAGCCGGTATCGTTGCGCAGTGACGGATTCGTTGGGTCGATGATAGCTAAGGGGGTGTTGACCGGGGATGGATAGAATATTAGAATATAATATAATACTAATCAGAAGGAATCCTCATCATGTCTATCGACCGCATCGTGCTCGCGTTTTCCGGCACAGTGATTTTACTCAGCGTCGCTTTGGCGCACTATCATCACCCCTATTGGCTGTGGGTGACTGTCTTTGTCGGTGTCAATCTTTTCCAGGCCGCGTTTACGGGATTTTGTCCGCTCGCGAAAATCCTGAAACACTTCGGAACCAGGCCCGGCGCCGCATTTAACTAGCAAAACCTTCGGAGATTATAATGAAACCTTCATTCCAAGTGTTCACGTCCGGTTTATTGCTTGCGGTAATGAGTATCACATTTGCCGCCGGCGAGACTTCTATCGACGACCGCGTAAAGATGAGTCGTCAGACTGCCAAGCAATTCATGCAATCACTAAAGGGCGAACTGCAAGCGGCAATGAAGGCCGGTGGGCCGGTCAATGCGCTGGATGTGTGTCACACCAAGGCGATGGTGATCACCCAGCAGCACTCAGATGCCAAAGGTTGGCGCGTAGCCCGTACCAGCTTGAAGACCCGGAATCCCGCCAATGCACCGGATTCCTGGGAACGTTCCGTGCTAAACGAATTCGATGCGCGCCAAAAAGCAGGAGAGGCGCCGCAGACCATGGAGCATCACGAGGTGGTGGAGCAGGGTGGTACCAAGGTGTTTCGATGGATGAAGGCGATTCCCACGCAAGCGGTGTGCCTCAATTGCCATGGCGGTGATTCGGTAGCCCCGGCGGTCGACGCGAAGTTGAAACAGCTGTATCCAACGGACCAGGCCCGTGGATATGCGGTGGGAGATATTCGCGGCGCTTTCACGATCACCCAGCCCATAGACTGAGAAGCGCGGACGGTAAGTTTTGGGATCGGATTTGGGACTGTGACCCTAAGTGTTTATTCCGAAAAGGTGCAGCCATGACACAACGGACCTTTGAGCTGCGTTTATCCAGTATTCATGAAACCCATGAGAACACGCTGATAAAGCTGGATGTAGAGGTGCTCGCTGACGGTGTGTGGGAGACGCTCGACTTGACCCTCAAGACCCGCGGGTTCTTGATTTTCGTTTATTCAGTGTTCATCTGTCAGCACATGTATCTCCACAGCAATGCAACTGAGTTTGGTCTGGCGATCGATAGGGTGACCGGGAGGTGCAAGTTGACCACATCGGAAGACTGGTTTGTTCATGAAATTCACACAAGCTTCGATGTAGCTTTACGCTCTGGAACCGTCGCTACCGATGACGTTGCCTGTATTGTTGAACGAATGAAAAACTGTCCGGTATCGCGCAACTTAAAGGACACCGTCAAGCACACGCAGGTGCAGTTCGTATAGTGCCGGGCGCCGTCTCTCCGCGGACCTCGATACGATGTTCTATCACTTGCAGCACACTCGTTGTACACTAAGCGGGAAAGATTCGGGACGCCCCGGCCGCGGGTAACGTCGATGTTTCTGAAAGAGTCCTAACCGCATCCATCCATCAGAGTGAGCGCCGCCCATGTTTCAAGAATACGACGAGTCAGAAAGTTATGACAATGCCGCTCGCGAAGCCATTGATCTTGCCAACCGTTTAGCGGACAGTGACCAGGAGGCTGACGTATGGGATATCGCCGATGGATTGCTCGCCGGGGCCGTACAGTACTGGCTCTACACGCGGCAACCCTGCGGTGATCCGAGATGTGAGGATTGCGAACCGATCAATACCGCGGAAAAGCGGCTCGCCGAGCTTATTGGTTATACGCAGGAACTGGTCAAAGAGAGTGAGTATTATCACTCGCCTCACGATATCAACACTGGGACCGCGTAGTTAACCCGTGGATTGCCCCTGGGATCCCGGATGATGGTGAAGGGATCGGGAATTGGACACCGCGCCGGAGTGACATACATGGACGTGGCTGTGGGTTGAGTGTCGCGTGTGTGGCGGTGTCCCGCACCGAGCCGGAGCGCTTTCGCGCAATCGTAATGTACGGGTTGAGACGCGAACATCACGGATTTCGCGCTTCGTACTTGAGTTATTTCGTATGTAACTCAATCACGTCACGATCGTCGACAATGTGATCGGAACCTACTTGCTGCCCGTCAAATTGCCCGCTGCCCCATATGCGGGCAAATTTGAACTTTTCCGCCATTTCTTTGTGTACCAAACGGGCCACGTCGCGCACGGTGTCGCCGCGATAAACGGTAAACGGCCGGCCGACGTCGGGCTCTTTGCCCGGAGCCTTGGTGTAAACGCGCACGATTTGCAGTCCCTTGAACAGCGCCGGGCCAATCCGTTCGAGGCCGGCGCCGGTCTCAATGGAGGTGGCTATGGCAGGGAAGCGCACTTCCAGTAGTTCCTCCAACACCTTCACTTCGTCTGGATCGGGATTGAGATCGCACTTATTGGCGACCAGTAGCGTTGGTAAGATCACTTGGAACGGATCCGCCAATTCATCATCGGTCTCCGGCCGATCAGGAACCACATCGCCGCCATTAAGTCCGGGCCATTGTTCCGCGAGGATTATCTTTTTTTCAGCGAGGCGCCGGCGGATAGCCTGGACGTGGTCCATACAGTTCGGATCATTGATATCGACGATCAGTAGCGTCGCACCGGCGGTCTGTAACGCGTTGGCCATCCAAGGTTCCATGAATTCGTCCGACACCGGTGGGAGATCGACCAATTGAAAGTGCATGTCTTCAAATGCCAGCATGCCCGGTACCGGCAGTTTGGTGGAGTAGGGATATGGCCCGACCGCGGTGTGGGATCCGGTCAATTTGGCGTGCAAGCTCGATTTGCCGGCGTTGGGTGGACCCACCAGCGCGATCTGTGCCGCACCCTCTGGACGCACGGTGTAGCTTGGGCCTTTGCGGCCAGCCCCCTTCTTAGGCCCGGTTAGTTCCTCGGTGAGTTGCTTTATGCGGGTCTTGATGTCCGCTTGAAGATGTTCGGTTCCTTTGTGCTTGGGTATAGTACGTAACATCTCCTTGAGGCACGCCAAGCGTTCTCGCGGTTCCTGGGCCTGACGAAAAGCCTGTTCGGCTTTCTTGTATTCAGCGGTGACATTTGTCGGCATGGATATTGAAATGTGTTACTACAGGTGGATGATGAATACAAGCGTTAACCCGGTGTCAATTATTCATGAGCGGTAGCGCACTATCGGAAGTGGTCACCGCAGGTGTTCCATTACCGATAATCGGAGACAGACCCGAATGGCACTTACGTAAGGGAATACGGCACGCTGAACCGAGTGACAATTCCCGGGACGCGCCGTCAATACATCCATGTAGGCTCGACGCCAGCATCCATGCTGGCGACGGTCCAGGAAATTCTCCCTCAATTCAGCACTTTTTGGCCTCTGTCAGGCTTAAGTAAGTGCCAGTCGGGGCAGATCCCAATTTAATTTACTAAATCGGGATCTGTCCCCAACTACTCAAACTCGTTTAATGGGGAATTTGTTAGGCTTCATAGGAAGACTTGAAAAGTCCTACGTGCCGGGCGCATGCTGATGCCTGTTAACCCTGTGTCGGGAGGAGGAGAATCGTAGCTTATGGCGCTCCCCGATTACCGTGATGGCAGTATTGTCAATCTAATGAGTTCCATCATTCAGGCCGCTGATGGAGTCGCGCCGCAATATCCGGCGCTTACTCACCTCGATGCTCTGGATTTGCGCGAGCACAGAAATATGCTTCTGTTGGTGCTTGATGGGCTCGGTTATGAATTTCTGATGCAGCGCGATGCCGGGGTTCTGCGCCGGCATCTCGAAGGGAAATTGACCTCAGTGTTCCCGTCAACCACAGCAGCTGCGATCACCACGTATTTGACGGGAGATGCCCCGCAGCAACATGCTGTTACCGGTTGGTTCATGTATTTCCGCGAGTTGGGCGCGGTCATGACGGTACTGCGTGGATCGCCCCGATTCGGCGGCGTGGATTTCAGTCACAGCGGTATCGACGCCCAGCGGTTGTTCGGTCATATACCGATTTGCAACCGCTTGAGCGTGCCCACCTATATGGTGACACCGCGGGACATCGCAGACTCGGACTTCAATATAGCGCACAAAGGCAGCGCCGAGGTGCATAGCTATGCGTCATTGTCGCAAATGTTCGCAGCGACAGCGACGATCATACGGTCTCGTGCAAAGCGTAAATTCATCTACTGTTACTGGCCGGGTCTAGATCACGTTGGACATAGTTACGGCATCGACAGCCCCCGGGCCTTGGCGCATTACCAAGAGGTCGATGCCGCCTGTGGTGAATTTCTCGAGAGCATCCGGGGTAGCGGCACCATGATGTTGGTGACCGCCGATCACGGTATGATCGATGTGCCCGATGCTGACAACATCGAATTGGACGATCATCCTGATCTAGCGGAAACCCTTGCCTTACCCTTGTGCGGCGAACGGCGGGTCGCCTATTGTTATGTTAGGCCCGGCCGGCGTGACGCGTTTGAACAATACGTGACCGGGAACTTAGGGGAGAGCGTGGAACTTCTGGCGAGCAGCGATCTGATTGATAACGGATACTTCGGGTTCGGCGACCCACATCCACGGCTTCGTGACCGGATTGGAGACTATACCCTGATCATGAAACAGAGGTTTGTGATCAAGGACTGGCTGCCGGGAGAAGCCCGCCATAGGCAAATCGGCGTGCACGGCGGTACCAGTGACGCGGAGATGTACGTGCCATTGATCGTGGCGACGGCATGAATTAAACGAGAGGCAATAGGGAACGGGGGTCAGACCCAATTTGTTTAATTGGGGTCTGACCCCAACTACTCCGGACGCTAATTAATTAGTCACTTTTCCTTGTGTCAGCGATGCCCTTGATCATGCTCAGCATTTCGATGGGAAATGGAAAGAAGATCGTCTGGTTCTGCTCGTGGGACATATCGATCATGGTCTGTAAGTAGCGCAGCGTGATGGCGTGCGGTTCGTGACGTAACACCCCCGCGGCTTCGGTCAATTTGTATGACGCCTGCAGTTCACCTTCGGCGCTGATTATTTTTGCGCGCCGCATCCGTTCCGCCTCCGCCTGCTTGGCGATGGCGCGGATCATGCTCTCATCGAGATCTACGTGTTTGATCTCGACATTAGCCACCTTGATTCCCCAGGCGTCGGTTTGTTTATCCAGAATCACTTGAATATCCGAATTGAGCTTCTCCCGTTCCGACAACATCTCGTCCAGTTCGTGTTGACCCAGTACTGACCGCAAGGTGGTCTGGGCCAGTTGACTGGTGGCTACGTGAAATTGTTCGACCTGGATGACCGCTCGCTCCGGATCGACCACCCGGTAGTAGACCACGGCATTGACCTTGACCGAGACGTTATCGCGCGAGATGACGTCCTGGGTCGGTACGTCCAACACCCGGGTGCGCAAATCGATACGCACCATTTGCTGAATTGGAGGGACGACGATGATGAGCCCAGGTCCCTTGACCTTCTGAAAACGTCCCAGAAAAAAGATTACGCCACGTTCGTATTCTCGCAAAACCTTGATGACAAAGAAGACGATAACAACAAGGGCGGCCAGAATCGCGACAATATATATACTCATCATTTACTCCTCATTCGCTAGCGGTTCCACCAACAGGATCAGTCCTTGCATATCAACTACTTTCACTTGCTGTCCGTGATCGACGGGGCCCGTGCTATGTGCTTCCCATAATTCTCCGTGGACACGGATTTGACCGATATTGTCGAAGCCGGCGGTAGCCTCGCCCACGCTGCCGATCATTTGTTCCTTGCCGCTTACCACCGGTTTGTGGCGTTGTTTGATTGCCAGGGAAACAAGGGCGACCACGAACAAGGTGGTGAAGATCGCAACAAAAATGATCAACGGCATGGATATTCGAAACGCCTCGATCTCGGTATCGATGAGAATCATTGAGCCGATCACGAACGCGACCGCGCCCCCGATCCCCAGAATCCCGAAACTCGGCGCGAACAGCTCGGCGACCATGAGTGCGATGCCGAGCAGTATCAAAGCGACGCCCGCGTAATCCACCGGCAGCACATGAAACGCATACAAAGCCAACAGGATACAGATGCCTCCTACGACTCCCGGGAAGATACTTCCCGGATTGGACAGTTCAAAGAACAAGCCGTAGATCCCCAGCAACATGAGGATATACGCGACGTTGGGATTGGTGATGATGGCAAGCAGCCGGTTACGCCAGTCAGGCTCCAGGATGTCAATCTTCAAATCGGTGGTTTGCAGCTTGACCTTCTTGTCGTCGATGACAACCTCGCGCCCATCCAACTGCGTCAACAGGTCGTCTATATCCTTTGCGATGAGGTCAATCACACCTTCATCGAGAGCATCCTCGGCGGTCAGGCTGACGCCTTCGCGCACCGCCTTTTCCGCCCACTCGGCGTTACGTCCGTATAGTTTGGCGAGCCCACGGATGTAGGCCACTGCGTCGTTGATGATCTTGCGTTCCATGGCGCCACCCGCCGTGGCGTCGTCTTGTTTTTCTTCGTCTTTCTTTGCTTTGTCCTTTGACTCCGGCGGCTTCGGTGTCCCCAGTCCACCGGGGGTGAGTTTGACCGGCGTGGCGGCCCCGAGATTGGTGGCCGGGGCCATGGCCGCTACATGACTCGCATACATCATGTAAGTCCCCGCGCTGGCGGCCCGCGAACCCGCCGGCGATACATAGGAGACCACTGGGACGGGACTCGCGAGGATGTGTTTGATAATCTCGCGCATCGAGGTGTCGAGTCCGCCTGGTGTGTTTATGCGAATGATCAACACCCGGGCATTGGCTTCCTCGGCCTTACGCATTCCGCGAACTAAAAAATCACTTGTAGCTGGGCCGATGATGCCGTCGAGCTCGAGCAACAACACGCGACCTTCATCGGCCTTGAGCGTTACCGCCGATAACAACGCAAGCGACAACGCACCAATGACCCATGCCGCGCGGACGCCGCGTTCGTAGCCCGACTGATTATTGAACTTCACAACACTCTTATTGTACTTCGTCATGGTGGGTCGGTGATGACTTTTTTGGGTTTGGGAACCTGTGGCCGGATCGTCCACAAAATCGTCATCGACTGTTGTTTGTGATTATGATGCGGTGTCCAAGGTACGGATATCGACGAAGCTACCGCTTGGATAGTCCTTGATCCTTGGCATCACATGCGCCAACCGACGCGCCGCCGTCCGAGGTGTGGGCATGCTGTCTGTTCCCCGGGCGTTCCGCAGTTTTTGCACCGATGGGTATTGATCGACGTCGACTTCGTTGGGGTTGCAAAGGTGATCCTGCATTGCCGTGTCGATCAGGCCGGGCGCCAGGGCGCATAGATGAGTATCTGGATATTCGGGTGCGTACAACTGGTTGAGCATGTTTAATGTGGCCTTCGATAATGAATATGCGCCCCAACCTTTGTGACTATTGACCGCGGCGCCGGACGAAATCAACACGATCTGCTCGATTCCGAGTTCCCGCGCACGCAGCCAGTCGAGAATTATTTTGTTGGCCCACACGTTGATATCCATCACCGGCAGTATGTCCTCGAGCGCTGTATCGGCGATATCGCGAATCTCACCGAGAACGCCGGCGTTCAGGAAAACCAGATTCAAGCGGCTGACCGCGCCGAGTAACGAGTCCAAGGAGGGTACGATCGTCGAGCTTTGCGACAAGTCGCAGCGCACGTCGTGAAGCGCTTGGTTGTCGATGCCAGTACAACCGCGGCGGCTCAGGCCGTAGACCTCAAAACCGCGAGACAAGTATTCCTCCGTCAGTCCATAACCGAGACCGCTGCTGTTTCCAGTGATAAAAACCGATTTTTTCATGGACGGAATGCAACCCAGCATAAAGTGACCGCATTGTACCCGGTTCAGCGGCCGGAGTGCCGCGAAGATTGTGACACTTGTCCCCGCAAAGCGGCGGAAAAGCAGGGGAAAATGTCACTCCCACATGTGGAAGCGAACCTGTGGGAGCGGCTTCTAGCCGCGATAATCGTGCCAGGATGTCACTCCCACATGAGCACATGGTCTGTGGGAGCGGTTTCCAGCCGCGAAGACTGTGGCAGGATGGCAGGGCCTGGGGGGACTTTTGAGCCGATTGGAGTGTAGTTGAATCTCAAATCGAAAGTCGTCTCTTACCCGTTTTTTCAATTTGTGCCCTTTCCCAGTATGGTGGTTTGATGAGTATCATCTTCGGTCTGCGATAGCGGTGTCGATATCCAATCACTCAATACCCGGCCGGTTGAGTCGACTCGTCTCCGCCGAACCCCACGAGTGGCGCGCGCTGGGTTGGTCGTTTCTGTATTTCTTCGTGCTGCTCTGCGCCTACTACATCCTGCGCCCGATTCGCGATGAGATGGGTATACGCGGCGGCGTCGAGAATCTGCAATGGTTGTTTACCGCGACATTCGTGGCCATGTTGTGCGTTGTCCCTTTGTTTGGCTGGGTGTCTTCACGCTATTCGCGTGGAAAACTTCTGGTCGTGGTGTATGGGTTTTTCATTGCCAATATCGTCTTGTTTTATTTCCTTTTAGCAAGCGGAATCAATCCCGCTCTGGTGGCGCGGGTGTTTTTTGTATGGCTTAGTGTTTTCAACCTGTTCGTAATATCGGTGTTTTGGTCGTTTATGGTGGAGCTATACGATGACGGGCAGGCCAAGCGGCTGTTCGGGTTCATCGCGGCGGGGGGAAGTGCCGGAGCAGTGGTGGGACCGGTATTGACAGCCAGCTTGGCGGTGCCGCTTGGAACGACGAATCTGTTGTGGGTATCGGCATTGTTGCTTTCCATTGCGCTGATTTGTATTCATCGTTTGCGGGCCTGGGCGGTTCGCCAGGATCGGCCGGAACATCACTTGGACAATCATCCGATTGGCGGTGACTGGTTTGACGGTATGAAACGAGTGGCGCGATCGCCGTATCTGCTGGGAATCTGTCTATTCATATTGCTGTATACGACGTTGGCAACGTTTCTATACTTCACCCAGGCGGGGATCGTGCGAGATGCCTTCGACACGTCCGAAGAACGCACACGGGTGTTTGCGCTGATCGATTTCGGCACCAACGCCTTGACCATTGGACTGCAGCTATTCGTAACCGGTCGGCTGGCCAGCCGATTCGGATTGTCGGTGACGCTTGCCGTAGTGCCGCTTTTTCTTATTATTGGGTTTATGGCGCTGGCCACGGCGCCGGTGTTGATCGTGTTACTCGTTGTGCAGATTCTAAGACGTGCCGGAAACTACGCCATCGCCCGACCGGGCCGCGAGATGTTGTACACGGTGATGCCGGTGGCCGATAAGTACAAATCGAAAAACTTCATCGACACTGCCGTATACCGTGGCGGAGACGCGGTCAGTGGCTGGGCGTATGCGGGACTCACCGCTGTGGGCCTGACCGCGGGGGGTATCGCATGGGTGGCGGTACCGGTGGCGGTGATTTGGTTGCTTTCCGGGTGGCAGTTGGGTAAGGCGCGGGACCGGCAGGAGCATCGCGCTGATATACTGGGCAAGGACTCCGCGTCAATTGAAGATCAAACAAGATGATGCAAACTAATAAATCGCCGCGGAATTTAGGCCGCCGTCAGGCATTGAAGCGGTTGTCCGCTCTTGCCGCGTGGGCCGTGATCGGGCCTTACAGCGTGAACGCAACCGCCGCGGAACAGCGCAAGCGCAAGATACCGTCCTCGGGTGAAGCCATACCGGTCATGGGATTGGGCACAGCACGTACGTTTGATGTGGGCAGCGACGAGAAATCCCGTGCCCCGCTGCGTGAAGTCTTGCGGTTGTTCGTCGAACACGGCGGAACCATGATCGATTCGTCGCCGATGTACGGCAGCGCCGAGGAAGTGGTAGGCGATTTGGTTTCGGAACTCGAGTTGCACGGCGCGGTGTTCTACACGACCAAGGTCTGGACTTCCGGGCGCGCACCAGGCATCGAGCAGATGGAGAAGTCTTTCCGGTTGATGCGCACGCCGGTAATCGATCTCATGCAGATCCACAATCTTGTGGACACGCAAACCCAGCTCGCAACGATACGCGAATGGGTCGCACGAAAACGAATTCGCTACGTCGGGATCACCCATTACACCGCGAGCGCATTTGATGATCTGGAGCGATTGATAAGCGCGGAAACACTGGATTACGTGCAGTTTCCGTATTCGATCGTCAACCGGCAAGCTGAGGAACGTCTGATTCCGGCGGCTGCGGACTACGGGGTGGCGGTGATCGCGCATCGCAATTTTGAAAAGGGTGCCTTGTTCCGCAAAGTGCGCGGGAAGCCACTGCCCGCTTGGGCTACTGAAATCGATTGCAAGAGCTGGGGTCAGTTCGTTCTCAAATACCTGATCGGTGATCCCCGTGTTACCAACGTGATACCGGCGACGCGCAAACCGAAACACCTGATCGACAACATGGGGGCGGGACTAGGACGGTTGCCCGACGCGTCTATGCGCCGCCGCATGGCGCAGTTCGTCGACGATTTATGAATCGCATACTGTCCAGGGAGAACCTGCGACGAATCGTGCGACGCACTGTATAATGGCCCGCCGTTTTCCAGGGAGTAACCGGTATTCTTCAGGCTGTCTGCGTTACAATCCTATGCTTATGCCGTGAGCAATACTTAAACAAACTTAAAGCGATACGAGTAATGATGACCCAACAGAACGCGACACTACTCTCACTCGATCAACAGCACCTGATTCACCCGCTGCACAATCCTCCGGGCCATGAAAAGGCCCGCGTGTGGGTTCGCGGCGAGGGGTCGATCTTGACTGACGCCGACGGTAACGCCTGCATTGACGGGCTGGCTGGATTGTGGAACGTCACGGCCGGTCATGGACGGCAGGAACTGATCGATGCGGCAAGCGAGCAATTGGCGACTTTGCCCTACGTCTCGGGTTACACCGGGAGCTCCAATCCCAAGGCGATCGAGCTCGCCGAGGGTCTTGCGTCAATCACGTACCCGAGTATCAACCGCTTCTTTTTCACGTCCGGGGGCGGGGAAAGCACGGACAGTAATATTAAGATGGCGCGTTATTACTGGAAGCTCAAGGGCAAACCCGAGAAGACCAAGGTCATATCCCGTCAGTGGGGCTACCATGGCGTCACCTTGGCGGCAATGTGCGCCACCGGTATGAGTGTCTATTGGCCGATGTTCGAGCCGCGGGTGCCCGGATTTGTTCATATACCATCGCCGTATCCCTATCGTTACCAAGCACCCCAAGGTGTGAGTCAAGGCATTGCCGCGGCCAATGAGCTGGAGCGCGCGATTCTGAGCGAAGGACCGGAAACCGTGGCCATGTTTATCGCCGAACCGGTGCAGGGAGCGGGCGGATTAATTGTGCCCCAGGATGATTATTTTCCCAGGATCCGCGAGATCTGCGATCAAAACGAGGTATTGCTCGTCTCCGACGAGGTGATCACCGGTTTCGGACGTACCGGCAAGCTTTTCGGTCTCCAACATTGGGATGTCGAACCGGATCTGATGCAGTTCGCCAAGGCGATCACTTCCGGTTATTTCCCGCTTGGTGGTATCGGTGTCAGCGACGAGATCGCGCAAACCATGAATGAAAGCGGGCAGGCGTGGATGCACGCCTATACCTACAGCGGGCATCCGGTGGGATGCGCCATCGGTTGCGCGATGCTGGATGTCATTGACAAAGAGAACTTCCCGCAACAAGCCGCAGACAAGGGCCAATATTTGCTCGACAAGCTGCGCGCTACACTTGCCGATCACCCGAACGTGGGGGATATCCGCGGTCTGGGGCTCATGTGCGGCGTCGAGATCGTCGAAGATCGGGCAGGCAAGCAGTCTTTTGATGCCAGTAAGAAAATTGGCGCGCAAATTCAAATTGCGATGACCCAACGCGGTCTGTTTACGCGGGTCCGTGACGACATCATCTTGTTGGCGCCGCCGATTGTGATCGAGCGTGACCAACTCGACCGGATAGTCGAAATCGTTGACGACGCGATAAACAGCGTCCTGAAAACCTGATTCACTTCAATGAGCTGATCTGGCTGCGCGCGTGTGTTGGCGGCCGCCTAACCCACAATTTGCACCAAGGATTCCGCATGATGGTGAAGGGATCGGGCGGCTGACCTTCGCGCTGAAGCTTAATGCATGACCGCAGTGATGCGTTGCGTGACGCATACGTGCGGGGATTCGAGGCCGGGTCAGGGCCGGGTTAATCCTGTCGCTCTTCATCGCCCGTACCGGAGAGACCTGCGGTGTTTCGTCCGTGAATTGGCGGCATTCAATCTAAGATACATAATATGGACGTCTTCTTTCTTGCTTCGCTTATCTCTTTCTATTTCGCCCTGTACGGATTCGGAGTTGGTGTTACCTCCATATTGAACACCAAACTCCCTATCGGCGCCGCTCCGTCTATTGGGTTGACTGTTTTATTGTTTTTCGGGGGGATCCTGAATGTTCTTGGCTTCGCGTATGCGGGAGCTCTTTTGGGTCTTACGTTGGTCGGATGGTTGATCGGACTGTGGCATCTATCTCATATGTTGAGGGGCACATTAGAGCAATCACATAATGACTGGCCAAAAGTAATGACTATTCTTTTCAAGGAATCATTACATTATTGGCCGGTAATCATTTTTGGTTTGATCGCCTATGTATTTTATGCAAACCCCACTGCCTTTAATTTTCATGACGATTTCGAGAAATATTTAAAATATCCGGTTCGCATGCTGCAGCAGGGAATGTTGCCGGCCAGCAAGTTCGACGCGTTGGGGACCGAAGCCATGGGGGGGATGAGCTTTCTCCAGAGCTTTGCCTATATGGTTCGTCCGATCGCATATGTGAACGCCGTTGATGCAGTTTTGGGCTTGATCCTTTGCATGGCTACTGTGGCGGCGTTTCTGAAGTCTCTGGGAAGACATTGGGGTTGGTCCGTACTATTTAGCGCCATGATCGCTTCTATTGATCCTTTCTACGTCAATACATCGGCGATCTATATGGGTGCGGCTGTTGTGATATTGGTTTTCACAATACCGTTTTTCTGCGATTCAATTGATGATTGTTTTAACTGGCGGCACTCAATTTTGTTTGGTTTGGGTTATGCCGCTTTGCTTTCTTTGAAGACGTCTTTGGCGTTGTTCATTCCGGTGCATTATGCATTCTTTCTCGGCGCCTCTATCTTGGGATCGCGCAAACGACTACGTTTTCTCGGTTGGGGATTGCGAATTCCGTTCCTATCGCTGCTTTTTGCGGTCCCATGGTTAGGAAGCCACAGAGACAAGTTGTTCGCAATGATGGGCGCAACTGACAAGGAAGTCATGTCGATTGATGAACTTCAAGTCTCACCCCTATTGCCGGGTTGGGAACCGTTTTCCACGAAAATTCTTTTTTACGGATTCACGGTTTCCAATATGCATTTCTCATTTTTCGTACTCGCTTTGCTTGCGGTGAGCAGCATCGCTGCGTATTTCACGAGAAAGCCCGATTCCAAGAATTCGATCCTGCTCTCGGCCGCCTTGTCCTTGGCGATCTTTTACGCGGTAGGCATGTGGATTCTTGCCCCGATCATGTCGGGGCATAACGCAGGTCTTCGATACGTCGGCCCAGTATTAATTGCCGGGTGTGCCGTATTTGCGTTGTCCGTTGGTTCCTGGGGGCATGGGAATTTGAAAAACGCCCGCGAGACAATTTTTCGTTGGGTAACCATACTTGCCAGCTGCAGTGTGTTGGTAGCGTTCGCTCCCTCCGTGTTAGCGCGATACGCGCAGGCTTTGCGTCTTGGACACTCTCTGGCGATTCCAACGCTTAAGCATAGGGACTATGTACGTTATTGTAATTTTGTCATGGGACCGCAGGGCAGGCGATGGGTGCAGGGCGCGCAAGCCGCTATTCCGGCAGGTGAAACAGCGTTGGTGTGGACCAAAGCCTCCTTCCAACTGGATTATGCCCGCAACAACATTGTCGATGTGGACCCGGCAGGCTTGACCAGCCCTGGGTTGGATTTTCCATTTGCGTCTGAGCTCCACGCTGGTGTCGAATACCTGAAAAGTCAAGGTATCTCACATGTGCTTTGGCAATACGCGGGTGCGGCTGTCCGGTCAAAAAAAGCAATGCAATTTGCGTTAAAAAACGAATTTCCCCGACGGCGCATGATCGCGCTGCGGCACCAACAATTCGTGTCGTTTTTGTCTAAGATTTCAGCTCGTGAAGATAACGCAGACGTCATATACGATAACGGTCAGATCAGGGTATTGCGCATCAAATGAAGAATCTTCCCGATTTGCAATGAAGGTGACTGCCCTTTAGACGGTAAGATCCTTCCTCGTTACACTCGTCAGGATGACAAAGCATACTTTGTGACTTACCAGGACAAGATCCTTTACTGCGCTTGTCCCCCCACAGCAGGAGAACTGCTGGCTGCACAAGCGGTTTAGCGCCTCAGGCTGACATGCAGAGTTTAGAATTTCGGTCAGTCCAAACTCATGCATGTAATTGACGATATTGACGGGGTGCGCCCCCTGTTCGCTTGCGTGGGAGAAAATTGCCGAATCTATGGTAATGTGGTTTTGCCCATTCAGATGAACAGGAGATAAACACATGGCGACTGTAAATAGAATAGGTGTTTCGATTCTATTGTTCTTCAACCTGTTATTGGTAGCGCTGCTTTTCTATCAGAATCCCTGGGCGGCTTCGCACGCCGATGAGGCGCCGATCGTGACGCATATGGCCGGCGACAGCGAGGGGGTTTGGTTTACTATGAGCAACAGGAGGCTTGTCTATTGTTGGAGACCAGCCGATCGGCAACGGCGGGATAGACAGGCAGAGTGCCGGGTGATGAATGAATGGGGGATCACAAGGATTCAGTAACACACTAGAGCGTGTCGGCATCGGCAGCGTGGCGGCTGAAGCACGGCTCGAGTCGATCGGCTATTCAGGGAGGCATAGCGAACATTCCGGTGCTCAGCATGTTGTGGCTGAAATCGGCGGGGAACCGACATATTGTGGAGGCCATTGATGATCCACGATGAAACAACCGAGGTTGCTAGTGAACAACCACGGCATGTCTATTTGTACTTGTTACTGTCGCAAGTGGCGTATACCGTAATTTATCCGTTCATCGGCGATGCGGTGCGGGTGGCGATCCTGATAGAGGTGTTCTTGGTGGCCGCGTTAGTGGGTGGCGTGTTGGCCAGTATTACCGACCGGCGCGGGTTACTGGTGACCACTGCCCTTGCCGTGCTTTTTCTGTTGACGCGTTGGGCCGGCATATTAATGAACATTGATGCTCTGATTCCGCTGAGCGCCATGTTCGCCCTGGTATTCTTCGGTTATGTGGCGGTCGTGATGATCCGGCATATCTTCCTTGCCAGTCAGCAGGTGAATGCGGATCTCGTCTACGGGGCGATCAGCGTGTATCTGTTGATCGGCGTGACCTTTGGATTTGCCTATGTGTGCCTTGATGCGGTGGTGCCCGGATCTTTCGCCGGTATCGAAGCAGACCTCGGCAGACCGCATGAGTTGGTTCGAGACTTCAATTACTTCAGTTTCGTTACCCTGACGACCTTGGGTTACGGCGACATCACGCCGCAGTCATATCAGGCCGGAGTGCTGGCCTACCTGGAGGCGATCATCGGGCAGGTCTATCTCACCGTTCTCGTGGCGCGGTTGGTGGGGATGCACATCGCGCAAAAGCGGTTCTAGCCTGTCTAGTTTTGGGAGTGGCATTCACCCACACTATGCGGGGATAAGTGTCATGATCTTCGCGGCTGAAAGCCGCTCCCACTGATAATTTGTAGATGTGGGTGTTACATCAGAAGCTGTACATGTGACATCCTGGCATAGTTGTGGGAGCGGCTTGCTCCCCTGCTATGCGGGGACAAGAGCCGCGAAACCCTCGTTATAAAGATTCATGGCTAGAAGCCATTCCCACAAAGCTCAGCACTGGGACTGACAGATTTATTCCTCGATCTTTGCCGCGCTCATTGGTGTCTGGCCGAAGTTGATTTCCACCCGGAACCGCGCGCCCAGGTTGAGGTCGTAATCGCGCTCTTCGGGCCAGCTGACGATGGGCCAGAATTCGAGGAACAACCATTTCCTCCACACGTTAGTCCGGTAACGTACTCTTAATTGATAACCTTTGTAGTTGTCGCGAAGCGGAACCGTAATCTCGTCGTCGTCGAACAGCGAATCTTCCGCAGCGTAGCGCTCGAACAGAGCTTCGTAGGCGAGGGCGTGGCGGCCGTTGAGGGTATGGAACAGCGTGAACTTCTGTTCGGAGGTCGGGTTGTAGTCGTTTTCCTCGAAATACTGCATCCGGGTTCTGGACCGGAACAGCAGCTTATCGCTGATCTGCCGATCGAAATATTGCCGGAAATCGTTGCGAAACCCGGTGTCAGAATAAGCATACATACGATTCGACGTTCCTCCCGTCCACTTCCCCGCGAGCGGATATCTGAGGGCGGCGTTGATGCGTCCGAATCCCGCCAGGTTGCTGTCTTTGATGCGTACGCCCAGATCAAAGCTCAGGCCAAATCGGTCGGTCCTGATTCCGAGCCATCTGAGCGCTATATCCGATTCGTCCCCCGAGGCGACGGCTTGCGACGCAGTATCGTTGTTGTCATCGGCGTCGTTCATGACCAATCGCAAGCGTTGGTCCCATCCGGGCATCACCAGATGGAGCTTAATGTTTCCTGCCACATCCCAACCGGAATTTTCGACGTAATCGGTATTGACGCGCAGGCGCAGCCGGCTTTGGTTGTCTTCGTGTGTGGCGTACTCATCGCTCACGAAAAAGCGGTCGACGCGACCCGCAGTGCCTTGAAACCAGCGCGAGGCGGTTGCATGCATGCGGTCAATCGTCGTGTCGCCGCTCTGTGGCGCTTCCGTTTTGTCGGCCTTCTGCTGGGCAGACACCATTCCAGCGTATCCGAGTGACGCGGCAAGAAAAGCCGCGGTTATGATGCTAACAAATGACTTACGAGCGCATTGACTTTGGGTAATGATACTCACCGATGCGGTACGAAACAGCGCATACATACATGCTCCCTTCATATTTTTGGTTATTTTCAATTCGTTTGATGTTGGCGCCGTCATGTATTCAATATGACCAAGAGAACAATGCCTGTCATCCTGAGGAATGTAATGCCGCTTGTGCTGGTGCAGTTGCAGTAAAGAATCTTGAGATTCTTCACGTGCTACGCTCGTTCAGAATGACAATTTTGGGCCCGACACAACATACAGGTCTTTCACTTTGATGGCCAAACGTGCCACGCCGACATCTATCAGCGCACAAGTACATGGCAATCTATACAGCAAACCTGGGCTGTGGTGGCAAATGAATCGATGAACTAACATTCCATGACGACGATTGCGTCTGTGGGTAACCACAGCCAAGACCCGAAGTCCCTGCAAGGCAATATGCATGCGGTCGACTTCAACGTGACGACAAAAGTGAGTATAATGCCCAAGTCGCAAACCGCGATATTGCGATGAATAAAACACAAGAGACCCCACGTCCAAGCTCAGCCGAAGGAGGCACTCCGTTGCCAAAAAAACCCTCACGTGGAGGTGAACCTGTCGTAATTGATGCGATTGTAGGTTGCCTAGGGCTGGTGCGGGTTGGACTGTTAAGCTTGAGTGTGCTGACCACGGCCTGTACCACCCTCGGCCCCGATTTTCAAAAGCCCGAGGCGCCGGTTGCCGGGAACTGGCAGGACATCGACGCCCCCGAGCTGAAGACCGAGACCGTCGATCACGGCGAATGGTGGTCGCTGTTCGGCGACCCGGTATTGAGCAAGCTGATCGACACCGCCTATCAGCAAAATCTCGGCCTGCGCATCGCCGCGATCCGCATCCTGGAAGCGCGCGCGCAACTCGGCATTGCGGTGGGCAATCTCTATCCCCAACAGCAGCAGGGCAGCGGCGGGGTGATCTACCAAACCACCAGTGAAAACCAGGCCAACACCGCGTTTGCGGATATTTCTTTCACCAACTTCGACATCGGGCTCGATGTCGCCTGGGAGGTGGATTTTTGGGGCAAGTTCCGGCGCGGCATCGAATCTGCGGATGCGAATTTCTTCAGTTCAATCGCCGATTACGACGATGTGCTGGTGAGCCTGACAGCTAATGTCGCGAACACCTATGTTTTGATCCGGACCTTTGAAGAGCGGTTGAACCTCGCACGTTCGAACGTCGCGATCCAACAGCGCAGCATGGAGATCGCCGATGTGCGTTTTCGCAACGGCGCGACCACCGAATTGGACGTCCAGCAGGCGAAGACGCTGCTGTTCAATACCCAGGCTTCGATACCGCGGCTCGAAGCCGGGTTGCGTCAGGCCAAAAACGCGTTGGGCATCCTGCTCGGTCTGCCGCCGGGCGATCTGCAGGGCCTGCTCGGTGGGCCGGCCGCCATCCCCTCGGCGCCCGATTCGGTGGCCGTGGGCATACCGGTGGATCTGTTGCGCCGGCGCCCGGACGTGCGCCGCGCGGAATTGCAGGCCGCGGCGCAAAGCGCCTTGATCGGTGTGGCCAAGGCCGATTTGTATCCCAGTTTCTCTTTGTTTGGTTCCATCGGGGTGGCGGCAAGCAGCGGCACCACTACCACCAAGACCGGGCAAAGCGGCGTCGACGAGCTGTTCAACTCCGACAGCCTGTTCTTCGTCGGCGGCCCAAGCTTTAATTGGCCGCTGTTCAATTACGGCCGCATCAAAAATAACGTGCGCGTGCAGGACGCACGCCTGCAGCAGTTGTTGGTGAATTACCAGAACGCAGTACTGCGTGCGGCACAGGAAGCGGAGGATTCCATGACCGCATTTTTACGCTCCCGCGAGGAGGTGGCGTTCCGCACGCAAAGCGAACAGGCGGCGCAGCGTTCGGTGAACCTGGCGCTCACCCAATATCGCGAAGGCGCCACCGACTACACCACGGTTCTGAACACTCAGCAAACGCTGGTGTTACAACAGGATCAGCTCACCGGGGTGCGCGGCGACATCGCGCAAAGTCTGATTGCGTTGTACAAGGCGTTGGGCGGCGGTTGGCAAATCCGTCAAGGCAAGGAAATACTTCCCGAGCGAACCAAAGAACAGATGCGCGAGCGCACCAACTGGGGCGGTTTGTTGGCGCCCGATTTGGAAATGAAAACCTCCCCCGGGAGTGAACTGCCAATAAGTCCCGATTGGTGATCACAATTCATGCAAAAGCTGATGACAACATTGCGCAAACCATACATACGTCAAGCGACGATGGACGGAACGAATACTTCGCACCCTAGACAACACGTGGCGGCGCGTCGCACCTATTTTTTGTTCGCGAGCCTGTGTACGTTGGTGTTGATTTCTGGGTGCGGACAAGAACCGGTGGAATCCGCGCCGGTGGTGCGTCCGGTGAAGATCGTG
>CAMYKK010000023.1 GCA_947258975.1 uncultured Gammaproteobacteria bacterium
GGACCTGATGGCCTTGCTACGAGGTAATCCTCTCCGCGATAATCAATTCGCCATCAATCAGATGCCTTTGCTGTGAAAGTTAACGGGACAGCAGTGAAACTTAATAATTAATGATGGGGATGCATCCGGTATTACGGATTATGGTGCGCAAAAAAGGGCGCACTCCCAATCACGATTAACTGCACACGCGACGATTTGACTACCGTTGCTGCAAGACCATATCAAACTCGATTACGTTTGTGCGCTTGGCACCGATCCACTGCGTCTCGAGAATTTGATAACCGTCGGCGGTGACGATGAAATGGATGTGGGGAGGCGACAGATTGGGCCATTCAGTCTCGAACTCATAATAGCCGTTGGTATCAGCAAATAGATAGGCACGTAGACGATCCACGTATTCTCCGGTTTCACCTGCTTGCCAATGCGCGACCTTGGCATTGGCTATCGCGGTGCAGTCCGGCGCCGCAATAATCCGGCCGCGTATCGTAACACCCTTGCTGATATGTATCTTCTGCTCGGTGACGGGTTCGTAATGGGTACCGGTCGTTCGGTGTGGTGTCGGGATACAATCCATCGAATGACCGGCGAGGGGAAGTATCAGCAGCGGCATCGAAGTGAGCAAATATTTGCGTGACACGGGGCCTCCTTGTTGAGCGCGTGGACATGAGCGCATAGACCGCGCCAGAGTGTTGAAGTTCACGGCAACAGTATGGAGTTTAAGTAAATTAATTCGGGTCCATTGCTGTCCCAATGACCTATGGTGCAACTAAGTTGATTGAAGTTCGTGACAGGATGTCACTCCCACATTTACAAATGTGTGTGGGAGCGGCCTCAAGCCGCGAAGATCGTGACAGGATGGAGATGCAGTTACGGCGATGGCGTCTTGGGATAGAGCCGGTCAACCGCGCTAGCAATGCGGAGTGGATCGAACACCGGCAGTGAGCACGCGCGATTGGCGCATGCAAACGCCGCTGCGCGGTCCAACTCCGGATAACGCACGTCTGGATTGGGCAACGGTCCTTCGCGTTTGTCCCACCACTCGACGCGTTTGTAGCCAGCCGGATAACGGATCGCGGATTTGAACAGGGTTCGCGCGTGGATGTCATCCTTGTGACCGACAACGGTAATGTGGATCGGTTGTTGGCGAAGTTCAAGGTCTGCAACCAGCACGCCTGACAGGAACCGCCTTTGATCTGTGATTGCGGGAGAGGAGATATAACGCATCCCGTGATTGGCTACGTCCCGATAGTATTGCCGACCGGTATAGTGGTGAGTTAAGTTGACGAATCTCGTCACCTCGATATTGCTATCCAGGTGCTTGATAGTGCCGGCGAGAAGATCGTAGCGCCTCCCGGACGGTCTGGTCGTGAAACCACCGCCGCCTTTATCCATAAACGTCTTACCGATGAAGTCAGCGGCACTTACCGCGCGAGCCAACCACTGCCGGTCGCCGGTAACCGAGTACAGGTCAATGAATGCCTTACCCATTGCCACAGTGTCGCCCAGGTAAGGCGTGTCACCGATCTGGTGATGACGGAATCCACCGTTGCTAATGCTGTGATGAGTAATGATCCACGTTGCCGCACGTTCGGCGGTGAAAAGATAACGGTCATCACCGGTAGCTGCGTACATCGCCGCGAATGCAGATATCGCCCAGCCGTTATCGCGCGTATAGATATTCTTGTCGATCCTTGGCATGCCCAGCTTACGGCGTTCAGTGCGGTTCAATGTATAAAAGGCACGGCCGTTTACCGCGCTGTTCAAATCCGCGTCCTGGCTGGTGTAGAACGTCCCGTCTGGACTCATCAGCAACTCTGTCAGGAAACGGGAAATAGTCGTGGCCACGTGCAGATATTTCTGGTCCAGCAACAGTTGGTACGCTAGGGCATAACTGCGTATCGACTCGGTCTGGATTGACATAATCTTTTCGTAATGGGGAGATTTCCAATCCAATTGATCAGAGTATTGATAAACGCCACCCCACTCAGGATCCAGCAGATTGACCGCAGCATCCAGTGTCTCACGCACCATGGTCTCGTGTTTGCGGCTGCCGTTGCGGGCGAAGCGCAGGGCGTACTCGAGACTGTGGGCGTGGATGAACTTATGGACGTTTCCCCAGCCACCGTGTATCTCGTCATACAGCCATTCGTATCGATCGATGATGTCGGCCCGTTGCGCATCCGTAAGTCCCGGGTGGTCTGCCGGCTGCACCTCGATCTCTCGAGTGTCGGCGCCAGCCGTCGCCGGATCCTCCCACACGCCTTTCAACAACCAGAACATGAATTGGGCCTCTATATAACCGCGCCGTTTCAAAATTACGGTACCGTTCGCGTCGAAGATGATCGTTGCTGGCCAACCATAGTCCTCAAACCGGTTGGATAGTTCGGGATACGCATCCTTATCGGCGCGTACCGGGACATAATGCTCGTGGATTTCGTCGATGACTGCCGGGTCGCTATAGGTCTTTTCCTCCATGACGTGGCACCAGTGACACCATACCGCTTCCAAGTCCAATAGCACGAGTTTGCTCTCCCGTTTGGCCAGCTCGAACGCCTGTTCGGACCAGGCGAGCCATTGAATCGGTCCGTCGGCGTGCGGCGACGCGTGGAGCGGCGCCACTGGCAGATGCAAGACGATGAGAAGAGCTATTGCGGGAACTTTCATAACCGCTCACTAAAATTAAACAGATAAGCATTGGACGGGCATTACGCCAAATGGTTCGCCCGGGGTTCAGATCCGGCCCGGACGATAGTAGCGTGCACACAGGGGGGACCTATGAAAACATCGCGCGCCGTTACTGATTGTTGGCATTCCCGGCAACGCTGCTACGTCATGGAATGTCCCCACGTTCAATACAGGAATCCGTTCCGCGGGAACAGACCTGGACGTGTTCATAGTCCGGCCTTCGGGCGGATAAGCATCCCGGGATTGAGATGTAATGAAAGTGCGACAGTGCCGGTCTGAGTTAAGCATGACGAACCGATTGGCCACTCGGGTGTTTGCCTGTTTATCGATATTGCCGCCGTTCGCCTATGGCGGGACGACCTCTTATCCCGAAAATCCGCATGTGACCCGGGACGCGATCTATACCGCCTCGGTCGGTGTGAGCCGTTACGAACGAACGGATTTGCAACGCACTTGGCATGCGCTGCCGGACTTACAAACCTTCGAGCCGGTTGTCACCGAGGCGGCAGTACTGGTTGGCAGCACCAATGGCCTTTACTCGCTCGCGCCACTGACCGGCAAGATTCAGTGGCATATTGCCGCCGCCAAACCCGTTTATTCCCCAGCTGTGTCGGACGGGGTGGCCTATGTTGGCGCCGCCGACGGTACGGTACGCGCGGTGTATGTGAATACCGGGCGGATTCTGTGGAAGAGGCAGTTTGCCGGCTGGATCTATCCGCCGGCCATTGTCGAGGGGGTGGTCGTGTTCGGCGGTGGCGACGGTCAGTTGCACGGCGTGCATGCAGGTTCTGGGATCCTCGCATGGTCGAAGCCCCTATCGCAGGAGTTGGTGTACCGGCCCGTAGCCGCCCCTGGGGGGCGCGTGATCATCACCACGTTTACCGGAGATGTGATTGCTATTGCCGCGACCGACGGCAAGACGATATGGAAGGTTACGGATCCCACGCCCGGATTTTCGCCATTGGTTCGCGACGATCATCTGTATATGGGGACCTTCGGTGGTGTTTTACGCGCGCGTAACGTGACGGACGGGCGCTTGTTATGGACACAGCGTCTCGAAGAAAAGCTTCCTTTCATGCCGCACTACGAAGACGGCGTATTGCTGATCGGCAGCGACCAGGGAGGAGTGGCCACATTTTCAGCCGATGTGGGGAACCCTCTATGGCGGCGTGAGCATCGATATGCGCTCACTACCAATCCCGTATTGATCGACCGCAGGATCGTTGCCGTGTCCGAGAACGGCCAACTCGTCACCTTGCGTCAACCGCAATGAGGCACGTCATTCAACCACAATAGCAACACAAGAGGACTTATAAATGAAACAACTTCGTAAATTCATGCTGACATTCGGTGCTTTTGCTGTCGCGTTTATCGCGTCGACGGCAGCCATCGGCGCACCGCCTTTCGGTGATCCGGCCAGCACCGAATACTCCCAAAAGCTGTGGCGGTCCCTGGTCGCGGCAAATCTGGCCGGCCCCAAGGCGATCATGTCCAAGGCCTACAAGGGACAACATCCACATGGTGCGGTGCTGGATACGATCGAGGGCAAAGTGACCGTTGGTGGTCACACCGGAGCTGTCATCGTCAAGCGCAACTACGGCGGCAAGGACGTCACTATCGCCAAGGTCGCTGACAATCCCGCGAAGTATTTGGGCGCGGTAACCGTTATGTACAAGCGAGAGGCCGGCTACGATGCGGACAATCGGGATTGGTTTTGGGCCAAGTACAAGCCGGACGGCAGCCTGCACACCAATCCCAAGGGCATGAAGCTCGCGGGGCGGGTCGCGAAGGGTAAGCCCAAAGGTTGTATTGCCTGCCACCAGGCCGCACCAGGGGGTGACATGGTGTATAACCACGACCGATTCGCGGGACGCTGAACGCGTCGCCGTGACACGCAGAGCAGGGCACGGGTGACTCGTTGCGTTGGCTGGAGGTCCTGTATCCAATCATAGATAATCTGCTGCTAAAAAAGGGGTCAGACGCACCGGTTCTGACCCCTTTTTATATTGTCATGGCTGCCAAAACGCCTACGAACGTACCACAAACCGTGTTGACATTTGACGGCTGAGAAAATGAACACAACGCGACAACTCGTATTGGCAAGCATCCTCTTGGCTGGCTACAGCTCTGCCGGTGCGAAAGCAGCCGACAGTGATGCCGTGAAGGGTAAGGAACATTTTGCTTTTTGTGAGCAGCGCCACGAAGACAGCGGGCAGGGGATGCTGGAGTCGGGCGCGCCGCGACTAGCGGGACAACACGCACTGGTATGTAGTCCGTCAATTAGAAAACTTCCGAGCTGGAATTCGTGGCTCCCATGAACAGGACACATTAGGACAGTCCATTCGCTCGATGGCGTTCGCGCTGCTGCCCGACGAGACCGCAATTCATGATGTCGTCGCCTACATCAAAACCCTGAAATAGACATGGCATCAGAAGATGTGGGAGTGACATCCTCCCCTGATGTTCCCCTGCTGTTCCCCTGCTGTGCGGGGACAAGGCGGGGACAAGGCAGGGATAAGTGTCACGATCATCGCGGCTTAAAGCCGCTCCCACAGATACAAGGAGCCGGGTTTTTGACGAAGAAAGATTCTTCGGCTCACCGCCTCAGGATGATAATAACCACAGTGTCATCCTGAGCGCAGCGAAGGATCTTGGTGTGCTCGGGCGTGGCTGGGATTCCTATGCAACTGTGGGAGTGACATTTTGTCACGATTATTGCAGTTCGAAGCTGCTCCCATCGATATTGGACCCGGTTTTTCCACCGAGTCTTTGACTCCGATCTCTTTCTTTGCTGCCACAGACGAGCTGTCCTAAGCCCGACCGGCCTCCACCAAGCATAATCCAGCATGGCGCAGCCTGCGGCTGAGCTCTCTGGCAATGTTCATCTGAATCAACGCAAACTGTTCCAGATCTTTTTCGTAAATAGCAAACAACACCTTATTCGTGATCTCGATGGCGGCCGTGTCTTCCAATGCTTGAACTGTGGCGCTGCGTGGAAACAAATCGGTCAAGGCCATCTCGCCGAAGCAGTCACCGCGCTTAAGTACGTCCAACTTGTATTTGTGGCCGTGCCATTGTTTGAAGACACTTACCGTGCCTTTTGTGAGCACATATAATGACGAACCTTTGTCTCGCTCCCGGAAATAGAACCTCTCCTTCTTGACCGAGACAAACGCGACCCTTGCTAAAAGAAAACGCAAGATGTTCGTGCTTATGCCGCCAAATATGGGCATATCCTGAAGGGAGACAGGGTTGATCCCTGAACACATATTTGTTTCAATTAATACTCGATGGTCAAGTTGTTTGCTTAACATTACACCCGGCATATCGGGTTAGGGCATTGGTGCGGCTGAATGCACTGTAACGTGATGCCATGCTTCATGACGTGCCTTCGTCAAAGTAATCCGTCATTACCCTTATTTTCCTGTACGAAGAAACATCACGGTTTGCTGTATTTAAATAGACCATTGCTGCGGACATATTCTTGCTGCGAGCTTTGGAGCCATTCGGTTCAATCGACACGGACTAGATTTTCGTGTAATGGATTTGGAGTGTGCCTGGTCTATTTACAGTGTATATGGACGTGTAGCCCTTCCCGAAAGACCCTTTTGGGGGAGTTGCGATGACAAAGAGAGGAAGTATGTGGCAACCGCGTTGGATGTCAGTGTTATCTATCCTGAAAGCAGTGGCACTCGGCGGTTGCGCGGGAGCGAACACCGTTACGCCAGAGACTCCTAAAGCCCCTAATCCTGATCATTTGCAAGTGGAACTAAGCCCGATCTCCGGCGATGTCGATAGGCCTCGTCGTCATTTTCGCATACGAAATCCGGTTAAGCTGAGCCCGCGGGAAGCGCAAGGTATCTACGAGATCGTCAAGAATGCACTGGAAGTGGGTTACCAACGCGCCGGTCACCCGGTTGCGCAGGCATATTTGACGTGGCGGCGCTATAACACGGCACCTTATTCGTCGGTGACCCACGGTAATCATTACCTGAACAACTATGCCAACGACACGGCATCGGCGTATCGTCACTTCGAGGATGCAGGCACAATGCCAGTAGGCTCGGTGATCGCCAAGGACAGCTTTTCAGTTACCCAATCCAAAGCGATTGTACTTGGTCCTCTGTTCATCATGGAAAAGATGCCAAGTGGTTTTAACTATGTGTCCGGAGACTGGAAGTACACCCTGATACAACCGGATGGCACGGTTTTCGGTGAAACACAAGGCGCGAACGCCGAGCGCGTGGAGTATTGTATCGCTTGCCATCTGGCTGCCGGCCAGAAAGATCATCTGTATTTCATCCCCGAAGACTATCGAGTCACTCGCTAGCTTGCCGATTGAAGCTAAGGATCTCAAAAGCCAATGACGAGATTAAGATGCCAAGCTGTGCTCGGAATGACAAAGAAGGGGATTAGCAGGCCTCGGTGCGATATGCGGTCAGCCCTTCCAGGTTAACGTCAGAATATCGTCTGTACCGAGGTGCACCCCGGTCCCGAACTTTGTGCCTTCCCTGTTTAGAACATCAGTCAACCACTCCGCATCCTCGGCAACGGCCCGATGGACTTTGAAGCGCTTGATATGGGTTGGTATCATTTGACAAGACACCAACTCACCGTTCTTGGCATTTAGGGTGACAAAATACATCAATCCCAGCTCGGCTCTGAACTCCGCATATCCACTTATGCCTTCATAGTCGTTGATGAAGTCACCACAACCATAGACGATCGGCCGCTGTTGATAGACCTCGATGCCTTTCGCATGGTGAGACGAGTGGCCATGAATCACGTCCACGCCCGCGTCGTCGATGAGTTGATGCGCAAATCTCGTCTGCTCCCGGGGGATGTGGTAACCCCAATTCCTTCCCCAATGGATGGAGGCGACGACGATGTCGTGCGGGCGCTTCACCTGCTGGATGCGTGTCGCGTTTTTCCGGACTGTATCGTCTGAGAAGTCTTTTAATAAATTGATTCCGGCCCTGTTTTCCGAGGCTGCCCAAGTCCGGGGTATGCCGCTGGTCTCCGATCCCAATGCGAATACCAACACTCTCGATCGTCCTGCGACGTCTATGATCGCCGGGGCGATGGCCGCGGTTAGGTTCCTGCCGGCGCCGGCAGTGTTGATGTTCGCCCGCGCCAGGGTGAAGAGTGTCTCCTCGAGGCCGGGGTAACCCCAATCCAGAACATGGTTGTTGGCAAGCACACAGCAATCTATCGCCGCAGCCTGAATGCAAGCGATGTTGGCTGGATGCATGCGGTAGTTGATGCCTTTTCCTTTCCAGTAGTCGCCGCTCTTAGTCACCGCGGTCTCGAGATTAATGATCCTCGCATCGGGCTGCACGCGTTCCAACTCTTGCAAGGCGTCTCCCCATATGTAAGCAAAATCTACCGGTTTAGGAATAGGGCCATTGACCTGCTCCGCGATGTCAACGTAGCCCACAGCAGAATTCACGTACGGTTCGTACAGGCATGGATTGCTTGGATGAGGCAGGATCTGGTCGATGCCCCTGCCGGTCATCACGTCACCGGCGAGGAACAACGTGATGCGCTGGGCATCATCAGATTGCGTCGTTGTTGCATGGTGCATACCGAGGGCGTGCCGTTTCGTGGCGGAATCGGCTTTTGCTCCGCTGGCTAACATGCCAACGGTGGCGAGGGAAGAAACTTTCAAGAACCGTCTTCTATGCAAGTCGAGCAGCTTGGGCGCGTGATGCAAATCGTGGTAATAATACTCGCTCAAAGGCCTGAAAACAGGGACCTACATAACGTCAGAGCGTTCTGTCACAGCAGGCTTGCGGGATACCACTCTCTGCAAGCCGGCGGAGCCACCGTGGGGTAAAGCGGATTCACCCCAGATACCGGGCGTATCATTTCCGTCTAAAAATAAATCTGCCTCCAATATAACCATTTTACCGGGGCAGGGAACATTTTTTTGCCACCTATCTGATGCAGCGTTTGCGAGGAGACAGGGTAAAGACCGCGGCTCAGTTTGCCGCCGAGTTTACCGCCAGGAGCCTGCAGGGTCCGGGGTGTCGTGTTTTGTCGACAGACCCGTAAATAGTAATGATAGCGCAAGAACCGGGGAATACGGCCGCGAGCGGAAAAATTAAACCCAGCGGAAACACTTGAGATGATTGATCGATGCTCATCTTGTCCACGCCGTACCTTATACTCCGGCGTATCACGACGGTTTTGTCTTGGGTCTGAAAAAAACGAGAAATGATTCGTCACATAGTCGAATTCGCCCGTGTCGCGGTGTTCGTGCTTGCATCGGCGTTGTGCGTTGTGGCCGGCGTCCAGGCTGCGACGATAAAAATCGCCACCTGGAATTTGGAACATCTCGCGGAGCGTGACGGAGCAGGGTGCCGGCCGAGAGTCGAAAATGACTACGAGACGCTGCGGCGTTATGCTCGGAACTTGCAAGCCGATGTCATCGCTTTTCAAGAGGTCGAAAGCGTTGCCGCCGCGCACCGGGTGTTCGATCCCATCGTGTACCGGATCGAGATTTCCGAACGACCCTACATGCCCAGCGACGAGTGCCGGAATCGCACCGGCAGATTTCTCACCGCGCAGCGGGTGGGCCTGGCCGTCAGAAAACATATTCCCTATACGCGGCTTCGAGATTTTCAGGAGCTCGGTGTTTCCGGAACCCGCTGGGGCGTACAGATACGCGTCTATCCACGAACTACGCCGGTAACCCTACTTTCGATTCATTTGAAGTCGGGGTGCTTCTCGGAGCCGCTCAACGCCGCTGCATTGGATCCAAACTGCGCCATCTTGGTCGAGCAACAGTCGATATTGGAGCAGTGGATCGATCGCAATGCCGCGCGGGGCAAGCGTTTCATCGTGCTTGGCGACTTCAATCGCCGTTTGAATGTTGCGGGAGACGAATTTTGGCGCGAAATTGATGATAGCGAGCCAAATCTAGCGGCGGATCTTGAGCGGGTGACGGCCGGACATCTCGCCACCGCATGTCACCCGAAGTATCCGGAATTGATCGACCATATTGTGCTGGATCGTTGGACCGATTTGATGGCGCGCGAAAACACCTTACGGATTTTGCGGTATGCGGAACCCTGGGAGCGGCGGCCCTCGGATCACTGCCCAATTTCGATTGATATCGTCCTCAACGACGGACTCCATCGGTGGCGCGAGAGGAGGCACGACTCCGCCGGGTATCCGGCACGGATTCATTACGAGTGAAACTTCGATACGTTTCGTCGATACAAAGAATAATATGCCCATCCAGTTTGGGTTCGGGAATTACGATAAATCTGGTTATTAAGCTGTTCGTATCCTGGTGCGTAAATATTACATGAGCGTTAGTCCGTGCTGGCGTGGGCATGCCCCGTTGTCTAAACTCATGATTATCCGACAATGGCGGACTGCACCTTAATTAGTGTCAGCACAGGTATCGATAAAGCATTTACTTAGTTGTGAACTCGTCATGACTGATATCACTACAAGTATGATCATCACCAGAGTCATTGCATGTTGGCGGGCTACCGGCATCTGTTTGCGCGTGACCGTTCTGTCCATGTCCGTCGCAGCGTGTGGAGCGTTGCCCCAAAAACCAGTGGCCGATCAAAGGGAGTCCGTCAATCAGGCCCCCAGCGAAGATGCGGCCCAATCCAGTATCGTAACCAAAGTGATTTTGAAAGCCGATACCGAGCGCATTGAAAAGTTGGAGCGGGAGATTGTGCGTCTGACCACCGAACTAGCTCGCGCGGAAGAAACTTTGGTTGCTGTGGAATCCGGTTTACAAAGCGGATACACACGTGCTGATGCGGTAAAGTCCATGGCGGAAGCACAGATGCAATTAGAGAAAACGACAGGTCTCGCTCCGTGGCATGCCGAAAAGATCGCCCAAGCCCAAGACAAACTCAAGACCGCTCAATCCCACATTGACGCTGGGCGATTTGGCGCCGGCCTATTCTTTGTCTACCGGGTAAACAGTATTGTCAAAAACGTTAACGCTGAAACCGAAGCGATCCGCACGTCACCGAATTTGTTGTTCGTCGGCAAGAAACGCGCGAATCTTCGAGGTGGACCGTCTACCAATCACAAGGTGGTTATGACCTTGACGCAAGATACGCCTCTATTTCGTGAAGATCGAAGGGGAAAGTGGATACTTGTCAGGACGCTCGCGGGAACAGTGGGGTGGATCCACTCGGGCTTGGTAACGAGGGAGGTGCCCGGCGGTATCGGGGGTTAATATGATATGTGGCAGGTCAGGCTATGCCCTCAACCTGCTTTATGCCCACCGCGCGCACACAATTTCTGCCGGCTTTTTTTGCACGATACAAAGCTTGGTCTGCATCGTTGAATAGCGTTTTGCTATCGTGCGTAAAGGTCGCGACACCCGCGGACATCGTTATTCTGGCCCGTAATTCAGGTTCGCCAGAAATAGACACCTTGTCCGCAACGACCCGCCGTAGTTGCTCCGCCAATTCTAACGCCACCTCAAGTTTGGTGTTTGGCGCAACAATGATGAATTCGTCGCCTCCATACCGTGCCACCACGTCTGATGTGCGTGTGTGACGCTTGAATACTTCCGCCACCCGCTCCAGAATCTTGTCTCCCTCTCCATGACCAAGGCGATCGTTCAATAGCTTGAAGTTGTCGATATCACAGAGTATCAGTGCCAGTTCTTTGCCGTTCCGCTTAGCGATCTTTTCTTCCTTCGATAGATACAGTTGAAAGAAACGATGGTTATATAGTCCGGTAAGGCCATCGGTCACTGATAATTTTTGCAGTGCCTTAGTCTTCTCATGCAAACGAGCCGTCATGCTGTTGAACGCGCGTGTAAGCATGTTGATTTCATCGTTGGATGACGTCTCATCAATTAACACATTGGTTTTTCCAGCGGCAATCTGTTGCACGCCCCGCGATAACGCTTCGATAGGACGGCTGATTGAAATTGCTATGCGGTAAGCGCCAATAGAGAACAACAACGCAATCCCCAGGTTGATTGCCAATGTCCGCCAGAATATATCTACAACCGGTGCGAAGTTTTCCGAATATGATTCTTCGACCACCAGGA
Organism: uncultured Gammaproteobacteria bacterium; assembly: GCA_947258975.1. GTDB lineage: Bacteria > Pseudomonadota > Gammaproteobacteria > Arenicellales > JAANXG01 > CALZGZ01. The sequence continues at coordinate 11,726 of CAMYKK010000023.1, forward strand.
CGTTTTCAATTTCCGGCACAAACAATGCGCTTCCAACAACGTGTTGTTTCCGATTTGTGTATTCCTTCAATACGGGTTCTTGCGGCTGACTAGGCAACTCCTGCATTGTCGCGTAATCAATTGGGATGGGTTGATTCGATGCGACGTAGTTCCCATTGCTGTCCACCAGATACATTAAAGCGGTGTCAGACAATTCACTCGCCTTTAGATGCTGTTCCAGAGAATCGACGGTGAGAATGGCGTTTAAGGTACCCAATTTCGTTTCTTGAAACTCAAGCAGCGGCGACGACGCGATCTGTATGACTTTATCATCAGCTATGATGACGTCGCTCAGCGATGTACCGTTGACATGTGTATTGCGATCTAGGAATTCACGCGGGAGCGCAAGCTGCTTGCCGACCCACACGATGGGTTGATGCTCTTTCCCAAGCACAAACAGGGCAGAGAACTTCGGGGAGTTTTGTAGCAGGTAGCCTAGAAATCGTTCCGCTTCCTTGCGGCTTTGTTCCTGACCATGGACCGTGAAGTCAGTGATTGCCCCGATCAAGGTTGACGCGCTCGCGAACACGGAAATCTCATGCAGACGCTGGTCGTACCATAGTTTGACCTTATCGGCGGTCTGTTTCAGTAAGGATGGCAATTTTTGTTCGACCCGCGAATGCAGGAATTCACGGGTGGCGTGCGTGGAGATCAAAGATACCACCAAAGTGGTCATCAACGTGGCGGTGAGCACGAACAGGCTGAACTTGCTCCGTAGGCTCCCGAAGGGCTTTGATCTGTGCCGTTTTCCGTTGTGTTTGGCTACGGCTGTTGGTTTTTCGGGCGCCGTCGCTGCATCACCAGACGCCGCTTTTGCGTGTGTATTACTCACCCATTCCCCACCCCTGTGCACCTAATAATATTATAGAGGTTGGTGAAAAATTTGCTGAGCACACAGCGGTAACCTGTTGTACGTCAAAGGAATCTTCGCGCGCCGATGGCCCGAGATGCCACAGCGCGGGGGGTCAAAGTATGCCGCCTACGACCTCGGTAACATCGATGCGAGCACTGATCCGCATTGCGTCGCGGTCGTCGATTCGCCTCCCATTGCACTCCCATTGAGATCATGCCGCAACCGGTCGGGGATTGATCAGCGCGCACGTCCGATCCGCTTCGGGTGGTACCCTATATAATTCGGAATACCGTGAATCTCGCCACTCATCACCGGCAGATTGCCGGCGTGAACTCAGGGAACATATAATCAATACAATGAGTTATATAGATAAGCTTAAGCCGCCTGTCGTCGGGATCGTCGCCTATCAGAAAAACGCCGGAAAGACGGTGTTGTTGAAAGAGTTAATCCGCCTGGCGCGGGAGCGGGGCCTCAGGGTCGCGGTCATCAAGCATGCGCACCACAGCTTTGACATCGATCATGTGGGCAAGGACAGCTATGAAATGAGAAGCAGCGGCGCCGCTCAGGTACTGGTCGCTTCGCGCAAACGCTGGGCCTTGATGGCGGAGACCCCGGACAACGAACACGATCCGTCGCTCAGCGACTTGGTCGCCCGCTTGGAGCTGGAAGACGTAGATCTCGTGCTGGTGGAAGGCTTGCGACACGAGCCGATTCCGAAGATAGAGGTGCATCGTGCTGATCTGTGTAGCCCATTTTTGTTTCCCGATGACGACACCGTTGTCGCAGTCGCCTGCGATAACCCCAGTCTTATCGACACCACGCTGCCGTGTCTGGACAGCAATTGCCCGGAGGAAATCCTGGCGTTTATCGAGCAAAGATATGTTTCACGGCGGTCACAATCCCTTGGGGGTTTGAGCTGCTCAGAATCGCAGGGTCAAGGCTAGCACGTGTATTGCACCAAGGCGGCGGGATGAGACGCTGTCAACTTGATCGAAACAAGCAAGTTGCTTTTGATGATCGTTCGGGCGCAAAGTAAGGTTTACGCCCGCCCAAATACCGAAAAAATATTTGGAGGACTGCGTAAAGCGCTAGAGAAAGAGCCGCCAACGGCGCTGTCAAGTTGAGTTGATACCGAGGCGTTCAGGCAACTTCTTTTGGTTTGTTCGATGGTGTATTAGCGGTCCGCTGATTCCGCTCCTCTTGCAGCTTGCTCATGCGCAACATCAAGCCTTTTAACGCGATCCGCAGGCGCTCCACAGATTCGGCGAGCCCCGTGACTTCCGGGCCGCCGCGCACCGTGACCGGGCGGCCTATGTTGCCCTTGCTGATGTCGATGACGGATTCGGTCAACTCGGATATCGGTCCCGCGATGGCGCGCGGGATGGTGAGCAACAGCACGCCACCAACCGCCAGGGCTGCCGCCGACAGCGCCATGAGATATTTTTGAATAATCGCGAGATTCGCTTCAACCTGCGACGAAAAATCCCGCGCCTGGTTGACTTTATTATCAATTTCCGTGGCGGTGCCTTTGAGGAAGACCCGAAATTTGTTTTTGGCGTCCTGGATCGCTTTGTTCGCCGCAAGGGTGCCGTTGATGAACCCATTGTTTACGGCGACATCGACCTTATTGAACCCGCTTGCATAGGCATTCAACGACTCGTTCCAGGCCTGGGCCCGTTCCTTGTCCGCCTGGCTCCAGATGCTCCGGGGTGCGTTCAAGAGCGCCAATCCGTCCTTGAGTTTTCCATAACTATTGTTCCATTCACCCGAGTACTTTGCGCGTCGATCAGGATTGTCTGCATAGATAAAAAATTCCTTTTCATAACGACGCAGTTTCTGTCCTTCAATCGCGAGACGGGTGAGGGTGTTTCCCTGTTCGTGGGCCTTTATGGTCTGCGTAATCAGCGCAGCGCTCTCGTTGCTGAAGTAGTAAACCAGGGCGAACTGCGCGAACAGTGCTATGAAAAATATCGAAAACGCGATAGTCAATTTGCTCCGTACGGATAACATGAGCACCCCCTCGGTTAGTTCCTCGCCAACAATAAATGATATTCCGTCATCAAACTGTCGCGAATTTCATGCAGCAATTTGCGCCGATCTATATCGTTGGGCAGCTTGGTGTATAAATGCTTCATGAAACTCCCCAGCATGTGGATTTGCATCTCGTCCTCCGCTACGCTCATTTCTTCGAGCGTCTCGTCGATGATCACTTCACTTAGGATTCCTACCCGTTCAGCGAGCACACCGGCCACGACACCGCGCCAGCCAATGATATCCATGACACTCTAGCCCCCCAAGTAGATAATCCTCTGTAATGCATATGTGTTTGCCGGACCCGGGCCGACCCGGGAATGGGATTTATATGCTAAGCCTAGAGTGAAAAACTGGGAATTCAAGAGCATGGATGATCCACCTTAAGTTGAATTGTGCGCCTGTAAGCCGTGGTCCGCGGTCGGCGCGAACGGAAATCTTGGTCTCAGAGGCCGCTACGTGAAAACGAAGCGTATTTGAACCTCCGGCGCTGCCGGGTGTGGAATCATCGCGTTGCGCGGCGGTGTAAATGACATAGTTGTCAATGTTTTGATGCAGCAGGACGACGGTGCGCGGCGGGCGCAGATGGGAGACTGCCGCGGTGGACAGCAGGCGAATTTTGGCGCTGTCAGATACGGGAAGCGTCTTGCACACAGGTGCTGTCATCGACAACAGCCGCCGGTATAACTGCTCTCCGTGCGCTGATGAAACCAAACCGGCGGTGGCCAAAAATGCCATGCTCCGTGACCGTTGAAGCCCTTGTTGGTGAACTGCCGTTCGCTTACGGTTTGATCCACAAACCTCGAGCAGATATGAAGATGTATATCGATTGTCGATGGGTGTGTTGCGAAATAATATGTTCAGGCAGTCATCGACCATTCGAATTCGACCTGAAAGGTCGCCATGCAGGTTCAAGACATCTCGGGAACATTGATTTTTAACTCCATTAGCGGATAGATGGCCATGGTCAAACCAGCTACAAAGAAAGTCGTTGAAAAGAAGATGTCTGACAGCAGCACGGACAGGTATCCGTATGAGGAGTTTGAAGTCGGGATGAGTGCTTCTTATGCCAAGACCATCACTGACGCGGATATTGTTTTGTTTGCGGGCATCTCCGGGGATATCAATCCGGTCCACTTAAACCAGGAATTTGCCGCGGACACGATGTTTGCAGGGCGCATCGCGCATGGCCTGCTGACAGCCAGCTTTATTTCGACGGTGCTGGGCGTAATGTTGCCGGGCCCGGGCGGCATTTATCTGCGTCAAGACCTCAATTTCAAGGCGCCGGTGCGCGCCGGTGAAACGGTCACTGCGCGCGTTACTATCAAGGAACTGGTCCCCGAAAAACGGCGCGTCATTCTGGACACGGTATGTACCGTCGGCGACACCGTCGTGCTCGATGGCACCGCCCACGTGTACGTCCCACCCCAGGAAACCAAGTGAGTTGCGTGTCAAACTGGTAGATTTCAACTTACCGAGTAAGAAGGGCGGTCAATGAGCAACCAAGATAGCAAAGCCGAACAATCTCAGAACCTGTGGGTGGAGACCGTCAAGAATGTGTCGGATCGCAGCCCCAAGATCGTCAAGGGATTTTTGGAGCACACGATGGATTCTGGTGCGCCGACCTCGGACCCGCTGCAGCTCAGCGGCGCGTTCTTCGAAATGCTGACTAACCTCGCGACCAACCCCCTGGCGCTGGTCGAGTCCAAGATGACGCTGTGGCAGAATTATCTCGATCTATGGAACTACACCACGCGCCGCATGATCGGGTTGGAGGCGGAGCCGGTTGCCACCCCGGAGCGCGACGACAAGCGCTTCAAGGACGATGCGTGGGAAGAGCATTTCGTATTCGATTTCATCAAGCAGTCCTATCTATTGGCGTCTAACTGGGTTCAAGAGACCGTGGCAAAGGCCGAGGGTCTGGATGACAAGACGTTGGAGAAGGTCGAGTTCTTCACCAAACAGTACGTAGACGCCATGGCGCCCACCAATTTCGTGCACACCAATCCCAAGGTGATCAGAGAGACGGTAGAGAGCCGCGGCGAAAACCTGGTGAAGGGGCTCAATAATATCCTGCACGATCTGGAGGCGGGGAAGGGCAAGCTGCAGATTCGCATGACCGATGCCGAGGCATTTGAACTTGGCACCAACGTGGCGACCACGCCGGGCAATGTGGTCTATCAGAACAACATGATGCAGTTGTTGCAGTATGCGCCAAGCACCGACGAGGCGTACCAGCACCCGGTGATGGTGATTCCGCCGTGGATCAACAAGTTCTACATCATGGATCTGCAGCCCAAGAACTCGCTAATCAAGTGGCTCGTGGACCAGGGTCACACGGTGTTTGTCATCTCCTGGGTAAATCCGGACGAGACGCTGGCGGACAAGAGCTTCGAAGACTACATGCTCGAAGGCCCGTTGACCGCCCTGGAACAGATTGAGCGGGCCACCGGCGAAAAAAACGTCAATGCCATCGGTTACTGCCTGGGTGGCACGTTGCTGGCGGCCACATTGGCTTACATGGCGGCCAAAAAGGACACACGTATCCTGAGCGGCACCTATTTCACCACCATGATCGACTTTGCCGAGCCGGGCGACCTCGGGGTGTTCATCGATGATTATCAGATCGAGCACATTGAGCAACAGATGCAAGAAACGGGCTATCTGGAAGGACGCTCCATGGCGGGCACCTTCAATATGCTGCGTTCCAACGATCTGATCTGGTCTTTTGTGATCAACAACTACCTGTTGGGAAAAGAGCCGTTCGCGTTCGACCTGTTGTACTGGAACTCGGATTCCACGCGCATGCCCGCCGCAATGCACAGCTATTACCTGCGCAACATGTACCAGCAGAACGTGTTGAAGGAGCCGGGTGGAATTACGCTGGACGGTGTTCCCATTGATCTGTCGAAGGTCAAAACCCCGGCTTACTTTCTGTCGGCCAAGGAAGATCACATTGCGCCATGGGCGTCGACTTTCATGGGCGCGCAACTGTTTTCGGGGCCGATGCGGTTTGTGCTCGGCGGTTCCGGTCATATCGCCGGCGTCATCAATCCGCCGGCGGCGGGTAAATATGGCTATTGGACAAACACCAAGAAGATCAAGGATGCGGAAGCTTGGCTCGAGGCCGCGAAGCACAATGACGGCTCTTGGTGGTTGGACTGGGACAAGTGGGTGCGCAAGTACTCCGGTGAGAAAATCCCGGCACCGGCGCCGGGGGAGGGCGAACTCGAGGTTATCGAGGATGCGCCGGGATCCTACGTCAAAGTTAAGGCGACCAATTGATATTTGAGGGTTTATGTGATGGCCGCTATGAGCAAGACTAATTTAGTGTTAACCATTCCCGAGCCTGGCTCCTTCGAGCTGGTCGAGCGTCCCTACCCGAAGATCAAGTCCGGATACGCGGTCATAAAAACAGAGATCGCGCCGATCTGCCTCGAAGGTACGCGAATCTGGGCGGAGCACGATTTTGAATTTCATGATGATCCGTACCATCTCGGTCACGAAGGCGTCGGCACTGTCGTAGAGGTCTTGCCGGGTTCTAATTACAAAGTGGGCGATCGCGTGATTGTTTTTCAAGGTGACTTCTGCGGACAATGCCACGTCTGCCGGAACGGGCTTTCCCCGACCTATTGCCAGGCTAACAATCCCGATGTCCAAGGGGTGGACCGCGCCGCCATGAAGGGGATCGAATACAGAAACGAGAGCGAGTCCGGCGGTTTTGCGATGGCCCACTATCGGATTGCCCCGGAAGCCAATATGTACCGGATACCCGATGCGGCGGAGTTTCGTCACGCCGCCGCCTGCAACTGCTCGTTTGGGGTCGGTTTCAGCAATCAAGAACTCATGAACGTCAAGGCGGGAGACACGGTGCTGGTTGGCGGTGTCGGTTTCATTGCCATGGGACATATCATCAGTGCTTTATATCGCAATGCCACGGTCATCGGTCTGATGCGGAACAAGTATCGTGAGGGCCTGTTGCGGCGGATGGGGGTTGAGCACTTCGTAAATCCCGATGACGACGACTGGTTGGAGCAGGTCAAGGCGCTGACCTATGAAGGCCAGGGCGTCGATCACGCCGTGGATGGGTCCGGGGTCAATTACTATCAAGAGAGGCTCATGCAAGCGACACGGCTCTACGGCACGGTCAACTTCAGCGGACATACGCCGGGCGCAAAAATCGCTCTCAGTCCGCTGCATCATGTCATCGATCCGGCGCATACATTGCTGGGCCAGCATGACGTGCGGGTCAAAGACCGCGAAGGACTGGTCCGTTCGCTACTCAACGAAGCGGTGCAGCGGATGATCGATGTCATGGTAACCCATGAGTTTCCCATGTCGCAGGCGGGCGAGGCGTTCGACATTCAAGTGGGCAAGCAATGCGGCAAGATCTATCTCTATACCCAGCAGTGAGTCGGCCGCACCGGTAACCGCAGCGCTTCAGTATTGTTCCCAATCTCTGGGGACACTTAAATTCGCCGCGGATACCGGCTCTGTGGATTAGCCCCCGTACCAAACACTGACAACCCCGAGTTAACGATCAACACACTTAATGACGTTCGCAGATGCTTTGACATTCGGTACCGCGCTGCTGGTATTGATCAATCCGCCCAGTATTCTGCCGGCGTATACCGATATCGTTTCTGCCTACGAAGTCAAGATTCAACGCAGTATCGCCGCACGGACGAGTATTTCGCTCGCCGTGTTTATGTTGATTTTAATCTGGCTCGGGCAATTCATTCTGGATGCCCTGGATATTGAAATCGGTGCGTTGCAGGTGGCGGGGGGGTTGATCTTGTTGCGAGGCTCGATTCGTATGGTGGATGCTGCCGACCGCGCGCTGCCTGAAGATGAATTGAAGCAAACGGAAAGTGAGTCCTGGCAGGTCGTGTCGGTCGTGCCCCTGGCTATCCCGCTGACCGTCGGGGGAGGCACGATTGCACTGATCGTTGCCACTACCGGGCAGTTCAACCGTGTTCTGGACCTGATGGCGATGTCATTGGTATGCGTGCTGATCGCTCTCATGATGGCGGCGATATATTTCTTCGCCGGGCCCATCAGTCGGACCCTCGGCCCGATTGGCATGCGTATATTGGGGCGAATCGGCGGCATCGTATTAATGGCGATATCGGTTCAGCTTCTGACGACCGGGATTTCCGCACTGGTGCCGGTCCTCGCCTAGCCGGCCTATTGCGTCAAGGCCGATTTCCGGCGTGGATTGGCCTATAAAGCTAAAAAGCCTGTCCGAAAAAGCTATAGCAATCGCGCTGGATTACCTTAAGCTTGCCTGAGTTGAATCACCAGGGGCGCCGCTCCTGGTTTGGAAGGATTGTGGAGGTAACTATGAAAGCCGCTAAAGATCTGAATTACACACTGCATCATCTCTGCATCTACGACGATAAGCCAAGAGAGAACATGTGGCCTTACCTGCGTTGGCACCACGGCGTGACCAACTACTTCTCGGGGGCTGTGTTTCATGTGACCGGCGAGGGACATTCGGACTATACCTTTCTCGGCTGTGGTGGACGTGCGTTTCAGATTCAGATCGAAGCGCCCCCGTTTCAGTTTGAGTACGAACGGAATTGGTGGGCCGAACACGGCAGGGGCTACAACCACATTTGTTGGCTGACCAGCGATGCGCGCGCGTCCCACGACCACTTGCTGGCGAACGGCGCGACGTTGGTGATGCCCTTCGAAGAGTTCCCCACCTATGACGGTTTTGTAGTAAAAGATCCGGAAGGCCGCTGGATCGAGATCATGGAGTACACCAACGACACCTTCCGGGTGCAAGAGTTCACGAACGCCCCGTCCGGTGAGTGTGGCCTGCAGATGATCGGCAATGTGGAGGTGTGCGACGATCTGGACGCCATGGTGAAGTGGTACCAGGACACCTTGGATCTTCGCGTGCTCAAGGAGTACCGGACAAACGGCGACGCCGCCGTATACATGGTCGACAAGGAATACGATCCGGAGACCCGTAACACGATCTTTATTCTCCAAAATGCCCGTACCGACGATCAGAAAGCGCGGTACACCAAGCGCGGCGCCTACATCAGCGAGATCGTTTATCAAGCGAAGGACCTGCGACGCGCCTGGGACGACGCGCTGTGGGCCGGCATGGAGGCGATTGCCGAGCCGGCTGCGGATCCGCTGACCGGTGCGCAGATGGGTTATCTAAGGGAGCCTTGCGGCGGCAATGCCATCGAGTTGCGTGAAGTGTTCCGGCCCGAGTAAACGCGACGGCACATGGGGAGCCACACATGATACTGGCGTTTGCGCATCCAGGACTCGTTGTTCCCGATCTCGAAAAAGCCCGGGAGTTTTACGCGCGGATGTTCGGATTCGAGGTAATCAACAACGAGGGCTGGGAGAACGAACCGGAGATCGACCAGGCGATCGGCCTGAACAACTCGGCGAGCCGGGGCTATCTGATGGCCGGCCATAACTGCCACCTCGAGCTGTGGGAGTACTCCGCTCCGAACAAGATCGGATCACAACCCTCCGCCTTGGGGGCGCATGAGTTGGGCATTCGTCATCTCGCCTTTTACGTGGACGATTGCCGTTCGGAGTGTCGTCGATTAGAGAAACTCGGCGGGCAGACACTGGGGCAGCCGGTGGGCAGTGAAGACGGCGGATACGTCGTCTACTGCCGGGATCCGTTTGGAAACCTCATTGAGCTCTGCGAGATTCCGAGTCCCGATGAGGATCCGACCCGGTTGCCGGGCGTCTCGAAGCTCGGCAATTTCACAGCGTAATCGAATAATCCAACAGGCGGGAGAGACACCGTGTTCTCACTTCAATCCAAGAACGCTTTTATTACCGGTGGCGCACGCGGCATCGGCCTGGCGGTGGCCGAACGATACATCGCCGCCGGCGCCAAGGTTGTCATTACTGATATTGCCGATGGAACCGATGTGGCAGCACGAATCGGCGCCATATATCTGCCGATAGATGTTACCAGCGAGGACAGCGTTGCAACAGCGTTGCAGTCCGCAGAACAACAACTTGGGAAGCTCGACATTGTGGTCAACAATGCCGGCGGCGCGCTGATCGACGCCACCGTGGAAAACGAAACGAACGAGAATTACCAGAAGACGCTGCGGATCAACACCGACGGCGTGTTCTTTGGACTCAAGCATGGTCCGGCACATATGAATGATGACGGATCGATCATCAACACCGCGTCGCTGGCCGCGGTCTATACCGTTGCCGAGTACGCCAGTTACAACGCCGCCAAGGCGGCGGTGCTGGCGCTAACGCGTTCCGCCGCGGTGTCGCTTGGATCCAGGGGGATTCGCGTCAACGCGATCCTGCCGGGTACCCATACCTCGCCGTCGCAACCCGCTGCCGGGCTGGAAACCCACTTGTGCCGCAAGCTCGCCCCCCTCGGAAAGGAGGGCAAGTTGGCCGATCTGGCCGGTGTCTACCATTTTCTCGCCGCACCGGAAAGTTCCTATATAACCGGTCAATCCGTCCTCGTTGACGGCGGCTGGGGGCTGGGGCTGAGCCCCGCGGCAGCGGAGGCCTTGACCCAGGACTTCGCCGGTGAGCACCATTTCGGTTATACCGGCGACTTCACCTGAATTCGGACTCTGCGAAGTGATCGTGCGAGATAGGGAGTATGCCGGATAAAGTGTACAACGAACCGCTCGGCGGGAATGCCATGCCCCGCTTTGGCGGCATCGCAACGATGATGCGCCTACCGCTGGCCGCGACTGCGGCGGGCCTGGATGCCGCGTTCATAGGAATCCCCCTCGACATCGGTGCCTCGAACCGCTGCGGTGCGCGGTACGGCCCACGCGTCATCCGCGCAGAGTCGGCGCTGGTGCGGCCGTATAACATGGCCACCCGGGCCGCTCCTTTCGACAGTCTACAAGTGGCCGATGTGGGAGACGTGGCGCTCAATACCTTCAATCTCAAGCGCAGCGTGGAAATCATCGAGCGCAGCATCGACGGCGTGCTGGCGGAGCAATGTATTCCCTTGTCGTTGGGGGGCGATCACACGGTGACCTATCCCATCTTACGGGCCATCCATAAAGTGCACGGACCGGTCGGTGTGGTCCACGTGGATGCGCACGCCGATGTGAACGACGCCCAGTTCGGGGAGGCGGTGACGCACGGCACCTGGATGCGCCGCGCGGCCGAGGAAGGCCTGGTCGACGGCAAACGTACGGTGCAGATCGGTTTGCGGGGCACCGGATACACGGCGGAGGACTTCGACTGGTCGCGCGAACAGGGGATGCGGGTGGTGCAGGCGGAAGAGTGCTGGTACCGGTCGCTCGAGCCGTTGATGCAGGAAGTACGGACGCAAATCGGAGCGGGTCCGGTCTATCTCAGCTTTGACATCGATGGCCTCGATCCAAGCGTGGCGCCGGGTACGGGCACGCCGGAGCCCGGAGGACTTACCGGTTCCCAGGGATTGGAGATTATTCGTGGATGCAGGGGCTTGAACGTGGTCGGATGTGACTTGACGGAGGTCTCCCCGCCGTATGACACGACCGGGAACACGGCGCTGCTGGCGGCAAACCTGCTGTTCGAAATGCTCTGCATCTGTCCCGGGGTGCTGTATCGAGAATCCGAGAGTTGAATTCAATGACAGACGTTAAACATTCAGACATTGTGCGTGTGCTTACCACTTCGGCGCCTGCGAGTTCGATAGCGGACGCGGAGGAGATTGCGCGCCGCTATTACGGTTTGTCCGCGCAAGCCACGCTGCTCACTGGTGAACGCGATCAGAATTTTCTGATTACCACGGACGACGCGCGTTATGTGCTCAAGGCCACCAATCCCGCCGAGGATCGCGCTGTTACCAATTTCCAAACTGAGGTGTTGCTTCATATATACCAGGTCGACCCGGAGCTGCCGGTCCCGCGCATCCATCTGGGCCTGGAAGGCGAGGCCGAGGTGCTGGTCGATACCGGCGACGTGCAGCCGCGACTGGTGCGCCTTGTCTCGTTCTTGCCCGGTGTTCCGTTGGCGAGCGTGTCCGAACGCAGCGCGACGTTGCGGCGCAATATGGGGCACGGTCTTGCCCGCCTGGGATTGGCGTTGCGCGGGTTTTTTCATCCGTCCGCCGGGCACGAACTGCTCTGGGACCTCAAACACGCGAGCCGGTTGCGCGACCTGTTGGTGCATCTTGAGGACGATCAACGTCGAGCCCTGGCCACCCGGTGCATTGACCGCTTCGAGGAACACGTATTACCGGTGCTGCCGCGGCTGCGCGGCCAGGTCATCCACAACGATTACAACCCCAGTAACGTCATGGTCGATGAAGATGACCACGAGCAGATTACGGGTATTCTCGATTTCGGGGATATGGTTTACGCACCGTTGATCAACGACCTGGGGGTGGCGGCGGCGTATCACCTGGCGGACAGTGACACACCCTTGGCGACCGCCGCGGAACTCATCGGGGCCTACCACGAGGTGCTGCCGCTCGAGGAGGGCGAAGTAGATCTCCTGTTTGATCTCATTGCGACACGGTTGACGATGACGGTGGTCATCACCGGCTGGCGCGCAGCGCGCTATCCGGAAAATCGCGACTACATATTGCGGCACAACGCGATGTCGTGGACCGGCCTGGAACGGCTGTCTCGCGTATCCCGCGAACAAGGGCGGGATATCCTGCGCCAAGCCTGCAATATGGGGTGACACAGCATGTCGATGACCAACGCGTATGAGCCCGGCAGTGCCGAGCTAAATGCCGACGAACGCGCGCTGATCGCGCGTCGTGAGCGTTTGCTTGGTCCGGCTTACCGGTTGTTTTACGAGCGCCCCGTGCACGTCGTCCGCGGCGAGGGCGTATGGCTGTACGACGTCGACGGTGAGGCCTATCTCGATGTTTACAACAACGTCCCCAGCGTCGGCCACTGTCACCCCCACGTCGTAGAAGCGCTGTGCCGGCAGGCGCGCATTTTAAACACCCACACGCGTTATCTCCACGAGAATGTGTTGGATTACGCGGAAAAGCTGCTGGCTAAATTTCCCGCGGAGTTGGCGCACGTCATGTTCACCTGTACCGGGAGTGAGGCGAACGATCTTGCCTATCGTATTGCCAGGCGCTCTACCGGCGGCACCGGATTCATCGTCACCCAGCTCGCCTATCACGGCGGCACCCACGTCATCGCGGAGCTTTCGCCATCTTTAGGTGGGCACGTGCAACTGGGTGATCACGTACGCACGGTTCCCGCCCCCGACGCCTACCGCAATGGCGGGCGCGAGTTGGGGGCAGTGTTCGCAAACAACGTACGCCAGGCAATAGAAGACCTGCGGACGCAAGGCATCAAACCCGCGGCGTTGCTCGTCGATACGATTTTTTCCAGCGATGGCGTGTTCAGCGATCCCGCCGGATTCCTCGCCGAAGCGGTGGCAGTGATCCGTGCGACGGGTGGCCTGTTTATTGCCGATGAGGTCCAGCCAGGTTTCGGCCGCACCGGTGCCCACATGTGGGGATTTCAACGCCACGGCATCGTTCCCGACATGGTCAGTATGGGCAAACCGATGGGAGATGGACATCCTATGGCGGGGTTGGTCGTAAAACCCGAGCTCGTCAGGGAGTTTGGCAAGTCTCGTTATTTCAATACATTCGGTGGCAATGCTGTATCCGCGGCGGTCGGCCTGGCGGTGCTCGAAGTAATTGAGCGCGAAGGGTTGATGGCTAACGCACTCGAGGTCGGCGGTCATTTACATAACGGACTGCGGCAGTTGGCCAAGCAACATTCCATCATCGGCGACGTGCGTGGCGCGGGACTTTTTATCGGTTTGGAGCTGGTTCGCGATCGCGCCACGCAGCAACCGGCTACCGAGGAAACTGCCCGGGTTGTGAATGGTCTGCGTGAGAAGCGGGTGTTGATCAGCTCGGCGGGCCCCAACGCCAATATTTTGAAGATACGGCCACCATTGCCCTTTTCCAAGGAAAATGCCGAATTGTTTCTTAGCACCATGAATGAAGTTCTTGCAGCGCTTCAGCCGCATCACTAATCCTTTGAGAAAATCACCATGACCCCTTTTGCCATTGCCGGTATTCAAATGCACATCACCGCCGGTCAGTCCAATATCGAGGCGATGCGCCACAAGCTGGACGTGCTGGTGACCCGTTTTCCGTGGGTGCAGATGGCTGTCTTCAGTGAGTTATGTGTCTTCGGATCCGTGCCCCGCGATGCGCAAACTCTGCCCGGTCCCATTGAGGATGAGTTTTGCCAGATGGCGGCGCAGTCCAACGTTTGGTTGATCCCGGGCTCATTGTTCGAGAGGTCGGATGGAAAAATATATAACACGGCGTTGGTCATAGATCCGGCCGGGAATGTCGTCGGTCGTTATCGCAAGATGTTTCCGTTCCGTCCTTATGAGGAAGGCGTGGAGTCGGGTTCCGAGTTCATGTTGTTCGATGTGCCGGACGTCGGTCGTTTCGGCCTGTCGATCTGCTACGACATGTGGTTTCCGGAAACCTCGCGCACGCTGGCGGCGATGGGCGCCGAGGTGATCATTCATCCGTCCCTCACCGACACCATCGACCGGGACGTTGAGTTATCCATTGCCCGGGCAACGGCGGTGACCAATCAGTGTTATTTCTTCGACATCAACGGTGTCGGAGATGGTGGCGTGGGCCGCTCTCTCATTATTGGTCCGTCCGGTTATGTCATTCATGAGGGGGGCGGTGGCGAAGAATTAATTCCGGTTGAGATCAATTTCGATCGGGTACGAAGGGAAAGACATAACGGGATACGGGGACTCGGTCAACCGCTGAAAAGCTTTCGCGACCGGACCGTGGACTTTCCGGTGTATCGTCGTGGCGGAACGGCGGACGCCTATCTCGAAAGCCTGGGGCCGGTTGCGAAACCGGCGCGTGGCTCGCGGGCCGGGTTATCGTCTGAGGAGAAGGGCGCTGCGGGATCTGCCTCATCTATGGATAAAACGGCTTCAAAATCGGTTGGATCTCCACGACGAGAGTGATGGTTGTGATCCCAAGACAAAGGGGTCAGACCCCTTCGAAAGACGAAGGGGTCTGACCCCTCAAATGCTCAAATGCGGGCGAGTTCGAAATTTAATAGTGTTTAACGATAACAGAGCGGTATCGCGTGGTCGGGTAATGAAATGGGTGGGCCCGATACACCAATGCAGCTTTCTTTGGCCGGAGGTTCGGTAATGTCGCAACAAGCCAAGCTGACAAATTTGTCTGATATATACAGCTTCTTTCGCAAGAACACCTTACCTATTTATTTCGTCAACACGACGGCGTTCAACGTGCTGGGGCTTGGTCAATGGGTACGCTCGTTCCGGTATGTCACTTATTTCGACTCCTTTGACGGATACCATCATCGCGTTGTGAACCCAAAAGATCTGGATAGAAGGACGTTCGGTTCCCGAGAAGAGATCGTCAACTATTTGCTCGCCCACAGGTCGACTCACGAATTTGTGCAGGCGAATGGTGGTCAAGGATTGATGCTCACCCTCATGTTCGATGAAGAAACGGAGCGCCTGGCCAAAGATCTGGGGCTGACGATGGCATTACCGTCTGCAGAGCTGCGCATGCGCTTGGATTCCAAGGTGGTGACGACCCGTTTAGGCAACGAGGCCGGGGTGCCGAGCGCGCCCAACGCGCTGGGGCGCGCCAATAATTACGCAGAACTGCAAGAATTCTGCTCGGCGAATAATCTTGGGGACGATCTGGTGATTCAAACGCCCTATGGCGATTCAGGAAGGACCACCTTCTTCATTAAAAATCAAGGTGATTGGAACAAGCATGGGGATGAGTTGGTCGGCCAGGATTTGAAGGTGATGAAGCGCATCAATCATATTCCCTATACGCTCGAAGCGGTGACCACCCGCTGTGGAACGTTGGTCGGTCCGGTGCTGGTGGACATCACGGGATTCGAGGAGTTGACGCCATATAAAGGTGGCTGGGCCGGCAATGACATCAGTAGAAATCTCGTCAGTAAGGAACACGTAAAGGTCATGCAAGACATGGCCGGGGCTCTTGGCGACCGATTGTACCAGGAGGGCTACAAGGGCACCTTCTGCGCAGACTTTCTTCTGGACACGGATACCCACGAGGTCTATCTCGGTGAACTGAATCCGCGCATCAGCGGCGCCAGCGCGCTGACCAATCTGGTGACTTCGAAATACGGCGGTGCGCCGCTCATGATGTTTCATCTATTGGAATTCATGGGCATGGATTACGACATCGATCTGCAGCAAATACAAAGCCGATGGGCAGACTTTGATACCTGGAGTCAGCTCGTCTTCAAAGAGACCGGCGACAAACAGGGGCAGATTACCAAGGCGCCGGTATCCGGAATCTGGCGCATCCGCAAGGACGGCAGCATACGCTTCGTCAGGCGGAGTATCGATTGGCACAATGTTGGCGATGAAGACGAGGCATTCTATATGCGCATTTACGGTATCGGGGAGTATTTATATCACGGCGCCGATATCGGCATTCTGGTGGCACGCGGTCGTATGCAAACCGATGACCGGCAACTCACGGAACGCGCCAGGAATTGGGTCGAAGCCCTGCAGGCGGAGTTTGAAACCGCGACACCGGCCGGCGATTGAGGTAACCGCCGTTTTCTAAAGGCAACTCGCGTCTTATTGCATGTCGGAGGACTCCCCGTACATTCACGCCATTACGGTCCGTTTTGCGGACACCGACGCCGAGGGACACGTGTATTCGGGCAGCCATTTCGTGTATTGCGATGAGGCGCTCATGGGGCTTCTCGCCGCCGCGGGGTATTCTTGGAAGCAACTTGCGGACCGTGGGATGGCCGTTTATTACGCCGAGGTCACCTGCCAATATAAACAATCTGCCCGTTTCGGCGATCGTTTGCTGGTGCATACGATGGTCGACAAGGTGGGTAACACGAGCTTTCATTCCAGAATGCGAATCATAGCGGAAGACACCGGTGCGCTAATCGCCAACGGTTTTATCGCTGCGGTGCTGGTGGATAAGGCGGCGGACAAGCCGATCTCGATCCCTGATAACGTGAAACAAGCGCTGCGCAAGTTTCAGTCAGCCGGTTGATGCCGCGTCCCCGTTGTGAAAGCCGCTCCTTTGCGGCGGATCAATTACCCGAACTTCGCGGCAATCAGATCACCGTGTTCACGGAACTGGTTGGGGGTTATGTCGAACTTTTTGCAGAAAGCGCGGTGGAAATTCGCCGGCTCGGAATACCCAATCAAGTCAGAAATCTCGGCGATCGGCAGGATGCTGGACGTCAGATATTTTTTAGCCAGTCCCAAGCGAAAATCCTGCACAACCTGCTGAAACGAGGTGCCTTCGCCCGCCAGGCGGCGCCGCAGCGTACGTTCGCTCATGAACAGGTTCTCGGCGACTTCCGGTAAGCGCGGGGCGCGACCAGGATTTTTCGCCAATAACTTCTGAATATCGTGGACTAAACCTATTTTGTCCGTTAATTCGGTCAACACCGAGTCACACAACTGCTCGCACATCCTTGCAATCTTTTTATTTGCAAAGTCAAGTGGCGCATTCAAATAACCAACTGCAAAAATAAATTCATTGAAAGGCTGCTCGTACTTGATACGACATCCAAAGTGCTGGGAATACAAGCCGCTGTATTCGGGCTCGGGAAAGGTGAAATGCACTGCGTCAAACCACTGCTTGGTGTGAGCAAAAACACGGCCAAAATTCGCCCATTGTACGAATGCCTGCTCGACGCTATAGCGCACTCGCGTCAAGTCCCTTTCGAATTCTGGCAAGACGAATTCGCTGCGCATAACGGCTTGTTCATCTGCGACAAGAAACTGTAACTTTATGATGGGGACGCATAGGTCCTGATAGCGAATATATCGATTAATCGCGTTCTGGAGGTCGGCGCTGCTGAACAGGGCGTAACCAACGATACCCAGCTCGACGGTGGCCCACCGGTCACCCTCCAACAGGCCCAGGGCGGGCAGATCGACCTCGTCGAGAATCTTCAACAGCGTGTTCTTGAAAGTGCTGTGTGGGATCTGTTGTTCGTTGTCGCACAATTCGTTGCGTGTCAGGCCGGAATGGTCCACGTAGGGTTGTACGTCAACGCCGGCTTCCTCGATGGTATCGAGGACCCGTGCCAGGTAACAACTCGAGCAGCGCGTGGGTATCACCGACAATGCGGCTCTCCTCCTAAGGTAGCGGATTGTGCTTATGGTGACCGCAAATGATATTGACTGTGGACACTATTGACAAGCAGAAACTTCGGGCGGCAGTCAAGACCACGACGCGAATTCTTCATTAAGTGTTGTCGTGGGAACGCTTCGCCGGGGTCCGGCCTCTCGGGCGCAACCCGCCTGCCGGACATGATCGCCGGTGGCCCAAAATGCCACGTACCGTGACCTGTCGGGCCATTGTTCTCATTCCATCATTCACTTAGCGTCTCACGATCAAGAAACGCACGCTCCCGTGCCAGCGGCCGTGGTGCGTATCCGCGCAGATTTCCGCTGGGTGAGGAAAGACGTACATGAACCAAGTTGATCGCTTGAGCGCCATTATCGCGGCCTGCCTGCTCTCGGCACTGGGGGCGATGGTATACAACATCCTGCCGATGTTCCTGGGTGTGGCGCAGGACGTCAGGGGTTATAGCGATCAACAACTGGGATTTATCACCTCGGTGTATTTTACCGGTTTCAGCGTAGTCACTATTTCGGCATTTTTCTGGATACGCAAGGTAAACTGGAAGACCGCGTCGATGATTGCCGCCTGTTTGGTCGTAACGGGATTGTTGGCGAGTGCCGGGTCCGCGCGTGTTGGCTGGTTCATGTTATGTGTATTTATTGTCGGCAGTGGGTCCAGCGCACTGTACGGTGTGGCGACCACGATGCTCGGCGATACGCGCAATGCAGCCAGAAGTTTCGGCCTGAAGATCGGCATGGAGGCGGGTCTGGGATCCATTCTGTTTTTCCTGTTGCCCTCTTTGGTGATCGCACGCTGGGGTTTCGACGGCATGCTGTACGCTGGTGCGCTGGTCGCGCTTGTGTTGGCCGTTGCCATTGTCTGGCTTCCCGCGGGCGGCGTAAAGGGTCAGGAAACTGCGGAACAAGCACCGTCAATGAGCTGGAAGGATATGGCTAACCAGTTACCGATGTGGTTTTGTCTGCTGGGCATCTTCGTTTTCTTCGGGGGAGTGTCGTCGATATGGGCATTTCTCGAACGCCTGGGTAACGACGCCGGATACAGCAGTGGGGCGATCAGCACCGCCCTGTCCCTGGCATTGATCGGAGCAATGGCGGGTTCATTTCTGGCGGCAGCGATAGGCAATCGCTACCGGTTGGCGCCGCCGTTGTTCATTGCCGCCGGCGTATATCTGGCGGCGATGGTGTTGTTGGCGTACTCATCGGGCGTGCTGTCCTTTACGGCGGCGGCGTTACTGTTCGCCATCGCGTTCGGATTCGCGCTGCCGTTTATGGTCACCGTGGTCTCCGATCTCGACACCAGCGGCCGTTTCATCGTGCTGACCGTGCCGGCACTGGCGCTTGGCGGTGTTGCCGGTCCCGCTATCGCCGGCATGGTGAAGACGGGGACGGATTACACGCCGATTATTGCCTATGCGTCGGTCACCGTCATTGTGTCTCTAGTCCTGTTTCTCTATGCGCTGCGGGTGCAGCGGGCAAAAGGGCCGCTCACGGTCTCTTGAATTTTGCCTGTTGCTGCAATGTTGGTTGCCGCGAATACCCATTGTTAGTTATTGGCGCAATTCTCCCTTCTCCAGTTCGGACCTTGCGCCGCGTCATGACCGATTCTGATATATGGGTTGGCCTGTGTCGCCATTGCGTTTGGTGACTGTGATGGCCGATGATTTCGCTATCACGGCCGGATCCATGTTACGCGTCCGGTCCCATTAGAACGACGTTCAACGGGGAGATCTCATGTACTCGTTACAGGGCAAGAATGCTTTTATCACCGGCAGCAGCAGTGGCATCGGCTTGGCAGTGGCCAAAAGCTTCGCAGAGCACGGCGCTCACGTCGTCATTTCCGCTATTGAGAAGGCGCAAGACATCGCCGAAGCGTTCGGCGCGACGGCAACGTCCCTGGACGTCACCGACAGTGGCCAATACCAACGCGCGCTCAAGGAAGTCACGGACAATATCGGCAAGCTCGACATCCTGGTGCTCAATGCCGGTATTGCGGGTGATGTCGGAACCCTGGAGGAATCTCCGGAAGACTTCTTTGACAAGTGTATGGCGGTGAACTTGAAGGGTGTCTACCTCGGATTGAAGTACGGGCCCCGGCACATGAACGATGGCGGCTCTATCATCGTGACCGGTTCCGCGGCGGGTTCCGGAACGACCGCGCCCGGATCCGGTGAGTACGCGGCTTCTAAAGCGGGCGCCGCTTATCTCGCGCGCACGTCCGCCATCGAATTGGCGCCAAGAAATATTCGCGTCAATGTTGTTGCACCCGCTTCCATTTTCGGTACCGGCATGATGGCTTACGAGGAAGACAGCCCGGAACTGGCGTTGTACCGAAACCTGACGGCCTTCGGCCGCATGGGGAAGGTCGAAGAAGTGGTCGGTGTCTACAACTTCCTGGCCGGAGATGCCAGCACGTTCATTACCGGCGAAGAGATACGCGTAGACGGCGGCATGGGTGCGGGCGTGACCTTGCCGGTTGTCGAGAGGATCATGACCTGAAGATCAGGCGCGAGATCGACCGCGTAGAAAGAATCAGTCACCAAACGTAGAGAATTGCAATGGAAGAGCAGGTATCCAAGTATCTAGACCAATTCAGCGTGACCCAAAGCGCCCGGCGTTTTTTGTCCCAGCCGCAGCATATGTACATCGACGGCGCGTGGGTGGAGTCCGCGACCGGCGAGACTTTGGAGGTGTATGAACCGTCCACCGCCACCATGCTCACCCACATACCTTCGGCAACCGTTGCTGATGTGGATCGGGCGGTGGCGGCGGCTCGCAGCGCCCTCGAAGACGGCGAATGGTCGCGGATGACGCCGCGGGACAGAGAACGTATCTTGCATCGGATCGCGAATCTGGTCGATCAGAATGCGCAGACGGTCGGCGAAATAGAAACTGTAGATAACGGTAAAGCCATCACCGGTTGCCTGGATGCGGATGTGGGTGGATCGGTGGAGACATTGCACTATATGGCCGGTTGGCCAACCAAGATCGAAGGGGCGATCCGCTCGGTGTCGACGCCGGGCCAACACTTCGCCTACACCCTCAAGGAGCCCGTGGGTGTGGTGGGGGCGATCGTACCCTGGAACTGGCCGTTCAACATGGCAATATGGAAGATTGCGGCGCCGCTCGCGGCGGGCTGTACGATCGTGATCAAACCGGCGCAGCAGACGTCGTTGAGCCTGCTGTATTTCATGGAGCTGTGTGAGCAAGCCGGCCTGCCAAAAGGCGTGCTCAATGTGGTTACCGGCAGGGGTTCGAGCATTGGTCAGCATCTGGCGGCGCATCCGGGGGTGGCAAAGGTCTCCTTTACGGGTTCCACCGAGGTCGGACGCACCGTCGGCAAGGCCGCGATGGAGCATGTCGCACACGTGACCTTGGAACTGGGCGGCAAGTCGCCGATGGTGGTGTTCGCGGATGCCGATATCGAACGCGTCGTCAACGCCACGCAAGCGAGCGTGTTTTTCAATGCCGGTCAGGTATGCAGTGCGGGTTCCCGCATGTACGTCCACGAAGCGATCTATGACGACGTGGTTCAGGCGGTGGCAGACCGTGCGCAAGCGATGAAACTCGCGCCGGGACTCGATCCCGCATCCGAAATGGGGCCGGTCATCTCGCAACAGCAGTACGAATCGATCGGCCAGTATCTCGAGCTGGGGGCGAAAGAGGGCGCGGAGCTTGTATGCGGCGGCCGGACGCTCGATGGACCCGGTTACTTCATCCAGCCGACGGTCTTCGGGCGCACAACCAACTCGATGCGCATCGTCCAGGAGGAGATCTTCGGACCGGTGCTGGTGGCGCAATCATTTGCGGATGAAGACGAGGCGGTGCGGCTGGCAAATGACAATGAGTACGGTCTGGCGGCCAGCATATTCACCCGGGACGTGTCGCGTGCGCATCGTGTTGTGCCCCGCATTCAAGCCGGTACGGTCTGGGTCAACACCCATGACCTGATCGAAAGCTGCATGCCTTTTGGCGGTTACAAGAACTCCGGGATCGGCAAGGATCTCGGGCCGGAACAGCTCGATCACTTTCTCGAGACCAAAACGGTCTGGCTAGAGTTATAGAGTTTGGAGCCGGCCCTAACCAATTAAATACCAACGTCCCACCACCGTTGAAAGCGGACGATGGATCGCCGATTGGTAGCGGGACTGCTTGGTCACGCGTACACGGCTGAATTTCTTTTCGGTGTAGCAACTCATGATGCGTGGGGAACAGAAAAGCCAAATCGAGCGTCGTGCGCTGAAGGTTTCTCTCGGCGGTGCGCTGTTTATGGCGCTGCTGGGTTTTGGCTACGCCTTCTACACCCATTCCGAGGCCATACTTCTCGATGGCGTCTATTCTCTGGTGGGACTGTTACTGGACCTGATCACCTTGCAAGTGGCAGTGCTGATAGCACGCCCGGAGGACGAGCACTTTCAATTTGGTTATGCGCAGTTCGAACCTCTTTTGAATCTGTTCAAAGGGCTCGTGTTCCTGGGTATCTGTGTGTTTGCCGCGATCGCAGCAGTGAAGACACTGCTCAGTGGTGGCAGGGAAGTTGTGTTGGGCGATGCGGTGATCTATTCGTTGTTGGCGACGATGGGATGTGTGCTCGTTGCCGTCTACACGCGGCGCGTAGCGAAGCGGTCCGACTCAGACCTGGTCGCGGTGAGCGCGAAGGGATGGATCCTGGACAGCGCGTTCAGCATTGCCGTTTTGCTCGCGTTCTTGTTGGGCTACCTGCTTCAGGGTGGCGCTTTCGGCCCGTATCTCCCCTATCTGGATCCGGTTCTGGTCCTGATACTCGTGGCG
Organism: uncultured Gammaproteobacteria bacterium; assembly: GCA_947258975.1. Lineage (GTDB taxonomy): Bacteria > Pseudomonadota > Gammaproteobacteria > Arenicellales > JAANXG01 > CALZGZ01. The sequence goes on from CAMYKK010000023.1 coordinate 34,566, forward strand.
CTGGCACTGCCCGTTCCCATCGGTGTACTTCGGGACAGTCTGCGCGAAGTCGTGTTGATGGCGCCGTCATTGGAAGTGCAGCAGGCCATACACGGCAAACTCCAACAAGTGATAGATGGTCTTGCCTTTGACGACTACAAGGTACGTGTGGTGAAGGTGGGAAGATCGATCTACGCCAATATCTACTTGCTCGCGGATGCGCGGCATCAGGGGGCGAGCTTGAGCGAATTGGATGCAATCCGCGCGCGCATCCATCGAGCGATGAGCAAAATATCCGACCAACTCGACCTGGATGTGGTGATCACCGGAAACCGTGATTGGATCCGACGCGGAGAACATGAGACTTGAATTCAATTCAGCACTTTTTTCTTTGTAAGGCTATTCACGACACGCTGAATCGAGTGACAATTCCCGGGACACGCCGTCAATACGTCCATGTTGGCTCGGCGCCCGCATCCTTGCTGGCGACGGTCCCGGAAAATTTCCCCGCGTTTCGCAGTGCCGCGGATCCTGAAGTACATACCACTCGACGTTGACCCCGTTATCTCCACAACTTGTCCTTAACTGATAATCACGATGGCCAGTGACGACATTGTTGTGAGCGATGGGTAAGGACACACTTTGGGCCATCGAATAAGCCAGCGTTCGACGCACTGTGTAACACCCAGCGTCCGATGGGACATTCTCCGTGTCGCCCGCCCAAGGAGCACACTTTTATGAGTTTGAAGACAAAGAGCCTGACAAACAAACAGATGGTCGCGCTGTTCCGGAACCTGGTGCGCGCCGATCACTACGACAAAATGATGTACCGGCGGATGATGCAGGGGAAGCTGATAGCCTTCTATCACCCGGGTGAAGGCGGGCTCGCGCCAGGGATAGCGGCGTGCACGTTTCTACGCAACGACGATAATCTGAGCCCGCATCACCGCGCCCACGGCATGGGGCACATGCTCAGCAAGGGTGTGGACCTGCGTTACTACCTCGCCGAACACACCGGCAAGGAGACCGGGTGTTGCAAGGCGCGGTCCTCCTTTCATTACAGCTTTCCGGAGCAGAAGATCTACATGATGTCCGGATTCATCGGTTATAACTTCGCGCCCTCGGTAGGTTGGGGATGGGCGGCGAAGCGGCGCGGTAAAGGGCAGGTGGTGATGAACTGCTCCGGTGATGGCTCTTATGGACAGGGCCGCGCCCACGAGGCCATGCTGATGGCCATGAACTGGAAACTACCGATCATTTTTTTCTGCGAGAACAACGGCATGGCCATCCATTCCACCGCGTCGGAGATGCACCCGACCGCGGACATCGCGAGCCTCGCCAAAGGGTTCGACATGCCCGCCGCCATCGTCGATGGTCAGGATGTGTTTACGGTAGCGGAAACGGCGCTGGCGGCGATCGACCGCGCGCGCAACGACCAGGGTCCGACGTTTGTCGAGGCCAAGACGTATCGTTTCAAGGAACACGACATCGGTACACCGGACCTCGCGGGATACACGGAACGCACGGACAAGGAACACAAGGAAATGCGCAAACGGGACCCGGTGGTCCTGGCCACGGAACGGGTGCTGGCCGATGGGATCCTGAAACAGGGCGCGATCGACAAGCTCCATGAGGAGGCGGCGAAAGAGGTCGTGGAGGCGGAGCAGTTCGCCGACGAAAGCGCGATAGCCAGACCCAGCGAAGCGGAATTGATGGCCGCTGTTTACGCCCAATGATAATGCCAGCGCAGGAGAAGCCGCGATGCGAGAATTGCCGTTAATCGAAGCCATTAAAGAGGCCTATACCGAAGAGCTGCACGCGGACGAGTCCGTGTTCCTCATCGGGCAGGACATCCGGGGTGGCATCTTTCCCTATACCGACGGCCTGGTCGAGATATTCGGCGAGGATCGCATCGTCGATACACCGATCTCCGAATGCGGGATGTACGGGTGTGCGTTCGGCGCCGCGCAGGAGGGCTTCCGTCCGATCGTCGACTTCATGTTCGGGAGCTTCAGCTATGTGGCTTTTGCCGAGGCGTCGGTCACCACCGGACAGTATCACTTTCTGCACGGCAGCCAGATACCCCTGCCGATTACGATCACCGCCGGGGTGGGCACCGGCGGGCGACTGGCGAACGATCATGCCATGTCCATTCACGGCACGTTTTTGCATCAACCCGGCATCAAGGTGGCGATGCCGTCCACGCCCTACGACGCCAAGGGACTATTCAAGGCGGCAATCCGCGACAACAATCCGGTGGTGATTCCGTGGCACATGGGGTTGATGATGGAGCGGGGCCACGTCCCGGAAGAAGATTACATCGTGCCCCTGGGGGTGGCGGATGTAAAGCGCGCGGGTACTGACGTCACGGTGATCGCCAACAGCCTGGCGCTGAAGCATGCCATGAAGGTGGCGGATACATTGGCGGACGAGATCAGTGTCGAGGTCATCGATCCGCGGACTTTTGAGCCCTTCGACATGGATACCCTCTTGACGTCGTTGGCAAAGACCAATCGGCTGGTGGTAGTAGACGAGGACTGGGAACGCTGCGGCTTTGCCAGCACCGTGTCCGCCCGGGTCATGGAGCAGGGGTTTGACCTCCTGGATGCACCGGTGACGCGGGTCACGTTGCCGAACATGCCGATACCGGGGGGTTATATGGAACCTTACATAGCGCCCAATCCGGAAAAGATCGAGGCGGCGATCCGCCAGGTGTGCGCATAACCGAACAAGGGAGTCACGAACGATGGCAAAAGACTATGTGATGCCCAAGTTGGCCATGGCGATGAACGAAGGCACGATCGCTAAATGGGTCATCGAAGAAGGGAGCCTGATCAATCAAGGCGAGATCATCATGGTGGTCGAAACGGAGAAGGTGACATACGACTTGGAGTCTCCGGAGACCGGGTACTTCCATATCATCGTTGGCGAAGGGGAGACGGTGCCCGTCGAGACCGTCATCGGCCAGTTCGCCCAGGATGAAGCCGAATTGGCCAAACTCCAGGGCGAGTCCGGCGCCGGTGCGGAGCCGCCACCGGGCGAAGCCGCCAAAGCCGCGCCCGCCCCGGTTGCGCAAACAGACGCCGTTTCGGCGGCGGCCGGAGGCCGGATCAAGGCCTCGCCTTTGGCCCGAAAGATGGCGCGAGACCGGGGGATAGACCTGGCCCTGGTGTCTGGTACCGGTCCGGGAGGACGCGTCGTTAAGCGTGATGTCCTGCAAGCGGAAGAGACCGGTACCGCCAGGCAAGCGGTGATCGGGGCTGCGGCGCCCCCGGTCGCCGGGGCAATGGTCGAGAAGGCACGCGTGCCGGTCAAAGGCGCCCGCGCGGCCATTGGCAAGCGCATGGTGGAGAATCTGAGCACCATGGCGCAGGTCAGCCATATGAGCGAGGTCGACATCACCAAGCTGATGACGGTGCGCAAGGAGTTCCTCGCCAAGGAGAAAGAACTCGGCACCCGCGTGTCGCTCAACGCCTTTTTCATCAAGGCGCTCGAAGTCGCCGTTCGCCACGTGCCGATCGCCAACGCGAGCATTGTCGGTGAAGAAATTATTATCTGGGAAAACGTCAACGTGGGGTTTGCGGTCGCGTTGCCCGGACCCACCGAGTGGGACAGCAGCCTGATTGTGCCGGTGATCAAGAACGTCGAACAAAAGGGTCTGTTGCAGATCGATCGGGAAATGCGGGACCTGGTCGCGCGCGCGCGCGCCGGTGAGTTGGCGCCGGAGGATCTTTCCGACGCCACGATCACGGTGTCCAGCACCGCGGGTTTCGCGCCCGGCTGGGCGATCTCTACGCCCATCGTCAACGCACCACAGACAATCATCGTGCAACCCGGTACCGCGCTGGAAAGGCCGGTGGTGGTCGACGGAGAAATCGTCATTCGCACGATCCTGCCGTTCAGTCTCACCTTCGATCACCGGATTATGGACGGTGCGCCGCTCGGCCGGTTTTACACCCGGCTGCATCAGTGTATCGAAGACCCCAGCATGATGCTGTTGTGAAGCGCTGGCGGACTTTCTAACCGGAGCGATTCATCATGGCGGAACAGTACGACGTAACAATAATCGGGGCTGGACCCGGCGGGTATGTAGGTGCTATCAGGGCTGCGCAACTCGGGCTCAAGGTCTGTGTGATCGAAAAGGACGAACCCGGCGGTGTTTGCCTGAACTGGGGTTGTATTCCGTCCAAGAGCCTGATTCACCAAGCAGAACAATTCGAATCGCTAAAGGAAATGGAAGCGGTCGGCGTCAAAGTCGACCGCGCAAGCCTTGAATACGCCAAGGTGCACGCCAAATCGAGGCAGGCCGTCAAGGCGCTTACCGGCGGTGTGCGGGGGCTGCTCAAGAAAAACAAGGTGGATCTGGTTGCAGGAACGGCTACCATCGCCGCAAAAGGCGTGGTGAAGGTCGACGGCGGTAAAGAAATCAAGAGCGCGAATATCATCGTGGCCACTGGATCAAAATCCATGATCGTGCCGGGGTTCGATTGCGACGAGGTGCAAGTACTCTCCTCCGACGGCATTCTCGCCGCGACCGAACTCCCCGGCAGTTTGATTATTCTCGGCGCGGGTGCGATCGGCTGTGAGTTTGCGTTTGTGATGAACGCCTTTGGCGTCAAGGTCACATTGGTCGAGATGGCGGAGCACATTCTTCCGGCAGAGGATTTCGAAGCCGCGCAGGTGTTGGATCAGTCGTTCAAGAAACACGGTATTGAAGTACTTGCCCCCTACCGTGCCAAATCCCTGGTTAAGTCGCAAGACGGGGTGACGGTGACGGTTGAATCCGCACCGGACGGCACGCGGGAACTCGAAGCAGACAAGGCGCTGGTGGTATTCGGCCGCGTGCCCATCACCGCTGACATCGGCCTCGATAAGGTGGGCGTGAAGACCGACAAACGCGGCTATATACCTGTCGGGGACTACTGTGAGACCAACGTCAAAGGCATCTTTGCCATTGGAGACGTGACCTCCACACCGGCTCTCGCCCATGTGGCTTCCAAGGAAGGTGAGATCGCGGTGGAATACATCGCCGGCCATACACCCGCGGCCAGGAACGTGGATCCGGATCTGGTGCCGTCGGCGATCTACTGCGAACCGCAGGTCGCCGGCTTCGGCATGCGCGAGGATCAGGCTAAGCGCGACGGAGTCAAGTATAAGAAATCGGTGTTTCCGTATCGCGGCGCCGGTAAGACCGTCGCGGTGGGCAAGACCGACGGCTTGGTCAAGGTGCTCACCGATCCCGATACCGGTGAGCTGCTCGGGGCTCACATTGTAGGCCACAACGCCACCGAATTGATCCATGAGTTGTTATTGGCAAAGAGCAGTGAACTGCTCCCTGGCGACATCGCCGACATGATTCACGCCCATCCCACGATTTCCGAGGCGCTGATGGAGACTTTACGCGGCGTGGATGGGACGCCGATACATATGTGATCCGAAAGGGGTCAGAGTATTCACTCGAGAAAAAGGGGTCGGAGTGAATACTCCGACCCCTGTTTCTCTTTTTCTTATGACATGTTTGCTGTGCACGGATACGCGCCGCCATGGTTGTTGACTGCTCGTTTGCACTTGCATTCCTGCTGACCGAAAAAGACAAAAAAGATGGCCGTGCGTCACATTGTTGCCTGCAATGCGTAAGCGCATAGTGCCGACAACGAAATGAGTGCACCCAAGGGCAGCGACCAGTATGAAGGTAATAAAACGACAGTCATCACGTAAGCTCAATGCATTGTCGTGCCATGTCAATCTGGACCACCACCTGCCTGGTATCCATCGGGTCCCGCTTATCGAATTGGACAGCACGCCTGCGAAAGCTATCCGTATTTCAACTATGTATCGCCCTGGAGGACGAGGCATGATCACGAAACGTTTATTCCATGTGTTGTTTGGCGTTGTTTTTGGTATGAGCAGTGGCGCCATTGCGGCGGTGTCGGAGCAGGAAGCGGTGCAACTGGGCAAAGAACTCACGCCCGTAGGTGCGGAGCGCGCAGGGAACGCGGATAAGACCATTCCCGAATGGAACGGCGGCGAAACGAAGTCCCCGGCGGGCTGGGATCTGGGCAAACCGAGGCACGAAGCCTGGCAGCACATGAACGAAAAACTGCTCTACACCATCGATGCGGCCAATGCCGATCAGTACGCGGACCTCCTCAGCGAAGGGCAAAAGGCGATGTTGAAGACGGTCCCGGGCTACAAGATGGATGTTTATCCGTCCCGCCGCACCTGCGGATTTCCGGATTTTGTGTACGAGCGCACCAAGCAGAACGCACTCAATGCCAAGCTCAGCGCGGACGGCAATAAGCTCGAGGAAGGTGTCGGCGCCGCGGTGCTGTTTCCGGTCCCCAAGAACGGGAAGGAGGTGATTTGGAACCACAAGCTCCGCTATATGGGCGCGGGCTTTTACATGCCGCATTATTATTCTTTCATCTCGCCGGCGAAGGGCAACAATGCGTGGGTGAAGCTGCACAACGAATGGTACGTCGACATGCCGTTTCACCGACCCGACAACAAAGGTGTCAACGACGCGAAGGGCATTGAGATGGCCGCCGTCTACGACACCTTCGAACCCCAGGCGCGCATCGGCGAAAAGCTTCTCTACAAGTGGTACATCAACGAAGAAAGCAAGATCTGGTTGTACTTCCCCGGCCAGCGCCGCGTGCGCCGGCTGCCCACGTACACCTACGACGCGCCGATCCTGGGCAACGAAAACACCAAGGTGGTCGATCAGCTCTTCTTGTTCAGCGGCCAACTGGACCGCTACGAGTGGAAGTTGGTCGGTAAGCAGGAGCTGATCGTGCCCTACAACAGCTTCAAGGCCTACGACTTTACCGCCAAGGAAGAGAGCCTGCGGAATCCTGAGCACTTCCCGCGCGATCTGGTGCGCTACGAAAAGCACCGGGTCTGGGTAGTGGAAGCCGCCGTTGCCGAAGGAAAGCGGCACACCATGCCCAAGCGCCGTGTCTACGTCGACGAGGATTCTTGGAACGCCCTGGTGGTCGATCACTTCGACGCCGAGGGCAAGATCTGGCGCAGCTCGGAGGCGCACCCCATCCCGGTGTGGGAACTTGGCGCGTGCGTCTCGCTGTCACACGTGGACCAGGACCTGCAGACGTTGCGTTGGGTGGTCGACTCCTCGATCTATGCCGGGGGGAGCGATATCGACTGGAACTATGCACGCGACGGGAAAATGAAATCGTCCTACTTCACGGTGCAACATATCCGCCGTTCGGCACGTCGCTAGAACCGCGCCGGTTGACACAATGGGGAGAATTGCAATGAACAAGCGCCATATAACAAATGCGGCCGCGCTGACACTGTTGCTGGCGGCGGGTAGCGCACAGGCCTTCGATATCAAAACGGGGAGTGTGCAGGGCGATTTCACCAGTACCGTGAGCACGGGATTTCAGTACAGCCTCGACGAGCTGGAGCCCAACATCAACAGCAACCTGAACGGCACCAACCGGGCGAACTACGACACCAATGAGGTCGTGTCCTGGACCTTCAAGGGGATCCACGAACTCAACTTGAACTTCCCCAATGAATGGGCAGTCTTCGGCCGCTTCGACTGGATCACTGACCAGCGGCTGGACAAGACCAAGACCCCGTTGCACCCGGACGCCCAGGACAAGGTCGAGTCCGATGTGCGCTTGCTCGATCTGTTCGTCGAGAAGGGCTACGAGATCGGCGAGCAGTATGGCCGCACTCGATTGGGCAACCAGGTAATCAACTGGGGCGAGAGCCTGTTCTTCTTCGGCGGCATCAATTATGCGACCAATCCCGTCGACATCAACCGCGCCACCTTACCCGGTGGCCAGATCAAGGAATTCCTGCTGCCGGTGCCGATGATCTCGATAGCGCAGGGCATCAGCGACGGAGTGGGAATCGAAGCCTACTATCAGTTCGATTGGGAGAGCCACGAGTTTCCGCCGGTCGGCACCTTCTGGAGCACCTCGGATTTCATTGGTGACGGCAATATCGTCACCGACCCGGGCGTTCTCGGCGGCTACGAAGACAAGCCGAGCAACAGCGGCCAGTTCGGCGTTAGTTTGAAATGGACGCCGGAGGGCGGCACCACCGAGTACGGATTCTATGTCGCCAACTACCATGAGAAGTTTCCGTGGTTCGGCTGGGATGCACGTGATAATGCGGGCGATCTGCTCGGCATCGGTACGGATAATCCGCGGTTGTTCCACTCATTCGCGGAGGACATCATGCTCTATGGCGTGAGCGCCAACACCGACGTCGGCGAATGGGCTGTTGGCGGTGAGTTGAGTTTTCGCCCCGACGACGTCATCGCCACCGATCCGTTCGGCAACTGTCTGGGAGACGCCCTGGGCCAACTGGGCACGGCCACGGCCAAGCAAAACGCCTGCCTGCGCGAGCAGGAACGTTGGGGCTTCGACGTGACTGCCATCAACATTTTGCAGCCGAACGGCCAGTTGGGTTGGTTATTGAACGCCCTGGGCGCGGATACGGGCTTCGCCTTTGCGGAGGTCGCCGGTTTCTACTTCCCGGGCCTCGATCCGGTTGACACCGATGTGTTGGTCGCGCTCGGCAACGACGAGAAACTCTCCTGGGGATTCGCCTTGGAGTTGGACGTGTCCTACGAGGGCAGTCTCATCAAAGGCTGGACGGTCACGCCGGGAGTATTCTACCGCCGCGGCGTCAGCGGGTCTTCACAGGAACTGCTCGGTTGGTGGCGTGATGGCGCGCAGGAAGTAAACGCGTTCGTCAACTTCACCCACAGTGAACTCGATCTGACCATCAGCGTGCAGTATCTGCCGTTCTGGGGTACGCCGGCGGCCATCGTCGATAACCGCGATAAGGACGTATTGGCGGCCTCAGTGGGCTTCACGTTCTGAGCAATGTGATTGAGTACGGGAGCTCAGGCCTTCCGTCCCAACGGCATTAACGACGCAATCTTGCGACAACGTGTCCAAATAGGCGAGTAAATATGCTTACTAGTGTGGTCAATCAGCTGGAAAAGCTTTGCTTCGAGCGGCGTCACGCGACACTCGGGGTGTTGATAGTGCTGACGCTGGTGATGGGATATTTTGCCTTGCAGCTGCGAATGTCGGCAGGTTTTGAAAAGCAGTTGCCGATCGGGCATGAGTACACGGACACGTTCCAGCAGTATCGCAGTGAACTGCTTGGCGCCAACCGGTTGACGGTAGTGATGAAAGTTCGTGATGGCACGGTGTGGAGCAAGGAGGCGTTGCAGCAGCTTTACGATGTGACCCAGGCGGTCATCTATCTGCCGGGTGTCGATCGGCTTTCCGCCACGTCACTGTGGACCCCTAATGTCTACGCGAAGGAAATCACCGAAGAAGGCTTCAAGGCCGACCCACTCATACCCGGCGATGTCACCGCGGAGAATCTGACGGATAAACAAATCGAGGTCATCCGGCGTCTCACCGGCGTCGGTGGCTATATCGGTCAACTGGTGTCGCGCGATCACACCAGCGCGATGATTTCGGCGGACCTATTGGAGGCGGACCCGGCGACCGGCGAGAAACTGAACTATATCGAGCTCAACAATATCATCGAAGAAAAGCTCAGAAAGCCGTTTGAGAACGACCAGTTTGAAATTCAAATCATCGGCTTTGCGAAACAGATCGGGGACATCGCCAAGGGTGGCCAATCGGTTTTGATTTTCTGTGCGATCGCCGTATTGTTGACCGCTATCGCGGTGTTTTGGTACAGCGGTTCCTTCTGGCTGACACTGTTGCCGATCCTCTGCTCCGGGGCTTCGTTGGTGTGGCAATTCGGGACTTTGACGCTCATCGGTTATGGCCTGGATCCCCTGGCGATTCTGGTCCCGTTCCTGGTCTTCGCGATCGGCGTCTCCCACGGTGTGCAGCAGATCAACTATATCGTCCACGGTTTGGCTAAGGGCGAGAGCGCATACGATGCGGCCAGAGCCAGCTTCCGCGGGCTGCTCATACCCGGGACCATGGCATTGATTACGACCTTGGTGAGCTTCCTCACCCTGCTGTTGATTCCCATCCCCATGGTGAAGGAACTGGCGGTCACGGCGTCGATCGGTGTTGGATATAAGGTCATCACCAATCTCATCATGCTGCCGGTGGCGGCGTCGTTTCTGAGTTTTGATCAGGCCTATGCGGAAAAGCAGATGCAGCGGCGCGAGAGACGCGCGGTGTGGTTGCAAAAATTCTCTCGCATCGCGGAGTGGAGGAATGCCGTCATTACCACGATTATCGTTGCCGCCGTTCTGGCAACCGCGGTATGGCAGAGCCAGGGCCGTCACATCGGTACGCTGCAACCCGGCGCGCCGGAGCTGCATGCCGATTCGCGCTTCAACCTCGATTCCGTCGCCATATCGGAGAATTTCGATCTCGGCCTGGATTGGCTGACGGTCGTGTTTGCCGCACCCCCCGATTCCTGCGGTAAACCCGAGTTCATGATGATGGTCGACGATTTTGTGTGGCACATGGAAAACCAGCCCAGTGTGTTGTCGGCGGTGGCGCTGCCCGCCAATGTGAAGCTGTACAACGAGGGTTACAGCGAGGGCAATCCGAAGATGGCGGCGATTCCGGGCGACGACCGGGAACTCGGCTATCTGGTGAGTGACCAGGAGGCCTTGAAAGGCATCGGCAACAAGGACTGCAGCATGATGGCGGTCAACTTATTTCTTACCGACCATAAAGCGGTTACGTTGAAGGATATCCTTGCAGCCGCCAAAGATTATCGGGCAACGAACAATCTGGAAGGCGTAAAAATACGCCTTGCGAGCGGTAACGGTGGGGTGATCGCGGCGACCAATGAAGAAGTGGAGCACCGCGAACTGCCCATGATGCTGTATGTCTATGCCGCGATCCTGATTCTGGTATTTCTCACCTACCGCGACTTCCGGGCCATGATTGCCTGCGTATTCCCGCTGACTGTCGGCACGTTTCTCGGTTATTGGTTTATGAAGGCAAACGTGATTGGCCTGACGGTGGCCACGTTGCCGGTGATGGTGCTCGCAGTCGGCATCGGTGTCGATTACGCGTTCTATATCTACAATCGCCTGCAGCTCCACCTTTCGCGCAAGGAGAACATCGTGACGGCGCTCGAAAAGTCGCTGCAGGAAGTGGGCGTCGCCACGATCTTTACCGCGGTGACGCTGGCGCTTGGCGTCGCGACCTGGTCTTTTTCGGACCTGAAATTTCAGGCGGATATGGGCAAACTGCTGACATTCATGTTTCTGATCAATATGGTGATGGCGGTGACCGCGCTCCCCGCCCTTGCCGTGGTCTTGGAGCGCGTCTTTCCGCGGAAAAAGCCCGTGCGCTTGCCGGGTGTCATGCACGATTGACGTCATGAGCGATTCAGTCATGTTTTATCCAAGAACGATATTACCGTGTCTTTTCCTCGTTGCATTGGCGGTTAAAGCCGGTCCATTGCCCGCAGCCGAGGTCACCGAGTGGACCAACGAGACCGTCGCTGAAGGTCTGGCTGCAACCAAGCAGCCGATGGCGTCAAAGGCGACCGTGCTTGGCGTGGTGTCCGCCGGCGATCGTTTGGTGGCGGTGGGCGACCACGGTGTAATACTGCTCTCCGATCCCGGGGATGAGGCGTTTCGGCAGGCGCAACATGTGCCGACCCGCATGACGCTCACCGCGGTGTTCTTTATCGATGACCAGCGCGGGTGGGCGGTCGGTCACCAGGGTGTGGTGCTGACCACCGGAGACGGCGGCGAGAATTGGTCGTTGCTGCGTTCGGGAATTACCGAGGAACCGCTACTCACCGTGTGGTTCGAGAATTCGCAGCGCGGCTTTGTGGGCGGGCGTTTTGCGACGCTGTTGGAGACGACGGACGGGGGAAAGACCTGGGCCAAACGGAATATTGTGAGGGAGGATGACGAGGTGGAGCGGAACCTGTTCCACATATTTTCCGGCGCAGATGGTCGCATCTATATCGCTGCGGAAAAGGGCACGGTCTATGTGACTGAAAACGACGGTGCGCAGTGGGAACCGGTGGATACCGGCTACAGCGGCTCATTCTGGGCGGGGGTGGTACTCACGGACGGGACCGTTATCGTCGTTGGCATGCGGGGCAGCATCTACAGGAGTACGGATCAAGGGGCAACCTGGGAGCGCGTTGCAGTTGACTTGAAGGCATCGTTAACCGACGTCATTCAATTGCAAAACGCCAATGTCCTTGCCGTGGGTATGGACGGGGCCATTGTCGAAAGTGCAGATAACGGAAAGAGTTTTACCTTGAAAGAACATCCAGAGCGGCTGTCTTTCACCGCGGTTGCTGAAAGAACAAAGGGCAATTTCCAGTTGTTTGGAAAGTCGGGTGTGGTCGGTTGGAAGTATCGATGAATCCCGATGTTGGTTTTGTGTGCAGCGTTAGAACTGAAATAATGATGTTATTGCGGTATCTGATATGAGTGTGGTTCCTTTCAAAGAGATTAATCGGGAAACGCCAAAACAATCGCGCCAAACGGGCGCGGCTAAGACCAAGATTCCACTCGAGGCCGTTGCGGAAAACTCGTCGCCGTCCAAGCCCCCGTGGTTGCGAGTTCGGGTTGCGCACGACTCACGGGCTTCCCATATGCAGCGTCTGCTTCATCGCCACCACCTCCACACCGTGTGCGAAGAGGCAGCGTGTCCCAATCTGCCGGAATGCTTCGGACATGGAACCGCGACATTCATGATAATGGGGGATATTTGTACGCGTCGCTGCCGTTTTTGCGATGTGGCGACCGGTCGGCCGCGGCCGCTCGACGCCAACGAGCCCAGGCAGCTCGCCAACGCGGTGAAAGCGTTGGCACTGCGTTACGTGGTGATCACATCCGTCGATCGTGATGATTTGGACGATGGTGGTGCCGGACATTTCGCTACGTGTATCAACGAAGTGCGGGCGTTGAATCCGGATACCAAAATAGAGATACTGGTCCCCGATTTCCGCCGCTGCGAAAACAAGGCGCTTAAAATTCTTTCATCCCAACCACCGGATGTATTCAACCACAATGTGGAAACCGTGCCGCGTTTGTACCGGTGTGCACGTCCCAGCGCGCACTACAAAGGCTCGCTGTTGCTGTTGCAGCGTTTCAAGAAGTTGAATCCCGGCATTCCGACCAAATCGGGCCTGATGCTGGGGCTGGGCGAAACGGATGATGAAGTGCGGGAGGTGTTGGGGGACCTGCGCGAATTTTGCTGCAATATGTTGACCTTGGGTCAGTATCTGCAACCAAGCCGGGGCCATCTAAAGATTGATCGATATGTAAGCCCCTATGAGTTCGACGATTGGCGCGACTACGCCTTGGGGTTGGGTTTTTCTCATGTCGCCAGTGGACCACTGGTGAGGTCTTCCTACCATGCCGATTCTCAGGCCGAAGGGATTTTATCGGTCGGCAACTGAGGTTTGAGTCGGATTTTGGTCTATCCAAGAAAGAGCGAGGACAATGCAGAATAGGTTCCGACGATAAATGAAAGTAGCGGGTAACAGATGAAAATTCTTGTGTGCGTAAAGCGAGTTGTTGATTACAACGTCAAGGCGCGGCCGAAGGCCGACGGGTCGGGTGTGGAAACGGCGAACGTCAAGATGTCGATGAACCCGTTCGACGAGATCGCCGTGGAAGAGTCGGTGAGGCTCAAAGAGGCGGGCACCGCCGATGAGGTCGTTGTCGTTTCCATGGGTGTAGCGCAATGCCAGGAAACACTGCGCACGGCGCTGGCGATGGGCGTAGACCGGGGCATTCTAATTGAGACCGAGGCCGAGTTGCAGCCGTTGGCGGTAGCCAAGCTGATCAAAGCGGTGATTGAAAGAGAAAATCCCCAACTGGTTTTTTTGGGTAAACAGGCGATTGATGACGACGCCAATCAGACCGGGCAGATGTTGGCGGCGCTGCTGGGATGGTCACAAGGTACTTTTGCCTCAAAGGTGACGGTCACCGGGGACTCGGTTGAGGTGGCCCGCGAGGTGGATGCGGGAACGGAGGTCCTTGCCTTGCAGTTGCCCGCGGTCGTGACCACCGATCTGCGCTTGAACGAGCCCCGCTATGTCAAGCTTCCGAATATCATGAAGGCAAAGAAGAAACCACTGGACAAGCTGACGCTGGAAGAACTGGGTGTGGATGTCTCACCACGACTGTCGGTGCTCAAAGTCACCGAACCGGCGCAGCGGGAGGCGGGCATCAAGGTTGCCGATGCAGTGGAACTGGTGGACAAACTGAAAAACGAGGCGCAGGTGATCTGACATGAGCGCACTAGTGGTAGCAGAACATTTAGACAATAAGCTGAATCCGGCGACGTTGGCCGCCATTACCGCCGCGCAAGCCTTGGGTGCGGGCGTGGATGTTCTGGTGGCAGGGTCGGACTGTGGCGCCGTGGCCGAGGCAGCCGCTGCCGTAGATGGCGTCAGTAGGGTGCTGCGGGCCGAGTCGGACACCTACGCCCATCCGTTGGCCGAGGACATCGCGCCGCTGATCGTCTCACTGGCCCCGGGCTACTCCCATGTGCTGGCGCCGGCGACAACAACTGGAAAGAACATCATGCCGCGGGTCGCGGCGTTGCTGGACGTAGCCCAGATCTCGGACATCATCGGTGTGGAATCCGCAGACACATTCCTGCGCCCGATATTCGCCGGCAACGTGATTGCGACCGTGCGTTCCTCCGACCCCATTAAGGTCATAACGGTGCGCGGTACGGCATTCGCTGCCGCATCGCCGCAGGGAGGGGCGGCGAAAATCGAGACCGTGAACACCACTGAATCCTCGGGGTTGTCGTCGTTCGTCCGTGCGGATTTCACCGAGTCCGATCGGCCGGAGCTGACTTCGGCGGAAATCGTGGTGTCCGGTGGCCGCGGTATGGGCAACGCCGAGAATTTCAAATTGCTGGAAGAGATCGCGGACAAACTGGGTGCGGCAATCGGCGCATCGCGGGCCGCCGTGGATGCGGGATTCGTCCCGAACGATTATCAGGTGGGTCAGACCGGAAAGGTCGTCGCGCCAAAGCTATACATCGCGGTTGGCATCTCCGGTGCAATTCAACACCTTGCCGGCATGAAAGACAGCCAGATCATTGTGGCGATCAATAAAGACGAAGAGGCGCCGATTTTTCAAGTGGCGGATTATGGCATCGTCGGTGATCTGTTTGCGGTGCTGCCGCAACTGTCTGCCGAGCTAGACAAACAGAAAAGTTAACTAACCCAACGGGATGGAGTAGCGCGATGGCCACTTATATTGCCCCAACTCTCGAGATGCGATTCGTGCTCAATGAACTGGCCGGTCTGGATGCAGTCAATACGCTGCCAGGCTATGAGGAAGCGACGCCGGATTTGGTGGACGCGGTGCTAGAAGAAGCCGCGCGTTTGGCAGGTGAAGTGTTGGCGCCGCTCAATAAGACCGGTGATTCGGAAGGTTCGAGGTTGATAGACGGCAATGTGGTGGCTCCCGCAGGATTCGCGGACGCCTATCGCGAGTTCGTCGCGGGGGGTTGGGCCGGCCTTAGCTCGAATCCCGAATTCGATGGACAAGGACTGCCGGGACTGGTGAGCACCGCGGTCGACGAGATGTGGAACGCCGCCAATTTGTCGTTCTCTTTGTGTCCGCTGTTGACCACCGGCGCGGTTGAGGCCGTCGAATCGCACGCCGATGAAGATTTGAAACGGACGTATCTTGCAAAAATGGTGACCGGTGAATGGACTGGCACCATGAATCTGACCGAGTCCCAGGCGGGGTCGGATCTGGCTGCGGTGCGCACCAAGGCGGTACCCGAGGGCGATCACTACCGCATCACCGGGCAGAAGATCTTTATCACCTGGGGTGATCACGAGTTGACGGAAAACATTGTCCATCTGGTATTGGCCCGGCTGCCCGACGCACCGGCAGGTGTGAAGGGCATCTCGTTGTTTCTGGTGCCGAAATTTATGGTCAACCAGGATGGAAGCCTGGGTGAACACAACGACGTTCACGCCGTATCGCTCGAGCACAAGTTGGGTGTGCATGCCAGTCCTACCTGCGTCATGAGTTTCGGCGACCACGGTGGCGCCGTGGGCTACCTCATTGGCGAACCCAACAAGGGGCTGGCCTGTATGTTCACCATGATGAACCACGCACGCCTGGGGGTTGGCATGCAGGGTGTAGCGATTGCCGAACGGTCATTGCAACAGGCGGTTGCCTACGCACGGGATCGAGTGCAAGGAAGCGTCCCCGGCCACGAGGGACGCGTCACGATTATCCATCATCCGGATGTGCGGCGCATGCTGATGCTGATGCGAGCGCAGACCGAGGCCATGCGCGCAGTTGCTTATTTGACTGCGGCGGCGCTGGATCACTCTCATCATGCGCCCGATGCCGATGAGAAGGCGAGCTTCCAGACACGGGTCGATCTGCTCACGCCGGTGGTGAAGGCCTGGAGTACGGAGGTTGCCCAGGAGGTCACGACACTGGGGGTCCAGGTCCACGGCGGCATGGGGTATGTGGAAGAGACGGGTTGCGCGCAGTACTTTCGCGATGGCCGGATCATCACCATCTACGAGGGGACGACGGGCATCCAGGCGAATGATCTCGTTGGCCGCAAGATCATCCGCGACGGTGGGCAGGGGATGCGCGGCTTACTGGCCGATATCGAAGCCTTCGAGTCGCAATTGGATGCGGCCGGTGAGGCGTGCGTGCGAGTCAAGGCGGCGCTGACCGACGGCCGGTTGGCATTGGCGCGCGCCACCGAGTGGTTGTTGCAGACCTATGCACATGACGCGCATGCGCCGGGCGCGGTGGCCGTGAACTTGTTGATGTTGATGGGGACGCTCGTCGGCGGCTGGCAGATGGGCCGTGCCGCGCTGGTTGCCCATG
The DNA here is from genome assembly GCA_947258975.1 of uncultured Gammaproteobacteria bacterium. Taxonomy (GTDB): domain Bacteria; phylum Pseudomonadota; class Gammaproteobacteria; order Arenicellales; family JAANXG01; genus CALZGZ01. The sequence continues at coordinate 51,349 of CAMYKK010000023.1, forward strand.
GGAAGTTACAGACGAATGAGGGCGACGCAAGGTTCTACCAGAGCAAGCTCACGACGGCGCGGTTTTACGCTGAGCACGTCATGCCGCGGGCGGCGGCCTATTTGGCGGCGGTGTTGGCGGGCAGCGAGTCGATCATGGCGCTTGATGACGAGTATTTTTGATGCGCATCGGCATCGTTTGGTATAAACGCCGTTTCAGTACTTGCTAATCCACGATGAAAATCTAGAGGTGGCCGATGCAGCGTGAGAGTATGGAATACGATGTGGTGATCGTGGGTGGCGGCCCCGCGGGGTTGTCCGCCGCGATCCGCTTGCGCCAACTCGCCGTGGAAAATGACACCGAGTTGTCGGTGTGTGTACTGGAGAAGGGCTCCGAGATCGGTGCGCATATCCTCTCCGGTGCGGTGTTGGAGCCACGCGCCCTGAACGAGTTGATTCCCGACTGGCGGGAAAAAGGCGCGCCGCTCAACACCCCGGTCGCACGGGATGAAGTTTATCTGTTCCGCGGACCCGAAAAAGGGATCCGCATGCCAAAGGCCTTGGTGCCGAAGCCGATGCACAACGGCGGCAATTATGTCGTGAGTCTGGGTAACGTCTGCCGTTGGCTGGGCGAACAGGCCGAGGCGTTGGAGGTCGAGATCTTTCCGGGGTTTCCGGGGGCCGACGTGTTGTATACCGAAGACGGTGCCGTCAACGGGGTCGTGACCGGCGACATGGGACGCCGGGCCGATGGCGAAGAGAAAGACAGCTTCGAGCCGGGTATGGAACTGCGGGGCAAGTACACCTTGATTGCAGAAGGTTGCCGGGGGCACCTCGGTAAACAATTGATAGAACGGTTCGCTTTGGATTCCCAAGCCACGCCCCAGCACTACGGACTCGGCATCAAGGAGTTGTGGGATATCGATGCGGATAAACACGAACCCGGCCTGGTGATCCATGGTGCGGGATGGCCGTTGACGGAGAGCGGTAGTTCGGGCGGGTTCTTTCTATATCACCTGGAGAACCAACAGGTGAGCGTAGGGTTGATCGTGGACCTCAGTTACACCAACCCCCATGTGAGTCCCTTCGACGAGTTCCAACGCTTCAAACACCACCCGGTCATCAAACGGCATCTCGCCGGCGGGCGGCGCGTCGCGTACGGTGCGCGCGCGATCACCAAAGGCGGATTCTATGCATTACCGAAGATGACGGTGCCCGGTGGGTTGCTGATCGGCTGTGACGCGGGCACCTTGAATTTTTCCAAGATCAAAGGGTCTCACACGGCGATGAAATCCGGCATGCTCGCTGCGGAGGCGGTGTTCGAATCTTTGTGCAGCGGAGATTCGGGAGGCAGTGAACTGGCCGGCTATGCAGATCGGTTTCAAAATTCGTGGCTACACGAGGAATTGCACCGCAGTCGGAATTTCGGACCGGCGTTACACAAATGGGGACCGTACCTGGGTGGCGCCTTCAATTATCTGGACCAAAACTGGTTCGCCGGCAAATTGCCGGCGACCGTTAAAGATCAGACTCAGGATCATGAGCAACTCAAACCCGCGAACGCGTGCAAGTCGATCGACTATCCCAAACCGGATGGGGAGATCAGTTTCGACAAGCTGTCCTCGGTGTTTCTGTCGAGCACCAATCACGAAGAAGATCAACCGTGCCATCTGACACTCAAAGACGAACGCGTCCCCATCGATAAGAATTTAAAGGATTATGACGCGCCGGAACAGCGATATTGTCCAGCCGGGGTGTACGAGATCGTGGCGGATGATCAAGGCGACCCGTGCCTGCAGATCAACGCCCAAAACTGTGTGCACTGCAAGACCTGCGATATCAAAGATCCGACGCAAAATATTACTTGGGTGACACCGGAGGGTGGCGGCGGGCCCAACTACCCAAACATGTAACGGTTGCGGGTGACACACCAAGCCCTAATCGGAACGACCAACTATGGGTAAATACCACCCTCACTATCTGCACTACTCCGAACTGCCATGGAGTATGCGCACGCTGTTCACCGCGACACTCCTGGTGATGGCGACCGGATATCTGTTTGCCCTGCTTCATCTGTACGGATCCCACGCAGGACGCGATGGCGAGCCGGGGCTGTCAATAAAAGACGTCGTCATCGCCTACAGCGGCAGTAAGGAGTCCACCCGTCTGGAGTCCGCATTGCGGGGACCCATGGCCAGTATGCTTCCCACCGGCGAAGCCACCAAGATCTTTGGCTGGATTCATGATGGGCTCGACAAGGCGGTGTTCGCAAAGGAGATCGATCAGATCCTGGAAAAACGCTGCCTGGCTTGTCACGACGGCAGCAACCCGCACATTCCAAACCTGGGCGGATACGACAACGTGCTGGAAACCGCACAACTGGACGAAGGGGTCGACATTTTTACCCTGGTGAGGGTCTCTCATATCCATCTGTTCGGCCTCACCTTTATATTCTTCATCACCAGCTTGATCTTCAGTCATGCCTATGTGCGCCCGGTGTGGTTGAAGTCTCTCATTGTGGCATTTCCGTTCGTTACCATCTTACTGGATATTTTTTCCTGGTATCTGACCAAAGTCTTCGTGCCCTTTGCGTACGTGATCGTGATCGCGGGCGGGCTGATGGGAGCTTGCTTCGCGGTTATGTGGGTGGTGTCCATGTATCAGATGTGGCTCTACAAAGTGTCCGAACGCTTTGCGGCGCGCGCTGCGCCGAGAAGACCCATCGGGTAGGCACGTGTTACGCACCAGGTCCGAGATATTGGATACGCAAGAAAGCCTGGGATTGATCTGCCAAATTGCCAAGGGAGAGCCACTAGTCCCGGACCGTGTCGAGGACAGAACGGGCAAGGGCTAAGCGATGGCGATGCCCGATCGCCTAAAAGGGGTCGCGATCACCACCCTGGGTGTCGTCATCCTCAGCCCGGATGCGCTGCTGATCATGCTCATCGGCACGGACCTGTGGACGATGGTGTTCTGGCGCAATCTACTCGTGGCGCTGTCCCTTTGTGCCTATCTGGTCTACGATCGCGGTCGGAGAACGCTGAAGGCTTACACCGGCCTCGGCAGCTACGGTTGTCTCGGTGCGGCGTGCTTCGCCTTCAGCGGTGTCTTCTTCGTCGCGGCGATCGGCCATACTTCGGTTGCCAACACGATGGTGATCCTCGGCACCGCACCTCTTTTCGCTGCCGTGCTCAGCCTGGTCCTACTGCGCGAGCGGGTCGAGCGTTGCACCTGGCTCGCGATCGCCAGTTGCCTGGTCGGGATCGGCGTGATCTTCTCCGGCAGTCTCAAGACCGGCGGTCTGCTCGGGGCCCTCGCGGCCATGGGCGCCGCGGCGTGCATGGCCGGGGTCTTTGTCAGCGTGCGCGCCGCACCAAGGGCCGACAACCGCGCAATGCTCTCGCTTGGAGGGTTCGCGTCGGCGGGTGCCATTCTGATGTTCGGATCTCTTGCCACCGTAACCGGTGATGCCTGGCTCTACCTGTTGCTACTCGGCGGTGTCGTGGTACCCGTCTCGTTAACACTGATCACCGTCGGGCCTCGGTACATCACTGCTGCCGAGGTGAGCCTGATTATGCTGCTTGAGATGGTGCTTGCGCCGTTTCTGGTCTGGTTGGTGCTTGGCCTGGCGCCATCGCTTGCGACCGTGGCCGGGGCGATCGTGATCCTGGTAACGTTGGCGGTCTACTACGCCGGCGCACTGGGCCGACTGAGCTCCACAGCGGCAGAGACTGCTTGACGCCGGGTTAACGATCCACCACTTAGACGGCGCTCCCCGTACCGAAATGCCAAGTGGTTTAAATCAACTTTGTCCTTTGAGTGAATCGATAGAGTCCTGAATGTTGCGTCTGTGAAATATCAAACCGTGTACTAACCCCGCGATTCTTCTGGTTACTCGTTTGAGTAATTAGACGGCCCGTGAACTTAAATCTATGCGGCGATAACCTGGTAACCAACCAGGTGGCCGGTCGAAAATTGTAGATATTCGTCAGAGTATTTGGTTGTTTAAACATGGAGTCTGGTCACACTACATTTATAAGAAGACACCTTCTGATTAGCAATTTGCCATCGACAGGCTGAGTCGAAGGGAGTCGAGACGTTTGCCCTAGCCCAACTTAGCGGATTCGCGACTTTGGAAGCGCCAAGTCATTGATCAATATAGAGCCGACCCCCAAAGGTCTGCACTACACGGGGGTAGCGGCGTGGTACACTGCGTGCGCTCAGGCCGCTCGCGTGCGAGCGCAACTGCTGCGCCAGCGTGATGTGCAGGCAGTAGGCGAGGAAGGCGATGAAGATGTGTGCGTCGATGCGGCGCTCGAGCTGGTGATAGATCGGGCGCACGGCAAGGTCACCTTTGAGATCTTTGAACGTCTGTTCGACTTGCACGAGCTGGAGGTAATAACGCCACAGCTCGGCAGGGTCGCTACTAGTAAGGTTGGTGCGCAGCAGATAGCGCCCTTCTCGGCGGCGCACTTCTCGCAGCTTGTTGCGGCGCAAGGCGTAGGTGAAGGAAGCGGCGCGATCATCGACCTTCACCTCAACCAGCCGCCAAGCCGACGGCGACTGGCTTTGGGCAGCGCCGAGTTTCATCAACAGCGCTTCGCGGCTGAGTTTCATTGAAGAGAGTTTTGCCAGGCGTGCCCAAAGGCGTTTGAGCTGGCGCTTGCGCATCGCGCGCTCCTTGGCGATGCGGTCGTGGCTTTGCGCGAAGACGTACATCTCGCCATCTTGTGGCAACAGCTTGACCTGCACGCCTGCACGCACCTCGTGCCAGGGCTTGCGTAGCAGGTCCGCCTCCAGGCGCGACAGTCGCCCCTTGGGGGTGCCGACCAGGTAGGACACCGGCGGGTCGCTGCCTCGCATCTCGCGCAACACCGCCTCGGTGGGAATACCGCGGTCCATCACCCACACGCGGCGCGCCTTGCCATACTGATTCTCGATGCGCGCAAGAAACTCGCGCAGCGTCGTGTTATCAGCGGTATTGCCGGGCAGCACCTCGTAGGCCAAGGGCAAACCCTGAGGGGTGACCACCAGCGCAATCACAACTTGCACGCAGTCGCTGCGCCGGTCGCGAGAGTAGCCGAACTGGCGCTTGTCGCCTTCTTCAAACGGTGGACTCGCCTCGAAGTAAGTGCTCGTCAGATCGTAGAGCAGGACGTCAAATTCGACATTGAACAGATCCCGCCACCGCTCCACCAGATGATCGAACACCGCGGTTTTGTGTTCGAGTATCCGGTCGTGACAGGCATAGAGTTTATGGATGTCGCCCAGGCGTTCATCCGCCCCGAGCAGATCCTTGAGCGCACTGCCCTCGAACCACTGCCGGTGCAATCGCCACTCGCTGCCCGGCGACAGCAGCCGGTACGCCACCAGCACCACCAGCACGAACAGCACCTGGTCCCAGCGCGTACCCTTGCGGCTTCGCGACAGGCGCCGCGACCAGAATCGGTCCAACTCCAAACGCTCCCATAACTTCAGCGCCAGCCAGCATGAACCCCACACGCGCGGATGACACAGCCGCAACTGCGACAGACGCAACCGCACCACCGACGCGTCCAACGCACACTCATCGATGCGGTCTTCGGGAAACAGCGCGACGGTGCGCGGCGCATCCTCGCGTTCGTCCAACACCTCGATGGAGCGTCGCCAGGCGCGTGCCTGCGAATCGTTGATCTCGCCGAGGTACAACACATGGCGTTGCAGCACGCGTCCATCGGCAAGGCGTCGATTCTCAACGACGCTCCAGTACCGGTGCGTCTTGCCATCCTTCTTACGAGTGGTCGCGCGCAGAAACATGGAACCCCATTATCCACTTCACACCGCAAATGAAAACAAGCAAGGTCTTCACTACAGAGCTTCTCGGCCCATTGCGCCTAAGCCTGATCATGCAAAACAACTACTTACGCGGCGTGCACCGCGTAAATTCGTAAAATCTCAGGGCGAATCCGCTAAGTTGGGAACGTTAATATTAGAGAAATTGATCTCTGACCCCGTTTTTTCGCTTAAGAGATCACGACACGCTGAACCGAGTGACAATTCCCGGGACACGCCGTAAATACATCCATGTAGGCTCGGCGCCAGCATCCTTGCTGGCGACGGTCCCGGAAATTCTCCCTCAATTCAGCACTTTTTGGCCTCTGTAAGGCTTAAGTAAGTGCCATTCGGATCAGAGAACAATTAACGCGAATATTTTTGAGATAATTATTTTCTGATCTGGTTTTTTTACTTGGTAACGCGGCTCTTTGGAGATGTGATATGCGCGACGCGGAATCGGATCGTACCGGTTTTCGCCCGACCGTTAACGGTTTGATTACCGGCAGTGTTGCGGCCTTGGTGTTGATATCGCTCGTCGCCGTAATTGCGGTGCAATGGACGGTCAGCCGGCGCAACACCATCGAGCTGATGGCAGGGCTGTCGGGCCTGTTTCTCGAGTATCTGGAGCTCGCGGTTCACGATCATTTACAGCCCGCGTTGGAACAAGCGGAGTCGATTACCCGCAAAATCGAAGACGGCTCCTATGATGTTCACGATCGGGAACGCTTGGGGGATCTTCTCACCGGTGCGCTGGCGGCAACCCCGCAAGTTTCCACTATCAGGGTGTGGGACGAAAACCTCTCGTACTTGGCCGTGGTGCAGGACCGTGAAGGCACACTCACCGTTACCGAAGGCGACGACCGTGGTAAACCCTTTGCCACTAATGCCGCGCCGCAGATGAGGGATGCACTGGGCCCCGCCTGGAGCGACCTCGTTGCCAGGCCTCCTCAGGTGTTTGTCAACTTACGCTGGCCAATTAGACGGCAAGGGGAGCACCTCGGGTTCATGGCCTCGGGAATCACGGTGGATGAACTGTCCCGTCTGACGACCGAATTGAGTGAATACTTTGACACCACGGCGTTCATTCTCCACGGGCGGGAACAGGTCCTTGCCCACCCTAACCTTGCCATCACCAATAACGAATTCGTCACCGGTAATGCACTGCCATCGTTGCACCAGGTCGGCGATGTCGTTCTCGCGGAAATCTGGAACGGCAAGCCGTTGGGCGGATTCGAAGACGCCGCCAACAACACGCGCCTGGTCAAAGTAACACTCGCCGGTATCGATTATGTGGTGATTTCGCGACAGTTGACGGTGTATGGGCAACAGCCGTGGATTATCGGCGGCTGGTTTACCCATGAGCGCGTCAGCAAGGAATTGGCGCGGGTAAAAGTAGCGGGCACGATAAGTATTCTACTTCTGCTGGTCAGCATTATTGGCGCCATATTGATCAGCCGCCTGGTGTCGCGGCCGGTCAAACGGGTGGCCGAGAGTGCTTCTCTGGTCGGCAGGCTCGATCTCGGGAAGGTAGGACGGTTGGCGCCAAGCCGTATTAAAGAACTGGATGAACAAGCGGATGCCTTCAACACCATGTTGGCGAGCCTGCGCCTGTTTGAAACTTACGTACCGCGATCTTTGGTGAGGCGACTGATGCGGAAGGGAGAGCAACAGGAAGTTGCGTCCGAGGCGCGTCGATTGGCGGTCCTGTTCACCGACATCGCCGGTTTTACCAGCATGTCAGAGATGATGTCGGCACGGGAGGTCGCCGGCTTACTCAACGCGCATTTTGCTCTTATCGGCCGCTGCGTCGAGGCCGAGGGCGGGACGATAGATAAATTCATCGGTGATGCGCTGATGGCCTTTTGGGGGGCCCCGGACAAGCAGCCGGATGTTGCCAACCGGGCTTGCCGGGCAGCACTTGCTATTCGGGATGTCATTACGGCGGATAACGATAACCGCCGGGAAGCGGGGCTTGAGCCTATCCGGGTGCGGGTCGGCATCCATTTGGGCGAAGTCGTGGTGGGGAATATCGGCTGGCCCGGACGCATCAACTATACGATCGTTGGCGACACGGTGAATGCCTGCCAGCGCCTCGAAGCCCTGGGCAAGGATCTGGATGCGGGTGACGACGTCACCGTGTTGATCAGCGGCGAGGTCGTCAGCGGTCTGAGTACGCCGTTCGAATTGGAGCCTGTGGGCGCCTACGCCGTCAAAGGCAAGACCACCGAGATCGAGGTGTTTCAATTGCTGGCTCACAGACAAAAATAGGGGCTTGAGTCAGGGATGACAGATTCCCTGCGGTCATTCTGAGCGAGCATAGCGAGGGAAGAATCCTAATATCTCTTGGTATTAAGCCAGGACCGGGATGGGCGGATGCACGGGTACAAAGTGTTGCTTTATTCAAACCTGACATTTGCACGGAGCCGGATCGCCTGATGATCGTTCACGGCTTCATTCTATTCGCTCTTATTGAACATCGCCGCGTCCTCGGCCTGTTTCAGAATTTTGAAGGCGCTGGCTAACGCTTGTGAGGATTCGCTGGTCTTGCCTTCCTGCAGTAGACGCTTCCCTTCGCTAATGAGTTTGTCCGTCTCGGCCTTCTGCTCGGTGGTAATAGGAAAATCTTTGCTTAATAGCTCATTGATGTCGCTCAATTGTGATTGTGGGCTGCTGTCTCCGCATCCCGTAAACGTCAGCGCCAAGAACAGAATCGCCGGCAGTAATCTTAGACTCATGAATGCATCTCCTTAAAGCGTATCGCGATTGCAGAACAGTGAAATTCACGGCAATCATACCGCAGCGCGAATTTCGGGGACAGTCTGCACAACAGATTGTGACCATCCTGGGGCAACCATCGTAAGGTTAATCAATTAAGTAGACTGTTCGCGGTCTGCAATTAACAACGACATTGACCTCTTCGTAGCGAATTGTGGTTCACCCGATATTAAAACTTGATACTTTCGTGACCGATTTGTGACATCTCTTCCCTAAGGTGGGATGCGAACGGATACACCCGTTTAAAGGACCTAAGTCCGACCCTCAGCTTTCCCGTGTCCTGTTCTTTTCGGTACTGAAAGCCAATAAATTGTATTTAGGAGAAAGAGAATTATGAATAGATCAATGCCCAGATTGTCCACGATCGCAGCGGCCATTGCCTTGATGCCTGTCCTTGGCATTACCACCAGCCATGCATCACCGCCGATTAAGACTTACGATATCACTATAACGAATTTGACCAGTGGCCAGCCATTGACGCCGCCCGTGGTGGCAACACACAGAAGGCGGGCCGATCTTTTCGAGGTCGGCGAACCCGCAAGTTTCGAAGTGAAAGAAATCGCCGAAAACGGTAACGTAACGCCCCTCGCTGACGCGTTGGGTGCAGATAAGCATGTTTTTGAGTCCAAGGTTGTTCCCTCACCAACCGGACCCGGACCGATTATGCACGACGGTGGAACACTCAATTTTCAGATCACCGCGTCGCCTCCGGCGAAGTATTTATCGTTCGTATCGATGTTGATCTGTACAAACGACGGATTCACTGGTCTTGATTCCGAGCGCCTCCCGAAAAAGGTCGGTGACAGCGTGACGGTCTTGACCGCCGCCTATGATGCCGGGACTGAGATTAATACTGAAGACTTTGCAGACATCGTGCCGCCCTGCCAAGGTTTGGTGGGAGTCATGTCGGGCGATGCCGGGACCGGAACCAGCGACCCGGCGTTGGCTGAAGGTGGGGTGATCACCCATCACCTCGGTGTTATGGGTAATATTGACGACCTGCTCTTGGATCCACACGGCTGGACCGACCCGGTTGCCTCAGTTGTTGTAACCCGCATTGATTGAAACCAGGCCATGCGTAAACGCGGGACCGGCTCCGGCCGGTCTCGCCGTTTCAGGAGTAGCTGGGGGTGACGGGGTAGCAAGGATGAGATGAAGGGCACGATAGGTTCGTTGTGAATTTTGAGTTATTGCCTCTGATCCGACTGGTCCTCCCAACGAACGCGCGGTGGCCTAACTTCCACCGGCAACAGGGTGGCTATGTACTAAGGTGCTTGCGAAGGCTTATGATGGCTCGGTCATGACACGCAACGTCTTGATAATCGAAGACGACCCCGATATCGCGCGATTAATTAGGGTTAATCTGCAGGATCTTGATTGCGACGCGACGATCGCAGGCAACGGACTCGAAGGCGTTGACGTCTTTAAAAAAAGAAAAATCGATCTGGTGGTGTTGGACTTGATGTTGCCGGGAATGGATGGGCTATCGGTCTGCCGCGAGATACGAAAGGGTGCGGCTTATGTGCCCATTCTGATGCTCACCGCCAAATCCACCGAGCTGGATCGTGTGGTGGGCTTAGAGATGGGGGCGGATGACTATCTGACCAAACCGTTCAGCATCCCCGAGTTAATGGCGCGGATTAAAGCGTTATTTCGACGCGTGGACGCTCTCGCCAGCGATACTAGCGAAACAAAAGAGGCAAAGGAGATAATCGAGCATGCCGGCTTGAGGATAGACGTCCAGCGGCACCAAGTATCGATCGATGACGTACCAGCGGAGTTGACTGCCCGCGAGTTTGATCTGCTGGTCCACTTCGCGCACCACCCAGGACGCGTGTTCAGTCGGGTTCAGCTGCTCGACGCTGTATGGGGTTACAGTCACGAAGGCTACGAGCACACGGTCAATACCCACATCAACCGGCTGCGTACCAAGATTGAAAAAGATCCGTCGAAACCTCGCTACATTCAGACGGTGTGGGGTGTCGGTTACAAATTTGCAGATTGAGCAATGTTGAAAACCCTGTACGCAAAACTATCGTTGGGTCTGGTCATACTTTTGATCGTGGTCGGTTTGCTCTACGCCTTTATCAGTAACACTATCACGCGGAATTATTTGCAGGAGGTCAACCAACAGTTCAATCGCAACCTTGCGCGTGATTTGGTGGCCGATCGCAATCTGGTGGCCGAGGGACGTATCGATCAACAGGCTCTGGCGGAAACCTTCCGCCAGTACATGGTGATCAATCCCAGCATTGAAATCTATTTGATCGACCTCGATGGCAACATCCTCTCTTATTCTGCCGACCCCGGAAAGGTAAAGCGCAAACAAGTATCGTTAGCTCCAATCGAATCGTTTTTGGCGATGGACGAGAACTACCCGCTGCTTGGTGACGACCCGCGCAGCCACGATGGAAAAAAAGCATTTTCGGTTACTCCGGTACCCAACCAACAGCGGCCAGAGGGGTTTTTATACGTCGTGTTGCGGGGCGAGCAGGTTGAGCAGGTGGAGCAGGTGATACGAGAGAGCTATTTCCTGCGCATGAGTGGGTGGGCGGTCGCGGCGAGCCTTGGTGTCGGAATGCTGGTCGGACTAGTGGTGTTTCGCCTGCTGACTCGACGGCTGCACCGTCTGTCCGCGGTAATGGAGGAGTTTGAGCGAAGCCGATTCAATTCGGAACGCACCTACGGCGTCGAGGGTGGCCGCACGGCGGACGAGGTGGATCGACTGGGCATCACCTTCGACCGTATGGCCCAGCGAATCCGCGAGCAAATCGAGCAACTACAGGAACAAGACACGCTGCGCCGTCAACTGGTTGCCCAGGTGTCTCATGATCTGCGTACCCCCCTCGCCTCGATGCAGGGTTATCTCGAGACTCTGCAAATCAAGGGGCATGAACTGCCCGCGAAGCAGCGTGCGGATTTTCTCCGCACGGCTCTCAAACAGGGACAACGGCTCAGCCGTATGGTCGAGGAGTTGTTTGAGCTGGCCAGCCTGGACGCGCGGGAGAAAGCGGCGGTGTTGGAGCCTTTTGCCCCGGCCGAGTTGGTGCAGGATGTGGCACAGAAATATCGGTTGCGGGCGGAACAGCGGGCGATTGACCTGGGTTTGGACACCGCACCCGATGTGCCCTTTGCACAAGGAGATATCGCCATGACCGAGCGTGTACTGGATAATCTGCTGGAAAATGCCTTTGCCCATACTCCCGATGGTGGCCGCATTGTCGTTAAAGTCAGTGTGGATGAAAGGAGGCTATCGGTTGCCGTGACGGACAGTGGGAAGGGTATTGCGAAAGACGATCTGCCCGCGGTTTTCGAACCGTTCTTTCGCGCCGATGCGGCACCCGCGGATGGTTCCCATGCCGGACTCGGTTTGGCGATAGCCAAGCGCATTATGACATTGCAACATGGTGTAATTTGGGCTGGAAACGCCCCGGGAAACGGCGCCACCTTTACCTTTCAGTTGCCCTTGACCCCTACCTGATAGCCACGGAGCTCGACCAATCCCGCTGCTGTTATCAAATTGTGAATATTTCGTGACGGGGCTGTAAATCCTCTGACCGATACTTGTTATTCGAGGCGCAGAGATTGTTTAGATGAGTAGCGCGGCAATGACGTTGTGAATCAATTTTCGTGAGGAACAGTTTATGAAATCAATAGGGTTTTTTACCGTTGTGGTATTGGTCGCTTTGGCTCTGTTGCGGGTCGGTGCGGGTGACGCGATGGAGAAAGAATTCACAATCAATGAGGGGAAATACGCAGTGGCAACATTTGCCGGTGGTTGTTTCTGGTGTGTGGAAGCGGACTTTGAAAAGCTTCCGGGTGTGGTGGAGGTGATTTCCGGATACAGTGGGGGACACGTATCGGATCCAACCTACAAGCAGGTCTCTGCCGGCGCGACAGGACACACTGAAGCCGTGCAGGTTTACTATGATCCCAAGCAAATTTCCTATGCAGGATTATTGGAGTCGTTGTGGCGTCAGGTCGATCCGACGGATGCCGAAGGTCAATTTGTCGATCGCGGACGCCAATACCGCCCGGCTGTTTTTTATCAAGATGAGGCGCAGAAACGGGCGGCTGCGCATTCTCTAGCGCAACTCGGTAAATCGGGTCGTTACAACCAGCCCGTTACGCTCGAGATCGTACCGTTCGAACGATTCTATACAGCCGAGGAGTATCATCAGAACTATCACAAAAAGAATCCGATTCGTTACAAGTTCTATCGCCACGGGTCAGGACGAGATCAATTTCTGGAAAAGACGTGGGGCAGCGAACTGCAATTTGATCTAAGCAAATACAAGCAGCAGGAGAACATGCATCAGTTTACGAAACCGTCAGGTGAGGTGTTGAAACAGAGACTCACGCCCCTCCAGTACGAGGTGACCCAGAAAGAGGGTACCGAGCGTCCGTTCCACAACGCGTACTGGGACAACGACCGCGAAGGAATATATGTGGATGTTGTATCGGAAGAGCCGTTGTTTTCATCGACAGACAAGTATAAATCCGGTACCGGCTGGCCCAGTTTCACCAAGCCAATTGATGAAGCGTATGTGAACACGCGAACCGATTACAAACTCATCCTCCCGCGGACCGAGGTCAGGAGCAAATATGGCGACTCGCACCTTGGGCACGTATTCAAAGATGGCCCCAAGCCAACCGGGCTGCGGTACTGCGTGAATTCGGCGGCATTACGGTTTATTCCAAAGGAGAACCTGGTCGATTCCAGGTACGCGGCGTATCTTGAACTGTTTAAGTAAAGCGACGATTACGGTCAACGCTCCAGCACACCAAAAGGTCAATACCAAGGAGATGTTTATCCGAAAAGTGGGGGAGGCCATTGTGCTGACATCACGGCCAATTAATTGGGTCGGATTCATGAAGGATTCGTACCGCTTGCAGATGATTTTTCGATCACACGTGATCAGCTCACCATGCTCATCGCGGGCGACATCCGCGATTCGGGGTTGGTCTGGGAGAGGTTTGGCATTGACGCACTGAGCGCTTTCCTGTGATTTTCGATCGTGTCGACAACGCCAAGCTGCGCGCATTCGAAGCTAATGAAAGCCGGCATGATTAGAAAGTTTGCAAAACGGTTCGAAATTGCGTACACGTTAGATCCATGACGCAGCAGGCTCCACGGCAAGGACTCTATCTGGCTTTGATCAGTGTGCACGGCCTGATACGTGCGCGTGATCTCGAACTGGGGCGCGACCCGGACACCGGAGGACAGATTCGGTACGTGGTGGAACTCGCACAGGCACTGGGTCGGCAGCCGGAAGTTGCGCGCGTCGATCTGCTCACGCGCCGCATTGTTGACAGTGCGGTGAGCGCCGATTATGCACAGCCGCTGGAGCCGGTTGATGATGGCGTCACTATCGTGCGCCTCGATGCGGGCCCGGACGGTTACATTCGAAAAGAAGAGCTCTGGGATTGTCTCGACGCGTTTGCGGACAACGTGGTGCAGTACCTGAAAGCTGCGGAACGGCCCCCGGATATCATTCATAGCCATTACGCGGATGCGGGTTACGTCGGCATCAGAGTCGCGGCCTGGTTGGCGCGTCCGCAAGTACATACGGGTCATTCGCTGGGGAGGGTGAAGCGAAGAAGACTATTGGCGGCAGGACTCAAGACGGCGGACGTCGAGCAGCAGTACAATATGTCGCGGCGCATTGACGCGGAAGAGAGCGCGCTCGGCGCGGCCGAATTGGTGATTGCCAGCACCCGCAACGAGATCGAGGACCAATACGCGCGCTACGATGTCTATCAACCGGAGAAAATGCGCGTCATCCCACCCGGGACCGATCTGGAGAGTTTTTGTCCGCCCCTGGGAGATGAAGCCGAAGCGCCGATCGCAGCGCAAATCAATCGCTTTTTGCGTAATCCCGACAAGCCTATGATCCTGGCCCTCTCTAGACCCGATGAGCGCAAAAATATCGCCACTCTCATCAAATGTTACGGCGAGTCGCAGGAACTGCGGAAGGCGGCGAACCTGGTCATCATTGTCGGCAACCGTAATGATATTCAAGAGATGGACAGCGGCGCCCAGCAGGTCCTCACCGAAATCATTTTCTTGATTGACCAGTACGACCTCTATGGCGAAGTCGCCTATCCCAAGCATCATGCGCCCGAGGAGGTGCCGGTCATCTACCGCTTGGCCACGGCGTCGGGGGGTGTGTTCATCAATCCGGCGCTCACCGAGCCTTTTGGCCTGACCCTGATTGAGGCCGCCGCCAGCGGCTTGCCAGTCGTGGCAACGGAAGATGGCGGCCCCCAGGACATCATCGCCACCTGTCAAAACGGCATTCTCATAGACCCGCTCGACGAGAATGTCATGGCAAAAGCGCTGCTCAAGATATTATCCGATGCAACCTTGTGGACCAGATTGTCACAGCTAGGTCTGGAAGGCGTGTACGATAATTATTCGTGGGAGGCGCACGCCCGCCGCTATGTCCGGACCCTCAAGCCGTTGTTGGAAAAGCCCGAACCCGCTCCCCGCGCTCCGCGGGTCCGCCGGCCCATGCTGTATCACGAACGCGCCCTGTTCACCGACATCGATCAGAATCTGCTTGGTGATCCGAGCGCCCTGTCTGATCTCGTAGACCTGATTCTCGAGAACCGCAAGTGCATCAGCTTTGGCATCGCCACCGGCCGTAGCCTGGGATCGGCATTAGCGGTCATGAAGCGATACGGCATCCCGCTTCCGGATGTATTGATCACGAGTGTCGGCACGGAGATCTACTACGCACCCCAGCTCAGCGTCGACAAGTCCTGGGCACGCCATATCGATTACATGTGGAACCCAACTGCGGTGCGCGACACCTTGTCGGAAATCGCCGGCATCGCACTACAACCGAAAAAAGAGCGAAGTCGTTACAAAGTCAGCTATTACATCGATGAACGCAAAGCCCCTTCGCTTGAAGAAATCAACAGTCTGCTGTATCAGGCGGATCAGTCGGTCAACACCTTTCTCTCTTTCGGACAATATCTGGACATCGTCCCGGTGCGCGCATCCAAGGGTCTTGCGCTGCGTTATTTCTCCAGCCTGTGGGACATCCCGCTCGATCACATTTTGACTGCGGGAGGAACGGGGACCGACGAGGATATGATGCGGGGCAACACGTTGGCGGCCGTTGTCGCCAACCGCCACGACCGGGAACTGGAGCAGCTCCCGGATGCAGACCGGATTTACTTCGCCAAGCGGCCCTACGCCGCCGGCATCATGGAATCCATTGCCCATTACGACTTTTTGGACGCTTGCCGGGTCCCGCCGGGAAATGAACAGAATTAAATGTCTGTGCCGTTGCTCATCTGTACCGATCTTGACCGTACCCTGCTGCCCAATGGGCCGCAACCGGAGTCGCCGCTCGCGCGTGCGCGGTTTGCCGCGCTCGCCGCGCGTCCGGAGTCGCGAATTGCTTACGTGACGGGGCGGGATCGTAATCTGGTCGAGGCCGCGATCGCGGAATACGGCATACCACAGCCGGATTTTGCTATCGGAGATGTTGGCACCTCCATCTACAGCGTCGCAGAGGGCGCGTGGGCACCGTGGCAATCGTGGCACGACACCCTCGCCGCTGAGTGGCATGAGTACGACGGGAAATCCTTGTGCGCGGTGTTCCACGATCTCCATCAGTTGGAGCCACAGGAGGACAGCAAGCAGGGTCGTTTCAAGAGCAGCTATTACGCTTCCGCGGCAATCGACGTTGCGCAGTTGAAAAGTCAGATGAGCCGGTGCCTGAACGATGCCGGGCTAGCGGCCCGGATTATATGGAGCATTGACGAAATCCTCGGAATCGGGCTCGTGGACGTGCTCCCGGAACGCGCTTCAAAGCTGCATGCTGTGCAATTCTTGATGCATCGTTTAAATCATACTGTGCAAGACACCCTGTTTGCCGGAGACAGCGGTAACGATCTGAGCGTGCTGTGCAGCGACATCCTCGCGGTGTTGGTCGCAAATGCCACGGATGAGGTTCGGCGACAGGCACTACAGCTCGCGAGGACGGAACACACCGAGGCAGCTATATACTTCGCGAAAGGAGGCTTCCTCGAGATGAACGGAAATTACAGCGCCGGCATTCTGGAAGGTCTCGTGCATTACCATCCGCAAACCGAGCACTGGATACGCTGATCGATTCCGCATCATGGCGCAAGAGCAAACCCCTTTTATTTACGGAGAGGTGCTGTTCGACCGTTTTCCGGACGGTCATATGGTTCTCGGGGGGGCGCCGTTCAACGTCGCCTGGCATCTTCAGGCCTTCGGCCAGGCCCCGACATTCATCAGCCGTGTCGGAGACGATCCGTTGGGCCGCCAAATACGCAGCGCGATGCGGGCCTGGGGACTCACGACTGCCGCCCTGCAGCTGGATTCGCAGTATCCCACCGGTACCGTGGAGGTGCATTTCAATAACGGCGAACCGGATTACGATATCGTTTTCGACCGAGCTTACGATCATATTGATGGTGTTGGCCTACCTCCCGGGACACCTTCGCTGCTCTACCACGGTACGCTGGCGCTTCGCTGTCAGGATTCCCGCAAAGGTTTGCAGGCACTCAAGACGGCCAACGACATGCCGATCTTTGTTGATGTTAACCTCCGACCGCCGTGGTGGGATCCTGACACGACGCACGACGCCTTGGCGACCGCCCGATGGGCCAAACTCAATACGGACGAACTGTCGCTTTTGACGGCCCCGGATAGGAGTCTGGAGCAAAACGCGTTGGCACTATTACAACGACATAGTCTGGAACTACTCATTGTGACCCGCGGTGAACGAGGCGCTATGGTCATCGGTGCGAGCGGGGACCAGACGGTCGCTGAGCCGTTGGCGGCGCAGCCGGTCGTCGACACGGTGGGAGCGGGGGACGCTTTCAGCAGTGCCTTTGTTCTCGGTCTCATGCACCAGTGGCCGCTGGAGCTGACCGTGAGTCGAGCGCAGGATTTCGCTTCTGCGCTCGTCGGTGTGCGGGGAGCTACGGTGCAGGATGATGGCTTTTACCGACCGTTTCGCGACCGGTGGGGGTTGTCGAACGCATGAACCGTGGACAGGATACTTTGCAAGGCGCCCTAAATTCTCTCAGTGGCTATCGAAGCGAGTTGGCTCAGTTCGTCCACCAGCTCCGCTCCGGCGGCGAGCGGTTTTTACTGCGAAACAATATTCAAGACACGTTCGAGAAAATCTGCGCCGGAGACGTCAGCGAAAAGATACGCGGGAGTCCGTTAGCGATACTGGTCGACTGGTGTCAGGAAGCCGCAATGGACGAGTCCTGGGCTTATTTTGCATTGCGCCCGAGGATCGCTAGCTGGATTTACGTCCGTATCAACTTCGACACTCTAGACATAGAGCCGATAGTCACTTCCGAGTTTCTTGCCTTCAAAGAGCGGCTCGCCACAGGCCACTCGGACGACACCTGGGTCCTCGAAGTTGATATGGAGCCTTTCTTGCGCGACTTCTACAAGCTGCACGAATCGGAGTCGATTGGGAGGGGGGTCGAGTTCCTGAACCGCCATCTTTCCAGTCAGCTGTTCCGGGACCTGGGCAAGGGGGACAAGCGTCTGCTGGATTTCCTCCGGGTGCACAAATACCGTAACCAGCAATTGATGCTCAACGGCAGCGTCGAAGATGTCTCCGGTCTGCGTCAGGCACTGCGATCGGCCGAATCCGCGCTCAAGAAGAAAGACCCGTCCGAGCCGTGGCAGTCGTTGACGCATGAGCTGCGCGCGATCGGATTTGAACCCGGATGGGGTGATACGGCTGCGCGCGTGAGGGAATCCATGCGCCTGCTTCTGGACATCCTCGAGGCGCCATCACCTGGCGCATTGGAGCGCTTTCTGGGACGCGTGCCGATGATTTTCTCGCTCGCGATCCTTACACCACACGGTTACTTCGGCCAGTCCAACGTACTCGGTCGTCCGGACACGGGGGGGCAGATTGTTTACATACTGGACCAGGTGCGGGCGCTCGAACGGGAGATGCGGCGACGCCTGCATGAGCAGGGGATCGGCATAGAACCGCAGATCGTCGTTGTGACCCGCCTCATACCAGAAGCGGGCGACACCACTTGCGATCAGCGCATCGAGGCCATCGCCGGCACCGCCAATGCGCGTATTCTTCGCGTGCCGTTCCGCAACAGCAAGGGTGAGATAATTCCTCACTGGATTTCGCGTTTCCATATATGGCCGTACCTGGAGAGTTATGCGGCGGAAGCGGAGCGCGAAATACTTGCGGAACTCGGAGGTCGACCTGATCTGATCGTGGGTAACTATTCCGACGGCAATCTCGTCGCATCTCTGATGTCCAAGCGGCTGGGTGTGACGCAGTGCAATATTGCGCACGCGCTGGAAAAGACCAAATACCTTTATTCCGATCTCTTCTGGCAGGATAACGAGGAAAATTATCATTTTTCCTGCCAATTTACCGCTGATCTCATCGCCATGAATGCGGCGGATTTCATCATCGCCAGCACATATCAGGAGATCGCTGGTACCGATGAAACCCTTGGCCAATACGAAAGTCATGCTGCGTTCACTATGCCAGGACTATACCGAGTCGTGCACGGTATCGATGTTCACGACACCAAATTCAACATCGTGTCGCCGGGTGCCGACGCTGAGGTATATTTTTCGTTCACCGAGAAGGATAGACGTTTGCATCATCTCCACGACAGCATACAGCAGCTGATTTACGGTCAAGATGTGGCCGACGACGTTCGCGGTGTCCTCAGCGATGCGGAAAAACCGCTGCTGTTTACGATGGCACGAATGGATCGTATCAAGAATATCGCCGGTTTCGTAAAGTGCTACGGCGAGTCCGAGGCCCTGCGCCGGGAGGCCAACCTGCTGGTCGTATCCGGCCATGTAGCGGTGGAACGTTCCGGCGATGCCGAAGAACGCGAACAGATTCTAAGAATGCACGATCTGATGGCGCACTACGGGCTGGATAGCGAGGTTCGCTGGCTGGGAATGCAGCTCGAAAAGCCGTTCGCGGGGGAACTGTATCGGTTCGTGGCAGATCAACGTGGCGCCTTTGTGCAGCCGGCACTTTTCGAGGCGTTCGGCTTGACCGTCATCGAGGCCATGAGCACGGGGCTCCCCACATTTGCAACCTGTTTCGGCGGGCCCTTGGAGATCATCGAGGACGGCGTCTCCGGGTTTCACATCGATCCGAACCGCGGCGACGAAGCTGCCGAAAAAATCGCCGATTTCTTGCGGCGGTGCCGCGAAGACAAGCATTACTGGCGGCACATATCGGAGGGTGGACTTCAGCGTGTCGCGGAGCGTTATACCTGGGAGCGCTACGCTGAGAGGATGATGACCCTGTCCCGTGTCTATGGTTTTTGGAAATACGTCAGCGACCTCAACCGCGCGGAAACCCAGCGATACCTGCAGATGTTCTATGGCCTTCAGTTTCGTCCACTGGCGGCGAGAGTTGAGGGTGATGAGACATAAATCACTTTACAATGAGTCGATCACAACCAAAGCTCTCGCACCGTCAGAAATACCTGCGACCCTGCCGGTCTCCATAACAACACATTCACCGGGCGTTGATTTATAATGGCAGGGAATTTGCGCAATAGTTAGCGCATCACCCACCGCATATTTTAACGGAGAATGTTGATGACCCACGCACTACCTGCTTTGCCGTATGAGCGCGACGCGCTCGCACCCGTAATTTCCGCGGAAACGCTCGACTATCATTATGGCAAACACCATCAGGCATACGTCACGAATTTAAACAACCTGATTCCTGGCACCGAGTACGAAAATGCCGAGCTGGAAGACATCATCCGATCCGCCGCAGGGGGCATCTTCAACAATGCGGCGCAGGTGTGGAACCACACGTTTTACTGGAATTGCCTGAGCCCGGACGGCGGCGGCGAGCCCAGCGGCGTGCTGGCTGCAGCCGTCGCTGCACGCTTCGGTTCCTTCAACGCCCTGCGGGAAGCCTTCAATCAATCCGCGGCGGGTAATTTTGGATCCGGCTGGACTTGGCTGGTCAGGACCGCCGACGGCGGCGTCGACATCCTCAACACCTCCAACGCCGAAACCCCCTTGCGCGACGGTCTCAAGCCGATCATGACCATCGATGTGTGGGAGCATGCCTACTACATCGACTACCGGAACGCGCGGCCGAAATATTTGGAAGAGGTCTGGAAGATTATCAACTGGGACTTCATCGCCACCAACTTCGGTTGACGATTGAACTGTCCGTAGCGCCATTGCGATGCGATGGGTAGTCTGTCGCGCGACCTGCGGACATGCGTTGGCCCCTGATGAAGCCGTGCTGAACAGCCTTAACTTAGTGCCATTCGAGTCGGCACCCTTAGTTGAATCGATACGCTCTTTGAATGGCACGGAGTCTATTTGAGAAAACCGAGTTCGGAGTCTGCGACTCAAAACTCCCTATTGCCGTATCGAGATCCCAGTGTTTACTTGTTTTTCTTATCGACTGAGTGGCACCGTTTGCAGTCGGCAACCGGGAATGCCACCCGCTTGTGGCACACTCCGCATAATTCCCCGCGGGAAATCGCCGCCATGGTGATATGATTTGCTCCCTGCTTCGTCTCAAAGATCGCAGGGTGGCAGTTCGAGCAACTCAACCATTGCGTATGTATCTTGTGGGAGAACAGGACACCTCCCACACTAGTTCCTTTCGCCGGCATGAGAATGTCCCGCTCGAAGGAAAATTGCTCCACCGTATCCTCCACATTGGCGCGGGGTTTTATTTTGCCTTGATTGATCAATTGGACCCAATCGACTCGCGCTCTTTTTTTGGGGGTTTTTGGGACACTTGTCGGAAGCGCTCGGTCGACGTGACAACGTTTACAATCCTTCAACGACCAACTGATCTTTCCATTGTGGCACGCCCCGCAGTACCTGCCATTAGCCATCGCGCTCATCTCGATCCTGTTGGCTCCCGCCTTCATCAGGAATCCGAGCTCTCCGTGACAGACATTACAGAGGTAGAGCGAGCGATGCTTGGCGTGCGAGAATTCCACCGGCGTGGAACCCCTTTCCTTGACGAAGCCGTTCATCAGTATGTCACCGTATTCCGCGATAACATCCTGCGCGAACAATAACAAAGCCGCCGCTGTTATTATTGGGTAATTTCGTAGTCTGATCTGTATCAAAGCTATCCATCCATCGAAGGGAGTTCGCAATCTCGTGGAAATCGTTCGTTATTACTAATGGTAACGCAAGCTATCCTAAAATAAAGGTCGCCTTTCCCACCTGGTCTCAAACCCTGCTCTTACCATAGAACATCGCCATATCGGCGCCACTGATCGCGGTTGAAGCTACAGTCAATGTCGCCGGAAAAACACCGCGGCCTGCGGGCACGCGAACGTATGCCCAGGGTTCAAATAACAGGCCGGTGACAAACGATAGCGCACAAGTAGAGCCTATGACGCGCGCACAGAACCCGGATATTCTTCCCGAAACGACACCGCTCTTGTTGCCGGAGACATAGGTAACAATCCTGCGTGTTTAGGCCATACGGTTCGAACTTGGCGCCGGTAGTAACCCATGTTTTATTTGCAACGAGCTGTGCCCGGTCCCATGAGTTGACCGGTACCGTCCTCGGGCATGTGCCACCGGTACAGTTTGGGCTCTGGTAAACCGTTTTCGTAGGGCACGAGCACCACCGTATAACACGACGGAAGATCATCGGGTGTCAACTGGCGCAAGCCCACGCTCGGCTTTATATTTTTCGATCGAACCAATTCCACAAACTGCTCGTCGTCAATCAGCCGTTGAAATGCGCCGGTGTTCAGTACGTCCACGGACGATAGGCTGTTTACGTCGACTCGCCACTTGGTCTCATACTTGTGCGTGTGTCCATATATAAACACGCTCATACGCTTATGATCCTTTAAACGTTCCACTAAGTGCCCGCGAATCACCCATTCCCGCGGAATCAGCGCCTTCTCGAGTGTATAGCCAAGCGTTGGGTCGTCACATGTATCAGGGGATTGACGGATTGCCAACAAGTCGCACAGTAACCGCGCCTCTTCATCACTCAAGCGGGCCTCATCCGCCACCAACTCGTCCATCTCCGTACGGAGTTCTCCAGCGGCATCCGTATCGGCGAGCAATGCGGCGCTAAACGGGTCGTCTTTGGGCAGTGCGCCGGCGATGAGTTTATGGCCGAGTTGCCTCGCTATCTGCACGCTCCAGATCGGCCGGCCGGTGTCGTCTTGTTGTCGCCCAAGAAACTGGCCTTTCTGATTGAGCGACGTCTCCCATAAATTGAACGATACAAACCTGGCAACATCCTTTATCGAACGCCACAGGCCGCGGTCTGATAATCGATAACGGGCACCAGCGGTCTCGGGACTTAAGTTGTCGATCACTGGGTATTGGTCTTCCTCCTCATTAAACAAGCGTTGTACGAATCGTTCTCCCCAGGGTCGGATGATGTATGTCTTTCCCCCATGGTCCCGGGAGATGTCCGGCCACGTGTCATACCGGTTTGCATCCGACCCGATTTGATGTCCGTGCTCGACAACCACTCGGCCGTCTGTTGATGTCCACACGCCATTCGCGACCAGTTCGATTTTGCCCCTGCCACCCAACGCACGCATCACGATACCCCAAACTTCCGGAAACAGCAGGGCTGAATCGTGATTACCGGGGATGACGTAAACCCGGTTTGCGTCACGCTGGGCGAACTTGCGCAGGGCGGCGAAGGCGTCAGGGTGACCGGATATTATGCTCCTGGTGATCGCCGTTAGCTCACCGACGGTGCAGCCCAGGTCTGCCGATGGACCGGCACAGTCAATCCCCTCCGGGGGTTGCCAAAGTTCCAAGAAATCGCCGACGATTACCAAATCGACGCGATGATGTCCGTGCCTCGATATGTGCTCTAAAAGCCCCTTGAGTGCACTGGGCCAGCGAAAATCTTCTTTTCGATCCCACTCGCCATCCACGCGCCCGATGCCGATGTGCAAATCGCTGATGAACGCGAGCGATCGGGGGAGAGAGTGACTATCGGTCGATTGTGCTGCCGACGGAGAGGACAGCGCGAGGCCGAGCACGGCCGCGAAAATCGATAGTTTCACGCAAATCACCTCGATGGGTTGGGTGCACAGAGTTTTAAGTTGTGGTCGCCCAGCACCATGAATTCCAGCGCCATTTCATCCAAGCTCTTACCGGCATCTCGGTAGACCTCCGCAGTCCTTTGCGTGGCCTGTTCGAACAATTCGACGATGGTGGGTTGCTGATTGCCGACCCGGTTCCGCTCCACCGTGGCCGCGAAATCCACCGCAAACTGCGCGCCATAATCGGCAAGGACTTGAAATGGCGACACGATTAACGCGTCCATTCCCATCGTGTTCAATTCTTTGGCAATCAAACGATTCTCCGGCTTAACACCCAATGTCGAGCATGCCGCGAGAATCGCCGCGCTGCCAGGTTTGAATGTGCGCCGGAAATCTTCGATTTTGGCGCGTTGACCGGAATCGTTGAACCACAATACGCCGCTGTCGTGATGGGCCAGTAATAACAACCCCTCGCCCTGCTTGCCGGTGGACACGACGCCAGCTCCGGTGAGGTAATTCACTAACGAGGGTAACGTATCGAGCCATCGCGACCAGCCCCGTTCCGGCCGCTCGATGCCGGCAAGATCAATGCCTCTAACCCCCTTGAGTTGCCGTGGAATAGTGAACGTCCACGGTTCTATGCATGTCGACCGGTGTACATATCGCTCCCGCACCAGCGGTTGAATCACAGTCAGCGGTTTTGCCAATACCGGTGTCGCCGAGCTCGCCGCGAGCAATCCCAGAGGCAGGTATATCGGCTCGTTGTCGACGGAAATGATGCGGGCCAGGAGGGTGAGGCGTCGGTGCGTTTGCAATACACGCTGCTGCAATACGCGCAGAGCGCTCTGCGCTTGAGCTTCGCCGGGCGTAAAAATTTTCTCCGCTAATTCCTTGGCCAGCTCGCCATACGGATGCGAAGATCCTCCCCGCGTGGCCCTGTCCCGCGCCGCCTGGAGCTTGGCTCGCAGATGTGTGGGTAGCGACAAGTAGTCCGTAAGCGCAGAACGCATCGTCCATGCGTATACTCCTTCCCTGTCTTCCACGTCAGTCTCGGCAGCTGTCCGTTCAAGGGTCAGGCGGTCGACCATGACCGCCACACTGCGTTTATCGCCGGCGTGGGGGAACTCGAAGATATGCAGGGCCACATCCGCTGGAGCCGGGGCGCCACCCAGGTGTGTGGTCGCGGTGTCCAACAACGTGTTTAAACCCCCGCGCAGTTGATTATCACCGCAGTCCGGCGTCGGACCCCCACGCCTTTTTACCGCCACAGTGCGAACCAGGTGGTCATAGGGAATTGTCCCCCGGCGGTCCCACACTGACAGCGCGACAACCGCGCAACCTGGGCTGTTGGCGGCGATCTCGAATCGAATCTCGCCGGCGTGCACGGTATCCGCGAAATCATCGAGTGTAGCCTGGCCGCGCCGAACGCGATTAAGCACAACGGCGGCTTGCTGCAGGGCCAGGGGCGAGGGCGCAAGCTTGGTGAGATCGAGCTTGAGATCGTAGCCGGTTGGTATGGGTTCGATGATTTCAATTTGACCACCCACGACCACGGGGCGCAGCTTCAGCCGCAACTCATCAATGCCTCTTTTGAGCAAGTTCTCGATCTTGTTGCCCAATATGGGATCGATCCTTGCCGGCGCCACGCTCGTGAACGCCAGCTGCCGATAGTCGAAAGGGGAAAGGTCCAAAACAAATTCGTAAACTAAATCATCGCTCGCTTCGAGCGACGAGACGTCTCCGGATCCCGGCAAGGTCAACCGGCTGTTCCACTGCGGGTCCGCCGCGGGTTTTAGTTTCTCAACGACTGCCGCCGTTTCCGTTGCATCTTCCACCGCCACCGGGGGCGGGGGTGCATCGGCCGGCGGCTGGTCGCTGATCACGACGTTCGAATCGCCCCCGCCGATCACGACGTTCGAATCGCCGCCGCCGATCACTACGTGTGCATCGCCCTTGCCGATCACGACGCTCGAATCGCCCCCGCCGGGGTAGTGAGGAGTTTCCATTGAAGGAAGGTCGGATGAACCAGTCGGTGCATCGTCGCGTGGGGCGCCACCGCCTGGGGTGAGAGGAGGAAGCGGCCATGGACGTGGAGACGCATAGGGTCCACTCCCTGGGCTCATTGCGGAAGGTGGGTCCTGTCGTCTGATCTGCCCGGTCTCACCGGATCTGAGCCAACCGGTGATGGTCGGCCGGGGCGCGCTGCGTAAAGCCCGTGCCAGCGCTCTGGCATCGGTGGATCCGGTGTCCCGGATCGCCGAGAACAATAACTCGAAAGCAGCCCGCACCGCGTCGCGGCTGCGTTGTCTTGCTGAGTCACCGGCCGTTCGCGCATCTCGATTCAGCTCCCCTGCACCCAAGCGAAACACGACTCCGTCATAGAAGTTCCATGGCCTGGCGTCGTCGTTGTACATTGGTGTCGCGACATACATGAGCCCTTGCGTGTGGTACACCGGTGCAACGACCTGGCCGAGGGAGGGACAGTGGCCGATCACGGCGATGACCGTTCGCGTACCGGCAAAGCGGGATGCGAGGGCCCGCGCCAACGGCGGTTTGCACTGATCGTCGCGAATCACCAGTTCTACGTCGAAACGCGCGCCTACCAGCTCGCCGGTGTTCAGCTTGGCCACGCTCGTTTGCGCCGATCGCAACATCTCGTGCCCGACAGCAGCCAGCGGTCCGCTTATTGGTGCGACGAATCCGATCCGGATGTCAGCGGCCGACGCGGATGTGGCAAGCAACAGGAAAACAACCCCGACGGCGGCGCACCGCCAGGTGCAGGTACAACAGCGTATGCAGGTCGCCGGTGGAACCATGGGGGCTGCTTCCGGGTGAATCGAGTAAATTCTGACCGAAATAGACCGCCCCGCGCAACCCGTCAAAGCCAATTAGGGTGAGCAAGGTAAATTACGGATCTAAATCCACACGTGCCTGGTTTACAGGAATACGGCGCGGCCCGTCGTTCCCAATAAATCATCTGCACGTACTTTCTCGACCGCGATACGACAGTAGCTGGTTGCAATAGATGTAGAGAGGCCTGCGGGCTGCGGAGTGACCGCGATTCGATCGCTCCATGCTATAGGTTATAGGTCAAATCCCGACCACAATCCTCGCCTCAGAACGCTGCGACCACACCATCACTGCGTGGGTCCGTAGCGCCCATGAGCAGGCCCGTTTGGTCGCGCACGATGGCGCCGGCATGCCCCATTATGTCATCGAAGGGTCCCACTAACTCTAGATCGTGACCGGCTTCGGCGAGAGCATTGACAACCATCGGGTCGAAGCGATTCTCAATTCTCAAATTGGACTTCGACGCGCCCCAAGTGCGGCCCTGAAGCCAACGTGGCGCGGTGACCGCAGCCTGCAACTCCTGACCAAACATGACGTGGCGGGCAAAAACCGCAGCCTGGGTTTGCGGCTGTCCCTCGCCGCCCATCGTCCCATAAACGATGATACGTCCGTCGTTCATTCGCGCCAACGCTGGTTGAATAGTATGAAACGGTTTGCGTCGTGGTGTTATCGTATTGCGATCCGCTGCATCTAGAGACAGAAAAGTTCCGCGGTTTTGCCAAACCACGCCGGAATCCTGTAGCACCACTCCGGAACCGAATTCCCAGTAGATGCTTTGAATGAAACTGACAGAACGGCCTTGGTCGTCGATTGCGCCCAACCAGACTGTGTCACCTGCATTTGAATTTGCATTGCTCGCGCTGGCTTTCGACATACTTATTGTTGAAGCCATAGAACTAATCATCCCTTCTTCAAGAAACGCATTCGGATCCACGTTCATATAAGCTGGATCGGTCACGTGCTCATCACGCACCTGGAATGCTTTCTTAGTGGCTTCGACCATGCCGTGAATAAATTCGAAACTCTCCGCAGATGGGCAATTCAATTGCTCAAAAATCGCGAGAATCATCAACGATGCCAACCCCTGTGTTGGAGGAGGCATGTTGTAAACGGTGCCTGGCGCCAAGGTTACCTCGAGTGGAGTGACTCGGGTGGAACGATGATCCC
Organism: uncultured Gammaproteobacteria bacterium; assembly: GCA_947258975.1. Classification (GTDB taxonomy): domain Bacteria; phylum Pseudomonadota; class Gammaproteobacteria; order Arenicellales; family JAANXG01; genus CALZGZ01. The sequence continues at coordinate 78,966 of CAMYKK010000023.1, forward strand.
TTAAATCATCGATAGTAACCGGACACCCGACGCTCGCCAGGTCAGCGGCGAGCGCTTTCGCCAGTTCGCCGCGGTAGAAAGTATCGAGCCCGATCTTGCCGAGTGTCTCTAAGGTATCTCCGAGTCGAGGATTCTTAAAGATTGTGCCCACTGGGGGCGCACGTCCCTCGACAAGAAAGGTCTCCGTAAAACCCGAGACATCTTTCAGCTCGCCCAACTTTTGTACGGTGTTGACGTGTTGTGCAACCGTGACGGGGAACCCGTTATGCGCATAATAAACCGCATCTTCGAAAAGCCGTGACACAGGGAGTGTGCCACCCCACTCACTGCTGATATCGAGTGCGGTATGCCAGCCAGACACCGCCCCTGCCACGGTGTTAGCCGCCAGCGGCCCCCGTGAAGGGATGGAGCCAAATCCTTTGTCTTTGTAAAAATCTCGATCAACACAACTTGCCACTGCGCCGCAGGCATCGATTCCAATGGGTACGCCCCCGTCACTAATAAGCCAGAAATTATCACCGCCGATGGAATTCATATGCGGATAGACCACGGCGATGGTCGATGCAGCTGCTACCATTGCCTCAATCGCATTTCCACCTTCTTGGAGGACACGAAGGCCTGCTTGAGACGCGAGATGGTGTGGTGCGACAACCATTCCACGCGTCGATTTTAAGGTTTGTAGCATGATGCCGACGAAACACTGTGCGTTATCGTATTGTATAAACTAACGAGCGAACGGTGACAAATTTTATTCAATATCAACGCAGGGAGTTGATGCTTGTAACAGGCACATGGTGCGGACGCACTCATGTTCGCGCGCGGTGAATCCTCGAAACACATACTACTTCGCATACCAAACTGCCGCCTCATACTACATAAACCGGGAGACCTTGTGCCAACGATAATTTCCCAATCCACACTACACCCCGGATAGCCCTGGATGGGCGTCTCCGATCCCGTTTCCTTCAAAAGATAGGGGGTTTATACTTCTTATCCGTTTGCTTGGGACTTGGTCTTTTG
>CAMYKK010000024.1 GCA_947258975.1 uncultured Gammaproteobacteria bacterium
TTCTCTTGGCAGAGATTCGAGATTCACCCCGACCGAAGTATAGGTCAAACCTCGGTGAGTCCCCCGGCATAGCCGGGGGCTTACCTTGGTGAGTTAATGGGACAACACATCGTTCACATTGCTTGCCGCGGCTCGTTGTCACGAACGGTAGCCGCTCAACAGCCGGTCACGGAGCGACGACCACGGCACGACGATGCTTCGCATCTTATTAGTGTGTGACATCAGTGATTCTTGTTATTGACACCGCTGCAGGCATGATCCAATGAGGGCAAACGACGATCCGCGCGCCGCTTCGGTGCCTACCGGAGGCCATTATCAGCGGTGACAACGCTCTTTATCTCTGATCTGCACTTGGCACGGGAACGACCCGGATCCACCGAGCAGTTTCTCGACTTTCTCGCGACCCAGGCGCATCGGTCGGATGCACTTTATATCCTCGGCGATCTATTCGAATATTGGATCGGAGATGACGCTGCCGCACACATTGGTCATCGCGACATCATCGACTCTCTTCGGAGTCTCAATGAACGTGGTGTCCCGACGCACTTTATGCCCGGCAACCGCGACTTTCTGGTCGGCAAGCGTTTTTCCGTTGCTACCGGCTGTATCCTGTTAGCGGATCCTAGTGTCGTTGAATTGTACGGCGATCGGGTTTTGCTGACACACGGCGACAGTTTGTGTACAACCGACAGCGCACATCAACGGTTTAGGGCCATGGTAGATCAACCATCCTGGCGCAAGGATTTTCTCGCTAAACCAATCGAAGAACGCATACGGCTCGCGGTCGATGCCCGGTCACAAAGTGAGATCAACAAGTCCTTTCTAACAATGGAAATCATGGATGTGAATCAAATTGCGGTTGAATCCCTGATGCGCGACTTTGGTGTGCGAACCCTGATCCACGGTCATACACATCGGCCCGCGATCCATAAATTTCGACTGGACGGCGCGCAGGTCCGGCGTATCGTATTGGGCGATTGGTACGACAAAACCAGCGTCTTACGGTATTCGCCGGGAGAGGCGTTTCTCAGCGCCGCAATCCCACAGTCGTGACCCGGCGATAACCCTTTGGAAGATCGAATAGCCGCGGATCCGTTGGGTAGTCAGCGTCATAATCCCGCAATTCCCGGAGTTTCCCATTGTAGTCGCGCTGCCAAACCGGGAATCCAAATTGAAGATGGCGGTCGGGCGCGAACACGAGATCTGACAGATCACAATCCGATGCCAGCTCTTGCGGTGTATGTTGCATCATAATTGCGTGCTCGGCAGCCAGCGCATGGTGAAATTCGCGCAGCGCATAAACTGCGCCCTCCAACAGGCCTGCCGCTGCTGCGACCTCGAAACAAAGTTGCCCGTTGGTATAAAGACGGTGGATTTTGACCCTGTGTCCGCCGATCGGTGGACTCCCGTGGCTGCTTACCTCCTGCTCGGCAAGATCAAACTTGCCAGGCTTGTCGCGCTTCACCTCCTCACTTGATAAGACCAGTACCGAACGGTTGTCGTGATCAACGCTGTAGATGGCTTTCCGGACGCGATCGAACAGCACGAATCCACTCGATTCCTCGCCGTCATCAATGCGAAGATAATGGGTATCGACGATCATGCGCACTGAATAAGATTCGGTACCGCTTTCACGTTCTTGGAACCATATCAGAGTCGACGCAGTGTTCGATGTATCCGTCTCCGACTCTACATTTACGCTAACGGACAAGTCGCAATACAACACCAAGGGAATAATGAAAACAATTACCGCTCGCCGCCGCTCGTTCATGGCCAATCCTAACTCGTATGCTGCTCTAGCCCGCCGGATTATGCCGATTAATCCTCAAAACGAATATCCTCTTGAATATCCGCGATATCCTCCAGACCTACGGAGATACGGATCAAGTCGTCCGTGATGCCGGCACTCTGACGCTGTTCCTCCGTCCATCGGCTGTGCGTCGTGCTGGCCGGGTGGGTGATTGTGGACTTCACATCGCCGAGATTCGCGGTGATGGATAACAGTTCGGTGGCGTCAATGATCCGCCATGCGGCGGCGCGGCCACCATTTACTTCGAAGGATACGATACCACCGGGCGCGCTTTGCTGTGTACAGGCCAAATCGTACTGGGGGTGGTCGACCAAGCCAGGATAAAAAACCCTTTTTACTGCGGATTGATGCGTCAACCAATGTGCGAGCTTGGTGGCATTTTCGCTAATCGCGTTCATACGCAGTTCGAGAGTTTCCAGTCCTTTCAAAAATACCCAGGCATTAAATGGGCTCATAGATGGGCCTGCGCTGCGTAACACACTGAAAACTTTCTCGCCTACCAACTCTTTGTCGCCGACGACTGCGCCCCCCACACACCGGCCTTGCCCATCCAAATACTTGGTTGCCGAATGAATGACGATGTGCGCCCCCAAGTCCAAGGGACGCTGCAACGCCGGAGTGCAAAAACAGTTATCCACCACCAACCATGCGTCGTGGCTGCGGGCGACCTCTGCGAGCGCCGTAATATCGCCGAGTTCAGTCAACGGATTGGCTGGGGTTTCAAGAAACAACAATTTTGTTTGTTTACGGATGCCCTCCCTCCAGGCATCAACGTCATCTAAGCGCACAAAATCAAATTCGATACCAAAGCGACTCAGGATATTCGCAAACAACAAGCGGGTGGCCCCGAATATGCTCTGCGAGGCCAGCACATGATCGCCGGCTTGGAGCAGACCCAGGCACATGGTCAATATCGCCGCCATGCCGGATGCCGTAGCCACACAACTACTACCACCTTCGAGTGACGCAAGTCGTTCCTCAAAGGTCCTGACCGTTGGATTTGTAAACCGCGAGTAGACGTTACCTTCTTCGGTATAGGCGAACCGCGCCGCGGCTTGGGCCGCATTGTCGAATACAAAGCTGGAAGTCGCGAATATCGGTTCCGATTGCTCGCCCTCATTAGTACGTCGATGGCCAGCTCGAATTGCACGCGTAGAAAACGAATGCCGGTTTGCAGGATTAGGCATAGCGGGGACTCAAGAATAGCTGTAACTATTTACTTCGCCAAGATCTGATACACTAGCCTTGGATTTCGCTTCTTCATTACGAACACGCCGAAGATCGATTAGGTAATCCTCACTGACATCGCCGGTAACGTAGGTAGCGTCAAAACAGGACGTGTCAAATCTGGTAATGGTTGGATTACCTTCCCGTGCTGAGTCGATAAGATCTTTCAGGTCTTGAAAATATAGTTTGTCCGCCCCAATCTCTTTCGCCACCTCTGCTTCGGATCGACCATGGGCCACCAATTCGTGGGCGTCCGGCATGTCGATCCCGTAAACGTTTGGATAGCGCACGGGTGGCGCCGCCGATGCGAAATAAACTTTCTTCGCACCCGCTTCTCGGGCCATTTGGATTATCTGCCTCGAGGTTGTGCCGCGGACAATCGAATCGTCCACCAATAAAACGTTCTTGCCTGCGAACTCCAAGCCTATGGCATTCAACTTCTGACGCACTGATCGTTTTCGTTCCGCCTGCCCGGGCATGATAAAGGTACGTCCGATGTAGCGGTTCTTGATAAATCCCTCCCGGTATTTCAATCCCATTTCATAGGACATTTGCAGCGCCGATGTTCTGCTCGTGTCGGGAATCGGAACAATCACATCAATGTCATGGTCTGGCCATTCCCGCATAAGCTTATGCGCCAACTTTTCTCCCATACGAAGTCGAGTCTTGTGCACGGCGATACCGTCGATTATTGAATCAGGTCGCGCCAGGTAGACGAACTCAAAGATACACGGTACATGTTGTGGGTCCTCTGCACAGCGCTTGGTATGGACGTTCCCCTCCATATCCACAAATACAGCCTCACCGGGCATGATGTCATCTACAAGCGCGAAATCCAGGACGTCCAGCGCGACGCTTTCCGATGAAACCATCGTTTCCACACCGTTCTCAGTGTCGCGTTGGCCATAGACAAGAGGCCGAATGCCGAAGCGATCCCGAAACGCGAGAATGCCGTGGCCGACAATCATGGCCACGACTGCGTAACCACCACGGCATCGCTGATACACCGTCGCAACCGCCCGAAAGATGTCGTCTACCATCAAGCGCGTACGTCCCGTACCCAGGACTTGCCGTAACTCATGCGCTAAGATATTCAATAGAATCTCGGAATCCGAGGTGGTATTCAAATGACGCAGATCATCACGGAACAACTGCTCGCGTAATTCCGCCGCGTTGGTGAGATTGCCGTTATGACCAAGCGCCACTCCGAACGGAGAATTCACGTAGAACGGTTGGGCTTCTGCCGGAGAACTCGTCCCTGCAGTGGGATAACGGCAGTGACCGATGCCCATATTACCTTTCAGCTGCCGCATGTGCCGAGTGCGAAATACATCCCGAACCAGACCGAGATCTTTACGAAGAAAGACACGTTTACCATCGCTGGTGATGATTCCGGCAGCATCCTGTCCGCGGTGCTGTACAACAGTCAAGCCCCCGTAAATCGACTGATTGACGGGTGATCCGCCAAGGATTCCAATTACGCCGCACATCGTAGCCCCATAACTCTGCGATTAGATACTAGAACTAACAACACCAGGTCATCAACTCCACCCACCAACCTGCATCGCGCTGTCACATCCAACTCCCGAAGGAGAGTGTAATCTATAGATCTTAATCAGCGAAATAAGTCTCGCCCTATTTTGCGATAAGCTGCGCGGCAATCGCAGCCGGCAACAAGTCCCGCAGCAATAAAGTAAGTGGCTGAAAGTACTTCACCAACATGGATTCCCGCCACCACGGCTCTTGCGGCAGAGGAGTCACCCCCGCAATCAGTATAAATCCAGCCACAATGGCTGCCGCCCGGAATAAACCAAATACAGCCCCCAGCATCCGGTCGGGTCCGCTCACACCAGAAATCGACAACACCCGGTAGATCATAAAACTAACAATGGTGAGGACTATCAAACCACCGACAAACAATACCGTGAACGCCGCAGCGATACGTAATGTTGATGCGTCCAGATACTTCTCAAGATATAGGCTAGCGTCAGAAGCGTAGGTGAATGCAAGCCAAAACGCCAGAATCCAGGAAATCAACGACAGGACCTCACGAACAAAGCCACGCGCCACGCCGATCAATGCCGAGACAACAATCACCCCCAAAATAACGTAATCAAAACCGTTGAGCATCTCGCGTCAGTCGCATATCGTAAAAAGTAAGGGTTACCGCGATTCTTTATGGAAATGCAGTGATAAGTCCTTTTTCACCAATTTTCTGCTGAATGCGGCTCCGCGCGCGTCCCGCCTCCACTCGTTGTTCATAGGGACCCACCCAAACCCGTGTCAAGACACCCCGGCTCGACTTCACGCGTTCCGAAGACGGCTTGAAACCAAGTGCTTCAAGGGAACTCATAATACGTGCGGTGTTCTCCGGCTTGGAAAATGTGCCAACACGCACAATCCAACCACGTTGGATCGACTTGTCAGCGGTCTTTGCAGTAGCTGCAGGCTGCACGGTTCGTTGATTTTTCGACAGCGTGCGCTGCCGGCCGGCCTTCTGTCCAGCCGATCTAGCTGCTGGTTCCGTCACTTTTGCCACCGGCTTCGCCTTTGGGCTCTTCCCGGTCGGTTCGGGCGTCGCCTTCGACCCGGGCTTCGCGGTCATTTTTGGCGCGCGCTCAGTAATCTCGGGGGCGCGCTTCGACTCGCGTTCCATGGCCGGAGTCGCGCCGGATATCGGGGTGATCTTGGATATAAAAACTTTGGTGTCCGGATTAGTAGCCGCAGCATCGGTCACCGGCGGACTCGCAGTCGGCTTGGGCCCGGATAAAATCATTGGCACCACGACCACACCCAAAATAATAAGAATCGAGGCCCCGGCAATGCGATGTTTGAGTTCAAAACTCGGCGCGGGTACGGGAGGATTTTGCGACATATCCCTAGCCCGGAGATCGCGCCACGGATCCCGGATGATGACGACGGATTCGGGCGACATACAACACGACGCACCGAACATTTCTTGAGTCCGATATCTCAATCAACATTAGCTCTGTTCTTGCTGACTTGGTGTTATCTGCGGGCTATGTGGACGGCAACTTCAGTCGCTTGATTATATCACCCACGGTGTGAAACGACCCAAATACAACGATCCGGTCGTCAGGGCCCGCCCGGGAACGCGCCTGTTCAAACGCGGCGGTGACCGATGCACACTGGATCACTATGTCCTCGGAGCCGGCGCCCAGACCCCGTACTACCCCGTAATGGATGTCTTCACCGCTAACGCCACGGGAATCCTCAATCGGCGCGACATACCAGCGGTCGATCAACCCCGCAAGCATAGCTGCGATCTGCTGGACGGGTTTGTCGCTCAGCATTGCACACACCGCGATCGTGCGGTCCCGCCGCTCCATGTGCTGTAACTGATCGCTCATGGCCATTACCGCTTCAAGGTTATGTGCAACGTCAAGGATTATTTCCGGCCCGCCCGGTATCACTTGGAAGCGCCCTGGCACACTGACCGATCGCAATCCCTCGCAAATCGCCTTATCGCTTACACCTAGGCGGCGTGACAGGCACTCCAGCACCATGACGACACCTGCGGCGTTGCGGACTTGCCAAGGCCCGACCAGACGCGGCTTGGGTAACGCGCGATATTGCCGTTGCTGCGGCCCCCACCAATCCCACACGCCGTCATTTACCTGGTAACCAAACTGTTGGTCCAAAAGACATAAACGGGCGTCGACTTCATGAGCATGCTTGATTAATGACGGCGGCGGATCCGGATCAACTACCACCACCGGACGAGCCGGCCGCATAATACCGGCCTTCTCCAACGCGATCTGCCGCCGATCCGATCCTAACCATTTCACATGGTCAATCCCAATATTCGTTATCAGACCGACATCCGCGTCTACCGCGTTTACGGCATCCAGGCGCCCGCCCATGCCGACCTCCATCACCGCCACATCCAAATTTTGGACGCGAAAAATCAGCAACGCCGCCAAGGTGTTAAATTCAAAATACGTTAACGGCACGTTTCCGCGGGCCATCTCGATCATCGCGAACGCGCGGCATAATTCGGATTCACTCGCCGGTAGTCGTTGCACCCGGATTCTCTCCGCATAATGAACCAGGTGCGGCGATGTGAATGCGCCAACCCGGTAACCCGTCTCTACGAGGATGGCTTCGAGCAGGCCGACACTCGAACCCTTACCGTTGGTACCGGCAACGGTTATCAGGGTGTATTCCAACGCTGAAATATTCAGGCTGTCCAACACTTGATGCACCCGGTCCAGACCCATTTCGATTGACCGCGGGTGGACGGTCTGGACATACGCGAGCCATTCGGCGAGGGAACGACTTCGGCTGACCCGCATTGCTCGTTACTCGGCCCGAAAGAGGCGAATTCGAAACTCAGCCGGCGGTGTCTTCGGTGTCCGGCGCCGTATTGTGCCGTTCGAGAACCCCGGTTCTGGGCTCGATTTCCGTATCCAGCGTTGCGCTCATCAACATCGAGACCATGGCATGCATCCGGTCACGCAGTTCGCGACGGTCAACGATCATGTCGATGGCGCCGTGTTCGAGCAGGAACTCAGAACGCTGAAAACCTTCAGGCAGCGTCTCGCGGACGGTTTGTTCTATTACTCTGGGTCCGGCAAATCCAATCAACGCATTGGGCTCGGCAATGATGATGTCTCCCAGCATCGCAAGGCTTGCGGAAACACCTCCCATGGTGGGATCGGTGAGCACCGAAATAAAGGGAACTCCGTGCCGACCCATCCTAGTCAGCGCAGCGCTGGTCTTGGCCATCTGCATAAGTGAAAACAACGCTTCCTGCATACGGGCGCCACCACTCGCACAAAAACACACCAGGGGTACGTGCTGTTCGACGCATAACGCGACCGCCCGCACAAATCGCTCTCCAACCACGGACCCCATTGAACCGCCCATAAATTCGAATTCAAATGCGGCGACGACAATCGGGTTCCGTTTCAATGCCCCTTTGATAACCAACAACGCATCTAGTTGTCCGGTCTTCTTCTGGGCCTCTGACAAGCGATCCTTGTACTTACGGCTGTCCCTGAATTTGAGTATGTCGACCGGGCGCACTTCCGCAGCGATCTCTTCCCGTGGCTCCGGATCCAAGAAAACATCCAGACGCCGCAGAGCACCGATTCGCATGTGATAATCACATTTTGGACAAACATCCAGATTCCGATCCAGTTCCGCGCGATAAAGCACGGCATTGCATTCCGGACATTTCGTCCACAACCCTTCGGGGACACCACGCTTCCCAAGTCCCGTGCTGGACTTGATTTTTGGTGGGAGAATCTTATCAAACCAGCTCATGGCGTGGCGGCTACAGCTTGCGGATGCTCGTCAATGGCTGTTCTCAGACTGGCGATAAACGCCGACAAAGATTGATGTATTTGACGCATGTCTCCGTCGGCTTGCTCGATACGCCTGACCACCGCGCTCCCGACTATGACGGCGTCCGCGAATCGTGCCATTTCCGCGGCCGCCTGCGGATTGTCAATGCCAAAACCAACGCCCACCGGCAGGGTGCACCGCGTTTTGATGCCCCGCACATGATCTTCGACCTCGGCGACATTTATGTGCCCTGCCCCGGTTACACCACGTAACGACACGTAATAAACGAAACCGCTCGCTCGATCACAGATCATGCGCACACGTTCCGGGACCGTGGTCGGCGCAAGCAGGTAAATCGAATCGATGCCCCGAGTTGTTAACGCGGCGTCCAAGTCCCCGGCCTCCTCCGGGGGCATGTCTACGGTGATTATCCCGTCGACTCCGGCATCGGCAGCGTGTTCAGCAAAATTTCCGTAGCCCATCACTTCGATTGGATTCAAGTAACCCATCAATATCACCGGCACATCAGATCGATATTCGCGGAACTCTGCAACCATTTTCAATACGTCACCGATACTAACGCCGTGAGCAAGTGCGCGTTCGCTGGCACGTTGAATCACTGGACCATCGGCCATGGGATCGGAGAATGGGACCCCAAGCTCCACCGCATCCGCACCCGCCGCAACGATGAGGCGCATGAGTTCGACGGTCGCGGTGGGCTGCGGATCACCGGCGGTAATGTAGGAAATCAGCGCGGCACGTTGCTCACCACGCAATCTCGCGAACATGGCGCTGAGCCTGGACATCAGACCTCGATCCCTTCGCGCGCGGCTATCGTGTGAACATCTTTATCGCCCCGCCCCGATAGATTGATCACAATGATCTTCGTGTGCCCCAACTTGCTGGCTAGTTTGCCCGCATAGGCAATGGCGTGGCTGGACTCCAGCGCCGGAAGGATCCCTTCGTTTCGAGTCAAGCTGTAAAACCCCTCCAGTGCTTCATCGTCGGTCACCGCCACGTAGTCAGCACGTCCGGAGTCCTTGAGCCACGCGTGCTCCGGCCCAACGCCCGGATAATCCAACCCGGCGGATATGGAATGGGTCTCGCTGACCTGACCATGCTCATCCTCCAATAAATAGCTGCGCTGGCCATGGAGCACACCCACCTCGCCGGCGCACAACGACGCCGCGTGATGACACGTTTCGATGCCCTCCCCCGCGGCTTCCACCCCATACATTTTCACTTCTGGGTCTCCGATGAATGGATAAAACAACCCCATGGCATTGGACCCACCGCCTACGCAGGCGACGAGGGCGTCAGGAAGCCTTCGCTCCGCAGTCAGAATCTGCTCGCGCGTCTCGCGGCCGATGACCGCCTGCAGATCGCGCACCAGGACCGGATAGGGATGCGGCCCGGCAACCGTGCCAATGATGTAGAACGTGTTTTCTACATTGGTTACCCAGTCGCGCAGCGCCTCATTGAGCGCATCCTTGAGGGTCCGCGAACCCGATTCCACAGTCACGACCTCAGCGCCCAGCAGCTTCATGCGATACACATTGATCGCCTGCCGCTGTATGTCCTCGGCACCCATGTAGATCACGCACTCAAGCCCCATGCGCGCCGCCACGGTGGCAGTAGCAACGCCGTGCTGACCCGCCCCGGTCTCGGCGATCACCCGCCGTTTACCCAGCCGCTGAGCCAGCAATATCTGGCCAACAGTATTATTGATTTTGTGCGCTCCCGTGTGATTCAGATCCTCCCTTTTTAAATAGATCTTTGCGCCACCATAGTGGCGGGTCAGCCGCTCGGCAAAATACAGCGGCGATGGCCGACCCACATAGTGCTGCAGATCGGCGTCCAACTCGGCCAAAAACTCCGGATCCTTAAAAAAAACCTCATACGCTTCGCGCAATTCCGTCAATGGGCCCATCAACGTTTCGGCCACAAAAATACCGCCGTAAGGCCCAAAATGTCCTCGTTCATCGGGATACTTGTAGTCCATCGCGCGACTGGAGATAGTCATATTCGCATTTATCGAGATTTATGTTGGCGGCGCCGATCCGCTGCGCGGACCGCCTTCACGAGGCGCTCGATTTTCCGAGCGTCCTTGATGCCCTCAGCTGTTTCCACACCGCTGCTGACATCGATTGCAAACGGTCGCACCTTTTCAATCGCCGCGCCGACATTAGCCGGTTTGAGTCCACCCGCTAATATTACCGGTTTTCTGATCGTCGCGGGGATGCGTTTCCACGAAAATGTCTCTCCGGTGCCCCCTTCGATCCCTGGTTTATAGGTGTCCAAAAGCAAACCGCGGCAATCCGCAAATGCGGCCGCAATCGCGCTCATATCGACGTCATCTCGCATGCGCACGCCCTTAATATAGGGCCGTTTATAGCCACGGCACCGCTCCGGCGTCTCGTCTCCATGCAGTTGCAACAGATCCAACGATAGCCAATCGGCGATTTCCCGGACTTGTTCGATTGCCTGATTCACGAAGACACCGACCACGGTAACCAATGGTGGTAACTGATCAACTATAGAACGTGCTTTGTCAACGTCCAAACACCGTGGGCTCCGCGGATAAAACACCAATCCAATCGCATCCACCCCGGCGGTAATCGCCGCGCGCGCATCATCGATGCGCGTAATTCCACAGATTTTTATTCGTGTTCGTTCGTTAGCGCTCATGTAAGAATCGGATCCCACCTTGGGGCCTTGGACACATTTGCCAACATTGCGGCTGGCACTCTGCCGGACCTAGGGTCAATCTGCGGCGGCGGCGGTGGGAACTTCGGCCCACCGTAACGATTTCTCTCGCTGAACAACTCGGTATTCGCCTCGATAAGTCGTCAAACCGTTCTCGATTTCCTATCCGCCCCACTACAATCTCCTAAGGACGACACACCGCTAGTCTACCAAAACTGGATCGGCTCCGGCGGCGCGGGGAGTCCCAACCGCGCCGGGTATTTCACTGCGGTGAGGTACAAGCCGCAGGCCGGTGCAGTCACCCCTCCATCACGCCGATCACGTCCCAATAAAACCGCTCTTGCCCAGTGCTCAGGCCGATCCCCGGTGCCAACTGCAGTGAGCACGCCCACTAGATTTCTAACCATATGTTGCAAAAATGCATTAGCACACACGTCGACGCATATCCATGGCCCATGCCGGCGTACATCGAGATTGTACATTGTTCTCATCGGCGAACTTGCCTGGCAGCCTGCCGCGCGAAACCCACTAAAATCATGTTCGCCGATCAATGACCTTGCTGCATTTTGCATTCGTAGCGCATCCAACGGCCGGTATTCTTGAGTTGCAAGATCCCGAAACACCGCGGACCGTGTTCGCCGATTCAGAATCACGTACCGGTAACAGCGGCCCAGTGCGCTGAAGCGCGCGTGAAAATCATCCGGAACCGGTGCGATCCATGTTACCGCCACATCATGAGGAAGAAGAGAGTTCGCGCCTCTGTGCCACGAGTAGCCGCTGCGCTGACTGGTGGTATCGAAATGCGCGACTTGCCCAGTTGCGTGAACGCCGCTATCGGTGCGGCCCGCAGTGACAACTGCGACCGGCTGGTTTGCCACTTGGCCGAGCGCCGCTTCCACACAAGCTTGAACACTACGACTACCCTGTTGCCGTTGCCAACCGTGGAATCTGCTGCCTTGATACTCAATCCCAATCGCAAAGCGCATGCCAGTCGCCGGACCTAAGCTAATTCGTATATTTGGACCAAGGATTCAGGATGATGGCGCAGGGGTTGGGAGATCGGGCGCCGCGCCAAGACGAACTGCATAGCCGTAGCTAATAGCAAAGAGGCGATGGCCGAAAGCGCGAAAATTGTACGTCAATACTTTGTTCCCGGGGATCATTGCGCGTGATGCCCCGACCGCGCTTGTTGCGGGCTGCCTGACGCCAACAGGCGGGGATCAGCACAGCGCGTCGCTGCGATCCGCGCTAGCCGCTCAATTGATTGGCCAACTCTTGCGCTTGGGTTCGTTGTGTGGGATTGCCCTGCTTTAACACTTCATCGATGATGCTGCGTGCACCATCGTTGTCACCCATATCGATGTATGCGCGCGCAAGATCAAGTTTCGTCGCAGCTTCGTCCCACTGCTCGTGATCGGCAGCAGGCGGTCCAACATCGTCCATATCGCTTACCGTCGCGGCCAGTTCCTCGAGATTCGTCTGAATTTCCTCATCCGAAACGCCAGGGACGCCCGCTCCCGCCGCTACGCCGGCGGTGGGGAAATCCTCGAGATCCGCAGAGATCAAAAACTCGGCCGGTTGCGACGGGGCCCCGGACGTGGTGGACTCGGGCGTCATATCGACGGTGGGCGCCGGCGCGGTGGTTTTGTTGCCAGGCAACGGCGTCACGTTAGCAACACGCTGTTCAACCGCTTCACCAATCTCCGGGCTGGGTGGTGGGGTGACGTCAAAATTCAAGCCTTCGGCCACATCTTCTGCCAGATCTGACTCGGTCTGCTGTTCGGCTTCGGCCTCTAACGCTTCAAAATCCAGATCGAAATCGACGTCATCGAGCCCGCTAATGGTTTGTGCTTCTGGCGCCGTGTCATCCACCGCTGGCACCCCCGCCTCCAGGGTTTCCTCGATGTTCACTACCGACTCTGACGCCGCCGCCGGTTCGCTGCCACCCGGGATGACCTCGTCGTGCGGCTCTAGCTGCGTGTCACCATCGCCCCTGAACTTCTCCAGCTCGGCCTCCAGCTTAGAATCGCCCTGTGGTTCCGGAAATGGCTGCAAGGAGCCATCCATCGACACGTCAGGACTCGTCATCCCGGCGGCAATATTCTCGGCACCCTGCTGTTTGTCGCTAGCGGCGGCTATCACGGCGGGGAGCTCTTGGCTGAATAACGGATTGTGGGGATTCATCGTGCGGCCCATCGCCACCACCTGCTGCCAGATCACCGAATCACCTTTGTCACCCGCCGGGTATAGCTCTTCAGCCAGCGTCTCAAACGCTTTTAGATCGTTACGCTGTTGGTAGATTTCGAGCAGTTTTAACTTGAGTTCGTGCCGACCGGAATCTTTCTTGATCGCTTCTTTCAATACTTCTTCGGCTTGCTCGTCGCGACCGTACGCCAGGTAAACTTCCGACTCGGCGAGCGGATCCACCTCGTCCGCCTGCACCGTCCCCATGCCCGCCATGCCGAAATCACTCAAAAACGAGGTGTCGGTGGCACCCGTCGCTCTGGTGGTGTCGGTGGTGTCTGTCTGCCCATCCAACACGCTTCCGCTCAATATGCTTTCCTCAAATTCGGCGATCGAACGGCGGCGGCGTATCATTTGCAGCAAGCCCACCAACAAAGCCACCGCAGCAATCCCGAGGCCAACCAGATACTGCCAACTGGAAAGCAGGCTGTCGAGGATGTCCTGCCACCACGGAGTCGCCATCTTCGGTTTGGGCGCAACCCGTGTGGTCTTCTTGGGTTTCGGTTTGGCGGCGGGTTGTGTTGGCTTCTCTACAACCGGCTGTTTTGCTTTCTCCGTTGCCGGTTGTTTCGGCTTCTGAGCGACCTTGGGTGCAACCGCCGCGGCTTTAGCGTCGGGTTGCACCTCTGGTTCTTCCGCTTGTTTCACCTCGGCTGTGGCGACTTCTTTCGCTGCTGCTGTCTGGTCTCCGGTCGCCGCCGCTGCTGCAGGCGCCGCTGGCGCAGCAGGAGATTGCGGTTCCGGTTCCGGTCTTGCTGCCGTTGCCGCTGCCGCTGCGGCCTGCTCTTGCATCTGCGCCATCTGCTCACTTTGTAGATCAATGAGCCGATTAGTCTTCTCAACTTGCGTCTCCAGCAATGCGACTCGCTCGCGCAACTCCTTGTTTTCAAGCTCCCGCGACGTCAGCGTCTCCTCCAATAGCTGCAGTTGGTCTTTCAACGCTTGGGCTTCAGCCTCGGCTGCGCGGCCCGCAGCGGTTTGCCCGGCGGATGCCTCGCTCTCGTCGAGATTCGCGCGAACGATGCGCAACACTTCATTTTCCGTGGCTTCCGTTGCCGCTGTTTCTGCGGTTTGTGCGGGACTTTCCGCGGATTTGGCCGCCTCCGCTGCGGCATCCTCCTTTGGCGCCATGCTTTCACTGTCTGCGGTGGTCCGCACTGGATCCGCTGCGTCGGCGCTTCGCGGCTCGTCGGCCGTGGCCGCCGGCACCATTGCCGTCTGGCTCGCCTGCGCTATTTGCAGCCTGTAGGCTTGCCACTCTTCCAGGTGGGCGGTGTACACGACACTTGCCTCTTTCCTGGTAGTTTCAGCCACGGTTGCGATGTTGTCGAGCTTGAGGATCTTTCCCACTTTGAGACGGTTGATATTAAAGTTTACAAACGCATCCGGATTTTCGCGCAGCAGCGCGATCATGACTTGAAAGATATTGATCTCGGCATTGCCGACATCCAGCTTCGACGCTATCGACCACAAGGTGTCACCCTTTTGCGTAGGTCCATATTCTCCGCTGCGCACGCCCGCAGTGGGCGGCTCCGACACCATTGCCGGCGACGCTTCACCGGCGGCGGGCTCACCGGCGGCGGGTTCATCGGCGGCGGGCTCACCGGCGGCGGGTTCATCGGCGGCGGGTTCATCGGCGATCTCGGTCACAGCGGCCGTGGCCTCCGCTGCGGCCTCGGGCTGTTCGGGGCGCGCCTCATCGACTACACGCGGACTACTCACCGACGACGGTATGTCCAGGGCGTAGGTGGGCGGGTCGAGCAACGCGGTGTATTCTCTGATCAATTCGCCGCCGGCCCACTGGACGGTGACCAAGAAATGGACAAACGGTTCCTTTGCCGCTTGCTCGGTGCGGATCGTAATCGTTGGTTGTGCGGCGTCCCTGGCGACGTCAAACTGCAGCGTACCCAAGAATTCCGGTCTGTCTACGTTCGCACGAATAAAGTCTTCTCGCGAAGACAGCCGTGCCTCGAGAGTCTCGAGTTCGGCTTCCTGCACCGATGTCAATTCGATCTCCGCCACTAGCGGTTCGTCCAACGCCGATTTCACGCGCAACTTGCCCAATCCTAGTGCAAAGACATCGCCAAACACGAACAAACACGCCACCGCCAGCGTCGCACAACACGAACCAGGCGTTGACCTGCGGTCAGTTCCTGCCGACACACCAAACATCTTATTTATGAAATAGCGTATAACCAATGGAATGTAAGGCAATAATATTTAAAGTAAACCCTGGCATTTGTGACCGCATCCGCCCGTTTATTATCGGGTGCACGTTAGCGTCAGATTGGTCACAGGCAAAAAAACGTCTTTTTCACTGGTAGTTAGCTGGGTATTTTATCAATGCTCTTCATGATTGTTAACTAACTGATAGTCTATAAATAGACTTTTATCAAATGTTCACCGATCTGTACACTATTCAAAGCCGCGCCCTTGCGGACATTGTCCGCCACGACCCATAAATCCAGCCCGCAGGGGCAAGAAATATCCTCGCGAATACGGCCTACGAACACCGCGTCGTGATGCGCGCCGTCGGTCACCGCTGTCGGGTACCCGCCGTCCTTATGTTTATCGATCACCTTCACGCCCGGCGCATTCCGCAACAGGTCGCGAGCTTGTTGCGCGGTGATTTTGTCGACGGTTTCAATATGCACCGCCTCCGAATGACCGTAGAACACCGGCACCCTCACCGCGGTGGGATTAACGAGCAGCTCGGGATCGCTCAGAATTTTTTGTGTTTCCCATACCATCTTCATCTCTTCTTTGGTGTAGCCGTTATCTTGGAAAACATCAATGTGAGGCAACACGTTAAATGCGATTTGCTTTGGGTAAACTTGCGGCGAGATCTCCTTCCCATTCAGCAATGCCGCCGTTTGGCTGGCCAATTCTTCCATCGCCGCCTTCCCGGTACCGGATACCGCCTGATAGGTACACACGTTGATGCGTTTAATCCCGGCGGCGTCGTAAATTGGTTTGAGGGCGACCACCAATTGAATGGTGGAACAATTGGGGTTGGCTATTATGCCGCGGTTGCGGTAGCCGGCTATTGCTTCTGGATTGACTTCCGTAACTACCAATGGAATGTCGTCGTCGTATCGGAATTGCGAGGTATTATCAATCACCACACAGCCCGCTTGCACGGCGATCGGGGCAAATTCCGCGGACACCGACGCACCGGCGGAAAATAGCCCTATATCGACGCCACCGAAATCAAAATCGGCCAAGTTGCCGACCTTGCGTTCACGTCCATTGAAAATCACCGACGTTCCCTCCGAGCGGCTGCTCGCCAATGGAAAGATATCGGCAACCGGGAATTCGCGCCGTGCCAAAATGTCTAACATGGCTTCCCCGACCGCGCCGGTAGCACCCACGACTGCAACGTTGTAGAAATCCGCCATGTTATCGAATCCTAATGAGCCGTCACAAAATATCGCCAGATAAATCCCGCAGCACCGCCACCACCGCAGTGCCCATCTGCGATGTGCTCACGGGCTGTGTGCCCCCGGCAACGAGGTCCGCAGTGCGAAATCCATCGTCCAATACCCGCTCCACGGCCGATTCCACCAGCGTCGCCAAGCGCGTCTCGTTCAAGGAATACCGCAGCATCATGGCCACCGACAAAAGTGTGGCCAAGGGATTCGCAATACCCTTGCCGGCAATATCGGGTGCTGACCCATGGATGGGTTCGTACATGCCCTTGCCATCCGCAGCCAAAGAAGCGGACGGCAACATGCCAATGGATCCCGTTAACATTGCCGCCACGTCTGAAAGTATGTCGCCGAACATGTTGGTGGTGACAATAACATCAAACTGTTTGGGTCGGCACACCAACTGCATGGCCGCGTTGTCTACGTACATGTGAGACAACTCAACATCCGCGTACTCATTGCCGATCGAGGTTGCAACTTTCCGCCACAGCTCGGTGGCCTCTAAAACATTCGCTTTATCTACGGAACACAAGCGTCGATTGCGCTTACGTGCCACATCAAACGCCACGCGCGCAATACGTTCAATTTCCGATTCCCGGTACACGAGGGTATTAAATCCCTCTTGCTCTCCGTTCTCGACGGTACGCACGCCTCGCGGTTGTCCGAAGTAGATCCCACCGGTCAATTCGCGCACGATCAATATATCGAGTCCGGAGACTAGCTCCGTCTTCAGGCTGGACGCATCAGCCAGCTGTGGGTAAGTCACCGCCGGGCGCAGATTGGCAAATAGCCCGAGTTCGGATCGCAGGGCGAGCAGCCCACGCTCCGGCCGTGACTCGTAGGGAAGCGTCTCCCACTTTGGGCCACCGACGGCGCCGAGTAGCACAGCATCTGCGCCATGGGCCGCAGCCAGGGTGGTCTCCGGTAACGGCACCCCGTATTGGTCGTAGGCGCTGCCCCCGACCGCGCCGTGTTCGATGCGCAGCGACAATCCAAAATCAGTCCCGAGGCACTCGAGCAGTTTTATCGCCTCGGCGGTAACTTCGGGTCCGATGCCGTCACCGGGTAAGCACAATACAGTCTTAGCCATTTTTCGATTCCACTACAGACAAATGAGCCGATGGTTACGCGTCTCGGCCGGCGGAGGTAAGCTGCGTGGCCAAACACAGCCCGCACACTGCAACCAGGCCTTCCGCCCCTTATTCTCTTCCGATACCGTAAATGAATCCACCATGGTCGTGTGCGAGATCTACAGATGCGCTACGGGATGCACGCAAGGATCAGGGGAGGACATTCCCGACCCTGGGTAACCCGCATATTGCGCCAAGGATTCTGGATGAAGGCTACGCGTCAAATCCGACAAACAACCAAGGAGCCTGTTCGCGACGCCTGCCTTCGTAGGCGCGGATCTCCTCGGCGTGCTGTAACGTCAATTCGATATCATCGAGCCCGTGCAGCAGACGATTTTTACTTGCAGGGTCGATCGTGAATGACATGATCTCGCCGCTGGGCGTGGTGACGGTCTGCGCCCGTAAATCGACTTGTAACCGATACCCCGGCGTAGACTCGACCTGCGCAAACAGTGTGTCCACAGCCGCGGATGGAAGGACTACCGGTAACAGTCCGTTTTTGAGGCAGTTGTTGTGGAAGATGTCGGCGAAACTCGGCGCGATCAGGACTCGAAATCCATAATCCAGAAACGCCCACGGTGCGTGTTCCCGTGACGATCCACAGCCAAAATTGTCTCTCGCCAACAGAACTTGCGCGCCGCGATAACGTTCCTGATTGAGTACGAAGTCGGGGTTGGGCCGCCGCTTGGAGTGATCTTGCCCCGGTTCTCCGGGATCCAGATAACGCCAATCATCGAACAGATTGGGACCGAATCCAGTACGCTTGATCGACTTGAGATATTGTTTCGCGATGATCGCGTCAGTATCCACATTGGCTCGATTCATCGGCACCACCAAGCCGGTAAATTCAGTAAATTTTTTCATCGTCAAAAATCACGTATGTCGACGAAGTGACCGGTGACGGCCGCCGCCGCCGCCATCGACGGAGACACGAGGTGGGTGCGGCCACCCCGCCCCTGGCGACCTTCGAAGTTTCGATTGGATGTTGACGCACAGCGCTCACCCGGATCCAAACGATCGGCGTTCATCGCCAAGCACATGGAACACCCCGGCTCGCGCCACTCGAAACCCGCATCCTTGAATATGCGGTCGAGGCCCTCCCGCTCGGCCTGCTGCTTGATTAAACCAGACCCCGGCACCACCATCGCCAACTTGATGTTGTTGGCCACCTTGTGCCCAACGACGACGCGCGCCGCGTCACGCAAATCCTCGATGCGGGCATTGGTACACGAGCCAATAAACACCTTGTCCAGATGGATATCTTGTATCGCGGTGCCTGGCTCGAGATCCATGTATTCCAATGCCCGTATGCGTCCCTCGCGCTTTGCCGGCTCGGCAGCGCTTGGATCCGGAATCTCACCGCTGACCGGGACCACCATTTCCGGCGAAGTGCCCCACGTCACTTGTGGCTCAATCACGCCGGCATCCACGGCGATTTCCCTGTCAAACACAGTGTCCTCGTCGCTGTGCAGATCCTGCCAAGCCTGGCAGGCACGTTCCCACATTTCGTCCCGCGGCGCATAGGCACGGCCTGACACGTAGTCCAGAGTCTTGTCGTCACACGCGACCATACCGGCTCTCGCCCCCGCTTCGATGGTCATGTTGCAGACGGTCATTCGCCCTTCAACGGAGAGATCTTCGATCGCCGATCCGGCGTATTCAATCGCGTAGCCCGTGCCGCCGGCGGTTCCGATATGTCCGATGATCGTCAATATAATGTCCTTCGCGGTGACGCCGGGCATCAACCTCCCGTCTACGACGATGCGCATGTTGCCGGACTTCTTCTGCGTCAAGCACTGTGTCGCTAACACGTGCTCGACCTCTGAGGTCCCGACACCGAACGCGAGGGTGGCAAGCGCACCATGGGTCGAGGTATGCGAATCACCGCAAACAACGGTCATACCCGGCACGGTTGCGCCTTGCTCCGGCCCAATGATGTGAACGATGCCTTGGCGCACATCATTGATCTCGAACTTCAAAATCCCAAACTCCCGCGTATTTTCATCCAGCGTGTCTACTTGCAGTTTCGACACCGGATCGGCGATCGGGGCATCGCGATGCGTCGTTGGTATGTTGTGATCCGGCACCGCAAGATTAGAATTGGGGCGCCATGGACTGCGGCCCGCCAAGCGCAGGCCCTCAAAGGCCTGCGGGGACGTCACTTCATGCACTAAATGACAGTCGATGTAGAGCAAACAGGTGCCATCATCATCTTGATGAACGACATGTGCATCCCATAGCTTGTCATACAAGGTCTTTGCGGTCATTGTGATACTCTAAATTTCTAAAGACAAAGTTTGTACTGTCGCGAAAGCCGACCTAAGATGTTACCACGAGTATTTCGTGTTTTAGTAAAGCAATGCAAGACAGCAATTCTGCGCACCATAACTCACCGGTGACGTTTCGACACTTGATCCGCCGCCTCGCGGATGAAATCGGCCGCCACCATATACCGGTTCGGACCGGGGCGAAGGACATACACGAGTTCATCGGGCCCGATTCGATCCATCATGAGTTGGTTAACGACCTGGTTCGCGCCGTTTACAAGGCCAATCGCTGTGGCTACCTGGACGCACCCGTACATGCCGCCGAGACCTTCAACGCGCTCGGCCAGATTCGGGGACACTGGAGCCAGTCAGGCCGCGCTGATGTGGATCAGATTAACCTCATCGACGATATCGGTTGGACCGTGAGAGAGCTGCTCGACAGCGGCGCCAAGGCCGCAAACCGCGATGTCCGAACCGTCGCGCCAGGCGCGGAGCCCGCCCAAGTCTTACGTTTGCGGCGTGCCCGTTAATTCGGGGGCGCCTTGGTGCAATTTGTGACCTTACCCACTGGCATGCGGCGCTGCCGCATCTGTCAAGGATCTGCGGAAGCGGCTTGTGCTGCGCGAAGTCCCTCTGCTGTGCGAGGACAAGCGCAGTGCTTGTGCTGCACGAAGTTCCCCTGTTATGCGAGGACAAGCGCAGTGCTTGTGGCGATCTGTGGGAGCGGCTTCTAGCTATCTGTGGGAGCGGCTTTCAGCCGCGATGATCGTGACCACACAGGATGTCACCCCCACATCTGCTAGGTATCGACGGGATAGGTGTACACCCCTCAGGGCCGCGCAGTAGACAATACCGGCCGGATCCATACCAACACCACCCACCCTCCGGCAAGCGCCAATGCGGCGGCGATCCCAAAGGTGGCAGCCGGACCCAAGTGCTCCCAGGCGTATCCGCTATAGAAGCTGCCCAGGGCGCCACCCAGGCCAAAGCTGATGCTGCTGTAAACCGCTTGACCACGGTGCTGATGGGCGCCGTGAAAGATTCGATGAATAAGCTGAATTGCAGTTGCATGGTAAGCGCCAAAAGTCACCGCATGCATTCCTTGGGCAATTACCATCAGCACCAGATATTGGGGAAACAAGGCCACCATCACCCAGCGCAGTGCGGTCACGACGAATGTGGCGGCCAGCACCGTGGTCAGCGGGGTCCACCGGAATATCCGATGCATCACGAGAAAGACACCAATTTCGCAAATTACGCCGAACGCCCACAGTGCGCCGATCACCGTCTTGCTGTAATGATAATCATCGAGATAAATAGAATAAAAAGTATAAAACGGTGCGTGGCTAGCCTGCATGAGAAAACACGCACACAGGAATGCGGCAACCTCAGGGCGGCGAAACACACCCAACAACCTGCCTTGCTCACTTGAACTCGTCTCCGCACCTTCCGGGATTACCAGGCTCACGAGCCAGATGCCAACGAAACATGAGAGCAAGATGGGAAGGATGACAGCCGGCCCGTGACGGTCCACGAGCGGACCCACGCCCAATACCAAGACAATGAAGCCAACGGACCCCCACACCCGTATCTTGCCGTAGCGGTCGGAACGCTCACCGAGATGCTTCATGGTCGTCGCCTCCAACTGCGGCAGCGAGGCGTTCCAGAAGAAGCTGAATCCCACCATCAGCAACGCCAAGCCCCAAAAACTGGTGAGCCAGAACACCGCGGCGTAGATCAGCATCGCCAACAGCGTGGCGATCCGCACCACGATCATACAACGGCCGGATCGATCGGCGAGCCAGCCCCATACATTGGGCGCGATAATCTTGGTAGCCAGCAGCAACGCCACCAGTTGCCCGATCTCTAACGCACTGAATCCGAGGTATTTGAGATACAGGCCCCAGTAGGGTATGAGCACACCCAACGAGGCGAAAAAGAAGAAATAGAAACCGGATAAACGCCAATACGGCATGGAAGGCAGAGTTCAGAAATGCAAGTAAAAACTTTAATTTTACCGGATAACTATCTAATAAATATAGCTTATTACTAGTTTATTGTGATTCAACTTTAAGTGTCCTCGGAGTGCGCCGGGATGACCGGGACGGGAGATTGCACGTCGGCATTTTGCGCGCGATGCCGCAAGAAATGATCCATCAGGACGAGCGCCAGCATGGCCTCGGCGATCGGCGTCGCGCGGACCCCGACGCAGGGATCGTGGCGCCCCTTGGTCACCACCTTGGTGGGATTGCCCCGTCGGTCAATAGAGCGTCCGGGCACCTGAATACTGGATGTGGGTTTGAGCACGAGGCTGACCACAATATCTTGGCCGCTGGAAATACCGCCGAGGACACCACCGGCGTTGTTGGTCAAGAAGCCGCCCGGCGCCATCTCATCCCGGTGCCCTGATCCCCGTTGCTCGACGCTTGCAAATCCGGCGCCGATCTCGACGCCCTTGACCGCGTTGATGCTCATCATGCCGTGTGCGATCTCGGCATCCAAACGGTCGAATACCGGCTCTCCCAACCCGACCGGTACGCCGCTGGCCACCACGTTGATTCGCGCCCCGACAGAATCCCCCTCGCGCCGCAATGTCTCGATATAGGCCTCCATTTCTGGCACCTTGTCTGCGTCGGGACAGAAAAACGGGTTGTTTTCGATTTCTTGCCAATCGACGCGCGCGATGCAAATCGGCCCCATTTGGGCCAGATAACCGCGGATCTCGACATCGGCCTTCTCGGCCAGGTATTTCTTGGCGATCGCGCCGGCCGCCACGCGCATCGCAGTCTCGCGGGCGGAAGAACGCCCGCCCCCTAGATGATCCCTAATGCCGTATTTGTGTTCATAGACGTAATCCGCGTGTCCGGGCCGAAACGTGTCCTTGAGGTCATTGTAATCCCGTGCCCGCTGGTCTTCATTTCGAATCAACAACCCGATCGGCGTCCCCGTGGTTGTACCTTCGAATACACCGGAGACGATCTCGATCTGGTCCGCTTCCCGCCGTTGGGTCGTGTATCGCGACTGCCCGGGCCGGCGCCGATCCAGATCGCCTTGGATGTCCGCCGCGGATAAGGCGAGGCCGGGTGGGCATCCGTCGACCACGCACCCCAGCATGGGTCCGTGACTTTCACCAAAAGTGGTGACACAAAACAATTTTCCGAAGCTGTTTCCGGGCATGACAAAATGGTATCAGTAATGCCACTTTGAAAGTAGCGAGCCACTGCCAAGTGGACCATCGCCACGCGTCCCCGATGGTTTACGCGATCCCTTGTCGATGGACTTGGTTTACCATATCGATGAGCTGGTAAATCGGGATGACGTGGCGATACGTGCGCGCTATTGGGATGAATGGCAGATCCTTGCCGTCCGCGAACTGATGTTGTCCCTGTTCCACGTTTCGGTGCAACCGGCGCAGTTGATGACTGATGCCGCGGAACGGTTGTACCAGATCGGCCATCTCGTCATCCAAGTCTTCCGCAGCACACATTGCCAACTCATCCATCTCGAACACGGCCTGATCGATGAGATCCAGAAACTCGGCGACGGTTTGCGGTGGCCGCACGATTTCCGCCAACCCGCAAGCGCCGGATCAGGAGTTCTGAATGACGATGGAGGGGAACTTGGTGGTGTAGTCTTTTTTCTGGGCCGCCAGCCGCCCCGCCGCGCGCCGCGCAATGTCTTTGTATATCTTGGCAACGGCACCATCCGGGTCGGCCACCACCGTCGGTTTGCCGTTATCGGTGTCCTCTCGGATACGGACGTCCAACGGCAACGCCCCAAGATAGGGCAAGCCGTATTCCTCTGCCATGCGCTGACCGCCGCCCTCGCCGAAGATATGCTCTTCATGGCCACACTGGCTGCAAATATGCGTGCTCATGTTTTCGACCACGCCGATGACCGGAATCTCCACTTTCTCGAACATCTTATAGGCTTTGCGCGCATCCAACAGGGCGATATCCTGCGGTGTGGTCACGATAAGCGCGCCGGTAACCGGTACGCGTTGCGCCAGTGTCAGTTGTGTGTCGCCGGTGCCCGGTGGGAGATCAATGACCAGGTAATCCAATTCATCCCAGCGCGTATCCTTCAACAGCTGCTCCAAGGCCTGAGTGACCATTGGGCCGCGCCATATCATCGGCGTCTCCTCGTCGATCAGAAAACCGATCGACATGGCTTGCAGGTGGTAGCTATGTAACGGTTCCATGCTCTTCCCATCCTTGGACTCGGGCTTCGCGTTGATGCCCAACATGCGTGGTTGGCTGGGACCGTAGATGTCCGCGTCCAGTATTCCCACCCGGGCACCCTCCGCCGATAACGCCAAGGCCATATTGACCGCCACGGTCGATTTACCGACCCCCCCCTTTCCCGATGCCACCGCAATCATATTCTTTACCCCTTCCAGGGGCTTGACACCCTTTTGCACGGAATGGGACGCAATCTCCGTGGACACATTGATCGTTGCGGTGTCCACACCATCGACCGCCTCGACCTTGGCCTTCAGCTGTTGGACATATTCCTCGATCCAGCTGCGCGCCGGATAACCCAGCTGCAGCTCCACGGTGACCCTGCCCTGGTCAATTGCGATGCTTTTTACGTTCTTTCCCCCCACTGGGTCACGGTCCGTATGGGGATCGATGATCGACGCCAAGGTGGCTTCAATTTGGGTTTTTGTGACTGCCATAAGTTCCTCTTCTTTGACCCGCGCGAATTAGCAGCATTCGGGGGGGCGGATCGTACACCGTTGCCTCTGAAATGTCATCGCGAGTAAAGATCAAACACACCTGGCCGGCAATAAGCCAAAGTTATCGGAATTCCCGCGCCGCCATTGGCGCGACTAGTCGAAACTGGTACGGTTACGCGCCCACGAGCAGCACAGATCGACCAGACCCATGTCCAATAACAAGCGCCGCATACTCGTCACCAGCGCATTGCCTTATGCCAACGGTCCGCTCCATCTGGGCCACCTAGTGGAGTACATCCAAACGGACATTTGGGCGCGGTATCAACGCCTGACGGGTCAGGAATGTTATTACGTTTGCGCGGACGATGCCCATGGCACGCCGATTATGCTGCGTGCCGAGGACGATGGCATTACGCCTGAGGAACTCATCGCGCGCATGGGCCGGGAACACCGTGCAGATTTCGCTGATTTCTTGATCGCGTTCGACAACTATCACTCCACCCACTCGCCGGAGAACAGGCATTATTCAGAGTTGATCTACCGGCGGCTGAACGCCAATGGTCATATTTCCCGCCGCACCATCAAACAGGCTTTTGATCCGGAGAAAGGGATTTTCCTCCCTGATCGCTTCATAAAAGGGCAATGCCCGCGGTGCGCCGCCCTGGATCAATACGGTGACAATTGCGAGGTGTGCGGGTCGACCTATAGCCCCACGGATCTGATCAATCCGATTTCTGTCGTTTCCGGAGCAGCCCCCGTTGAAAGGGAATCGGAGCACTTCTTCTTCCGGCTCAAGGATTTCCAGGACATGCTCAAGGATTGGACCGGTGGCGAACACCTGCAACCCGAAGTGAAAAACAAGCTGCAAGAATGGTTCGACGTCGGGTTGCAGGATTGGGATATCTCACGCGACGCGCCCTATTTCGGCTTCGAAATTCCTGATGCGCCGGACAAATACTTCTACGTGTGGTTGGACGCACCGATCGGCTATATGGCGAGTTTTCGCAATCTTTGCGACCGATCCGGCATCATGTTTGACGAATTTTGGGATCCGGATGCGGAAACCGAGTTGTATCACTTTATCGGCAAGGACATTCTTTACTTCCACGCCCTGTTCTGGCCGGCCATGCTGGATGGCGCCGGGTTCCGCAAACCCAGCGCTGTGTTTGCCCATGGATTTTTGACGGTGAACGGGAACAAAATGTCAAAATCACGCGGCACCTTCATTACCGCGCGCACTTACCTCGACCAGCTAAATCCCGAATACCTGCGCTATTATTTCGCCGCCAAACTAAACAACCGGGTTGAAGATCTGGACCTCAATCTGGAAGATTTCGTGCAACGCGTGAATTCAGATCTGGTCGGTAAAGTCGTCAATATCGCCAGCCGCTGTGCGGGCTTTATAACTAAACGTTTCGACGGCCTCCTGGCCGCCGAGATGCATGACGCTCACCTTTATCGAGAATTCGTCGCCGCCGGCGCCGGCGTCGCAAGGTGCTATGAAAACCGGGAATACAGCCGCGGCATGCGCGAGATAATGGCGCTCGCCGATCAAGCCAATCAATACATCGCTGATCAGAAGCCCTGGGAGATAGCCAGGCGGGGCGGCGCTGAGACGCTGCTGCACCAAGTGTGCACTACGGGACTCAATTTGTTTCGAATATTGGTAACATACCTGTCGCCGGTGATTCCGGCGACCGCGCAAAGAGTAGAAACCTTTTTGGGTTGCGGCATCATCAATCCCGGCGGTTGGAACGCGATACAGCAACCGCTTGCCAACCACCGGATCAAGCCGTATGAGCACCTGTTGCGGCGTGTGGAGGCCTCACAGACTGACGCCATGATCGAAGCATCAAGGAAAACCGGCGCCATCGCGGACCGGACCGGACCACTCGCCGCAGATCCCGTGGCGGCGACCATCAGCATCGACGACTTCAACAAAGTGGATCTACGCATTGCCCGCATCACCGAGGCGCAACGTGTCGAGGGCGCAGACAAACTCCTAAAATTGAGCCTTGACCTCGGCGGGGAGAACCGGACCGTGTTTGCCGGCATAAAATCCGCCTATCCACCCGACGAGCTGGTTGGGCGTTACACCGTCGTCGTTGCCAATTTGGCCCCGCGTAAGATGCGGTTCGGTGTTTCGCAGGGCATGGTCCTGGCGGCGGGACCCGGCGGCCAGGACCTGTGGCTGCTGTCACCGGATCCAGGCGCGCAACCGGGCATGCGCGTGAGGTAGACCAAGCCTGGTCGGTGTACACAGCTCGTAATCAACACGCCGGGACAGCGCTCCGCGATGCCGAGTATGGTCACAATTGCTGAGATCGATGACTGGCTTCCACAAACGCAGTGCACCCAATGCGGATACCCGAATTGCCGTGCCTATGCCGAGGCGTTGGCGGACGGGGACGCCGACATCAATCAATGTCCGCCTGGCGGCGACCACACGATTCGCGGGCTCGCCCTGCTGCTGGACATTGGCTCAAGACCACTCAATCCGTCGTTCGGCAGGCACCACTCACGCTGCGTTGCCATAATCAAAGAAGATCGATGTATCGGTTGCACTTTGTGCATCCAGGCGTGTCCTGTGGACGCGATTGTTGGTGCCGCTAAGCACATGCATACGGTCATGGAGCAGGAATGCACGGGTTGCGAACTGTGTGTGCCGGCCTGTCCGGTGGATTGCATCGATCTGCATCCTGCCGCCAGGCGTGCGCCCGAGGTCAGCTGGCGCTGGCCAGACTTTTCTCCGGCCGACACCGACCGCGCCCGGCGGCGCACCACAGCCCGTCAGCAGCGGCTCGCGGCTCAAAAGGCCCGGCGCGATGCGCGTAAACACGCCCAGCGATTGGCACAAAACCGGCATCGGCGGCAGATCAAACAAGAGATCCAATCCGCCGTCACTCGGGTCAGGACGAGACGTGCCGAATCGCGGACCAAGCGATCATGAACGCCGCCAAACGCGCCAAAATCTTGCAGCGTTTGCGCGCGCAGAATCCCACCCCAACCACGGAGCTCAACTATCGCAGTCAGTTCGAACTCTTGGTCGCGGTGATGCTATCCGCGCAGGCCACGGACATCAGTGTCAACAAGGCGACCGGGAACCTGTTCGAGGTCGCCAACACTCCGGCAAAAATTGCCCAAATGGGTACCCGGAGGCTGAAGCCGTTCATCAAATCCATCGGGCTTTACAATAATAAGGCCAAGAATATCGTAGCCACCGCACAGATTTTGATGGACCAACATGAAGGCCGGGTCCCGGATACACGGCAAGCCCTGGAGGCGCTTCCC
Source organism: uncultured Gammaproteobacteria bacterium (assembly GCA_947258975.1). Lineage (GTDB taxonomy): Bacteria > Pseudomonadota > Gammaproteobacteria > Arenicellales > JAANXG01 > CALZGZ01. The sequence goes on from CAMYKK010000024.1 coordinate 28,092, forward strand.
GGCGTGGGCCGCAAAACCGCCAATGTGATACTCAATACCGCATTCAATCAGGCAACCATCGCCGTTGACACGCATATATTCAGGGTCGCCAATCGCACCGGCCTGGCGCCCGGAAAAACACCTCTTGAAGTGGAAAAACAATTAGTTACATGGGTCCCCGACGAATATAAACGACACACGCACCATTGGCTAATTCTGCTCGGACGCTATACTTGTACCGCACGCAAGCCACAATGTGGGCGTTGCGTCATACTCGATCTGTGCGAATATCAAGAGAAAGCCGCAAAATGAGCGCCGCAAACGTCGCCACAGGCATCTGTTACGGAACACCGGCCCGGTCCCGGCATGCCGAGCGCGCGGTGGCCCAGGCGTTGGAAAAAGCCGGGTTGACGACAGCAAACAGCGTAATACTGTTCCTCACCTCCGATTTTGCCCACGATCCCAAGGCCGCACTCACCGCAGCGGCGCGCGCCGCCGGTTGCACGCAGGTCTTTGGCTGTACCGGTACCGGATTACTCACCGACCAAGAGTGGCTGCTGGACAGTTCCGGGGCAGCGGCAATGGTGTTCGGCGGCGAGGTGTCACTGTCCCCGGTGCTGGATGATCCCGGCGGGTCGCTGGTGCTGAGTCTGAGTACGCCCGGGGGGTTGTCTACGCATTGGTTGGACGCGCCGGTGGGTCGCATCGGGGCATTGTCAACCGATGAGTTCGGTCACGGCCCATTCTCGGTCTGGAACAGCGCGCGCGTGGTGCGAGACGGCCACGCCCACGTGGCGATCAAAAGTGTCCGGCATTCGGTTACCGTGGGACAAGGCGTGAGGGCGCTGACAGCGCCGCTGGAGGTGGCCGAGGTACAAGGGTTCGACATTCGCCGCCTCGGTAGTTATCCGGCGTTGAATGTATTAGTGAATGCCCTACCGGCGTCGGTGCGGCGCATGGAGCGCATCCCACTGCACATGTTGATGTGCGGCGTCACATTCGGCGACCCCCATACCGCTATTCGCGAAGGACGCTTTCGCCTGGATCACATCGTATCTGCCAATTCCCAAGACAGCTCCATCACCTTGTCCCATCCATTAACCCAGGGCGAGCGCCTTTTTTGGGCGATTCGCGACAAGATCACCGCAGAACGGGGGATGACCAAGGCGATAGAACGCGGTGAGCAAGATCTGGGGACAATCCCGGATTTCGCCTTGATGTTCCCCTGTATCAGCCGCGGACCCGCGTTTTTCGGCGGCGGGGACCGAGACATCGAACTATTGAAACAGAAATATCCTGATATGCCTTTCATCGGCTTCTACGGAAACGGGGAAATCGCGCCTCTCGCTGGCGGCAGTCACCTGTATCAGTACTCCACCGTACTGGGATTATTTTCCGTGCGATCGACGTTGTAACCGCCACGCGCGCGCGCCCGCGCGTATTGTTCAATTTCGGACTCAAGCTAGGTAAGAATCCCGCCGGCTATCCGGTCTGCATTCTTCGAGGCGCAAGAAACTTTTGTCTTGCAAATGAGTCTCATTGGCCGACACACTTCATTTCGACTCGTGATTTCGGGTCCTTAAACCATAGATTTAACTTCAACCAACAGGAGTAGAGTTCGATGACCAACACCAAAACCCTCGTCAGCACCGCCGTCTCCAGCCTGATGCTATTGGGGATCGCCGGTACTACGCTTCCCGCCAACGCAGCGGACATGGATAAGTGCTATGGTGTCGTGAAGGCCGGCAAGAACGATTGCCAGACGGCGAATTCGTCATGCGCAGGAACTTCGACCAAAGATGGTCAAAAAGATGCGTGGATGTACGTCCCCAAAGGCACCTGCGAGAAGCTGGTCGGTGGCAGCACCAAATCCGGCGCCTGATCGACTGTGACCCCACCGGTTGACGGTTTTACTGTGCAACCAATCCCGGCGCGAGCCGGGATTGGCCTGCGTAGCGAGCACTATCAAGATGTGATTGCAGCCCGTCCCGCGGTGGGATTCTTCGAAATCCATAGCGAGAATTTCTTCGGGCCAGGTGGCGCACCGCATCGATATTTGGAGACCATACGCGCCGACTACCCATTGAGCTTTCATGGCGTAGGAATGTCGTTGGGCTCGGTGGATCCGCTGAACAGAGAACATTGCCAGCGTCTGAAACAACTGGTGGACTATTATCAGCCGGACCTGGTCTCCGAGCATCTGTCTTGGAGTTCGTTCAACGGTCGGTATTTTAATGACCTGCTGCCGTTGCCATACACTCCGGAGGCGTTGCACCATGTTATTGACCGCGTGCGGCAGGTCCAGGATACCCTGCAGCGGCAAATATTGGTCGAGAACGTTTCCAGCTATCTGCAATACACACATTCGACGATCCCGGAGTGGGAGTTCGTCGCCCAGGTTGCGGAACAATCCGGTTGTGGCATCTTGCTGGATGTGAACAATATTTATGTCAATGCCGTCAACCATGATTTCGATCCGCGAACATTTCTTGGTGGTGTTTCCGCACCCACGGTCAAGGAAATTCACCTGGCGGGACACACTGTCAACGAGTTCGAAGATGGGTCAATACTCATCGACACCCACGATCAGTTGGTTTGCGACGAGGTATGGCGCCTGTACCGCGACGCCGTACGCCGTTTCGGGCCCAAACCGACCTTGATTGAATGGGACACCAATCTGCCGGAATTATCGGTATTGCTCGACGAGGCCAACACCGCGCAAACCATCCTGGAGGCGCCGCATGCCCGGGTTGCGTGAGCTACAGCAAGCATTCGGGTCCTCATTGGGGTCCGATGATGCATCGGAAATCGCCGCGTTGGTATGCGCCAACGGACTCAACGGAAATCGGCGGATCCAGATATACCGCAATAATCTGTTCGTCACCCTCACGGATACACTGCGTGCAGTCTACCCGGTAGTGGAAAAACTGGTCGGTGACGGTTTTTTCCGATTTGCGGCCCACGAATTCATCCACCACTACCCTTCACGACACGGCAATCTGCACCTGTTTGGACACGAATTCGCAAGCTTCCTCAGCGAATTTGCCGCCGCCAAAGGTCACGCCTACTTACCAGACGTGGCGCGGCTCGAATGGGCGCAACACGAGGTCTACCATGCGGCCGACCACGCATACTTGGAGCCACAATCCTTGACCGCCATCGACCCGGATTGCTATGAGTCACTGCGCTTCACCTTACATCCGGCGCGGCGGTTGCTGCACTCAGCCTATCCGGTGGTCCGCATATGGGCGGTCAATCAGCCAGACTTCGACGGTGACCAGATGGTCGATTTGTCGGCACCGGGTGACTGCGTGCTGGTGCTGCGGATCAATGGGGAAATCGAATTCCATACCGTCGCCCCCGCCGAGTACCGGTTTCTCGTTACCATCCACGAAGGTGACACCCTGGGGCGGGCAGTTGCGGCGGCACTCGACAAAGACCGGGATTTCGACCTGAACCACTTTCTGGTAAAACATGTGCAAAACGGCACCCTGGTCGAATTCGACTTGGCTTGAGGGCTACGTGTGACCATAGCCACACACTAAAAAAGGAGAATCAAATCATGTCTATCGCCGCTGCAGTTGCCAATATCGCGAGACCGATTATCCGCGCGCTCGAGTTTCTCAGCCCGCTGGGACTTTTGGGCATCCGGCTGTGGGTCGCCAACGTGTTTTGGAAGGCGGGATTGACAAAGGTCGCCGTGACCGATGAATTTCCGTTCATAGGCTTGGGACCCAGCACATTGATGCTGTTTCAATACGAATACAGCGTGCCATTGATCGATTACAAAACCGCGGCTTATCTTGGCACCGCGAGCGAGCTGCTATTTCCAATATTCCTGGCGATTGGCCTCGGTGGACGGTTTGCCGCCTTCGTTTTGTTCGTATTCAACATCGTGGCGGTGATATCCTATCCAGGTCTCAATGAAGCGGGTGTGCAACAGCATCAACTCTGGGGTTTGATGCTGGCATTATTGGTTTTTTACGGCCCGGGCAAAATATCAATCGATCATTTTATACGCAAACAATACATGGAGAGTCCGGCTTATTGAGTTTTCCCCACTGGCGATACGCAAGCAACCTACGGGAAAGCACCTTGCGTTCCAGTTGGCTGATTGGCCCATGAAACAGACCACACAAATTATTCAGGTTCCCAACGACGGCCCTTCTTTTGATGATACCTTGCGCGTGAGCGGTCTGGGTTTGCTCACTCGTGCACCGTTGAGCGATCTGCAAGTCAACTTGGGCAGACTTTGTAACCAGGCTTGCTCTCACTGTCACGTGGATGCCGGTCCTAAACGCACGGAGATCATGCGATGGGAGACCATGACACGAATCTTGACCTGGTTTGATAAGGTGCGGCTACCACATGTGGATATCACCGGCGGGGCTCCGGAGTTGAATCCCAATTTTCGCAGATTCGTGGACGGCTTCATCGCCCTCGACGCGCGCATCACCTCGCGGTGCAATCTCACCGTGTTGTTCGAACCCGAACAGGCGGATCTTGCTGCTTGGTACGCACGCCGGCGTGTCCGGTTGGTATGCTCTCTGCCATGTTACTCAAAAAAGAACGTCGATGAGCAGCGGGGTAAAGGCGTTTTCAATAAAAGCATTGAGGCGTTACGCCTCCTCAACCGGCATGGTTACGGTATAGAGGAAGGTTTGGATCTCGACCTGGTTTACAACCCGGGGGGCGCTGTGTTGCCTCCTGCCCAGGGACCACTCGAAGCAGACTACAGAACCCGTTTGTTCGACGGTTTTGGTATTCGATTCAACTGCTTGCTCACCCTCACTAATCTCCCTATCAACCGCTTTGCGCACTATCTGCGTCGCACCGGCCAGACGCAAAGCTACCAGCAATTGCTCGTAGATAATTTTAATCGGCATAGTGTTCCTAATCTGATGTGTCGTCACCTGATGAGTGTTGACTGGTTGGGGCACGTCTTTGATTGCGATTTCAACCAGATGCTGGCGCTACCGCTTGGCGATGGTGACTTAAAGTATCTGTGGGAGCTCGATCCGGAGCAGATCAAGGACGCGCCAATTGCCGTGGATCGGCACTGCTTCGGATGCACCGCCGGCGCCGGAAGCAGTTGTGGCGGCGCGTTGGTTTAGCCCGTATATTGCTTCCAAAACAGGCCGGGCGGGCGTCCTGATCCATCCCGGGCCGTATCTACAGCCAGCGCCTGCTGGCGGGCTCGGCGATTAAGGGAACCGACTTGAGCGTTTAATCTGGGATCGGATTCCCGGTTTCACGTTAGTGGTTCGCGCGACACCGCTCGCACCCGCACGACTGCTGATTGTGTATCGTTCGGGCGCGAGTCGTTACACGTTGATGATTGGCCTGGGTCCCTGACTGTTCTCGGTCCGCTTCAGGTTACCGGTCTTGCGGGATTATTGGGTTCCAATTCTGGACTACTCGATGATCATTATAAGCGGCATGTTACGACTCGTGACACTGCTGGTGCTTTGGATATGCGCGAATCACGTCCACACACCGCATTGAGAAAATCGATCAATTGAGAATTGAGACATGGCTGATATAATGACCATCGAAAATCTCGCCAACCTCGGCGTGCTGATATTCCTCCAGGCCGTATTTGGCTTCGATAATCTCCTGTAATCTCCATCGAATCAAAACGCGCGCCACCGAAGTATCAAGCTACGGTACGGCGCTGGGGAATCCTCATCGCGATTGTATTGCGCATCGTGTTGCTGTTCGTGATGATTAAGCTCATTACATCTCTGACCGAGCCACTTTTCCATATTGACATCCCCGGGGTGGTGGAAGGGTCATTCAATTTTGCCACAGTAGTTTTTTTATTGGGTGGCGGTTTCATCATGTACACCGCGGTTAAAGAGATCTCCCATATGCTTTCTGTGGAGCATCTGGAGTCAGAGGGCGCGAGCGCGATAAAGAAACAGGTCACGACGGTAATCGCTTCCATTGTTTTAATGAACTTAATCTTCAGTTTCGATTCGATTCTTTCGGCGCTGGCAATCACCGATGTGTTTTTAGTGCTGGCGGTGGCAATCGTTATTTCAGGCGTTGCTATGCTGATGCTGGCTGACCATGTCTCGGAGTTTCTGCGTCGCAACCGCAAGTATGAGGTCCTGGGCCTGTTTATTCCCCTCATCGTAGGTGTGGTATTACTCGGTGAGGGCGGTCATGTGGCACACCTGAAACTCATGGGTTTCCCCGTCGAACCGATGTCGAAAACAACATTTTATTTCTCCATCGCCGTGCTCGTCGTCATTGACATTATGCAATCCGGCTATCAGCGAAAGCTTAATACTGCGCGACAGCTCGAGTCAGCACAGGCGCCGGTAGCAAGGGGTCAGACTCCGCGGAGTTGAATTCTCAAAGATTCAACCGGCGAGAGGCCGTCCGCGAACAACGGCTCCCCGATCTTTTCGCGTCCCACAAACAAACGATCTGAGGCTGGCTCGTACGATCAATGAATGGGGGTCCCCGTTAAATTTGTTGGGAGTCCCCGTTTATCGTACCTCAATGTGCTCCGTTGAGAATGTTTTCGACAACTCGGATTTCCTCCTCAGCCTCATGCAAAATGCACAGGGATTTTTGCGGCGTCAATTCTCCCAGGGCCAATTTGCTGAAGGCCGGCACATCGTCGATGTTGGGGAGTTGAGTCGATCGGCTTGTCCCGACGTAAGCGTGCAGTTGCGCGATCACGAGCAAGTCGACATAGTCCGCTTGCTGGGTGCCTTCGTACGTCCAGTCCTCGGAGTGTAAAGCCGCCTCGACATAAATGTCGGCGAATTCCCATTCACATAGAATCATCGCGCTAATACGAGCCTGCAGGCAATAGACGAATCGATCGAGCACTTCGGGTTTTGCTGCAAGTTCCGGGTAGGACTCGGCTTTTCTCAGCAGCGGGATCGCACCGATGTCGTGCAATATTCCCGTGAGCATGGCTTTATCGGCGGACAGGCCGGGGGTCTTCTTGGCGAGAACGTGGCACAAGGCGGCGACATGGGCGCTGTGTTGCCACAAGTTTTGCATACGCGTGCGCAGCGCGCTCGAGTTGGTTCGAAACGAGTTTTTCAGGACGAAGCTGATGATCAGGTTTTGCGTCGTTTCGCGACCCAGACGCGTCACTGCATCCGGGCAGCTTTCAATCTTTCCTCTGCCGCCGTACGCGGGGCTGTTTACGACCTTGACCAGTCGTGCGGTCAGCGTTGGATCCATCTGTATGATGCGGGCGATGTCGTGGCTGTCGGTATTCGGATCATTAATGGCACGTCCCACTCGGATGGCGACGTCTGGAATGCTGGGAAACTGCAACTTGCCCGACTTCAAGTCGTCGAGGAACGCACGAACATAGTCGCGTGTGGTGTTTCCGTGAATGGCTTGAGCCGCTGCCGGCCTGGACGTTGTCATATTGCGTCGTTCCCAATATTGCGAGTATTCCACTTTCGCCGCCCGGGCATATCTGTACCGCGCCGTATGACGCCTGCATACTTGAGATCGGGCATCTCAATCCTCTATCGGCGTTCCGGCGCCAAATCTTTAGCATCGAGTCGCGCGGTTACGTATAAAGATTCCCGGATGCCGGCACGATGTGCCGCCACCTGTCGGGCGACGACTGGATGTGGCAGACGACTACGACTTAGATCAAATGCTGCCCTTACCGCCTCGGCGAGCGTAATTTAAAGGGTCTGCGGGAACTCAGCCCGCAAGAGATTAACGACGCGCCAATTGCCGTCGATCGGCACTGCTTTGGATGCACCGCCGGAGCTGGAAGCAATTGTGGCGGTACGTTGGATTAGGTGACCAAATCGTCGAAGAAGGAACGCAGTTTATCTGTCCAGGAACTTTCACGCGGGCTATGGCGCGCGCCGCCATCGCGAATCGATTCTTCCACTTCCTTGAGCAATTCCTTTTGCCGCTTGGTGAGGTTCACCGGCGTTTCCGCGGTGATTTTGCAATACAAGTCACCCACGCGTCCGCCACGCACGTTTTTTACGCCCTTGGCACGCAATCGGAAGACTTTCTCAGTCTGTGACTCCGGCGGCACCTTGATGCGCGCCCGGCCATCCAGGGTGGGGACCTCCAGTTCACCGCCAAGCGCCAGGGCGGCGAAACTCACTGGCATTTCGCAGTATAGATCTTCGCCGTCCCGTTTAAAGATGGGATGCGGCTTGATCTGGATCGATACGTACAGATCGCCAGGCACGCCATTTTTACCACCGCTCTCGCCTTCGCCGGCCAGTCTAATCTGATCGCCCTCGTCGATACCGGCTGGAACTTTTACCGACAACGCCTTGGTTTCCTTGACCAAACCGGATCCATGGCAGCGGCCACAGGGATCATTGATTACCGAACCACTTCCGCGGCACGCAGGACAGGTTTGCTGCACGGAAAAGAAACCTTGTTGCATTCGCACCTGGCCCGCCCCGCCGCACGTGGAGCACGACACCGGCGATGTCCCTGGCGACGCGCCGGTACCGGTGCATCGATCACAGACGACTGAAGTAGGAACACGAATCTTCGCTTCGGTGCCGCGTACCGCCTCTTCGAGACTTAACGGCAGGTTAAATCGCAGGTCGGCGCCGCGGGCCCGCCCGCGGGAGCGCTGGGGGCTGCCACCTCCGAAAATGTCGCCAAAGATATCTCCGAAAATGTCGCCGAATCCCCCGGCCCCAGGCCCGTGGAATCCGCCTCCGGCGCCGGCCGTGGGATCGACCCCGGCATGTCCGAACTGGTCATAAGCGGCGCGCTTTTGCCCGTCGCTGAGAATCTCATAGGCCTCCTTGGCTTCCTTGAATCTTGCCTCGGCGTTCTCGTCACCGGTATTCCGATCCGGATGATGCTTCATCGCCAACCGCCGGTACGCCTTCTTGATTTCGGCTTCCGACGCGTTGCGTTGAATTCCTAAGGTCTCATAGTAATCACGCTTAGCCATAACAGTTCCAGCGTTTATTATCGCCGATCAACGGATTTGCTTGCTGCAATATACATCGAGTCCACCCCTGACATTTAATTTTCGCCGTATAAACAAAACAGGCGTGGGCTCTTCGTCCACGCCTGTTTCGGAACTGGCCCGCGATGCTCGCCAACATTCCGGATGTCTGGTGCAGGGTGCCTGGTAAAAAATGCGGACCAACCTCCTTGTCGCGACAATCAGCTCTTGCGCTCGTCGTCTTTGACTTCTTCGAACTCGGCATCCACGACATTTTCTTCCTCCGCGGCAGTCCCCTCGTCCGCGGATGCGCTTTCCGCGGTGTCTGCTTGTTCCGCGCTTGATTGTTTGTACATTTCCTCAGCCAAACGATGACTGGCTTCCGCTACGGCCTGTGTCTTCGTCTTGATTGCATCGGTATCGTCTTCCTTCATTGCGTCCTCTAACTCCTTGAGAGCGCCTTCGATCTTGCTCTTCTCATCCTCACTGAGCTTATCACCCATCTCCTTGATCGATTTGCTCACACTGTGAGCCATGGCATCGCCCTGATTGCGGGCGTCTACCAGTTCTCTCGTTTTGCGGTCTTCCTCTGCATGCTCCTCCGCATCCGTGACCATTTTATCTATCTCAGCATCGCTCAATCCCGAGCTGGACTTGATCACGATCTTGTTCTCTTTGTTGGTTGCCTTATCTTTAGCCGAAACATGCATAATACCGTTTGCATCGATGTCGAACGTGACCTCGATCTGTGGAACACCCCGCGGTGCCGGCGGGATATCGGTCAGATCAAACCGTCCCAAGGACTTATTACCACTCGCTATTTCACGCTCGCCTTGCAGCACGTGCACGGTGACCGCAGTCTGGTTGTCATCCGCCGTGGAAAAAATCTGGTTGGCCTTGGTCGGTATAGTGGTGTTTTTGTCGATCAGCTTCGTCATGACGCCGCCAAGCGTCTCGATCCCGAGCGATAAAGGAGTCACATCCAGCAGCAGCACGTCCTTGACTTCACCGCCGAGCACTCCGCCCTGTATCGCCGCACCCACGGCCACCGCCTCGTCCGGGTTGACATCTTTACGCGGCTCCTTACCAAAGAAATTCTTCACCGTCTCCTGTACCTTCGGCATGCGCGTCTGACCGCCGACCAGAATCACGTCATCGATCTCAGCGGCCGATGTGCTTGCGTCCTGCAACGCGATCTTGCACGGCTCCACGGTTCTCTGAATCAGGTCTTCGACCATCGATTCCAACTTGGCCCGTGTCACTTTCATGACCAAATGCTTGGGGCCGCTTTGGTCCGCGGTGATGTAGGGCAGGTTGATCTCGGTCTGAACCGCTGAAGACAGCTCAATCTTGGCCTTCTCAGAAGCCTCCTTGAGACGCTGCATGGCCAATGGATCGCCACGAAGATCGATGCCCCGGTCCTTTTTGAACTCGTCGGCAAGATAATCGATTATTCGGCGGTCGAAATCCTCACCACCGAGAAACGTGTCGCCATTCGTCGACAACACCTCGAACTGATGTTCTCCGTCCACTTCGGCGATTTCGATAATTGAGATATCGAAGGTGCCGCCACCCAAGTCGTACACCGCGATCTTGTGATCACCTTTTTGCTTCTCCAGACCATAGGCCAACGCCGCGGCAGTCGGTTCATTGATAATACGTTTCACATCCAGACCCGCGATCCGCCCGGCATCTTTTGTGGCTTGGCGTTGCGAGTCGTTAAAATAGGCAGGCACGGTAATCACCGCCTCGGTAATTTCTTGCCCGAGGTAGTCCTCAACTGTCTTTTTCATCTTCTGCAGCACGCGCGCCGAAAGCTCAGGCGGCGCCATTTCCTTGCCGTTCACATTCACCCAGGCGTCGCCGTTGCTGGCCTTGACAATCTTGTACGGCATCAATCCGAGATCGCGCTGCACCACTTCCTCGTCAAACTTGCGGCCAATCAATCGCTTGATGGCAAACAATGTGTTATGGGGATTAGTGACCGCCTGGCGCTTGGCCGGTTGTCCGACCAGGACTTCACCATCTTCGCTGTATGCCACCACCGAAGGCGTCGTGCGGTCGCCTTCACTATTCTCAATAACCCGGGCCTTCTTGCCCTCCATCACCGCCACGCAGGAATTCGTGGTGCCGAGATCAATGCCGATAATCTTTCCCATAGTGGTTTCCCCTAAAACTCGCTTTGCCTTTTCAACAGTTGGATTGTTAATAAAGATGGGTACAAACCCGTTTTTTTCAAGATTGTTCAGGCTCCGGCGGCGTGCTTGCCGCAGGTTCCGTCGCCTTGGCGACAATCACCATTGCCGGGCGAATCAGGCGCTCCTGGAGCGTGTATCCTTTTTGTATGACCGCAAGGATATGATTCGGTTGAATATCGCTGGATTCCTGCAAACTCATCGCCTGGTGCCGTTCTGGATCCAATTTCTCGCCGGTTTCCGGTGACACGACGCGTATATCGAATTTCTCAAATACGCTGTCCATTTGCTTCAAGGTCAGTTCCAACCCCTCCAGCATTCTTTCCAGGGCCGGTGTGTCCTGCTCATTCAGGTCAACAGCCTTTGCCAGCTCCAAACTGTCGCGCACGGTAAGCATCTCCGAGGCGAAACGTTCAACCGCGTATTTGCGGACATTGGCAATTTCATTGTCGGCCCGGCGCCGGGTGTTCTCGGTTTCCGCGGTCGCGCGCAGGAACTTGTCTTGCAGTGTTTTTAGTTCCTTGCGGGCGTTATCCAGGTCGGATTGCAGGGCCTCAATGTCGATCTCATCCATATCCGGTGCGGGTGCGCCCGCCCCACCCACCGGCGCCACTGCCGCTACGTCCGACCTATCCGCCACATCTTCGGGGGCGTTTGTCTGTGCCGCATTCACCGGTGCCGCTCTGTCGGCTCGTGTTTCTTGATGCGCAGTCTGAGCGCTGCTTTCCGCGTCGCGTTTTTTCTTCACCTTGAGGTCACTCCACAACTTAATGCAATCGGAAATGGGGTCATTGCGGGCGGATTTCAAGCCGCATGCGAAAACCCCCGGTCGAAATGGGTCTTTATTATTTCGGGCTATTCCTAACCCATTTAGTCAAATTTGAGTTATCGGGATTATTCCAATCTATCGGCAGTGGAGGACAGCGCTCCACTCAACAGGCGTGCGGTAACATCCACAACCGGGATCACCTCTTCGTAGGACATACGTGTCGGTCCTATTACCCCCACCGTCCCGATGATTTCTCCGTCGTGGTCATAAGGGGCCGTGACCACACTGCAGTCGTCCAATGACCGGTAGCCCGATTCCTCACCGATGAAGATGCTGATACCGCTGACTTTCATGCTGCGATCGAGCAAATCCAGTAGATCTTGCTTCGTTTTGAACGCATCAAATAGTTTTTGCAGTTTCTCTATCTGGCAAAGATCGGGCACGTTCAACAGGTTCTCCTCACCACTCAGCATGACCGCATCGCCGCCATCATCCTCGTCATCGAATAGCTTACCTGCTACCGCCAGGGCGGTAGCCATAATGCGATGCATTTCGTCGCTGTCTTTCTGCATTTCTTCGAGCAACCCACGCCTAACGTCCGCCAGAGAGGTTCCCCCATAGACTTGATTGAAAAAATTCGCCGCCTCAACGAGTTCATTTGCCGCATATGAGCGATCCGTCGGAATCACACGATTTTGGACCCGGCCGTCATCGGTGACCAGGATCGTTAATACGCGTTGAGACGCCAGCCTCACGAATTCAATCTGCCGGAACAACGAACTCCTCTGTCCGGGTATCAACACCACACCGGCAAAATGAGTAACTTGCGACAGGAGTTCGGACGCCTTGGTTAACAATAGTTGCGGATCCCTCTCATAGGAGAATTTATCCTGCATCTCCTTGAGTGTCAGTTGCTCGAGCGGTCTCACTTGTAACAGCGAGTCAACAAAAAAACGGTAGCCTTGCTGGGTCGGAATCCGCCCTGCGGAAGTGTGTGGCGAATGTATGAGGCCAAGGTCTTCCAGATCCGACATGACGTTCCTGACTGTTGCCGGACTCAAGTTGACCTTGAGTTTACGCGCCAGCGTGCGGGACCCGACCGGTTGCCCGTCATTGATGTAGAGCTCGATAAGAGTGCGCAGCAGCGTTTCCGCGCGGTCATTCAGCTTCATTTGCGTTCAACTTGTCGCCCATCGTCCTTAGCACTCGGAATAACGGAGTGCTAAAGAAACACGCTATCAACGTCGTGCCGGACTGTCAATGTTAGGAATAACAAACTCCCCTATTGACAATGCAGTGAATTACTCTTGCGCTCTGCGCCCGGACCGATGCCCCCGGTCACGAAAAAGTTCACTCTGTCGACGAAATCGACGAGAATTGAGGGGTCCCGCGTAACAACCACTCGCCCGATCGGTATTGTCAGGGCCTCAAAGACAAACGGCGCACATCAATAATGTCGAAACAGTTCAAAACGATCGGTCTGTTTGGAAAATTCAATGATCCCGGTGTCCGGGATGCGATGAACAGCCTCACCGAATACCTCCGCTATCGCGATTTAGAGGTCCTCGTTGGCGAAACCACGGCACAAGAGATTCGTGCTGCGTTGGTGGATGACGAGTGCGCAAAAGATATAGAAAATCGTATCGATCTCGGGGTCGTCGTCGGTGGCGACGGTACGATGCTGCACGTCGCCCGGTCATTGGCACGTTACAATGTTCCGCTGGTTGGCGTCAACATGGGTCGTCTGGGTTTTCTCACCGATATCTCCCTCAATGAGATGTGCGAGGACATCGGTCGAATTCTCGATGGAGAATATGCTCTCGAACAACGGATGATGATTAATGTTGCGGTGATCCGAGGCGACGAGGTCCTGTACTCCGACAACGCCTTCAACGACATGGTCATCGGCAAAAGCGACATGGAGCGCCTGATCGAAATTCAGACGTTTGTAGATGGCAACTTTGTTACCAAACTGCGTGCGGACGGCATGATCGTCGCAACACCCACCGGGTCCACCGCTTACGCCCTATCTGCGGGCGGACCGATCATGCATCCACAGCTGGAAGCCTTAATCATGGTGCCCATCTGTCCGCACATGCTGTCCCACCGTCCTATTGCGCTCAGGGATTCGAGTATCATCGATTTCAACTTGATTAATATCTGTGAACGCTGCGCGTATGTCTCCCTGGATGGAAAGATTGTCGTCCACCTTGACGGGGACGAAAAAATTCGCGTACGCCGCTCTCAGGAAACTGTAAGCTTTGTGCGCACTCTGGAACACGACCATTACGTTGCGTTACGGTCAAAGCTTGGCTGGGGAGAGGCGATCTAACGCCAATGTTGACATCTCTGTTCATCCGCGATTTCGCTATTGTCCCGCAGCTCGAACTCGTATTGGAACCAGGTTTAACGGTTCTCACCGGCGAGACGGGCGCTGGAAAATCGATCTTGGTAGATGCGCTGACGCTGGCACTGGGGGCACGCACCGACGCGAGCAACATCCGCAACGGTGCCGATTCCGCGGAGGTCAATGTCGGCCTCGAACTGCATCCCGAGGGAGATGCAGCACTGTGGCTGCAGGAGCATGAACTCTATGCAGAAGACAGCTGTGTCCTGCGGCGCCTGGTCTATCGTAACAGGCCCACCAGGGCGTTCATCAACGGGCGCCCGGTAACGCTGCAGTTATTGCGTGATTTCAGTCAGCGGATCATCGATATACACGGTCAACATGAACATCAATCCCTGCTGCGGGTCGAAACACAGCGACAAATCATTGACGATTTCGCGTCCCAAGGTAAAGAAGTCGAGAAGCTCGCATCACTTTATGAAGCGTTGAAGCGCACGCAATCGCAGCTGGATAAGCTAAGCAGTGAATCCTCGATCCGGCTGCACGAAATCGACTTGTTGAGATTCCAGACCACCGAACTCGAACAGATGAGCATTCAGGATGGTGAGTTCGTACAACTGGAACAGGAACACGCCAAACTTGCGCATGCCAGTGAACTGCGAGACGGAATCGAGTTTTGTTATCAACACCTCTACGATGCCGAGCAACACGCGGTCGCCGGCACGATCGCACGATGCGTCAACGAATTGCAGGGACTATTGGATTACGAACCGCAGCTGTCACAGATCATCGACGTTATGAATCAGGCATCCATACACATCGATGACGTGGCAGCACAGTTGCGTCAGTTGCCGAATCGTATTGAACTCGATCCCCAGCGTTTGGATGACGTGGAACGGCGCATGAGTGCACTGCTGAATTTGGCGCGTAAACATCAGTGCGAACCGGATCAGCTAAACTGTGTTCATCGGGAATTGGCCGATAAACTGGGCGCACTTGAACAGACGGACACGAGTGTCGATGAACTCCAAAAGTCTCTCGAAGATACCCGCAGAAACTACGAAAACACCGCCGACCGACTTTCTAAACAGCGGCGAATATCGGCGGCGCACCTGTCCAAGGCCGTTACCGAGCAGATGCAAGAGCTGGGAATGAAGGGTGGCCGGTTTGAAGTGACGTGTGCTGAACGTGACCGTGCGGTACCGACACGTTTTGGTTTTGACGACATCATCTTCCAGGTCAGCACCAATCGCAGTCAGCCGCTCAGGCCATTGAAAAAGGTCGCCTCCGGTGGCGAATTGTCCCGCATCAGCCTGGCGATCCAGGTTATCGCGGCCCGGGTTGGGCGAGTTCCCACCTTAATTTTCGATGAAGTAGATGTCGGGATCGGCGGCGGTGTCGCGGAGATCGTTGGCCAGAAGCTGCGATCGCTGGCCCATCAACGCCAAGTGATTTGTATCACGCACCTGCCCCAGGTTGCGGCACAGGGTGATCATCACCACCAAGTAAAGAAGTACGATGATGATGGTCTGCGTGTGACAATTTCTCCTCTGACAGATGACGGGCGGGTACAGGAAATCGCCCGTATGCTCGGCGGTGTCAAGATCACCGAACAGACCATGGCGCATGCCTCTGATATGTTGTCGCGCACCGCCCACCGCGCTGAACCACCGTCGCTCTCTGTGGTGGAATGACGTCGCGCCGCATGTTTAGCGACCCACGGTCACGACCATCTTCCGCAGATGGATGACCCGGTCTTAGAACACCCGCAGCAGACCGGCGTTCGCCACGCGACCGGCCACGATGTGTCCGCGATCGGCGCACTGATGAAACGATATGCCGCACTTGGCAATGTCCTACCACGGACGGAGGATGACATCCGGCGAAACATTGACGATTTCTATGTTATGCAAACCCAGTCCCGGGTCGTCGGCTGTGGCGCACTGGAGATTTTTACCCCGGAACTCGCCGAGATTCGCAGTCTGATGATCGCCGAGGACTATGCCGGACAAGGGCTTGGCGGGCGCATGGTGGAGCATCTGGTCAACGAAGCCCGAGCGCGTCGCTTTAAACGTCTGATGGCGCTGACCTACGTTCCTGAATTGTTTCACAAATGGGGGTTCGAGACCGTGTCCAAAGACGCACTGCCGGAAAAAGTCTGGGGAATTTGCATCACCTGTTACAAATTCAATCACTGCGATGAAACTGCACTGTTGATCCATCTCTAAGCTGCATCGAGGCAGCCCGCGATTTACCCGCGAGCCAACATTCGTTATCATCCGCGCACTCGAAAGTGACGACATTCCATGCGACGTTTATCAATTATCACTGCCGTATCCATTGCGGTGTTACTCAGCGGCTGCATCCGCCCGTACAGTATCGACGTTCAACAGGGTAATGTCGTCACCTCTGAGCAACTCGAACGGTTGAAGATAGGCATGACGAAGCGCGAAGTGCGCTACCTGCTTGGCAGTCCCTTGGTGGTAGACCCATTTCATAACGACCGTTGGGAGTATTATTATTCCTTCAGGGCCGGAAGATCCAAACAGGCAGAACATCGTCGCGTCACCATTGTCTTTGATAGTGACGCGTTTCGCGAAGTACAAGGAGATATTATCGCTGGAGAGAGCGATTCGGTAACGCCGCAGGACGACACGTCCGGCGGCGGCACCAAGGTCACGGAACCGCAAGCAAAGAACAAAAAGGGATTATTACGCCGGGGTTGGGACAAGGTGTTTAAGAAATAGCGCCGTGGATGCCAGGATCACTAACGATCCGGTTTCGCCCTGCCCTTTGTCTTGCCCTGCGCCGCAAGCTCCCGCCGGATCTCCTTTGGATCAGCGGTCAAAGGACGATACACTTCCACCCGATCGCCCTCGGCGACCAGCTGTTCCAACTGCACGACCCGGCCGAATATTCCCACGCTGTTGACGTCTAGATCGAGCCGGTGCCGTTCGACAATTCCCGACTGATTGAGCACGTGATTGACATCGCTGCCGGACGGTACCGTGAGTTCGAGCAGATACTGCCGCTCCGACTCAGCATACGCAACTTCGACGCGGATCTTTTTAGCGGTTTCCATAGATCAGTTGGGCACGCTTATGAAACGCATCTACTTGCGTGTTGGAAATGTGGGAAAAGACCGGCCCCACCAAGGCGGCAACCACCTTACTGTCGAAATCGAAATGCAAATCCAACTCGATCTTGCACGCATGTTCGTCCAACGGCGTGAATCGCCACACACCCTCCAAATTGCGGAATGGCCCCTCCACGTGCTTCATGGTGATTGATTCGTAAGGCTTCATGGTGTTTTTGGTCGTAAATTTCTTTTTCAATCCCTTGAACAAGATCATGATCGAGGCCGTCACCGTATCGCCCTGTTCCGAAATCACGGTTGCGGCATCACACCAGTTCAGGAACTCCCGATAGCGCGGAATGTCCGCAACCAGCGCATACATCTCCTCAGCGCTATAGGGCACTAATGCCGAACGTTCAACTTTATGCATTGAGATAATGACCAAATAACAAATACAACAGCAACATACCCACCATCACCGGCGACACGAAACGGGTAAGGAACAACCATATCTCGAATCCGGCAAGACTCCCGAGTTTCAATTCCTCCTGGGAGTGGCTCCGTCGAATTGTCCAACCCGCAAACAGCGCAATCAGGATGCCACCCAACGGTAGTGTAATGTTAGTCGTCAATAATTCGAAGATATCAAAAAAACCATGGGTTTTTTCAACGCCCAAAAAGCGAAACGAGAACGCCCAGTCACTGAAAGACATGATCGTGAGCATCCCCAGCAACCAGGCAAAACCACCGGTCAGGACCGCGGCAAGCACGCGCCTGACCCCGCGGGTTTCGGTCAACCAGGCTACCGCCGGTTCAATCAACGAGATCGCCGACGTCCACGCGGCGAACACCAATAACACGAAAAACAACGTTCCCCAAAACGTCCCACCGGGCATCTGGCCGAAGGCAATTGGCAAGGTTTCGAAAATCAACGGAGGCCCCGCCGCGGGTTCCAACCCATTGGCAAACACGATCGGAAACACCGCCAGACCCGCCAACAATGCCACCACCGTGTCGGCGATCACGATCAGGAACGTCGATCCGCCGATCGACGACCGCTGCGGCAGATAGGAACCGTAGATCATTATTGCGCCCATACCTAAACTCAGGCTGAAAAACGCCTGACCCATCGCACCGAGTATCACCGCCGGTGTGAGTTTGTCAAAGTCGGTCTTGAATAGAAACTCCCACCCCTCATCAAAACCGCCGCTGCCCATAGAGTAAAACACCAAGGCCAGCAAAAGAATGAATAATACCGGCATCATGACCTTAACCGCCTTCTCCAGTCCAGCCTGCACCCCGCGTGCGACGATGAGAGTCGTCATCGCCATGAACAAGGTGTGCCACACCAATACCCGTTGCGGATCGGTAACAAAAGCGCCAAACAGCGCTTTGATGTGTTGCGGATTTTCCATCGCGAACGCGCCGCTCGCGCTGTGAAACACATAAGCGAGGGTCCATCCAGCGACCACGCCGTAAAACGACAGAATCAAAAAACCGGTGGCCATGCCCAACCAACCTACAAACTGCCACCCCGGACTGGCACCCTCCTGTTGGGCGAGCACGCGCATGGTATTGACCGGACTGAGGCGTGCCCGGCGGCCTAATAGCACCTCGGACATCATGATGGGTATACCGATCAGCACGATGCAGACGAGATAAACGAGCACAAATGCCCCACCACCACCTTGGCCCACCATATACGGAAATTTCCAGATATTGCCAAGCCCGACCGCCGAGCCCGTCGCCGCCAACACGAACGCCCATCGTGAGGACCATTGGGCATGCACATAATTGACGTGGACGACGACCTTTCCCCTATTTTTTATAAACACTATAAAGCTGAAAGCAGCGTATCGTCCGCGCCGAGTGTGGCTTGAAACTCCACGCGCAATATCACCGGTAATTGACGGCTATGACAAATTAGTTTTAGTGTTGCCTAAGGAAGGATAGTAACTCGATGGCCAAGAAAAAAACCAAATCTGCTTCGAATACGATCGCACTCAACAAAAAGGCGCGCCACGACTATCATCTCGACGAGGAGTTCGAGGCCGGCCTGGCGCTCGAGGGTTGGGAGGTCAAGAGCCTGCGCGATGGGCGCGGCCAACTCAAGGAAAGCTACGTGATCGTACGCCATGGGGAGTTGTTTTTGTTCGGGGCGCACGTCTCACCGCTGTCGTCGGCGTCTACCCACATCCACCCCGATCCAACACGCACCCGAAAATTGTTGATGAAGCGGGGGGAAATCGATCGTCTCATCGGCGCTGTGGAACGCCGCGGCTACACGCTGGTCCCGCTGGCCCTGTATTGGAAATCCGGACACGTCAAACTCAAGATCGCCCTCGCCAAAGGCAAAAAGCTTCACGATAAGCGCGCCGCCATCAAACAACGGGAGTGGGAACGGGACAAACAACGATTACACAAATTGACCCGCTGAGACACCACAAGGTGGAAACTGGGGACTTTTGCTCGCCTTTGCTGCGCTAAACGACTGGAAATCCCGTATAATAGCCCCCACATATCACCTCATGGGGGCGACATGGCTTCGACGTGGGTCGCGAAACCATCGGGGCATGCCGAGGTGCGGATTTCCTCGTGAATCCAGCCGCAAACTATTAGTTGCCAACGACGACAACTACCAACTAGCCGCTTAATCCCGGCTAGTCCTTTCACCCGATTTGCCTACGGATTGGGATTCGAGAGGTCAAAACACATAGGATCGCGTAGCGTTGCGTCCGTTAGCGTTGCGTCAAATTCAAGCGGACTCGCTGATCAGTACGCTCGTTCGCCGGTGTACGGTCAGTTAAACTAAAAGGCGGACTAAGCATGTAGATCCGGTGTGCGGAGGGCTTGCGGACGCGGGTTCGATTCCCGCCGCCTCCACCA
>CAMYKK010000025.1 GCA_947258975.1 uncultured Gammaproteobacteria bacterium
ATCCTTGAAATAGGCGTTTCGGGGAATCTCCATCCAAAAATGGAGACAAAAACGAAGGAACTTTCATGATATTTCCGTTCTCATTTCGAGGGAGGAGGGTTCCTCCCCATCACCATCACACCTACCCTAACACATTGAAGTGGTTTGGGAGTGGTTTAAAAGGTGCTTCGATCATTTGCTGTTGATGTAAGCGAAGGCGAAGACATCCCGGAAAGTACAAACCCGGTCGCGGAGACCGGCGACCATGGCCGCCGTCCGAAGGTCCCGTCCGAACCGCAAACCGGTATGACGACGAATGAAATTGTAATGACAACGTACGAGTTCGAGCTGCTGATATAATCGCCTCTCGCAACGTCTTGTGGTCAAAAAACTCCAACGTGTTGAAGTGTCACGGGTTTATAACTAGCGGGACGTTCTATTCAATTTCTATCCGACGTTTGATCACGATTACAATCCCGTCGCAAATTACATAACGATAATAGATAGGAGGAAGCTCATCTTATTCGGCGAAGCTTCACTACGGCGCGCTTTGCGCAGTTATCTAGCGCATTATCATAGCGAGAGAAATCATCAAGGTAAGGATAACGTCGTGCTGTTCTCAACCTTGCGCAAGGATGGTTACCATTGCAATGGGCCCATTGCGTGCCGGGAACGACTCGGTGGGCTGCTGAAGTATTACCATCGAGAAGCGGCATAAGTGTGATTCATACTCGGACACGAAACCTCGGACCCTGTTCATAGAGCATTATGGCCGACTTGTTCCCCACAGAACCGAAGCGCATCCGGGAACGGATTCGCCGCTACGAACGCGCGCTAAAGCGGGAACTGGAAGGCGGATATAACCGAGACGGCTACGGGAAGCGATATTTGCTGGGACCGCTGTACATGTTGCTGGGCGATGTCGACGGTGCGTTGGATTCGTTCGATTGGTACCAACAGGCCTACCCTGGCGACACCGGGGACGGTGTCATTACACCACTTGAAAGCTGCCTATAGTAGCTCCGGCGCTATAGCCAGAGAGGCCTCGGAACCCTCGTTGATGGTATGCAACAACGCGACGCTCTGCGGCAGCACGTGGGTCGCATAGTAACGGGCGGTTTCGATCTTGGCGCGGTAGAATTTCTCGTCGCCGTCACCGGCATCCAGCTTTTTCTGCGCCACCAGCGCCGCCTTCGCCATTAACCAGCCGCCGATGACTGTTCCCCACAAGTTCAGGTAATAAGCGGACGCTGCGGCGGGCAGCCGCGGATCCCGTTGCGCAGCGCCGACGATCCAATCGGTGGCCTGTTCGAGATGACCCAGCCCGGACTCTACCGCCCGGCCCACGCCATCCAGGGCATCGAAGTCGATATCCCGTAATCCGTCGATAAACGCGCGCGCCGCCTGACCTTGATCGCGGAGCACCTTGCGGCCCACAAGATCATTGGCCTGGATGCCGGTGGTGCCCTCGTAGATGGTAGTGATGCGGGCGTCGCGAAAGTGCTGTGCCGCGCCGGTTTCCTCGATGTACCCCATGCCGCCGTGAACCTGGACTCCCAACGAGGCAACCTCGTTACCGGTTTCCGTGCACCAGCCTTTCACCACCGGCGTGAGCAGTTCAACGGTATTGTGCTGCCGCAGCCTTTCGGCTTGGTCGGGATGACGATGCGACTTGTCGTGCGCCGAGGCCCATGCATAGACCATCGCGCGCATCGCCTCGACCTTGGCCTTCATTGTCATCAACATACGTCGCACGTCGGGATGATGCACGATAGCGGCATGGTCCTCCGACGGGGTGCCAATCGGCCGCCCCTGAACACGCTCCATGGCATAGGTCTTGGCCTGCTGGAACGCGCGTTCGGCAATCGCCAGCCCTTCCACTCCCACCGCATGCCGCGCGAGGTTCATCATCGTGAACATGTACTCCAATCCACGATTCGGCTCGCCAACCAGATAGCCCACCGCACCCTGGTTATCGCCATACGCCAGCACCGCAGTGGGGCTCGCTTGTATGCCCAGTTTGTGCTCCAACGATACACAACGCACTTCGTTACGCTGTCCGATCTCGCCGTTCTCGTCCACCAGCATCTTGGGCACCAGAAACAGCGATATGCCCCGCACGCCCTCCGGGGCATCGGGCAAGCGCGCCAATACCATGTGCACAATGTTGTCGGTCAGGTCGTGATCACCGTAGGTGATGAAAATCTTCTGTCCAAAAAGCCGATAATGTTCCCCCTCGGGCACTGCCTTCATACGCACCGCGCTCAAGTCCGATCCCGCCTGCGGCTCGGTGAGGTTCATTGTGCCGGTCCACTCACCGGAGACCATCTTGGAAAGATATCGGTCCTGTAATTGCTCGGATCCATGCAGGATCAGTGCCTCTACCGCGCCTTGCGTCAGCATCGGACACAGGCCGAAGGACATGTTCGCGGCGTGCCACATCTCCTGTACGGCGGTCGCCAACAGCCAGGGTAAGTTCTGCCCGCCATATTGCTCTTCGAATGCCAGCGCATTCCAGCCGCTGTCGATAAAGGTCTGGTAAGCCTGCTTCCAGCCATCCGGAGTAACGACTTTGCCGTCCACCAATCGTGATCCCTGCTGGTCGCCGATCTGGTTGAGCGGCGCCAGCACCTCTGCGGCCAGCTTTGCCGCCTCATCCAACACCGCGTGGACCACATCCGGGGAGGCCTCTTCATAACCAGGCAGCGCCGCGACGCCATCGATGTCGGCCAACTCGGTCAACACGAACATGATGTCTCGAAGTGGCGCGGAATAAGTCGTCATGGTTGATCTCTCAATTGAATGTAGGAAGTCTGCGCCCGTTGCGGGCAGCTATTTCTCGAGTGCTGCGGATAACTTCGGTAGCACGTCGAACAAGTCGCCAACCAAACCGTAATCGGCTACCTGGAAGATCGGCGCCTCCTCGTCTTTATTGATGGCGACGATCACCTTGCTGTCCTTCATCCCCGCGAGGTGTTGAATCGCCCCCGATATGCCGACGGCGATGTACAATTCCGGCGCCACCACCTTGCCGGTCTGCCCAACCTGATAATCATTGGGAACATAGCCGGCATCCACTGCGGCCCGCGAGGCACCGACCGCCGCGTCGAGCTTATCGGCAAGTTGTTCCAGGAGCTTGAAGTTCTCGGCACTGCCCAAGCCACGCCCCCCGGAGACCACCACCCGGGCGCTGGTCAACTCGGGCCGTTCCGAGCGGGTGAGCTCCGCACCGACAAACCGTGACAGCTTACCGGCGCCGTCTACCGGTTGCAGCTCGCGTATCGCTGCTGCACCGCCGGTCAAGGCAGCGGCCGCGAACGCCGTGGAGCGCGCAGTGATCAGCTTTTTGTCGTCACTGCTCTTGACCGTGGCCATGGCATTACCGGCATACACCGGGCGTACAAAGGTGTCCGCCGATTCGATGCTGACGATATCCGAGATCGGTGCGACATCCAGCAATGCGCCCACCCGGGGGATCAGGTTTTTTCCAAACGTTGAGGCCGGTGCGAGGATGTGCGAGAACTCGCCCGCCGCGGCAACGATCAGCGCCGCAACATCCTCCGCCACTTGATGTTCGTAGCGCGCGTCGTCGCACACCAGGACCTGTGTCACGCCGGCGACCTTGGCTGCCGACTCCGCCACTGCACGACAGTCAAGTCCGGCCACCATGATCGCCACCGAAGGGTCGATCTCGCCGGCCGCTGTCACCGTAGTCAACGTCGACGCCTTGAGTTCCTGATTATCGTGTTCGGCAACAACCAGTACGCTCACGGTCAGATCACCTTGGCTTCGTTTTTGAGCTTGGCGACCAGATCTTCCACGGTCTCCACCCGCACACCACCGCTGCGTGCCGGCGGCTCTTCAATCTTCAACGTCACCACTCGCGGCCTGAGATCCAGGCCGAACTCACCCACGCCGATGGTTTCCAACGGTTTCTTCTTGGCCTTCATTATGTTGGGCAACTTGACGTAACGCGGCTCGTTGAGGCGCAAGTCCACGGTGACCACCGCCGGCAACGCCAACGAGAGCGTCTCCAATCCGCCATCGACTTCACGGGTCACCGCAACGCGCTGATCGGAGAATTCGAGCCCGGACGCGAAGGTGCCTTGCGGCCAGCCCAACATGCCGGCCAGCAGTTGCCCGGTCTGGTTGCTGTCGTCGTCAATCGCCTGCTTACCCATGATCACCAGATCGGGCGATTCCTTGTTCACGATCTCGCGCAGGATCTTGGCGACGGCAAGCGGCTCCAGCTCATCTTGGGTCTCCACCAGGATGCCGCGGTCTGCGCCCATCGCCAGTGCGGTGCGGATCGTCTCCTGGCACTGCTTGACCCCGATGGAAACGATGATGAGTTCCTTGGCCTGCCCTGCCTCCTGCATACGCACCGCCTCCTCGACCGCGATCTCGTCGAAGGGATTCATGGACATCTTGACGTTGGCCGTTTCCACACCCGACCCGTCTTTCTTGACCCGGACCTTCACGTTGTAATCCACTACGCGCTTGATCGGCACCAGTATTTTCATGTTCTTGTCATCGACCCGAATGCAGTGATTGTCAGCCTCGGCCAAGTGCAAGGAATGCTACCCGCTCCCTGGTGCGCGCGCAAACATGCGGTTACACGGCGCCGTCACCGCGCAGCGCTTCGATTTCCTCAGTGCTGTATCCGAGCTCTCCCAGGATTTCGTCGCTGTGTTCGCCGTGAGCGGGTGCAGGGGTTTTTGCATCGAATGTGAAATCGCTTAAGCGGACCGGGAACGCGAACTGCGGCACGCCGCCGCGGGACGCGTGGATGATGCCTCTGGAAGCAAACTGCGGATGATCGAGCGCCTCGTCCAGGGTCAGGACCGGCGAAAAACAACAGTCCGCCGCCTCGAGTTTGGCGACCCAAAACGCCTGGCTTTTGGACTTGAACAATGCCCGCAACGCGGAACGCACGACTTCCCGTTGCGACGCGTCGGCGTGGTAGGCGTCAATCCATTCGTCGCGATCCAACGCGGTGCAGAACCGGCGCCAGAACTTTTCCTCCAACGACGCCACGGCCACGTGCCGGCCATCCGACGTTTCGTATATCGCGTACCACGGCAGGCCACCGCTGAGCATATCCTCACCCCGGGGCGCGACTTCGCCATACTGATGATGGGCAATCAACGGAAACACCGCGTGGGCCAAGGTGCAATCCGCCATGGCCACGTCGATATACCGTCCGTGGCCGCTGCGTTGCACATCAAACAATGCGGCCAAAATGCCCATCACCGCGCTGAGGCTCCCGCCCAATAGATCGGCCACTTGTATATTGGGTATCACCGGCGGCCCCCCGCGGGCACCGGTTTGATCGGTGACACCGGTGTAGCTCATGTAGTTGAGGTCATGGCCCGCGCGGTCCCGCAACGGTCCGGACTGACCGTAACCAGTCATGGCGCAATACACCACTTTTACATTCCGTGGTGTAATGTCGTCGTAGCCGATGCCCAACCGGTTCACGGTGCCGGGGCGAAAGCCCTCGATGATCACGTCTGCGGTCGCCGCAAGACGCAGGAAAATTTCGCGTCCGGCATCCTGCTTGAGGTCAACCGTGAGTGAACGCTTGTTGCGGTTCACGCTCGCATGCAAACTCCCCATCGCGCGGGCGGAGTCACCTTTCCGGGTGTCTTCCACCTTGATCACGTCTGCTCCCATATCGGCCAGATGCAGGCTGCACATGGGGCCCGGCAGCAGCCGGGTCAGATCCAGCACCCGGATCCCGGTGAGAGGTTTACTCATAGCGGTGGGTCGCCCACTAATAAGCGATAGCCCCGGCCGGTGAGATGTACCGCATCGGCAAACTTTCAGCTCTGCAATTCGGGAAGATTTGCGAACAAGTCCAGGGCTTCGGGATTGGCAAGGGCCTCCTTATTCTTCACCGGCTCGCCGTGCACCACTTTGCGCACCGCTAGCTCGACTATCTTGCCGCTTTTGGTGCGTGGGATGTCCGCTACTTGTACAACCTTGGCGGGCACGTGTCGCGGCGTGGCATTGCCACGGATCTGCTTCTTGATCTTGTCGATCAAGGCATCGTCCAACTCGACGCCGTCGCGCAGCCGGACGAAAAGCACCACGCGAACGTCGTCCAGCCACTGCTGACCGATCACCAAGCTCTCCACCACTTCATCGACCTGTTCCGCTTGGCGGTATATCTCTGCAGTACCGATGCGCACGCCGCCGGGATTGAGCACCGCGTCGGACCGCCCGTGGATCACTACACCGTTGTGCTCGGTGATTTCAATATAATCACCGTGGGACCACACTCCGGGGAACTTCTCAAAATACGCGGCGTGATACTTTTCGTCCTGCGGATCGTTCCAAAATCCGACCGGCATCGAGGGAAACGGCACGGTACAGGCAAGCTCACCCTTGTGCTCCGGCGGTAGTTCCTGACCGTTCTCGTCCAGCACCACCACGCGCATCCCCAGGCCGATGCACTGCAACTCACCGCGCCACACCGGCAGCGTCGGATTGCCAAGGGCGAAACAGCCCATGATGTCCGTGCCGCCGGAGATCGACGACAGGCAGAGATTCTGCTTGATCTTCTCGTAGACGAAGTCGAAGCTCTCCGGCACCAACGGCGAACCAGTGGAAGTCATGATCTTGAGCCGGGACAGATCGTGAGATTCGCAAGGCGCCAAGCCGGCCTTTTTCACCGCGTCGATATACTTGGCGGAGGCACCGAAAACCGTCATGCCGTGCTCCTGGGCATAATCGAACAGCACGTTACCATCAGGGTAAAATGGTGAACCATCGTACAGCAATAGGGTCGCGCCGGAGGCCAGGCCGGACACGAGCCAGTTCCACATCATCCAACCGCAGGTCGTAAAATAAAACAATCGGTCGCCGGCATGAATGTCCGTATGCAGCAGGTGCTCCTTGAGATGCTGAATCAACGTGCCGCCGGCGCCGTGCACAATACACTTTGGTGCACCGGTGGTGCCGGATGAGTACATGATGTAAACCGGATGCACAAACACCAGCTGTTCGTAGTCGATGTCCCGCGCCGTAAATCCCGCCACGAAATCCTGCCACCACACCGACGACTCCACGCCACGGATGTCCTGCGTGTGCGAGGTGTTCGGGAACACGACCACACGCTCCACGGTGGGCAGCTTGGCCTTGATCTCGGAGAGCTTCTGCAGGCAGTCATGCCGTTTTCCGTTGTAGAAATAACCTTCCGCGCTGATCAACACCTTGGGTTGGATCTGACCGAATCGATCGTACACCCCTTGCACACCAAAATCCGGTGAGCACGAAGACCAGATCGCCCCTATCGAGGTGGCCGCCAACATGGCGATCACCGCCTCTGGTGAGTTCGGGACGTACGCCGCCACCCGGTCTCCCACAGTGACGCCCATGGCGCGCAGAGCTTGCGCACAGCAGGACACCTCATCGTGCAACGCGTCATAGGTATACGAGCGCGTGTCGCCGTTCTCGTTGCGGAACATGATCGCGGTGCCGGTTCCCCGATGGCGCAACAGGTTCTCGGCGAAATTCAGCCGCGCGCCTGGAAACCACCGGGCGCCCGGCATCTCATCCAAGCGATCTACGACCACATCGCTGGTTTCGCTGGCAACGATGCCGGCGAACGACCACAGCTCGCCCCAAAACAACTGTGGCTTATCAACAGACCATTGGTGGA
The DNA here is from genome assembly GCA_947258975.1 of uncultured Gammaproteobacteria bacterium. Lineage (GTDB taxonomy): Bacteria > Pseudomonadota > Gammaproteobacteria > Arenicellales > JAANXG01 > CALZGZ01. Next base: position 7,646 of record CAMYKK010000025.1, read on the forward strand.
GGTCTTGGTAGCTGTCGAGTGTCACGCCATGGTTTGCGGACACCTCGCGCATAAAGCGCGTGACGTTGGCGTTCGCCATCGTCTGCGCATCGGGCTGCCAGAGGGGATCAACCATGCCTTATGCTCCGCATCAGTCACCACCAATGATCACTACGGTACGGCCGGTATTCGTGCCGTCTATATAGGCGTCGAAAACACTTGGCAACTCATCGAATTCCACGGTGCGGGTGACGATCTTATCCAAATGCCGGGGTTTTAGATCATTGCCGAGCCGGGCCCACACGCTTTGCCGCAGTGACGGAGAACACAATACCGAATTGATGCCCAACAACGACACACCACGCAGAATAAACGGCATCACGGTCGTATGCAGCTCATAGCTCGCAGCCAAACCGATGGACGCGATGTTGCCAAACGGTTTCACGGTGCGCGTCAGCCAAGTCAACACGTCACCACCCAAGTTGTCGATGGCGCCCCCCCATTCGGCCCTTTCCATAGGACGTTTGCCGAGGTCCGTCTCATTGCGTAACAGCAGCCGTGCGGCGCCAAGCCCACTGAGATACTCTTCGGCGGATTGCTTTCCGGTGTAGGCCGCGACTTCGTAACCGGCACCGTCGAGAATATCGATGGCGATGCTGCCTACACCTCCGGTGGCACCGGTAACGACGATGGGTCCGTGCTCCGGCGTCTGCCCGTTCTCTTCCATACGCTGCACTGCCAATGCTGCGGTAAATCCAGCGGTGCCGATGGCCATGGCTTCGTATACTGACAAAGCATCGGGGATGCGCACTACACAATCCGCCGGCACGCGCACATATTCAGCGTAACCCCCGTCGCGGATCTCGGAAAGTTCACAACCGCAAACAGTGACTGCATCACCCGGTTTAAATCGGTCGCTGCTCGATTGTTCCACGTATCCGGATACGTCAACGCCGCCGACTAAGGGATAGTGGCGCAGTATCTTGCCCTTACCGGTCGCGGCCAACGCATCTTTGTAATTGACGTCCGAATACGCAGAGCGGATGACAACGTCACCTTCGGTCAGATCATCGATACCGATCGTTTCGAATTGTGCGCGAATCGAACCGTCATCGTTATGGATACGGTATGCCTTGAAAGATTGCATGGTTTACTCTCACGTGGTGGTGGTTTGTTTCAGGTGCAATCTACTGCGGTTCGTGGATAATGTAAAACCGCCTCAAAGCCGCCTGCATCGCCGGCGAGGTTGCTCTTGACTCGGGGCGGGGCGCTTGGGTGAAATTCGCGGGCTGGATCGATGTCCCCGCGACCCACCCTTGACAGTCAGCGTATGCTGTCAGCAGGCTGCAGCGAAACACATGGCGCAATGTCTTAAATGAGCCGGTCATCTATGCGATCAACGCCTTTTGTTCACATCGCGGTGGTGCTGCTGATTGGGGCCGCAATCGGGCTGGCATACTACCTCCGGTTCGGGAACGGCCTGCATCAGGATCCATCGCCGCAGGATCCTTCAAACGCCGGGGTCGACGTCGCCAGCGGCACAGCCACCGAGCAATTGCGCGTTGACGCGCCCGAGTCCGGCCCGGCAGCCGCGGAACCATCAAAACCAAGCACACCTGCCCGAGCGCCCGCCGCGGCCGTAACCTCCGCCGCGGCGGCAGCCACCACCGAAATCGATGAGCCCCAATCATCTACGGCGGAAAAAGGAAGCTTATCCATATCAGGACGGGTATTGAACCTGCGTGGCGATCCGATATCCGGCATCCAGATCAACTCACGCCGGTTCGAACCATCGACCAATCGTTTTTCGTCGGATCAACAGTCGGCACACAGCCGCGCCGCAGGCCGGTACATCATCAACGGATTAACCGCCGGCGACTATCAGCTCCGAACGACCCAAAGCGACCGCTATACTTCCGCGACTATTTACGTGCGGGCTGGTTTTCGATCCGCAGATATCGTGCTCAACGATGGGTATCAGTTACGGGTAATCGGAACCGTCACCGATGCCTTCGGTTATCCCTTGGCCGGCGTGGAAGTGATCCCGTCGCACAGCGGCGGGGCTACGACCACGGATGAGGCGGGGCACTACACCACTACGCTCGTGATTCAGCGAAACCGCACCTATTCGTTTCGTTTTCGAGCGCCGGGTTACGCCGAAGCTATTCAGTCTGTCGCGGGTGTCAACGTGGTGGACGTGCCCGAAACACGGCTCGACGTGCGGCTGAGTGCAGCGGGTAATTCAGAGGTGAACGGCACAGTGGCCAACGAATACGGGACCGTCATTGCGGGCGCACAGATCTGGATGAACTCGCCATCCTTGAAGACGAGTTATCGGACGCGGAGCGATGCCAATGGGTATTATGCGATCTCCGGCGTCGAAGCGGGCCCCGACTACCAACTCACCGCCTCGGTTCACGGACTGTATGCACGCTATATCAGAAAACCTATCGCCATCGCCGACGGGGGCGTGACCCTGGATATCACCCTCTCCTCGGTAGCGGGTGGCCGCGTGGTCGGCAACATGGTGGACGCACAGGGCGAGCCCGTGCCTTCTTTTACACTGTTACTGACCAGCTCCAAAGCCGCCGGTCGGGCCCTGCCAGTGGCGGGCGACAGCACGGGTTATTTCGAGGTCGATCAGGTTCCCACAGGCAGGCTGACCTTTGTGACTCGTTCCCAACCGCGTGTCAGCATCCGCGGCGCGGAACTTACAGCGACCAGCGAAGTATTCGTGCGCTTGGTGATCGACTGGGGCGTGCATAATCTGGTCGGACAGGTTACGGACATCTCCGGCAATCCGTTACCCGGCGTTAATGCCGCACTGACCTGGCGTCATCAGACCGGAATCATGACTAGCAGTTCATCTCGCCGGACCTTGACGGACGCAGCGGGATTTTTTCGATTCACTCAGCTTGGTCCGGGCGTGCACCGTCTCGACTTGATGGCGAACGGTTTCCGGCGCCATAGAACACAAATCGACATCCGCGGTGATCCGGGAGAGTTGAGCATTCAACTGCATCGAAATTCTTAAACCTGCATCGTGCGCATGCAGTACCGGAGCATCGTCGATATGCATTGATGCCACACACCTCGCGGCAATCGGCAACCTTGTCGGCCTGCCTATTGCCCAAGGATCCGGGACGGCGGCGAAATGATCGGACAGCCGACCGCCATAAGTCCAACTGCGGGTAAGAAACGTGCTAGCGAACGTCTATCGAATTCATTATCGCCTACATATTCCGAACTCCGCTTTTCGCTGCATGGGTGCAATATGCGGGTTAGCGTGGATCGTGGCAGCACCTGCGTTTGCCGAAGATCGCACGCCCGTACTGCCTACGGCGCAGGCGCGGCCCTATTTGTTCAACGCTGAACACCGCGCACGTACGCGACGATTAATCGCAAACGAAGGCTGGGCGAGCGACGAATACCGTCGTGTGCAGCGGAAGGCCGCACAAGGCGATGGCTACTGGGCCGCATTCTTGTACGCATTGGAGCGAGATCCCCGGCACCTGGCGACCGCCCGCGACTGGCTGCTGACGTATGGGCGGCGCGGCGGCGACTTGCAGCGCTCGGCATCGCAGGCGTCACCGGCTTTTTTCGCGGGACCGCGGCCGTGGCTCGGTGATGTCTACTATCGCATCGACGTCAAGCCGTTGGTTGCGTTTGATTGGACTTACAACGGGCTCACTGCAGCGGAGCGCGCCGTGGTTGAGTCCGGAATACTGGCCTCGGCCCAATTTCGCAGGCGCGCCATCGACCGCTGGCCACAGACACCAAATCTGGTGCTCAAACCCAGCTACATGGTCGCTATGGCGGGACTGGTCACCGATGACGAACAATCCAAGCAATGGGGTTATTTTCGCCAACCGGGTTCGCCGCAAGGTGGTTACTTTCATGCGCTGAACGTGATGCTGCGCGATGGAGGAGTGTGGGGCGAAGCGCCGCTATATCCGATCTCTCACCAGAGCCTGCTGTTGATGGCACGCATGTCCCGGTACCTCTCGCTGATCGACGACGACGACTGGTTTTCGCGTACCACGCCACACGGCGGCAGCCCGCAAGCGCTGATGGATTACTTCATCGACACCGCCTATCCAACGGAGCGCGTAACCGGTGACCGGCGCCGCATCAGAATCGCGAGTTACGGCGACGGCGCCACCGGTCCGGCGACCGACCTGTTTCTGATCAACCAATCTGGACACCGCTACCGATTGCACGATGAGCTGGCCGCGGCTTACGCCAATACGCGGCATGCACGTTACGCCGCCTTTCTGTCCATGGTGCCGGATTACCGCGCCAACCTGACGGACCGCGCACCCCTACCCGCGACCGCCCCATTGCCATCGGCACCGTCCAAGGTCTGGCCCAGTTACGGATTGGCCATGCTGCGCTCCGACGAATCGGCCGGGTACTGGCACAACCCGGATGCGATCGCCGTTTTGCAGATCATGTCCCAGGGATACGGCCACGATCACCGCGACAAATTTGCCATCACCCTCCACGGCGCGGGCCAGTTGTTGTATCCGGACTACAACGCGGTGCAGTACGAGAATCCTGCGATCGGTTGGACCCGCCACACCATTGCGCACAACACGCTTACGGTTGATGGGCGAGATGCTCGCAACGCGCCGGTGACGGCGAGTGATCACGACTTCTCAGCGGAAGTGAAATTCCTCACCACCTCGTCGCACGGCGTGTTCCGTGGCGTCGACCAGACCCGCATCTTGATGTTGACGAAACAGTATCTGCTTGACGTGTTTCATGCGAAAAGCCTGCTGCCGCATCGCTTTGAGTATCTGCTGCACAGCTTCGGTCGCCCGGAGCCGGTTACCGGCCAAAGGTTCACCCCTACCGATGAGTTTCAGGCACGGTATTGGGGAATGATTGCACCGCAGGCCAGCCGCACCGGCGAATCCTGGTCGCTGGACTTCGTGTTGGACGCGGCGGCATGGGACACCTATTTCAAATACGTGGGTGAACAACTCCACAACCAGGTCGCACAATCCTATGTCCAAGACCGGCCGTTGCACAAGGCATCGGTGCGGGTCACCGCCGCCGCTGCCAAGGACACGACGCTTGGCTACGGCCGGGGCCGGCATGGACTGGGGATGTTGATCGCGCGCCGTGACGCCGTACATGAGGCCCAATTCACGCTTGTCCACGAGCCATATCGCGACCGTCCAGCGGTGACCCGCGTAGAAGTGGTCGCCGGTGATGATCGCGCATTGGTGGTGCGTATTGTGGCCGATGACTACACCGACTACGCGGCCGCCGCGCTCATGCCGCAAGCGGACCATGCGCTACACGTCCTGCAGGGAAATCACGACCCGCAGATCCGGTTTGCGTTCGCACGTTACGGCTGGATGCGGATTCATCGTAACGGCCGGGTCGTGGCGCGGGGGGACTGGCAGGGAATTCGTGTTCCCACCAGCCGGCCGATGCACACAATCGATGGGGTAACCACCAAGACCACGGACGGCTACCTCGAACACGGCAAGCTGGCATCCGCGCCGCCGCGGCGCCGGCCGGGTGCTGCACCGGCTGCACCTATCGACGTGCCGACGGCGCCAAGCTTAATCCGCATGCGCGCTGCGGATCGCGCCGCTACCTCGATCACGTTACGCAATGTAAGCAATCGATCCATAGACACACGAGTGGCATTCACGGCCGCCCGCGGCATGGAGATAGCACCCAATCCCACCGCCGTCACGCGCCTCGATGCAGGGGCCACCATCCAGGTGCCCGTAGCCATCACCACCCGCAATGCGGATCCCGGATGGGTGTCATTACGCTATCGCACCGCCTATCGTCACGACGGCGGTAAGTGGCACTGGACGCGGTCCCGGGGCCTGGCAGTGGCCGTCGGTGCAGTCTTGCAACCGATCTACGACTTCCCGAATCCTCCGGTTTACCGCGTGCATGCGCCGGATTACGTGGTGGAACTCGACATGCATCACGGACTCATTCGGCGCCTGATTCACGCCGATGGGACGACTGTCCTCGATCGCGAACCACTATTCACGCTGGCTGACGACCAGCAGATGCAATTGTTCACCGGCACAAAAACCGCGTTCACGTGGACGGTTGAAAGCCCGGCGGAGGTCGTGGCCCACGCCAACGATCGGTTACGTTGGCGCGCGAGATTTCTGGATGATCGCATTCAGTTCGGCCTCATCCCCGAGTGGGCGCGGTCCGAACGGGTCTACGTCCACATGCCCGGGACCTGGGTGCCCAAATCGCGCTGGCGGCGGGGGCTCACCTCACTCGGGGAGCGGACTTTTGACGAGCCGGGCGCAGCGCCGGATCAATTGCCGGTTACTGCCCTGGAACAGGAAATCGACGCGCGCGATTGGAGCTTGTGCGTCAATTTTTCCACGCCACAGCCGGTAACCATCGTAGGCACGGGTGTACATTTTTCCCTTCCAACGCAATCCCGAGACACGTGGAGCGTGGGGTTCTGCCCTCGCGGCGGGTTGGCTGGTTGGGCGGGGCAACGCCGATAGGCTAATCGCTCACCAACCAAAATCCCTGCGCGGAAACGCTCGTGCGCCGCACCACCTTGGCCTCGGGCACGGTAATCAACTCGCCGCCGATGCGGAATGTGGCCGGATTCGGGTCCACCAGCATCGCATCCAGCGACTCTGTTGCTTCCAGTTTCGGCGTCAACCGCCACACCGTCCTGTGATCCACACGCATGCCGGAGAGGACGTACGCATCCGACCAGCCGGCAAGTTCATCCACCAGAGAACGCCGGCCGCCATCGCGAACCACATCGTCGAATTCCCGGAGCGCATCACTCACCAACCGGTCACTGGGTCCGCTGGCGGGCGGTATCACACTGCGCGGATTCCAGTACAGGAATTCCTCTATACCGCTTAGACCGATGTGAAAGATCAACTCTTGATAGAGATCCGAATCGCTGAGCAGGCTCTCGTTGAATTCCTTGTGCGAAATCCACGGATATATCGGCACCGGCGACGACAGCTTCATCGCGCGCATCTTGTTCACTGCATAGCGGAACGCATTGAACGGCGATTTGTGGTACGGCGCGGCACCGTCTAACTTGGAATTTGCGATATCACCGAGCCAACCGTACAACTCTCGAGACTGGTGGGTGCCAACATGCCGTCCACCATAGTATTTGTGGGCGTCGTGGCCGTTGAGGTCTAACAGGTGCAACGAAGAAGCTTGATAATACCCACCGTAGTTGGCCATTTTTGTGCGCGGGAACAATGCGCGCAGCGGAGTAAACACCGCCTGGTTGATATCATCGGCAAACCGGCGCCGCATGGCGCCGTTCCAGCGCAGATAATGATCGCTCGCGTACCAGCGCACCACCAATGACAAATCGCTAAATCCGAGTTCGGCGCCGAGCCGTTCGAACCGCGGGTCATTTTGTATGGCGGAAAAATAGTCTTGTACGCCACAGCCGTAGCGTTGGGCCAATTGGTGTAGATACCAGGAGACCGGTGGCTCCTCGAAATCCAGTATCAGCACATCGATGCCCCCCCCGGCCGCGGCATAATCGCCAAAGAACTTGGCAAATCGCTCGCGCGCCGCACGGCGGCCGTGTTCCCACCAGATTCCATGATAGGGAACCGTGCTTCCATCTTCCTTACGACACACCGCGACGTCTCCCCGTTGGTTCCGGACGGCATCGCCCGGATGGGATGCCATCACCCGGTGCATGTCCCAACTGAACATCACTCGATGACCGCGCGGCATCGCCCCAGTGGCGGTGATTGCATGGCGGATTGCCGTGTCCATGTGCGCCATGTCGGCCAAACGTATCCAGTGGAAGGGCACGATATTGTCCAGCGACTTGCCGACCGGGCTCCAACTGTAAGCATAAGTACGCGCGGACGCTGCACTCATCGCCGCGGACACATCACCGGCGCACGAGAAGACGGCGCCCATGGACAGGCCAATGATCGCGTGCGCTCGCCCTAATCGCCAAGCTTTGTTACGCTTCGTGGACATGCTATGAGTCAGCGGCAAGCCAGTGGAGTGCGACGAGGCGCGAGACGACGATGACAGAAGAAACGATTTTCGCCAAGATTATTCGCCGTGAGATACCGGCCGACATTGTATATCAGGACGAACGCGCCACCGCGTTCCGCGATATCAGTCCACAGGCACCGACACATATATTGATCGTTCCCAACAAACCCATTCCCACGGTCAACGACGTCAGCGCGCAAGACGAAGCGGATTTAGGTCATCTTTTCGTCGTGGCCGCCGAGCTAGCCAAAGAGGAAGGCATTGCCGACGACGGCTTTCGGCTCATCGTCAACTGCAACCGAGATGGCGGACAGATCGTATACCATCTGCACATGCACCTGCTCGGAGGCCGTCCACTCGGACGGATGGTGGCGCGGCCCAAATAGGAACTGAATTGCTCATAATAGAATGCCGACCACGGCGCCGGTGCAACAAGTAGCCAAGGTTCCGGCGACGATGCTCTTCGGTCCCAGGGCCACGATTTCATCCCGGCGCTCCGGGACCATGGTGGTCAAGCCACCAATCATGATGCCGAGACTGCCGAAGTTGGCGAAACCGCACAATGCATAACTGATGATCAGACGGCTGCGTTCGCTCAGCGCCGCGGGGGGTAAATCGGCCAACCGCAGATAAGCCAAGAACTCGTTGAGCACGGTCTTGGTACCCATAAGCGCCCCGGTGATCACAGCCTCTTGCCAAGGAATACCCATCAACCAGGTGATCGGCGCCATGAGGTACCCGAGAATTCGTTCCAAGGTCACCGGTGCATCACCAATATCCGGCAGCAGACTCAGCAGCGCATTCACCAAGTGCACCAATGCCACAAACACTATCAGCATGGCGATGATGTTCAAAAACAGCATTAACCCGCTTTGGGTGCCCCGCGTTATCGCGTCCATGCTGCTCTTGGCATCGGTGGCCACGTCCAACACCGCTGCGGTCGCGGCACGATCATCGGGAACCATCAGCTTGGCGATGGTGATCGCCGCCGGCGCGCTGATCAGTGATGCGATGAGCAGATGGGCGACGGCGTCGGGGATAACCTCGCGCAGGAACGTCGCGTACAGTATCAACACGGTTCCCGCAATGGTCGCCATTCCCGCACACATCAACATAAACAATTCACTGCGTGAAAGCTTTTTGAGATAAGGACGCACGAACAATGGCGCTTCCACCATGCCAACAAATACATTGGCGGCGGTTCCCAGCGCGACGGCGCCGCCGATACCCAGCGACCTTTGCAGAATAGTGGACAGGGCGCTGACGATCACCGGCAGCACCCGCCAGTATGTCAACAACGCCGTTAACGCACTGATGACTATGACTAACGGTAGCGCGCGGAACGCCAACACAAAGCTCGCACCAACTTCGGTCTCCTCGAACGGCAACGGTCCACCCCCTAAATAACCGAACACGAATGAGGAACCGGCTTCGCTGGCGTTCTGCAATCCGACTACCACATCGTTCAACGTCCCGAATAGTTTTTGTATAAACGGGAGCTTCAACAGCAACACCGCTGTGATCAGCTGAACCGCGATACCGGCAACGGCTACTTTCCACAATTTCGCCTGCCGGCGTTCGCTGAAGAGCCAAGCCAGCAGCATGAGCAACAGCAAACCGAAAGCACTTTGTAAGTTATCGATCAAGAGAACACCGGCGTTCGCGATGGAAGTGGGGAAAATACTCGTGAATTCATTATCCCACCGCAACAAACATCGGTCTACGTGGGGTGGCGCTCCGTTAGCATGGCTTTGCGGCACCGGCGGTGTGCCGCACCCGCGGGAAACTGACTCCGGCCGATATATACAACAATACCGCGAGCGTGATAACCACCGCGAATCCGAAATGGATCGCGCACAAGGTTGCGAGCACGGCGCTGATCACCGAAGCGCAACCATTAACGCCCCAGGCCCACGGCACGAGATGACTTGCTGCGGAACTCAATTGAGACAGGCCAAGCGGGAACGGCATGCCCATGCAATACGCCAGGGGCGCAATCAATAACACCGATACAAGGACCTTGAGCGTCATCGGCAGCGCAACCAAGTGGGCGAACAACGGGCCCAGCAGCCATGTATATGCGATTGCAATCAGCGCGATTCCCATTATTGCGTAGCGCGCGGCGCGCCCGTGGCCACCCGCCGATACGACGCGCTGGGTGACAGCGCTGCCGGCACCAGCGAATACCAAGAACGAAGTCAAGCTCACCGACACCGCATACACCGGATGGTGCAGCAACAAAATAAATTTCTGAATAAAGCCGATCTCGATAAACAGAAACCCCAGTCCGACGGCAAAGAAGTACCACAGCACGCGCGCAAGACTAACGCGCTCGTGGACGATGGAGGTGTTTTGTCGCCGCAGATAAATCAACGGCAATACAATCAACACAACACTCGCAATTACCGCCTTGATTAAAGTCGCCACCAAAACCAGGTAGCCGATTTCGAGCAATGGCATACCGCCGCGTCCACGCAATGCCATGATTTCAGGAAACACCCGCCATTTGAAAAAATGAAAAAAGTACGGCCGGTCATCAAACGTCGGCCGGATGTCGTATTTGTAGTTGTTTAGAAACGCGCTGCGCTGGGAGCCAAGCAACTCCATAGCGGCGCCATAGTAGTATGGCTGCCTCAAGACGTTGTAGTGGTTGACCTCCGCCTCCGCGATGCCCGGATACCAAGCCAGATCAAATGCACGATCGGCCGCAAAAGTTTTCAGTGCGATGATCTCCTGATCACTGATTGGCCCGTTCTTTATCAGCATGGTGCTGGTCTGCCAGCCGCGAATCAATAACAGCCGCCTATCCGGATCTGCCCTGCCCTCACGCTGCAATGCCTCTACCGCGGTCGCGAACAGCTTCAACGTGTCGCGCGGCGGGAGTTTGATCCAGCGGGTGATCGCCAGATAACCTCCGGGTTCGAGGTGCCTTAGATAGACCTGCAGCGCCTCGACGGTATACAGGTAGCTCTCATTGAGCGCGTACAGACCGGCCGAAGATGCGGCGAACGAATCCAAAAGCGCCAGTTGGATCAAGCCGTATCGATCACGCGACCGGGTGACGAAACCACGCGCCTCCGAGATATGCACATCGACGCCGTCCTGATCCAGGAGGTTGTTCGCGAAATCACGGTAGCGATCGCGCATGATATCCACGAGCTGCGGGTTGAGCTCCACCGCGGTGATGCGGGGGACCCGATGGAAACGCGCCTGTTGTATGTCTGCGCCGCCACCTGACCCCAATATCAATACATGGCCGGGAGAATTGAGATGATACGGTAACGCTGAAGTCATCTCGTCCAGATAAGCGAATGCGTCACGCTCGCCGCGGTCCGCGGTGATCACCGTCATGTTGTCCGCGTCTGTGAACACCGCCACCTGGGGCGGCGGCTCAACCGCAGCCTTGATACTCAAGCCCGGCGCATGCCGCAACGGGACTTGCTCGCTTTCCAGCACACTGAGATACCCAAGCGGGCTCGAGCGCGAGTCCACCACCTTGGTTCCGGCGACGCGCAAGGTTTGACTCAACCCTTTGTAGGGGGAGATGGTGAGATCCATCTGGTTCACGGCCAAGGCCAATACCAACGCTCCCAGCAGCGCACTGGCGGCTACCTTGACGCGCGCATCCATGGATAACTCCCACGCGGCAACCGCGACGGAGGCCATCACCACTGTTCCAAGGAACATCAGCACGGGCAGCGGATGCAGCACAAACGTCAAAAAAACGATCGACAGGCTCCCCAATCCAGCGCCGACCAAGTCATAAGCATATACGCGCGAGACTTGCTCACGAAATCGAATCAGTGACAAGGCAAGGGCATTGGCGACAAAAAAGAATGGCAACGCCAGCAACACATAAATCGCGAACAAGCGCAGCAGCTGTGATGGGTCCCATAACGCCTCTTCGGCGTTGAAGGAGATCTGTTGTGCGACCTGAAAGCAAGCTGCGGTCGATACGCCGAACAACAGGATGTTGATCATAAAGCTGGGTGTGAAGCGTTGCATTAAGCGTTTTTGTACGAAGCAAAGAAAGGTGCCGCTCATGCCATACCCAAGCAACGCCAGGCTGATAATCATGTAGGCAAAATGATGCCACTGAAGGATCGAAAACAGCCGCATCAACAGCACCTCGTACGCCAGCGCGGCGCCCGAGATGAGGACGATGGTCAGCAGCGGAGGGCGAACTGTGCTGTGGGGACCTTCATTCACTGCACGCGAGCATCAATGCTAATGACCGCCCGTGAGGGGGACGAATCTCACCGGCAGCAATTGCCGCGTCGTCACCGCGCCGTCGCTGTCTTTCACCACCATGAGTAATTCCTGAACCAAGAACCTCGTACCGACGGGAATCACCATGCGCCCCCCGGGTTTGAGCTGAGCAATCAGCGGTGGCGGTATATGGCTCGCCGCGGCAGTAACGATAATTGCGTCGAAGGGTGCGTGTTGTTCCCAACCATAGTACCCATCACCATGCCGTATCGCGACGTTTGCGTAACCAAGTCGTTGCAATCTCTTGTTTGCTTGTATCGCCAACGGTTCTACGATTTCGATCGAATACATGTGCGCCACGAGCTCGGCAAGGACTGCGGCTTGATATCCGGAGCCGGTGCCGACCTCCAGCACACGGTCATCCGATTGCACACCGAGCAGATCCGTCATTACGGCAACGATATACGGTTGGGAGATGGTCTGACCGTGACCGATGGGCAGGGGCCGGTTTTCATAGGCCACATCCTGAAGCTTGTCGGGCACGAACTGGTGCCGTGGGACCCGCCCCATGGCCGCCAACACCCGCGGGTCGGCTTGATTCTTATCGATATAAACGGCGGTCTCCTGGTAATCGGCGCGTATCGCATCCAGCATCCCCAAGCGAAGCCGCTGGTAACGGTCGGCATCAGCGCTGGTGGAAAAGGCGGCGGTCAGCGTTACCAGGCAGATCCATCGGATCCTGCGCCGTCGGCCGTCATGCAAGCCGGTACGTATCAAGGGTGGCATCTTTGTTGCGTCATCGGATTGATGACGAGTCGCTGCCGCATCACGTAAATACCGCAACGCGAGAAAACAATGGCGCTTTGATGATAGATATCGCCAATAAGCGAAGCCCAGAGTTACGATCACCTGGCAGCTCCGGCGCAAACGCATTGCATCGTGTGCTCAGCGAACGAGCTCGAGTAAGTCAAAACTACTGATAATGCCAACGATATCGCGATCGTCCATCACCAAGACATGATGTATGTGTCGATCGATCATGATTTCGGCGACTGATTTCACGGCTGCGTCGGAGGACACATGCACGACTTCGTGATTCATTACGTCACTGATGACGGACTCCGATCCGAAAATCTCGCTGAATCTTTCCGACTTCTGCAGCATGGCGGCCCGAACGATATCGGTTTTACTGACGATTCCGATGATCTTCCCACTTTCTGACTGCACTGGTAATGCGCTGAAACCCTCAGCCGTCAATACACCTTCGAGCTCGCTGATCGACATCGAGAGCGATACCGTCAGAACCGGCGCCGCCATCACATCTTTGGCTTTCATGGGATAATTCAATTAGCGTTGAACGTTATAGCTGCCAATTTGCCACGTGTGTTCATAATAGGCAACCGTGATACCAGCAACCAAGGTAAGCTGCGATCAAACAACACAATATGACGACAGCGAGAGGTACGTGGCTGATCTAATCGGGTGGATAGGTTCCGTGGCATTCGCGATATGTGGTATTCCACAGGCCTGGGAATGCCACAAAAACAAAAGCGCCAAGGGCATCAACCCCAGCTTTGTCGGGTTGTGGCTGTTAGGCGAGGTCTGTTACGTGATCAGCGTCCTCATGAAATTCGGGTGGGTCAACTGGATGATGTTCAACTACATCGCCAATATACTGTCCATCGGCGTCATCACTTTTTATTTATTGAAAGATAAACATCGAGCCGCGGTTTCCTAGTGTAACGCGGGGGAAGCGACTTTTGTGATAGCGAGAGAGCCTTGGGTGATTTCATGGCACTTGTGGGAGAGCCTTCCAGGCGCGACTAAGCTTCGCGGCCCTAAGCCGCTCCCACAGAAATACTACTCAACTACGGCATGGCGTCCAGCAACCGGCTCGTGACGCGACCATAAATACTCAAATGAATACAGTACAATAACTCTAACTCACAGCACATTTGCATGAGAAACAGATTCTGCCTTTAATATTGATTCATGCGTATCGGACTTGAAAAGTTGCTAGAAAACCCAAAGCGTTGGCTGGATAACGCGCGCGTCGGGTTGGTTGCAAATCAAACCAGCGTAGATCGGGAACTGAATCGCGCTGTCGATCTCATGCATCGTCACCGCGATATCGATCTGCGCCTGCTGTTCGGTCCAGAGCACGGTCTGCGCGGTTTTGCCCAGGACATGATTGGCGTCGATGACGCCCGCGACCCGGCGACCGGATTACCGGAAATCAGTTTATATGGTGACAGCTTTGAATCGTTGTCTCCGACGCCTGAGCACCTGGCGCAGATTGATGTGTTGATATTTGACGTCCAGGACATAGGCACGCGCTATTACACATACGCGGCCACCATGGCACTTTGCATGCGTGCTGCGGCATCACACCCGGTCAAGTTTGTGGTGCTCGACAGACCTAATCCTCTCGGCGGGCTGCAGATCGAAGGCGGTGGCGTCGATGCGGGGCTCGAAAGCTTCTGTGGGTTATATCCGGTTCCACAGCGGCACGCGATGACCGTAGGTGAATTGGCGCGGCTCTACAGCGGCACGTTCAGCATCGGCGGCGAGCTGGAGGTCATTGAGTGCGAAGGCTGGCATCGCGCCGCGTACTTCGACGAGTGCGCTCTACCCTGGATTATGCCCTCGCCTAACTTACCGACCCTCGAGACGGCAATCGTATACCCCGGCACATGTCTACTGGAGGGCACCAATATTTCTGAGGGACGTGGCACCACCCGGCCGTTCGAACTTGTGGGCGCGCCCTTCATTGCCGCGCGGGCGTTGGCAAACGAACTCTCACGATATGCGCTGTCCGGCGTGCGCTTTCGTGCTTGTGTCATCGAACCGGTCTTTCACAAGTTTGCCGGACAACACTGCGAAGCGCTGCAGCTGCACGTTACCGACCGCCGGGCTTTTGACGCCTATCGCACCGGGATCGCGTTACTGGTTGCGGTGAAATCGCTGTGGCCCGATGACCTGGCCTGGCGTACGAAACCTTATGAGTTCCGCGACGATGTGCCGGCTATCGATCTATTGACGGGAACATCTTTAGTCAGAGAAGCCATCGATGCCGGCAAGGACCTTGATAGCGTCATGCGAATCGCGTGCGCCGGAACCGAATTGTATGCGGCGGGCCGCGTTAGTGCGTTGCTGTACGACTGAGTGGATGCAAAAGACCGCGGTCCCGCCAGCACATGAATCCGCTATCGACACGTGAAGTTCAATCCTATGTGGCGCAACGCGATTTATCGCGATTGCAAAATTCCATGGCAATGTACTAGGATAGACTTATGGCATTGATCGAATGGAAATCGGAGTTCTCGCTTGGCGTATCGCAAGTAGACGCCGAGCACAAGGAACTGATCGAGCTGGTGAACCGGCTCTATACAAAAGTGCGCTCCCAAGAGCACGACCCGACGATCGTTGATTTTTTGGAAGAGCTGTATACCAGCGCCGCCAAACACTTCGCTCACGAGGAACTGATGATGCAGGCGCGTCGCTACACGGCCTACGAGGAACACCACGCAGATCATCAACGTCTGCTGAAGGAAGTCACGGCCATGATGTTCGAATATCAAGATGGCGTATTGAATAACATGGAAGTCATGGCCGAACGTCTATACGACTGGTTCTGTATCCACTTCAAGACTCACGATGCGCCTCTACACCGCTTGATTCATTCCTACATAAAACTCTGAGCGAGTCGTTTCGCGATATATCAGGAGGCGCAGAACGCAGCAACATCGGCGGATTGTGATTCCACATCGAGTCGCCCGCCAAGTCCCACTCAACTTCACCCGCACAGGCACCATGGGACGCGAAAATCTGCAACAACATCGACCCTTAGGCGAATCAGGGTTTGCTCTGCTAAGATGAGAAGATGGCGCGACCGGACGTCACCCCCGCACACGGTGAGAAAGTCACGATCGAGATGATCGAGGCAGCGATACCGTTCATCGAATTTCTGCCGTATCCGGTTCTGTGGATCGGCCCGGAATACCAAGTTCGATATGTGAATGCCGCGGGCCGGGAAGTCTACGGTGATGGTCACGATACCTGTCATCGGCTCACCCATGGATACGAACGCCCGTGCGATGCGCAAGGCGAAGATTGCCCGAAAATTCGCGCTAGCGACCTTGGTGTCCCCGTGTCGGTACTGCATTCCCATGTCACCGAACAAGGTAACCAGATATTCATGGTGCTGGCGTCACCCACGGAAAACGGGGATGTAATCGAGTTCCATATCGAACTCACCGAGACCGTTTGCCGTGATGCATTGACCAATCTCTATGCAAGAACATTCTTCGAGCAATTGGTACGGCGTGAACTCTCCTTACTCGATCGAATGAAGCTCTCTTACGCTTTGATTTTCATTGACCTCGACGAATTCAAACAGATCAACGACAAAAATGGCCACAAGGCCGGTGATACCGCGCTGCGCATGGTTGGTCATACCATCATGCAATTTCTGCGTGATAGTGATCTCGCGGGTCGGTGGGGAGGTGAGGAGTTTTGCATCTTTTTGCCGGGCTCAAACCGAGACAATGCGGCGCAAGTTGCACAGCGCTTGCGCGATGCGATCCGTGACATCCGCATGGAAGATCCGTGGACCCAGGTCAAGATGACCGCGAGTCTCGGTGTATTTTCGACCGACCAACACTACGACTTCGATAAGGCCGTTTGCAACGCCGACCTCGCGATGTATCGTGCGAAGGAACAAGGTCGAGATCGAGTCGCATAGGCTCACTACACTTTATTTAACAGATGGTTCAGAGTGATCAGTCACGTGCGCTTGCACTCGCGGCCCGTCGCTGAATCCTCCCACGTTCCAATATTGAAGGACGGTCGATTTGTGAGGGCATCGTTATGACACTGATTGAATGGTCACCCCAGTTCTCGCTTGGTGTGGCGGAATTGGACAACGAGCATCGCGACTTGCTCCAAATCATTAACCGACTGTATGAACAAATACAATCGGGCCACTATCAAACGACGGTTATCGATGCCCTCGAAGAGCTGCATGGCAGCGCTGCCAATCACTTCGCGCATGAAGAGGAGATTATGCGCAACCGGCACTACGCCAAGTTTGACGAACACCATGCCGACCACCGTCGGCTACTCGCTGAGATTACCGCAATGATCCACCAATGCCAGGACGGTATCGACGATGATGAGGCAATGGCCAAATGGCTGTACGAGTGGTTTAGCCACCATTCCAAGACCCACGATGCGCCCCTGCACCAACTGCTGTTTGTCTAAAAAATAGGAATAATGCGGGCTAGCAGTCTGTCGGACTTTGTTAAGGCCACAATCCACCAGCGCAGGTGGGCGACGTACATCAGATTGGCCAATGCCACGCAAAGCACACTCACCGGTGACCACGGCGCATTGCGCATAAACATATAGAGAAGCACGGCTAGCGCGAGTTGACTCATATAGAGATAACGGCCGTGGACAATCATGAACTGCGCAAAGATGGCGATATAGACCAGCACCGCGATATTCAGCATCACGGTCAGCCCGCAAATCAAGGACGGCACCCATACACTCGCCGCGCCATCTTTGCCTGTAAGGCGATACTTCAGCAGGGACCACAAAAACAGCGAAGCCATTGGTATCTGCAGGTGCAGGTTCGACACCGTGGTCATGTGGTTGAGTATCCCGGGAGTAATAGCGAGCAGCAGCAGCACGGAAAAAAACAGAAAATCATCCCGTTCCATAACCTTGCGTGCAATCAGCAGTTCATAGGCGCGCAACGCCACGTACACGGCGATTACCAGCAGCACCAGCCCGAAAGCACGCAGCACGTAGACTTTCGTGCGCAGGTTGTCTCCCGCCATCCGATACAATACCGCTGCCAGCAGGTAATACAGCGGTGGTTGAAAAGCCTGGTAGTAGCGGCCCGCCAGTCCCATGTCACTGGCTTGGGAATCCGTGGGTTGCGGATAGGTCTTTTTGGCAAACGCCAACATTTCATCGTCCAGATAAACGTGCAGCAGCGGCAACCTTCCGTGCTTGGCGATGTGGTGCACGTAGCCGAAGTGACCGACCTCATCGATGGGGGAATAGATGGGCGCGTTCTTGACATAGAATGCACCACAAAACAGGACCACCAGGAGGACGGCCCTGATACCAAAACACTTGAAGGCGCTCAGAGAAACCGCAGCGAAAAGCGCGCTGAACAAGTAAAACACGTAGGGGGTTTTGTGCAGATCAAAGTGCACCGCCAAGATGAGCAACACCAGGCTCGCAGCGAACCAAAGACCTCCTCGCGTTCGCAGCTCACTGACCGCGGGACTCATCGACGTTCCGGTTTGTAAATCATCGTGTGAATTCCTGCACGGCGTAGGGCCCGGTACTTTGTATCGAAACAATTCGTCGCCGGGCTCGCTTCGTTGCTCTGCCCGATGCAATAACAAGGAAAATTACCGGGCTGCCAAGATGACGTGGAAGCAACGGCGATCCTAAGGGTGGCAAGAGTAATCGGATGCACCAAGCACGCCTCTCATTCACAAGCAACGCGCGCCGAGTATAGATATGCGGGGGGATACTGGGCAACCCCTATTCCAGGTACAATACCAACTTCGGAACACGGGATTTCACGAGGCGATAATCTGTATGGCGTGATGTTAATCCATGCCGCATAAACAAACTTTACGCAATGATCCCCACCCTGAAGACACGCACAACCAAAGCTGTCCTTGTTTCATTTCTGTCGGCGGCGTCGATCATGTTGCTATTGAATAAGAGTGGCGGCGTTAGTCAGATCGGAAACAAATCTGCCGAGCTCGCGTGTTTAAAGGAAACCTTCACCGGTGCTGTGGGAGTGGTCAAACAGCATGACATACCCTTGGAGTTTACTGGAAGAGTAACGCTGGGTGACCTCAATGCGGATGGAAATGCTGATTTTGTTGTTTCAGGCCGTGACCGACTCGCGGCCTATGATATATGCGGCCGGCAGTTGTGGAAACAGCAAGCCAGCACCAACTGGGATTACAACGTACACAAATATTGGCATTTGACCAGTTATGGTTACATCGGCGATGCCGATGGCGATGGTGACGGGGAGTTTTTACACATCGGTAATGACTGGAAAACGCTCTATATCCGCAGTGGCAAGACAGGTGTTATCGAGCAACGAATAGAATTGCCGGATCGAAAATGGATGTACGTGCTTCTGGGTCGCAGAACCGGTGACACCGGCGAACGGGCAACCCGTATTTTTGTCACTACGGCTGCCTACAACCAGGATGTCCATATCAATGCTTATGACGTACGAAGCGGCGATCCAAGGTTGGAATGGGCATATTTCGCCCCCCAATCTCAGGTTGGGAAATATGCCTACGTAACGCCCCAGGTGGCAAATATTGACAGCAGAGGTGGTGACGAGATTTTGTTTGCCACCGTGGCATTGAGCGAACAAGGACAACAAGAGTGGATTTATAACACTTCAGCCATGTCTGCCGGCGGCATCCATATGTTAACCGTTAAGGACATCGATCCGGATCTTCCCGGTCTGGAAACCGTGGTCAGCATCTACGGCCCCCACCAAGGGCAACCGTCCCTGGTCAGTTACTCCAATGCAACAAAACCGATGGAGAACTGGCGGGCGTACTCGCCTGATACCGATAAGCACCCCCACCAGCATACCGTGGGCGATTTTGACATTTCCTCACCGGGCTTGGAAACACTCGCAAGAAACAATAACGGATTCAGGCACTGGATGGTGGATTACCGCGGTCAGGTACTGCGTAAAAATTGGCGAATTGACCCTGGCTGGACCCGTAGCGGTGAATATGTGCAGGCGATCGAGTGGGATGAACAGCCTGGAACCGAAGTGCTATATCTGGAACGGCATGTGTATGGCTATCACAGGCCCAGGATGCGCATCATATCGCCAATCAAGAATATGGCGGTTACGCCTATTTTTGCCGGCGGCCCGCAAAATAATTCCAAGTGGATTGGAGATAAATGGTTCGGCTTCAATCCTTTTGAGGCGGGAGGACATGTTGTCGATGTCATTGGTGATGGTAGGGAGGAAATCCTCACCTGGGGTAATAACAAGATCAGTCTGTTTTTCAATTCGGGCAAAACAAACGTCCCGCGACGTTGGGGCAACGCTGACTATATGCAAATCAAAAAACTGTTTTGCGCGCTCTACAATCCTCGCTGATTCGTCGGAGCAATCAGTGGGGTCCGATTGTGTGGATTATTTTCACAAGCGCATTCCAATCGTACCTAACCTTATTGATTTCACAAATCACAAAGAATGAAACCGACTTCCCAACCGGCCTGTTAGTCGCCACAAGAGAACCACAGGCATTCGTTGGTATATAAATTGTTATCGCCTAGCGAACCATTGATAACGTCAGCAAGAACCTCAAAATTTACCGTGAGCCGCTGCTCGTGGCCGAGTAAACCCGAGTAGGCCGTTAATCTCGTCAGGATCAAAAGTGCCTCGATCTGCGCCCAGTTCCCATTCAATCCAGCGGACCGAGGGCGAAAGCCAATTGTCAAGCGGCCCGACTGCGCTGATCGGCAAGTCCCCGAATCCGGACAGGTGCGCTCTCGTCGATTGATGATGAGCAACTTGTCGCCACGTCGATTCTGTAGGGTCGAGAAAGTCGAGGTCGACTTCAGCGGCCGAGGCACTCCCGGCCATGCCAAGCAGTCCCCAGGTTACGACCAGTCGGGCGATGTTTTTGACGCCGCTGATTTTCGATTCTGTCATCGCTGAGCCCCCACGCTCAAAACGCTAACTGCTTGGCAGAATCCACACAACTAATTGATGTATGCAAGTCATTGCCAATAATATTGATTCGGGCTGCATGAAATCTAAAGTCAAATTTCCCCTTGGCTCGATAATTAGATTATCAAGCCGTTTTCTTCCGGCTTATGGATTCTTATACGCAGGGCGTTATGACGTTTCTTCTGACGTCTGTAGCCTTCTCCCGATACCGAATAGGGCAAAAAGCGCCGACACAAATAAGGCAATCGCTGGCGGAATGGGTGTGGCGGCAACGCCAGCGACTTTGATTTCACCACCAATATTTGCGGTCAAACCGCCGGTGTCACTACCCACCATAGCGAACAAACCTGACCCCGTTATGGGATCATAATCAAAATTGTTTGGTGTGCATGTACCGCCGCCAGCAGGACACCCACCCGGGGCTGTGAAGATGGCTAGCCCATCACTGAAACTGAAAATTCCGCTACCCTGTGGTGTTGAACCGGTATCGACCAAACTGTAGTTTAGGGTACCGCCGGCATAGGGATCGCTGCCCTGATCAAAATTCCCGCCAGTGATATTTAATTGCCAAATATCGTTTGCGTTGCTGCCCGTAGTTCCGAAGAACGCGTCGACCGCGGCTGCATTGAGCACCGTAGCCGTCAATCCGCCGCTCATGCTGGTGATGATGTCATCGTATGACTCGGAAGGGCCGGACGTCGCTCCTTCTGACCAATCGCCGGACCAAGAGCCCGCCAAGCCGAACAAAGGCGTCATACCAGGTCCGTAAATCCCTTCGGGCAGAAAGAAGTTACTGGTTGTATCGTCGAGTGTTAAAGTCACTACATCAGCGTGCGCGACCCTACCCACCGACAGTGCGCATACCCCTGCCAGACACAACAACAAGATTTTTCTGCTATTTGTTCTAAACATCATCGACACCCCGCATCTTGCGACCCGTAAAATAATCCGTGGGAACATGAATCTTGATCCCCACACTCACTACAGACACCCCAACTAGAAGCAAGCGGTATGCCAATACTTAACTTATTGATTTATATGCATATATCGGGGAATGTTGTTTTCGTGCGTAAATGTTTGTTTACGACGACCTTGGGTCGGAAATGGTGGAAGGGATGGTGAATCCTCATCGCTGCTGACGGGATTTAACAATGGCGTTAGTGGAATATTTCTTTATAAATTAGAGTGTTACATTAAATAACTGGGAGTCTTTTAAGTAGCACCTAAGCAATGGATGCGCTGATTTAAGGCTAGTTTCCTGGTGTAAACATGTGTTTTGCGCGGTTGCCAACAATTTTCGATGCTCATCGGTGGGTACGCTTGTCTTTAAACCAGCGTCGATGACGACCCCGCTGAGCTGATAGGGGCTTATCGTAGGGACACACTTTAAAAAGATTTCTTCTGACGGCGAACCAGTGCTTATCGCCTACTGCAGTTCATCGGCCAGATACCATGTAGCATTTTCATCCTGGATAGATTTTGGTTGTTTCCTAATTCGTCTGTGCCCAGCTAACGGCCGGCTCCGCGTAGGTCGAGTGCCGGATATTGAAGCATTTTTATGCTTGCGGGTCCCGAACGGCTCGAGCAAACACCAAAATAGGCTTTTCATCTTGAAAATTTTCGGATCGCTCTCCACTCTCTCTCCGACCGGCGGTATCCCGTCCTTCAGAACTTGAGGTCTGAATGGCTGGTCGACCCTCGCAGCGGTCATTAACCGGCAGATAGAGAAACGCTGGAAAAAGCCGCTCCAGCAATTCACTCCAGACAGCCATGAAAGACGACGCTTTTCGTTTCGATGCAGGATTTGACCCCTTTGGTACGTTTGCGTAAAGAACCCACATCGGCTATCTCTAAGCGCATTTCATTCACGGGACGGGGGGTTTATAGTTACTGACCGTCGGCTGCATGGGAGCGCATTGAGCTGTCCACTGGGACGTACGACGCCGCCTTTTCGGTATCGATGCGGTCTTGACGTGCAAGAAGTAGCCATTGACATTAGACGTTGTAGTCCAGCGTTGATTGGCCGTTGCCAGACTGCGCGAAGGCGCATTGAATTCCACGAAACCAAGCGACAGCAATTATGGAATATCGAAGAATGGGACGTACGGGTTTGAAGGTCTCGGAGCTGTGCTTCGGGTCGATGACCTTTGGACAATACACGGATGAGGCGGAAGCCGATAAAATGGTGCATCTCGCGATCGATGCGGGAATCAATTGCATCGATACGGCTGATGGTTATGGAGCGGGAGCTGCCGAGGACTACTTGGGTCGTGTCCTAAAAGGCAAGCGGGACGATCTCATACTGGCGACGAAGTTCTTCAATCCCATGGGGCCGGGCGTCAACGATTCGGGAATGAGTCGCGTGCGCGTTTTCAAGGCTTTGGAAGCCAGCCTCCGGCGTTTGCGGACTGACTATATCGACATCTATTATATCCATCATGTAGATTCGCAAACGCCACTCGAAGAGATGCTCTGCGCTTTGAACGATCTGGTGCGAGCTGGAAAGATCCGCTATATCGCGTGCAGCAATTATGAGGCATGGCGCCTGATGGAATCGCTCTGGATCAGCGACAGCCATGATTGGGCCCGGTTCGAGTGCTACCAGCCGCAGTACAGTTTGGTGGTGCGTGACATTGAGCAGGAGCTGGTTCCCCTGTGTGAGCACAAGGGATTGGGCATCGTTACGTGGAGCCCGCTGGCGAATGGATTTCTAACCGGTAAATACCGCGGCAACGAAGGGAAGCTTAAGGGCACTCGTTCCGAGGATGATTGGGTTTTTATGCCCAAGTACCACGCTAGGAATGCCGAGGATACCCTAGACGTGGTTCTGGAGATCGCCAAAGAGCTCTCCTGTTCTCCGGCACAAGTCGCCATTCGCTGGATACTGGAGCAACCCGGAATCGCCTCCGCCATCATCGGCGCCCGTCATTGCGCACAATTAAGAGACAATATTGCTTCGGCGGATCTGCGTTTCACGAACGAGCAGCTCGCGCGCTTGACTACGGTTTCGCATCTCCCGGATCGCTACCCTAAGTCGATGGAGAGCAACATGCATGAGCGCCGCAATGGCGCCGTGAAGATGCCGAGTCTGAACGACTAATTGGGCCAATCTACACGCCGCCGGCAGCGTGCGCTACAGGTAGGTAGTAACGTCCGTTTTTCTATCCAACGCGCGCGTCATAGCGGGAGGTCGGCCGGACGGGCACCGGCGCCCGGGATGGGCGAACGGTCAAACCTTGTCCATGGGACGTATTCAGTGCCGCTAATCTCGCCAGTCCGGGTGCTGATTGTGAGCAGCACTTCGCGGCCCGCAGTGTTAAACGCGCGCACCCGCACCGGGTCGCTGCTTTGCACTCTGATCGACTGATAACCCGCGGACATCAGGTTCGCTACTATTGATAATATTGTCATCTTTTCTCGTCTTCTGACTATTCAATGTTTGAAGAAGAACACACAAAACAAACGGAGCGCAGGAAGGCCGGATCGCCTGTAAGCAATATCAGTACACGGAAGCACCAAAAGTGGCAGCATACTCAAAGACCCTCTGTTCCCAATAGGCTTTCTACCCTGTCTTCCCATTAGCAGTTTTATAATCTTTTGTTCGCCGATAGTCTGTGACAATCGGCACTTAAATCGTTAAAAAAGGTCAAACGTATCTGACCTCACATTAGGAAAATATTCGGTTTGTTTTCCACGTCGTCTATGGCCGGCGATATCTCGACTTTCGACACACGAGAAATTTTGGAATTTATGGTCATCTTCCCCGATGTAGCCGTAATACCGCACCGCCGCAGCGGCTGTTGTTCTGTAGAACTACTGAATACGCGTTTTAAGCGTAGGGCCGGGTCATGGCGATATGGCATCGAGCGGTTGGGTTAGTTTCACCCCTTCCTCGGCCTCGCCGGGGCCGGGATAGGTGTGACTGTCGTAACACCGTGTCGTTCATAAATGCGCCACCATGCCTTAACTTTCAAGACGTACTCAGAGTTTGGCGCCGCTTGGTTAGACATGCGGGCTACAGCTCGAATCTCCAAGGATGGACAAATGCACCCACATCGAACAACCCCGATACATAGATTTAACTCGTGAGTCGGCGCTATATCGGCGTTAGAGTTGTCGTTGAAATTCTTGAGCATCGATAGATGCGCCGATGACGACGGTGACTGAGATGGGTGTGAGTGGGTACACGCATGATTACGCTACGACGACGAGGGCCTCATCGCCCTTGCGGTTGCGGTATCGTTCCATCTCGCGGACAATCGACGCGATCGACAATGTTTGCACAACAGCCATGGGAATTAAAGCAACATACTACGTGGTCTTACTCATGATTCTGGCTGGAGTTGTTGATGTCTCCGCGCAGGGAGGACGGATATTTGAATCACCGCACCAACGTCTGATTGAACTCAATTTGATGTCGCAGGGCCTCATAGGAAAGGCGGCGTCGGGACGCGCACCGGCAAATGAATTCCGGATTGAAGCACGGCTCTATCGGGAACTCCTGCGGAAGCTCGCATTGGACAATCGGGAGGCGCCAGAGAGAGAGAAAATTCCCAAGCATCTGTTGTTCGCAATGGTTCGTCTTTCGGCCTTGTTGCATGCAGCGGCCGACTGTAAAACCGCACGTGTGATTACGTGTCCTGCAGATCTCATGATCCAGCTTCGTTCACAGCAGAACACAGTGTCGGAAGCGCTCGAATCCATGCGGCCCATATCTGCTGGAGGCGCGTTATGATTGGTCTTGGAGGCCAGTTCTTGCAAACGGTGTGGCAGATCCTTGCGGAGTCCGCATTCTGGGTTGTCGTGAGCTTGGTGGTTGGGGGAGTCGTGCACGAATTTCTGCCCGCGAGCCGATTGAAGAAGCTGATGAACCGCAAGGGTAATCGTTCCATGTTGGGCGCGGTATTATTCGGCGGTTGTCTGCCGATTTGCAGTTGTGGCGTGATTCCCCTAGCGGTCAGTCTGTACAAAGCCGGTGTTAGCTTGGGCCCGGTGATGGCGTTTACCGCAGCTACGCCGATCATCAATCCGGCCGCGGTGCTGCTGTCACTGGCTCTGCTGGGTCCGCAAATTACGCTAGTCTACGTTGCCCTCGGTCTCACTTTGCCGTTCTTGCTCGGCGCGGTCAGCCAACGCTGGGGCGATCGCCGGAGTCCATCTCTGGGGGAGCCTACGCAGGCGGAACCCGGCTTGCCAACGGCAGGGCCCGGAACCCTTCTGCAAAGAGTACTCAGGAGCCTGCGCTGGGGCTTCCTGGAGTTGGGCACGTCGATTGGATTCTACTTGGGCATCGGCGTGCTGCTCGCCGGCGTTATCGCGACAGCTCTGCCCGCAAGCGCGCTGGACGCGTATCTGCGTGAAAACTCGGAAATCGCTTTGCTTGCTGCAGGCCTCCTCGGCGCGAGTATTTACGTCTGTGCCGTTGCCCACATTCCCCTGGTTGCGACGCTGCTCGCCACCGGGGCTGCTCCCGGCGTTGCTGTTGTCTTTTTGGTGACCGGAACGGCTACCAATCTGCCGGAATTAGTCGCGCTCTATAATACGATTGGTCGGCGAACCGTGATACTTTACAGTTCGACATTGATTGCAGGCGCAATCATTGCGGGTTTCGCGGTAAACGCGTGGTTGACGCCCGGCTTCGTACCGGTATTCGATCCGGTTCGCAGCCTGGATCTGATCGACGCAGGCGAACGTCTTCAGCTAACGGTAGGCGGTTTGGCCAGCACCGCCGCAACAGTGGTGTTGATAGGCCTAGCGGCCGTCGGGACGTGGCAGAGAGTTGTGGCGCGTATCCGTGCTCATGGACGTATTCCCGCTTCCGGTGACAGCTGTTGTTCCGAATGACGCAAGCGCGATCAATTCGCGTCTCCGCTTCAAGGTCAACGTATCCGGCAGCAGTTTCACCCAATCCGGCAGGGCCTTGCGAAATGCTTCGCGCTCCCGTGCGTCCACTTCTTGGACCGTCATACCGTGTCGTTTCAGTGTGGCGAGTGCCGCAGTCTCGCGATCCCGTGTGTCTTGCCGTTGCCAGGCACTCATGCTACGTAATGCCTGCATCAGTTTTTTAGCTTTGGCCTTGTCGATGCGTTTCCAGCGGTCCAACGGTGCCACCACCACCCATCCTTCGTAACGATGGTTCGAAAGTGAAACCGTGAAGTGCACCCGAAACAGCTCCTCGCGCGCGATCTCCTGCAATGTCGCAGCACGGCCTGCAATGACGCACTCTCGAAGCACGTCGTCCTGGCGTTGTGGCGTAATTCGGCGCACATCCGCTTTCCAATATCCGAACTGTCTTTGGGCCATGGGATCGGGCCGCGTCACCAGAAACTCCCTCGCCTTCAGGTTGCGCACTCGATCGTATCGCTTCAGTCCGGACAAGACGTGCATGCCCTCGTCCCAGTAGGCGGTGATCTCCCAACCGTTCTCGCGCACGGCGCGGGCGAGGTCCTCTCCCAGGCCGCCATCGACGGCCCTGTGAACCGCTGCCAACGAAGGGTAGAAAAACGGGAGCTCGAGGACCTGAAGGTCGGGAATGAGCGTCGCCAGGCTACGCACCGGCATGATCAAGAGGTCCGGTTGGGGCGCGGCCGTCGTGGACCACGACGCCTGGTCGAGCACGACTTCGAAATTCATTTCGCGCGCCGCGCGCTGGAGCCGCTTTGCCGCGGCCCACGCAAAGTGTCCTTCCTCCGCAGGCGCGGCCAGTGCGATCGACAACGTGCCGGGCGCTTCAGCGGACGCGGCGCCGGTTTGCACCAGCGCCGCTAATAGGCTCAACGCATAAGCGGACAAGTATGCCGAGCGACGCATACTCGAAAGGCAGTCAAATAACCGACGGCTCAGCGCACCTTTAACGAACGATCACGCCCCTTGGTCCCGTGCCAACTGGAATGGCCAGCACTTGTGATTGCGTGTGACTGTCTACGACAACGAGTTCATCCGTCCCATTACAGTTCACGAAAAAGTACCTGCCATCGTTACTAAAGTCACCAGTGCTCGCGCGACAATTCTTCGGCAGTTCGATATTGTTGACGATGGTCAGGTAATCAACCGAGTTCTTATCCACATCGAGCACGTCGATGCGGCTTGCTTCATTCGTACCGAGATCTGCATTAGCCACGCCGCGCATGATAAGGTAAGCATACCGGCCATCGCGCGTGAACTCGCTCGTTTGCGCATCGACGCCCAAACCGTCAGCTTGCGTGAGCTTCGTTTTCCACATTGGTTCGTTGGGTAGATCGCTCACGTCCCAGATGTCATAGGTGTTATCGCCCTCCAGATTCTCCACGAGCACAATCTTTCCATTGGTCGTCGCCATGAAGGGAAGTACCTTTTCCTCCCCGGATATCGGCTCTGGCGACAACTGGTGGATGATCTGCTTTGCATCGATGTCGACAATAGTGACCGATTCCCCTCCGAGGTCCGGCTCCAGCATATAGCGGCCATCAGGCGTAATCGTTGCATCGCAGGGCCGCGCCGCCCCCCGAGTCGGGGTTGCGGGTGAATCCAAGTCCTGATCGGGCACCAGTATCTCGTTGAGAATGGTGCCGAAGGTGGGGCTGCCGGGATCGGTATCAATCTCCTGAATCCGGTCGACTTCGCGCGCCGAGTTCCACGCGGTGCGCCCGTCCGGCATGATGCCGATAAAATTGGACCCGACTTCCGGCCCGCCGGGCACATTGTAGGTATCGACGGGCACGATGGCGCCCGGGTTTTTCAGTGGGCTCAGCGATGCCTTCGCTTTGATGCCGATGACCTGGCCGCTCAAGCCGGTCCACCACCAGGCCGGATGACCGTCGTACTGATTGGCCGGCCAACTCGTGCCGAACCCAACGTCCATGCGTTTTTTCTCCACACATTTAATCGGCTTTTTTCCATTAGATGTGACGCAGCGAATTAATGATAGGGTCTGGTCACCGGAATTGGATACGAAGACGTGGGATACGCCGGCAGAGACCGGTAGCGCTACCCCAACCACCGTGATACCGAAAAGCATTCGAAGGAGCCGTTGCATAGTTTATTCCTCCTTTACTGGAGCTTGCTAGGGGCTGTTTTGTACTGATAGATTAACATGTGGGGGATTTCCAGTCATTTTACAGGCCCTGTTCAATCAGGGTTTCCTTGTCCACCCCCTGGAAAAGTTGACAAAACCAGCGGGTATCCCGCCAGCGAACGGCCGCCGACACCCCGCCACCAACCTCGGTTTGGTGGTGCTCGCTTCGCGCGTCGTTACAAGGTGATGACCTGATCCGGCATATTTTGAGACAACGCGCCGTATAGATTGGGAAAACAGCCGATTGTGGCGCCATCGATCAGCTTCTCGGCGATATCGCGTTCGTAGCAGCACTGGTCACAGCCCATGAGCATGATGTTCTTCTCGCGCGCAACCTTTGCCAGACGCTCGCCGATGGGATCCCCCTTCACGAGTACGTAGTTGTTATCCTCGAAGAAGAACATCCCCACTACCTCGACGCCGTGAGCGTCCTCCTCCAATTGCGGAAGAATCATTTTTCCCAGTTTGTAGGAGACGGTGTGGCCCTGCGTAGCAAAGATGTATGCGACTCGCAAGTGTCCTCCTTATTCACAGACGTTTATGGTTGACGATATCGCCGGCAATATACGCTTGAAGCCTTGCCGACACGAAAACGACCCGCAAACGCATGGCAGAGTGCGCAGCGGCACCAAACATTTTGCGGTTGTCATTGTAGTTTGTCTACTCCTCTCGCTCACTCCCTCATCCACACTTTGATTTCAATGGCGTCAGATCTGACGATCTTAGGTAAAGGAGGATGACATAACCACTGCTGCATACTATATGCACCAGCGGTTGGACCACCCTGCGGAAAAGACGATCAGGGCTGGCACTGTCGGCAAGTCCAGCGATCGGATCGTTGATGGTGCGGCCATCGGCGCCCAAACCATTCCCGTCACTGGAATTGCAGCCGTGGACTTAGTGGGGACTGAGGTGCTGAGAGCCTCAAGTGAATTGGCTGGGGGAGAGGGATTCGAACCCCCGCTGGCGGAGTCAGAGTGTGGTCGCTTATCGCCACCTGGTGGTCGGGTTGGTTGAGAGCGTTGCGTTTCGTGCAGCCAAAGACTGTCGTCGCCTGGCAACAAAAGCGCTTTCGGGACTACTGGCGACGGTTGAGCCAGGCCGGTCGATTAGGCCGACCGGCGATATCTCCAGAACAGCGGAATCTGATCGGAAGTATGTGGAAAGCAAACCCATGCCGGGGATCCCCTCGTATCGTTGGTGAATTTCGCAAGTTAGGCATTCACGTTGCCTAATCCACTACGTGAGCAACTACGATAGATGGCGAACTCACAGACCTTTAAATATGGACGCACCCAATGGCCAACCGGTGGAATCGAGCGAGTCAGGGCGAGTCATTGAGTTTCCCGCGGTCCAAGGCCTGCTTCTTTATTACCTTCCCGAGGCCGCACGAATATTCGGGACCCACAAGCGGCTGTGGGGACAGCCCATGAGTGCAATCTTCACAATGCCGTTCTGGGCTTGTTAAGACATAGTTGAACCAAGTCTGCGATCCTTGACGTGCCGACACACATGACAGTGTCTGCAGCGCCCCAATAGATCTTGAGAGTGCCGTCGTCCTCGGCAACGGCCCCACAGCTAAAGACAACGTTATGCACGTAGCCTGTTAACTCCCATGAATCTTCTGGTGATACGATCCAATCATCGGCAACACCCAGCACGGTCGCCGGATTAGCAATATCGTGAAGCGCCACACCGAGCCGATAAACAGAACCGTCCATGGTGGGGAAGACACCGTGAAAGATATTGAGCCAACCGGCCGGTGTTTTCATAGGTGTCGCGCCGGGACCGATCTTCATTTGGTCCCAATGATAATTCACAGGGTTGATCACCGGTTCTGATTCTCCCCAGTGCACCAGATCCGGGGACCAGGATATCCAGATTGACCACGGATTAATCTCCGAGTGCGGCCGGTCGAGGCGTGCGTAACGACCGTTGAAAGTTTCCGGGAATATCACTACATTGCGCATGTCCGGTTCGCTGATTAGCGATATTCTCTCGACGCTCTTGAAGTCGTGGGTTCTTGCAAGAGCGATGCGCACACCAAATCTGGAATAAGCACTATAGGTAATGTAATAGACGCCATCTATAGAGCAGATTCTCGGATCCTCGACGCCGTACTCTTCGAATCGTGAGAAGACGCCTTCTGTGGACGGCACCATGAATGGCTTGGAATCCACAAGGAAGTTATAGCCGTCGTCGCTTCGTGCAATACCGATAATACATCGTCCGTTGTGCAGGTGGGAGCGAAATAGCAGGATGTATTGATCCTCGAACTTGATTGCACCCGCATTGTGAACGGTCTCCACGGGATACGGCACGTCGTGTTTGGTGAGAATGGGATTACCCTTATATCGCGTCACCGACGATCTATTGCTCATGACTTGTTTCCATTCCCAAGATGTCGCGGTACACGTGCACATAGTCGTTCACCATGCGCGTCTGAGAGAAGCGCTGCTCGACGTCCACCCGACAAGCAGATCGGTCAAGCGACTGCACCGCAGTTACCGCCTGCACCGCATGCTCAATATTCTCGACGATGTAACCTGTTTCGCCGTCAACGATGACTTCTGGAATTGAGCCGCGCCCAAACGCGATGACGGGCGTTCCGCACGCCATGGCTTCCACCATGCTCAGCCCGAATGGCTCATCGAAGCTGATCAAATGCAGCAGTGCTAACGCCCGACCCAGTACATCCGGCCTTTGCGCCGGGCCTATCGCCCCAAGATACTTTACCCGGTCGCCGTCAAGGTGGGGCTCAACCTGAGTCTCGAAATATTCCCGATCTTGGACGATTCCCGCGATGACGAGTTTCTTTCCTGCTCGCTGTGCCACTTGAATAGCTTCATGCGCGCCTTTCTCTGGATGGATTCGACCAAAGAACAGGAGGTACTCGCCCCCAGCGTCGGAAAAGGGAAATTGCGCAATATCGATGCCGTGGTGGATGGTGGCTACGTAGTCGAGCTCTGGAGATTTGTCCGCCTCGCTTATCGCGACGTAATGGCCATGGGCATTGTATTTCTTATAGACGGGGATGATCGATGGAGATGAGAAGCCGTGGATGGTGGTCATTACTGGAGTATCAATCAATCGCGAATAAGTCAGCGGTAGAAAGTCAAAATGATTATGAATAAGATCAAACTCTGCGGAACGTTCGAAAACCTCGGAAATGTGCAAGCACTCCGCGACCTTTGGATTGACTGAAGGGTCCTCCGAGTAAGGGTGCGGACACACGGCAACTAGCTTGCCGTTGGTTTGAGAATCGCCGGTGGCAAACAAAGTCACATCCAAGCCCCTTTGCACCAACCCCTCTGAGAGAAGGTTGACCACGGCTTCCCATGGCCCATAGTGGCGAGGCGGCGTACGCCAGGAAATGGGGCTGAGCACAGCGACTCGAATGGACATGGTCAGATCTCAATAGTTTCGAGTCTGTGACTCATAAAGCAGGCTTATTTTGGATTGGGCCGCTATAATCTGTGCCGTTTTGGCTCATATCAATCGGCGAAGCTCATTGTTAGACACATTACGTTGATACGCAATCACTCATTATGGTGAAAGAACAACCCAGACCCCTAATCAAACGGCGTCCAACCCTATTGAACGCCGAGAGTTCACGCGTTATCACGCGGCCGCATATTCCTGGCGATCGGGCGCGCATTAAAAAATTGATCATACGCATCTTGAAGCTTAGCCACGATGATGTACACCACCTTCTGGAGGGCGTATTCCAGGACTTCTCAGGGCGCCACCGAAACTTCAGGGGGAATTTGGAGAGGAACTTCGAACGTATCTCAGAGAACGTCCCAAAACGCTTCACTTTGACCTCCGAGCAACGTCTCCTGCTTGGCGCGTACTTTACCTCTGAGTACTCAGTTGAGGCAGCGGCGCTCTTTAACCCCTCCATAGTTCCACACCCTGACCAGAAAGGCGTGGACAAGGGATCACTGCGATTTGTCATGAGCTTTAGAGCAACCGGTGAGGGTCATGTATCCTCCATTGAGTTTCGTGGTGGGATCGTTGACAAAAACCACGATATCTACTTCGATCCCGTAAGTCACTATGTGGCCACCCCTGAAATCCACACAGACCCTGTCTATCAGCGCCATCACTTTCGGCGAAAGCTTGAAGAACTAGGGGCGCGAGACCGAGTCATGAATCATCTTTTAGAAGGACTGGGAGAAACATTCACTGTCGATGAACTGGAGCTCCAGATAAAAGATCTTCGGTCGACTAAGTATCGACTAAAAGACAAACAGCATGCGATTGATACGGCGTTGTGGTTGGTCCGGTCCAACTACGAAGTGATTTTTCGTCCTGATCAACCAATCTCTGAGAGAGTGCTCTTCCCAGTGTCGGAGAACGAATCGGCAGGCATCGAGGATGCGCGGTTTGTCCGTTTCGTCGATGACGACGGATCGGTCACTTACTACGCAACTTATACGGCCTACAACGGATTCGCAATACTGCCGCAGATTCTTGAAACCAACGACTTCTTGACGTTCAAGATCCATACATTGAGTGGCAGTGCTGTACAGAACAAGGGTATGGCGTTGTTTCCCAGGAAGATCCATGGCCGCTACGTGATGTTGTCCCGCCAGGACGGTGTAAACAGCTACATTATGTTCTCGCATAGCCTGCGTTTTTGGAATGACGCAGATCTCCTGCAGGAGCCCGTTCATCCTCTAGAGTTCGTTCAAGTTGGCAATTGCGGGTCACCGGTGGAAACGTCTGATGGGTGGCTTGTGCTATTTCATGGAGTGGGGCCCATGCGGAAGTACAGCATCTGGGCCGAGCTTTTGGATATTGACGACCCGTCGAAGGTTATCGGCCGACTCGATGAGCCGATACTGACGCCTGATGAACATGAACGAGACGGGTACGTACCCAACGTGGTCTATAGCTGTGGCAACATGATTCACGAGGGCACGTTAATTATTCCCTACGGCATCGCTGATCAAAGGTGCAGGGTTGCCACTCTCTCCATTGCAGATCTCTTGTCCCAACTTAACGCGAGTATGCAGACTTGAGTCGCCTACCAGCGCAGTCAACCGTATGGCTGCGGTTCGCCGTCAATCCCCTGAGATTGTATAGCTCGAGTAGCGAGAGGATGTAAGAGAGCGTCGATTCCGCCCCCTGATTCTCATTGACACCGTCATGTTCGAGCCCATCACGGCATCCACCGCTGGCATGGTCGTAGAGCTTTGACTGGCGATCGTTCTTACCCAAGTACCAGTCGAAGCATGTGGTTGCCAATTGAATCCATTTTTCGCCTTGGGTGCATTCATACGCCTCAATGCAAGCACTGATCATCGCAGCAGCCTCTAACGGCTGTTGGTCGTATTGGGCTTTAGAACCTGACTTTGGGAACCAACCCTGGTTACCAACCGGCGAGAACCATCCGTCGGCAGGATTGAGCTGAACATCTCTCAGCCATTCGAGGACGCCGATGCCGAGAGACACCATGTCGTCATTCCGGATGGCCCGACCGCAGGCCATGAGTGCCTGTGGTATGCGGGCAGTATCGTAGGTCAATAGATCTTCGTGCCAATTCCAGTCTTTGGTAGCGTATTGCGCGAATCGGCTGCCGAGTCTATCACCAAGCGTTTGCATGAGCTCCCAAACTCGCTGA
Organism: uncultured Gammaproteobacteria bacterium; assembly: GCA_947258975.1. Lineage (GTDB taxonomy): Bacteria > Pseudomonadota > Gammaproteobacteria > Arenicellales > JAANXG01 > CALZGZ01. The sequence continues at coordinate 42,272 of CAMYKK010000025.1, forward strand.
TCGCCGTCGTTGCGCCGGAGGTATGCTTGAATCCCAAGAATCGGGAATGCGATGGCGCGGGAGTCGCCAAAGGTCGCTAGCGCCGGCAGAGCGTTATTGAAGAGCTCAGTGGCGACAGCAACCTGGCCACTACTGGGGCCCCAACCCGCTACTACGCCCAGCGCCCACAGCGCGCGCCCGTGAGAGTCCTCCGAACCAACCTCCTCAAGCCATTTGCGCCCGTAACTCATGAAGTTACGAAATCTACCGGTGTCTGGATTGAATGCGTCGTCCAGGAAACTGAGGTAGATAGCAGACAAGTCCGCCATGGAAGCATCGGTTCTATTCAAATCGTGCGCCCGGGTCGCGACAATCAATGCGCGCGCATTGTCATCGACACAATATCCATGAGTGCGGTTAGGAACGGTAAACTTCGCGTGTTGGAGTACGCCAGTGTCATCGGTCATCAAGCGCAGATGTTTCAGATTGACCTGCGGCAATCGTTGTTCGCGCTGGCTTAGCGTGTCCAGCACGGCGAGCTCGGTTGGCCGTGAACGTCGGAACTTAGCATGCGAGAACAGTTTCAGATAGCGACCGCCCATCTCCTTCATCACCATCGGTCGACAGTACTCATAGGCCGCTCTCCGCATCGCGAGACGTTCCTCCGGGTGCCCCAGAAGATAGTTGATCTCGTGCGCCAAAGCCTTGTGATCCTTGAAAGCAACCAACTTTCCTCGATTATTGGCCAACATTTCCTGGGCATACCAGTATGGGGTTGATACGACCGCCTTACCTGCCCCCAGAGCGTAGGCCAACGTACCTGAAACAATCTGTGCCTCGTTTAGATACGGGGTGACATAGATCTCCGTGGCCTGAATAAATTCGAGCAATTCATCCTGCTCCAGGAAACGGTCATGGAACACGATGTTGTCGGCGACGCCTAACTCCTTTGCCCGAAGGTGCAAGCTCAGGCGATAGTCCTCTCCGCTCTCCGCTTTCAAATGTGGGTGCGTCGCCCCAATAACGAAATAGAGCACTTCCGGGTGTGCGCTGACAATTTCCGGCAAGGCCTCGACCATATACTCGATACCTTTCCCTGGCGAGAGCAGTCCAAATGAGAGGATTACGATACGGTCAGGTGCGACGACTTTGCTCTTACCCGGATCCGGGTCCAGAAATGGTACATCTAGGATTCCATGATGGATCAGGTCGATCTTAGACTCAGGCACATGATACACATCTCGAAGAAAGTCCGCCCCGCGCTCGCTCATCACTACTAATCTGTCTGACAGCTCTGCGAGCTCCAATATGATTTTGCGCTCCTCCGACGTGGGGTCCCTTAGCACAGTGTGTAAGGTCGTAATCAATGGAATCTTGAGGTCTTGCGCAAGTTCCACGATGAAGCCACCCCGTTGACCGCCAAATATGCCGTACTCGTGCTGCAGACAGACTACATCTGGATCCCGTAGGTTGAGAAAATCCGCAGCCAAGCCATACTCGTTCAATCTATTCTGGTTGATCTGAAATCGCACTGTGGATGGATACCCATAACCCTCAGGGCGATCATTCATGGCCACGATCGAACAGTCGATATTCGGGTCGTTGTCAAGAATCGCGGCGGCGAGGTGGGCAGTGAATGTGGCGATGCCGCACTGTCTCGGAAGGTAAGTGCCGATAAGAGCAACTGATTTTAACGAGGGCTGCATGCTGAGATGGCTTCGACGGCCGATTTATCTGCTGTGAATGGCTTGCGCAATCTTAACATGCACCAACGGGTGAGCGCTGTTGCCTGCAAAACCTGTTCGTACCATCCTCCGTCTCCCAATGGAAAAGCCGCGTAGGCATCGTCGCTCCTAAACGAGCTAGTGATCTGCTCTAGCTCGGAACACTACCGACGAATACCGTAGCCGTCTCCCGAGCGGTCATCACATACGGTATCCGATATGGAACCAGAAACGATTGTCCGCGCTTTAAATCCAGGGTCGCGCCGTCCCGCGAGTCGATTTTCAGTTTCCCATCGAGCACGATCCCCAACTCGACACCGCGGGTGCCGCCAGCGGCGTCGGTCTCACCGGAATTCAACTGAATTCGAGACAGCTCGAACTCCAATGCCGGAGTCACGTAGCGTGCACGCATACCCGACCCTCGGTCTGGTTCGAACTCGAGTACCCTCGGTTTTCCGAATTCGAATGTCAGCACCGCTAACAATTCGTCGACATCCACCCGCTTGGGCGTCAAACCGCCGCGCAGCACGTTGTTCGAGTTGGCCGTGATTTCGACACCCGTGCCTTCGAGGTAGCAATGCGGCTCGCCGGCAGGCAGGTACATCGCTTGACCTGGCCGCAAGCGCACGAGGTTCAGCAAGAACAAGCTGAACAACCCACGATCCTTGTCATCGCCGCGCGAAAACTCATCGTCTGCACGGATCGCCCAATATTCCTGGTCCATCTTTCCGAATTGGCGATGCTCGTTGGCACTCCTCAGTCGGTGCATGAGCGGACTTAGCCGTCGATTCACCTCAAACTGAGGCGACTGCATCAGATCGACGTACAGTTCGATCATCCCGTCGCGGGTCAATATTCCATTCGGCACGAGATCGCTCAGCTCCGGCATGTCGTGTAGCGCTCGACCGATCTCGCCGATTGGCCTGAATCCCCGTAACGCATAGAAATCTTCAAGCGCCGAAATGAGCTCTGGCTTGTGCATGTCATCCTTATAGTTGCGCTGTGGATCATCTAAATCGAGTCCGGCATGATTCTCGCGTGCAAACCCGGATGCGGCTTGCTCCGTGTTCGGATGCGCTTGTATCGACAGTGGCTTTGCCGCGGCGAGTATCTTCATCAAGAAGGGAAAGACTCCATCGAACTGCTCGAACGCTCTTTCGCCGAGCAACACAGGACCTGCCGCCCCGGTCAGTCTATTCAAGGCGATTTCGCCGCTGCCAATAGTGGCCTGCGCCGGAAGATCCGGGTGCGCCCCCAGCCAAAGCTCGGCGAATGGTTCGTGCTTGGGATTAGCTTGGCCGAGTAGTTCGGGAATCGCATCGGTGCTGCCCCAAGCGTAATGCTGTACGCGGCCACGCACTCGAAGCGGGTACGGTGCGCGGTCCCACTCCTTGAACGTGGCCGCATCGACAGGGAGTTGTTCAGATTTTGGCATGCAAAATCGAAGCAGGCGTGATTACACGCATTGACGAATCTGAGCCTAGTTTAGCGTTTCTTCCGAACCGGCGGTATATGGAAGAGTGGCCACTCGATATATCTCGATATATAGAGTCATACTCGACGCTGGTCCATCCGACAGGACGCGACCCAGGCTAATGAAATGGCCCCCTCTCTCGTTAAGTGGAAATATACATTTACCACTTTGGCACATAGATGGCTTGGCAAGGGGCTTGTGGGTGTTGGGTATTATCGTCGTGCCCTGGCTGGGTGTATTGGCCTACTTCGTTCTTCGCGGCGACGGGATGACGGAGCGCAATACGCAAGCGCTGGCGGAGGTGGAGGAAGCAAAGCGTGTTTATATTCAGGAAGTTGTAGGCACGTCAACCGCCGACGAACTCGCCAAACTGGTGGAACCGAGGGACAAAGGCATCATTACTGATGCTGAACTGGAAGCTCAGAAGGCCAAATTACTCGGCTGAGCCGTCCAGCTATCGCAAGTAATCACCGCGGCTAGTTCAAACCGGCACTTTCTCTGGTTGCGGAAATCTTTCATGGTTTTTTGTGAGTCACGGCACGATGGCCGAATAGAGAATCTGGAAAAGACTACCATGAAAACTGGATCAGTGTGGCGACTAGTTATGTGAACCTTTGCACTGCGCTAACCTAAAGGTTGCGCTTTCTTCGACGGTTGATGTCCAGCGTGACGTTTCGCTTTTTGGGATAGCGCAACTTCTTGGGAAGAGTTCCTGTCGGCCTATATCGTTGAAAAACACGGTTGTAGATTAAGCTTTAAAAACGGTGTCGGTAAGCTAGACGATCGGGGTGCGTGCCTTTTGGCACTGTTTTATTGCTTATTCTTTGTTTTCTTGATTCATTTGATTATTTTTCCGTCAAACGGACATACCTGTCCCGTGTGTCGGTGGCCCGGTACTCATCCGCCGCGCCATTTTCCTTAAGTTCTGCGTGGTGGCCGCCAGTATAAATTCATCGTGCGCACACTTGATACCGCGCACACGCAATCGGTCAAGCTTGACTATCCGTTTGAGAGCAAACCAAGCTAAAGGGGTTGCAGTTCAAGACACCTAATACGCCACGCACCCGGCGCAAGATAGCACTGCCGAAGATGACAGTTCAGGCGTTGAAGACGCATCGAACCGAGCAGAAGAAGGAGCGCCTGCGCGCTGGGAACCTGTACCAGGAGCACGGTCTGGTCTTCTGCCTCGAAGACGGTTCCATCTGGCTGTCTGAGAGTCTGCCCAACAGTTACCGCAAGATGATTAGGGGGGGGGCGAGATACAGGGGATACGTCTTCGCGATCTGCGCGCACGCACACGACGCAATTATTGCGCCAGCGCATAAACTCCAAGGTGGTGAGTGAGCGTCTCGGCCAATCCTCGGTCGCGGTAACTCTGGACCTGTATGCCCACGTTCTGCCGGCCATGCGGGAGGAAGCAGCACGCACCATCGACACCATGCTGGGCGATGTCCTGGGGCGCGGTTAGTAAAAACGGAGACGGTTTTCGGTAACTACTTGTTTTGTTTGGCTGGGGGAGAGGGATTCGAACCCCCGCTGGCGGAGTCAGAGTCCGCAGTCCTACCACTAGACGATCCCCCA
>CAMYKK010000026.1 GCA_947258975.1 uncultured Gammaproteobacteria bacterium
CGCTTCAACCTGCTCCACCGCTCGTATGCGGATCGCCTCAAGTGTCTTATGATCTAGTTTCCTGCCATCGTTCTTTCGCATGGCAGCATTATATCAATGCTCGCTTACTTATGCACTGCTTAGTAACAGAATATTGCTGCAATCATCTGGTAAATTTTCGATCGGGTCGTATTCGATGGGGCAACCATAATCAGACAAACGACTGGGTGTAGAATCAATAATGATCTTATCCAGTTGCATGTCGGCGTTCAGCGCATTCAGAAGGAAAACACCGCCAAGCGACATTGCATAAACAAGGCGCTTTTCATAAGCCTGTGCGATGAGACTCGTCAGTATTTCCTTTATATCATTGACGATGGCCTTTAGCCGCCGTTTACCGTTCGAGCGACCATAACCGCGGTAGTCGTAGATATATACATCGTAACCGAGATGTGCATAAGCACGATATTCGCCAAGTATCTGATCGGCGAGAATAGCATTACCCTGCATCACTAGCAGAAATCCTCTTGCAGGCTCTGTTTGCTCTGGAAAAGTCTTGTTTGCGCGTAGCTTATAGCCGCGTAGTCTTCTACCGTCTTGCGTCGTAAATGATAGATCTACGACGCCTCCCAATCCTGACAATCGTTTGCTGTTTGGCCTACCGGCTGCGGTGCTCCAGAGCCAAAAATAAATAGGTTCCTTTATTCCACACACACTTTGTTCCAACTTCATAGGCATAGCCGATTTGGCAGCGATTGCAGTGCTAGCGACAAGACAAAGCAATAATGAGATTACATATTTCTTCCAACCCACGTTTCTAATTACTATGTCCAGGGTTGGGTAGACCATTGTTATTGGCATTCACAATATGACCACTTTTAGCACAAAAAGGAGCTGGTTGTTGTGCCCTGTCTAATCGAAAATCAAGCAAGTTGTGAAGTTCAGGATGCGGTCTTAACGGGACATGTGCCTTTGGCATTGTCTTCGCCATCGACTCGGTGGTGCACTCCTACCTGATTCTGGCGTATTCGCAATCACCACAAGGTGGCGATCCATGTTGGCTTCTATTATATGGCGAACGCAGGCGGACGCCTGACCGGCGCCGCGCTGTCTGGTTGGCTTGTCAACACCACGGGCTTGCAGGTTGTTGATGTATACGGTACGGAAATCACTTTCCTGTCGCACACGGGCTGACTTGTATAATTCTACTGGCTATTCGTTATTGGCTTCCTTAATCTTCGCCACATGGGCAATGTGATGTCGATCGACCGCCGATGAGAACGGGACTTGTATCCGCCTTCATCGTATTGCTGTCAGGGTTAGTGCTTGCCTGCGCATCGCCACCCAGGGATCTGTTTCCGCCCGGTCCTAATACACCCGTTAAATCAATCTACCTGGTCAGCCATGGTTGGCACGCCGGAATAGTGGTCAAACGCGCGGATATTCCGCGTGGGATCTGGCCCCAGCACAACGATTTCCCCGAGGCGGAACACCTGGAGGTGGGCTGGGGAGACAAGGACTATTACATGACACCGACACCACATCTGGGGATTACGCTCAAGGCCGGATTGTTGCCGACGGCCAGTGTGCTGCACATCGTTGGTTTCAGGGGTTCGGTTACGCGCTATTTCCCACATAGCGAAGTGATTCGCATTGATCTCTCCGAGGCAGGTTTCAAACGGCTATGTACCTATCTCGAGAACAGCTATGCTCGCGATGACGCCGGTCTGAGCCAGCCGCTCGGCCCGTCTCTGTATGGTGAGGGGCGTTTTTACCTGTCAAGAGAAAGTTATCATGCCTTCAATACCTGCAATGTTTGGACCGCCAGGGCGTTGCGGGACGCCGGCTGTCCGATTACTCCGGCTGCAACGCTCACGGTCGACACGCTCATGACCCGCGCGGCGACATTGGGTACCGTGATTCAGAGCGCGCCTTCTATGCCGTAGCATCAACTGACTCGCTTCATCTTGCGCGCCATCGACATACTGTTCAGGTATGACATACGTATGATCCCGGATACGCCGCTACCGGCGGTACAGCAGAATATGTTTGTGGCGAATCCGGCGGATGTGGAGCGTATTCGCGAGTTGTCGCGGCGAGGATTTGAGGACTCGGCTGGATAGTCAACTTGAGTCCGAAAAGACTCAAACCGGCCAGTTCCGGGTATTCGAACATATTGAAATTATGACCTTCGAACGGCCGGTGTATCACTCGTAGCCGACCTTCCGGGTTCTAGGAGATCGGCGGCATCGTCCAAGGATTCAATCAAGTACGAACGGTTTACGGTGTTTACGGTGACGGAATCGGCGCCGTTGGGTCCTGGGAAATCACCTTGATCTTGCCGGTGCGATCGACACTGAACTGCTGAAAGTTCACCGCCGGCGAGATCATCAGCAGATCGCCACCGGCATCCACCGCCGCCGGGGCAATAACGGTGATCGAGTTGGTCGCCGCACAGGTCATGGTCGCGGCAATGGTCACATTGAGCGTGGCGTCGGGGCTCACACAACTGGCCAGGACATTGCCGGTGTCGTCGGGGTCCCGATCCAGGCCATCCACAATGCCGTCGTCGTCGCTGTCCGGGTCGAACGGGTCGCCGCCCACGCCCGCTTCGTCCCCATCCAGCAGCCCGTCGTTGTCGTCGTCGTCGTCGGAGCCGTTGAGAGTGCCGTCTCCGTCGGAGTCTAGCAGCGCCGCGGCCAAAACACTGTCGATGCGGCCTTCGCCGTATACGTTGTCGCGACCTGGGGCGCCCAGATCAACGGTGCCGCCAAGCAAAGCGGCCCGAATCTGGGACGGCGTCGCGTGTGGCATGGCCTGCATCAGCAATGCAGCGATGCCCGCGACATGGGATGCAGCTGCGGATGTGCCAAAGAATGTGCTTACGAATCCGCCGACCCCGGTCACGGCCACGCCGTCCACGGCAACGAGATCGGGTTTAGCGCGCGACTGGAACGACGGGAAGTAGACGTTCGATGACCCCCAGGCGCTGAACCACTCGATATCATCGTTCCCCGGGTCGGAGACGTCTATGGCGCCGGTGGCCACCGCCCCCGGGACGGCCGGGTGGCCGAAGACGCTGCCTTGGGGGTCATTGTAGGCTACGAGCGAGGAGCCCGCGTTGGTCCGCACGAAGATCTCGAGCTCCCTGGATCCGCCACTGAAACGGTTGACGTAAAACAACGCCCAGACAGGATCCGCGAATGGATTGCAGATACCGGTCGCCTCGAATGGGTCCTGGGTGCCGTTCTGAACATCGTCGGAAGCCAAAGTGCCGAGATAGTCGTTCGTGTTGACATCGTATATGTCGACGTAGAGGTCGTAGTCGTTGGATGACCCGCCGAAGGGATCGTTCCATTGCAGGAAGGCATACGCCAAGCCATACTGCTCCGCATACACCGGCAGCGCCCAGTCTGGTGATCCGCCGGCGCGCGCGCCGAAGTCATGCAAATTCACGCTTGAGTCCGATGGATCGACATCCAGATACGTCGCTTCGTTGTGATTCAGGGCGCTGTTGCCAGCCGCCGAGACATAAACAACTTGCCCCAGTACCGCCGCCACGGCGTCGGCAATATCGCCGTCTTCGAAATACGGCTCGCCGAAAAATGCGAGGTCATCGGCGACGATGTGGGCGCCGAAGCTGTTGACTAGGTCGGAGATGCGCTGAATGAACTCGAGACTCGTCGACGCCGCGCCGACGGCAATCGCGGCACCCGGCGCGATATCGTGGATGATCTCCGCCAAGGCGGTTCCCTCGTTGCAGTCTCTCTCCGGTAGGCAGTTCGTCGGGTCCGCCGGTTCCTTAGTGCAGCTGCCGAATTCCGTGATGCCGGCGGCGGGCAGATCGCCGAGAGCCTGGGAATCTGGCCAGTCGTTCGCGCCGTCGGAAATGATCCCAACCTTGACCCCCGAACCGTCGACACCCAGCATGCGCAGCTCTCCCGCCCGCAGTACGGCATCGCCCTCGGTCGTCGCGCTGCCGGTGCGCGGTCTTCCGTAGGAGGGCAGCTCGACCTTTAAAACGAAATCCTCGGCGGCAAGTTCCTCCACCCGGTCTATGGGCACCCAGGCCTGGACGATGCGCAGGCCATAGTTGACGAGCTCGACGCGCGCTTCGAACCCCCTCAACCGCTGAATGGCTGTGTCGTCCGTCGACTCCAGCCTGATATAGACCTGTACGTACCCGTCGGCATCAAATTTCGTCGCCGTGTCGTTGAAGCGCTCGATATTGCGCGCACGCGCATTGGCGCGGTCAAGGCCCGCCGCCCTGACTCGATCGAGCGCCCGCTTGAGACGACTCCCGATGCCGCTGTCCCTTTGCGCGATGACAGCGTTCCGTTTCTCATTCATAGTCCAAACAGGGGTCACCGAAGGGATGCGATACTGCGGCGGCGAGCCGAGTGGGAAGTCCGGAGGCTTACCGGTAATGGGAGCGGCTTCACCTGCCTGCCATACGGATGCGGCGAGCAAGCACGTTACGCTCATAGGGCGGCAAACTATGGGCTTGCGCCGTTGCCGTGGTCGGTTAGTCCCGTTGCACAATTTGTGAGTAACGAACGTAGCAGCTTTACGTTGTCGATGCGAGCTAAGAATCGTGTTCAGAATCACGATGCATACGCCGTTTGTTTCGTTGACTGAATTATTGCTAACTTGGCCTATTCTTATACGTTCCCACGAATACTCATCCAATACAGTTGAATTGTCTGTTCTTAATCAATACGAATGCCTTGATCTAGGTCACCGGCAAGATAGATAGCGCCCGCGCTAATTCCAACTGAAGTGTCCTGGGTTTACCGGAGACTCCATTATTCATCGACAGGGTCAAATTCAGCAGGGTTAGGTGCGTTGCTGTCCCACAAAGAATGAAGGTCGACGCTACAACTCCTTTGGCTACAAGGCCTTGGCTGAAACCATAAGATATAGAGATTTGAAATCAATCGCGCGACGATACCCACCAGAAGGATTCAACGACGTAGCGCAAAGACAACGAAAAACAATATGTTGTCGATCTTTTCCTCCGAGTGTTCATTATGGCTTTAGACGATAAACGAGTTTATGGGACAGTAGTGGATCAGGGGCGATTGATTTACGGTTTTCTCTGGTCCGGTCCTTCGTATAGACCGGTCATACGGGTGTGATCAATGTGAACGGCGCCTTCACGGGTCGAAAGCGCTAGTTCCCTACATTGTGAAATTATGCTCCCGCTGTTTTGACTTCTATCGAAAACTCACGGCCAAAACCTGCCGTTCGCCAATCAGAATCGAACGGCTGGTTGATACGCTGCTTGGTTTCTAATGACTATTTAAACGATTATCTATACCAAACATTTTCTTTATAATCTGTTGCGCGAGATCGTCTTCTCCGACTTCGATCGCTTCATGAAGTATGGTGGCGTTATCAGCCAACCAGTCTGAAGTCTCTCGATCCGCACCATTATGGCGAAAATCGTTTTCATCTATCACGGAGCCGTCCGCAGTATTAATCAGTCGCGAGCGAGCGCCTATCACCAGACCGAATTGCTCAGAGCCACGGGTTCCATGCTCCATTAATCCGATCATTTGGAGTGTCACCTCTAAAACTGTATCAATCCCTTGATCGTGCACGTAACGATAATCGTTTTCCTCGCTGGCCCATACCACGCGCCTGACCGGATTACTCAGCTCGTCACTCACTGCTACGAACACGCGTTTTTCAATCTCGTATACAACATTCGATACCCGAACATGTTTCTGTAAGGCTTTCTTAGCTTTTTTCGCACGCATCGTGTCCGCTACATGCTCAACTGTCTTACCTAGAAGTGCACCGGCATAAATCAATATGATCGCCGCATCAGCAGGGGTACCCGTTGCCGGTAAGTCAACGCTATACCCACCGCGCGAATTGACCACTCTAGAAGCTAACACCTCAGTCTCAGAGGCCGCAGGAGGAGCCACGATCCCTAATGTTCCAAATCGACTTTGAGCGGAAGCTCGCAGCCACTTTTCAGCTTGTACCGAATCTTGAACAACCCCTAGTCCAACTTGATATCTCTTCCCTAGTTCGTATTGTTTCTCCCACTCCCCTTGCTCCGCTGCTTGAATCAAGCGGTCAATCCTTGGCTTGTTTTCCTCAAGCCATTTTCCGACCTCTTGTTTTTGCCTGTCGATTTCTTCTAGCTCAAGAAACTTATCCATAGCCTTCTTGTGACCCTGCCAAGCCGCTTTCCGGTACCACCTCTTTGATTCTCCGTGATCTTTACCAACACCCCGACCCTCCCCGTACAACTCTGCAAGTTGGTACTGCGCATCCGGGTGACCAGCTTCCGCCGATTTACGCCACCAATGCACTGCTTTTTCCATATCTCGACCTACAGTATTCTTTTCGTAATACCCCTCGTCGTAGATATGGCCAAGCATGTATTGAGCTTTCACATCTCCCTGCTCAGCACTTTGGACGATCGAAGCTGGAGGCGCCACAGGTCCCATCGACGTGGACGCGCAACCTAGCACCGCCATAGCGGATGTCAGGGAAAGGACCGATAACCTTGTCAGGTTGCGCTGGATCATCGGAATGTCCTCCATTCAGCTATCTCGTGTACCCGTCTTTAAATCCACAAACCGTGCCACCTCGAATGTAGTTCGGCATCCCGTGGCATATCAAGGCGTTACAAAGACATCCAAACAGAGCGCGAAATCGCGTCCGTATGAAATGTGTGGTCTGTGGGGGAAATAAGGCGTGAGGGCCAGCGGTGCGCTGTTGGTTCCCGAGCCAAACGACTGCGCGGCGGTAACAAGTCTGTCGGCCTGCTTGAGGTATGGGATCCATCTCTGGATGCTCCCTATCACGAACCCAATATTTTAAGATCACGACGATAGGCCTCTGGATACGTCACCTGCAACCTAGCGTCATGGTGGGTAATTAAGGCCGTGCCTACGGTCAGCGAGTTCGCCTACCGCGGTTGGCCTAAGGGAGCATTCTGTTTTTTCACCGATCGTCAAATCGAGAATAGAACCGGACGTTCAAGTGGTGAGAGTCAAATACCCGCTGTGGGTCGTAAGCACCAGTTCGTCCAGATTCTGCGAACGTCGGCAACGAGTACAGCCTGTGTGAAAACGTTGAATCAAAATTGTTGGTGGGATTGGTGATTTCTTTTGTTTGATTACCACGCCATAAGTGGACCTTCGGTGGTTAGAGTTGTGTCTGCTGATGAACGAAGTGCAGTGCTGTCCCAACAGCCTCTTAATTTTTCGCGTTTTCACACTCATGCACCGGCCCTTCATAAGGTCAAAGTTTCGATGTGTTCGAATGCCCGGAACTGACCGACTCCTGTCCTATGTGTCGGACAAAAATAAAGTAGATTGCTTACGGATTGAATATCAGCTTTCGCTTACGATGCGGCCCAACGAATGGGCTTGATCAAATTCGATTACTTTAACACTATCAACTTGCTGTCCGCAGCCGTGGCACCCGCTCGTGCGCATTCCTGGCGTGCCACAAGTCCCAATCTCGCTGCAGGTTCAGCCAGAACTCCGGACCGGTTCCAAGAGCTTCCCCAAATGCCAAGGCCGAATCCGCGCTGACATTGCGCCGGCCGTTAACAATCTCATTGAGTCGCGCATAGGTCCAGCGCAGGTGATGGGCGAACTGTTTTTGGCTCATTTCCAGTGGTTCGAGAAACTCTTTCAAGAGCATCTCGCCTGGGTGTGTGGGTGGTCGGTTTTTCGGAAGCATATTTAGTTACCTGTGATAATCCACGATTTCCACATCTACGGCGTCGCTGCCTTCCCAACGAAATACGATGCGCCATTGATCGTTGATCCGCAGGCTCCGGTATCCAGCCCAGTCGCCACGCAGTTTCTCGAGGCGATTGCTCGGCGGAGTGCGGAGGAGCTCGAGGGTAGGGGCCGCGTTGATCTGGTCGAGTAAGCGGATGGCTTTGCCGTGCAGCTCGCGAGGAACACTTCGAGCGTGACGACTGTTCATGCCGTCGTATATATCCTGGGTTGCCTTACCCGCGATGTTCCTGATCATATATGATAATTATATCGTATATCGATATATAGAACAATTCGTGTGCCAGATTTGTGCCAACGCGGCGACCGTGTGCGCCCGTTTTCCGCCAATTATGTGGTGGTTTCGAAATGGCAAGCGTTAGAAGTGATTGAATTACTAAACAATTAATAATGGCAGCTCTGTCTTTTAATCAGGTGGTCGCAGGCTAGAGGTCTCTCCCGCACGTCCTATGCTCCGCAGCACTTGTGTGTCCTACACATCGGCGGCTCCCGCGCAGCGGGAGATAGAAGCGGTGTGTCTACTGCAGCAGCGCAAGTGAAAACGCGGTCGAACATCCCAGAATGTAGAGATCCGATGTCGCGTGTGGACCCACGCTGCGGAACTTAACGAGGTGTCGCCGGTCCGTTTCACTTTATCTTTGTTAACCCGCAGATGGAAAGAACGATCCTTTGCACATTGTTCTGTGTACCGTTGTTGTACGGTTTTTCCTTGGAATCGCTGTTTGCCCCCAAAGCCAGGATTTGGGAGGTGTGGTTGACGCATGCGGAACCAGCCAGGCAGCGAGTGGATCACACTGCCTGGGATCGGATACTCGAACGCTATGTTGTCCCCGACGAGAGTGGCATTAACCGTTTTAACTATCGCGGTGTCACTCCGGAGGACCAGAAGGCGCTGGATTCCTACCTGGGAAGATTACAAAAGCTGAAAGTGAGCGGCTTGGCGCGCCGCCAGCAATTAGCGTACTGGATCAATCTGTATAACGCGAAAACCGTGCACATCGTTCTGAACCACTATCCCGTGACGAGTATACGCAAGATTCATTTGGGACGATTTCTCAAACGGGGGCCGTGGAAGGCGCGGGTGCTAAAAGTAGAAGACAAACCACTCAGTCTGAATGACATCGAGCACCGCATCCTGCGACCTATCTGGCGGGATCCTCGCATTCACTACGCGCTTAACTGCGCTTCGCTAGGATGCCCCAACCTCCAACGCGAGTCTTTCACCGCAGAAAACAGCGAAGCATTACTCAACCGGGGTGCGAAGGCATACGTTAACCATCCACGCGGCGTGGCTTTCAAGGAAGATGGCAGTCTCCGCTTATCCAGCGTATACAACTGGTTTAGATCGGATTTCGGCGCTTCCCAAGCGGCGGTCATCGAGCACCTGAAACAATATGCGGAACCGGCGCTGAAACAACGCCTCGGCAACGCTCGCGTGGTCAGCGAGTATGACTACGACTGGTCGTTGAACGATACCGGATCCGGTTAACAGCTAGGTAATCGTGGCGGTGCGGGTTAGCGCCGACGCGGAAGAATCATGCTAAGTTTGCCAGACGGCGAATCAACGTGGCGCTCGTGGCGCGCGGATCGGTACAAGCGGGCCAATATCGCCGGCGGGACGCGCAGGTGAAACAAACCATGGAGCAACAGCCAGCCGCCAACGATCGACCAGGACCGGCGGCGCCGAAATCGGCGTGATGACGTCACCAGCGGCGGTTGGTCTATACACACGGTGTCGCCGCTGCGCTCCATGCGCCGCACGAAATCATAATCTTCCATCAATGCGATGGGGCGCAGCCCACCGAGCGCCTGGTAGACTTGCCGACGCACGAAGATGCCGCTATCGCCGTAGTACAATCCGCGGGCGCGGATACGTGCGTAGAAACCGGTTAGCCAACGGCTAAATTCATCGTCTCCATCAAACAGCAAGCGAAAGTTGCCGCCCACGCATTCCGGCCGCCGGGTCAGTGTAGCCGCCACGGCGCGGAGCCCGTTGCGAGGAAACCGGCAGTCGGCGTGCAGGAACAGCAGTAGGTCCCCTCTGGCAGCGCCGGCCCCAAGGCTCAGCTGTTGACCCCGGCCCGGTGCGCTCGACAGGACGCGGCATCCATAAGCGGCAGCGATGTCCACGGTATCGTCGCGGCTGCCACCGTCCACGCAAATGACTTCGTGCTCCATGTCCTCGTCCTGCAGGTCGGCGAGCAATCTTCGCAATACCGGCGCTTCGTCGAGGGTGCAGAGGATAACGGATATCAGACTCACGGCTTGGGCCGCCTCACCGCCACACAACGTCACACACCAGCCCGTGAGTGGCAAAAAGTCTATCGAGGCGTTGCCGTTGTTGTGCTGAGGCGCTGGGAGACATGGCGATTTGTCGGGAAAGTGTAAGCAAACTGACCGGGAGCGGAGTCGAAAGTTTCCTGGTGTTATGCCGTCAACCCGGCACCGGCTGCCACACTGCTGTGTCACACACTTACTTCAAGCGTTCCATGGACAGAACAATGTCGTCAACCCACACGGTGCCTGTGCCGTCGATAACAAGGTTGAGCGTAAGCTTGTCCGGTTTCTGTCCTTGCTGGAACAAAAAGGGGGTGCGTATGGTCTTCCACTCGGATTTACCTCCGACGTGATCGTGCGTGCCTCTCGAGAAATATTGGCCACCTCCGACGTGTGCCCACATTTCCAGAAACGCCGACCCATCGAGAGCAGTCTTTACTTTGGCTGAATAGATTAGCTCCGCGTTTTCGACATCGAGATCAACGATCTCGCCTAAATACACAGTGGTGGGCCACTGCGCAGTAATTCTTACAGAACTTCTGCCTTCGACCTTTACCTCGGTATCAGCCTCGATCTTCGGGCTGATCGAAGAAACGTCGTCCAGCGCCAACTTCCGCAGGTCCTCGGCCCTGCTCAATGAGGTTACCAAGGCAAGCAGTGCCACGAATGCAAGAATTGCTCTCTTCATTGTTTTCTTTCCGGTGGACAACGAAATAGTATCGTAAAGAATCCAAACAAAGCTTTTGTAATCAGCAAGTTTACTGGTGGCTGTTTCTTTCTTCCAGGAGGCGCGTTGCGACAACGATCCTGCGGTTGGTGCTGCAGCGCGTCACTACTGACTGTCGTCTGCAATGAAGCGCTGTTTGTTTTTGGGCGAAACCACGACCTGACAGTTGGGCCCCCAACTCTCCAGAGCCATCCGTTGCTGGTAGACAAAAATACGTCCGGGCCGCACACAACGGCCCCACAATAACCATCGGATCAGTACCGTTTTGGTGGGGATAATTTGCGGTACTTCTAGCGTCAGTCTTAATGCTGAGTGGACCTTTTTCCGCACCTGGACAATGGTTACTAGCCCAAGAGTTTTTAATAGACTAGAGTACCCATCGCACATGCTATCAAGCACTCCATTCTCGTGTTGTGGCCTAATTGCGCTAACCAACATGCCGGATCCAATTACCGCCGTGGACTGCCTACGGTGTCGCCATCCCGGCGAACGAGTCAAACCACGATCAACAAGATAGGCGGGTATGAGCAATAGCAGAAAAATTGCGGTGCCGAACGTGTCCCTGCCCAAAGGGGGTGGTGCCGTGAAAGGGATCGGCGAGACTTTTCAACCCAATGCATTCTCCGGCACCGCAACGTTTTCCATTCCGATCCCCACCACGCCTTGCCGCGGGTTCGAACCCCAGCTCAGCCTCGATTACAGCTCGGGTTCCGGTAATGGCGTCTTTGGGATCGGTTTCAGCCTTGCCATCCCCAACATTTCCCGGAAGACGGAAAAAGGGTTTCCAAAATACGACGACACAGACACCTTCCTCATCTCCAATGCCGATGACCTGGTGCCCAAACTGGTCAAAAAGAACGGCGAATGGAAACGGGAAGAACGCGCCGATAAGGACAACAACTATACGATTACTCTGTACCGGCCGCGGACCGAAGGGCTTTTCGCCAGGATCGAGCGGTGGGTGCGAAACGAAGATCGCGACACCCACTGGCGGGTGACCACCAAAGACAACGTCACCAGTATCTACGGCGAGCGCGACGGCGCGCGGGTCGCCGATCCCGCCAATCCGTGCCGTGTCTTTCAATGGTTGCTCGAATGTACGTACGACGCCAAGGGCAACCGGATCGCCTACGAATATGCGGATGACAAGACCAATAAATACATTCGGAAAATCAAGTACGGCAATCATCCCGCCGGGAAAACGGACGGATGGCATTTCGAGCTGCTCTTTGATTACGGCGAGCGGCGTTCCGATACACTGGATCAGCTCGTCCACGATACGAACGAAACTTGGAAACTCAGGGAGGACCCGTTCTCCTCGTATCGCGCCGGGTTCGAGATCCGCACCCAACGGTTGTGCCGTCGCATCCTGCTGTTTCATCGCTTCGGCGATGATGTCCCGTTCCTGGTGCATGGGACCCATCTTACGTACACGGAAACGCCCTGCCTGTCTTTACTCGCGAGAGTAAGCCAGGTCGGCTATCGTAAAGACCATGAGGGGGTCATTCACCACAAGGCGATGCCGCCGCTGGACCTGACCTATTCGCAACCGGCTAACGCCCCGGTTTTTCGGCGCCTGACCCACGCGGCGGCCAATGGAGACAACGGCGCACTGCATCAGCCCATTGATGAACTGGTCGACCTCTACGGCGACGGTTTACCGGGGATCCTCCACAGCAACGAACACACTACCCTCTACTCCCGGCCCCAGGGCGGTGGGCATTACGCCTCGCCGATCGCGCCCGCCCACTTTCCCATCGACCGCAACCTCGAGAGCGGGCAGTACGCGCTGCTCGATCTGGGCGGCGACGGCAAGCTCGACCTGGTGGCGCAGACGCCCGCCGGCAGTGGGTATTTTGAGAGCAATCCCGTGGCAGAAACCTGGGAGCCATTTTGTGCCTTTCCTGCTTATCCCATCGATGTCTTCAGTGAGGGCCGGCAAATGGCCGATGTCACCGGCGATGGCCTTGCCGACCTGGTGATGTTTGAAGCCAATGCCGTCAAGGTCTACCCCTCGCAAGGCAAGCACGGCTTTGCCCCGGCGACCGTTCGGCAACGGGAGAACGAGCTGCCGCTGACCCGCCAGGGCTCCCCGGTCGAACACGTCGGCTTCGCCGATTTGATCGGCGACGGCGGCAATCACCTGGTGCGCATTCGCAGCGCCAGCGTGGAGTGCTGGCCACACCTGGGTTACGGCCGGTTCGGGGAGAAGGTGATCCTCGAGAATGCCCCGGACTTTGGCGGCCAGCTCGATCCCGCCCGCTTGTTGCTCACTGATATTGACGGTTCGGGCACCACCGATCTGGTCTACGCGTGCCACGATCGCCTCCAGATCTATCGTAATCAGAGCGGCAACGGCTTTGCCGAGATGGAGGAGCTGGCCCTGCCCCAGGGCTACGACAATCTCGACCACATTCGTTTCGCCGACGTCCTCGGCAACGGCACCGCCTGCCTGATACTGACCACGCGAGGCCCCGACCTGCGTTTTCGCCATGAATACTTCGACTTCAATACGGCCGGGAAACCGCACCTGCTGATCCGGATCGACAACAACATGGGTGCGATGAAAAACATCCACTACGCGGCATCCACCAAGTATTACCTCGTGGACCGGAAGGCGGGTAAGCCCTGGGCCACGCGGCTGTCGTTCCCGGTGCAAGTGATCGAATCCGTCGAAGTCACCGACAAGATCGCCGGCTCGCGGCTCGTCACCCGCTACGCCTACCACGATGGATACTATGACCCCGATGAACGCGAGTTTCGCGGCTTCGGCTACGTCGAGCAGTGGGACACCGAAACTTTCGACGCCCACCAGACATGGGTTGCCGAAGACGAAGAGCACTGCGCGTACAACGTAGACAAAGACCACTACGTGGCCCCGGTCTATACACGATCCTGGTACCACACCGGTGCCCAGGTTGCACAAGGGCGACTGTCCGACCACTACCGGCGGAAAAATAGCTCTCAGGATCAGCCCTGTCTGGGCCACTACTACGAGGAGGATTCGGACAGCGATCACGACCATCTGCCCGACAGCGCGCTCGATGAGGCCACATTCGCGCCACAGCCGGAAACGATCGGCGAGGTCTACCGCGCCCTGCACGGGCACAAGCTGCGGGAGGAAATCTACGGTCAGGACCACAAGCGAAACCCAAAACTAAAAAACCCCAAGCTCGACGAGCATCCCTACGCCGTCACCGAGTCCAATTTTAAGATCCGCCTTCTTCAGCCGATGGAGGATCAAAAGCACGCGGTTTGTTTTGTCCACCCCAGCGAGGAGATCTCCTGGCACTACGAACGTAACCCGGAAGATCCGCGCGTCGAGCACGGTTTTACGGTCGACGTCGATGACTACGGGCACGTGCGCAAGTCCTGTCATGTTTTTTACCCGCGGCGAGATGGGACGGACGTGCACCCGGAACAACAACCGTCCCACCTCAAGGCGCTGGCGACGGTTGATGCGTTTATCAATGTCGATCCCGGCCAGGACGCGACAAAAGACTTCTATCTAGTGGGCATCCCCTGTGAGGAGAAGGAGTACGAAATCGGCGGCCTCCAAGCGGATGGCCACAACCTTCTCAAGGCGTCCCAGATCGCCTCGCATCTGGAAGAGGCGTTACGCAATGAAATCCCTTTCGAGCAAACGGTGACAGGAAAAGACCCGCAGGCGCGCCTGCTTTCCTGGAAAAGACATTTCTACTGGGATCATGCGCTGGAGAAGCCGCTCGATTTTCGTGCAGTGGCTGCGCACGAACTGCACCATCACAGCGAAACCGCGGTTTTCTCCAAGGACGCAGTGGCAGACGTTTTTGCCGACAAAGTGAGCGCGAAGAACCTAACCGGCATCCTGACCGAAGCCAGGTACGGGCTGAAAGAAGACGGGTACTGGTGGAACCCCGGACTGGTCCAGCACTATCAAAACAACGAGGGCTTCTACCTGCCAAACAGGACCGTCGACCCCGTCGGAATCTGCACCCACGTCACTTACGACGAATATCAGCTCGTACCCATCACCGTCACCGACGCCCTCGGCAACCAAACCCGCGCGGAAATCGATTACCACGCGCTGCAGCCGTGGCGCGTCACGGATATCAACGGCAATAAATCCGAAGTCTTGTTCGATCCGCTGGGCATGGTCATCGCCACGTCGATCTATAAGCAGGAAGACGGCAAGCTGCGAGATGGGGACGCGCCCCTCGCCTCGCATATCTTCTGCGTGGATGCCTGTGCCGCTGACGTATTTGAGTTTCCCGGCCGTTATCTCCAGCAGGCAACCAGTTATTTCTACTACGAACTCGGATACGTCGACAATCTACCGCCTCACTCCGTCGCCTTGCAACGCGAGACGCATGTCCACGACCTTAAGGCGGATGAAGCGCCGAAGATCCACGTACACATCGCATACTCCGACGGTTTCGGTCGGGCGTTGCAGACCAAGGTCAAAGCGGGTCCCGGCCTGGCGTTTGGGTTCGATGCAAACGGTAACCTGGTCGAGGCACCGGCCGAAGTACGCTGGCTGACCTCGGGTCGCACCGTCTACAACAACAAGGGCAAACCGGTCAAACAGTACGAGCCGTTCTATACCGCAACAGTGGAATACATCCCGGAGCCGAAGTTGAACCAGCACGGTGTCACTCACGTCACGCACTACGATCCGCTCCTGCGTGTGGTGCGCGTTACGAACCCGGACGGGTTCTTTTCCAAGGTCGAATTCACGCCCTGGGAGGAAAAGCACTACGATGAAAACGACACGGACGGATATAACCTTCGTTTGGTGTCCGATCCCAAGCAACTGGAAGACGGCCGAGACCACGGAGAGTCTTTGGTAATCATCGGCCAATTGGGTGGGAAGCTGCACTTCCGGGTGTTCGACGCGGATGGAAAGATGATTGCAGATAAGAGGGAAGACGGAATATCTTCTGATCGAGCTATAACGCTTCAAGAGTTAAAAGCACTACTGGGTGATCCTTTACCTGAGACAATTTCAGGGGTGCAAATGAAGAAGGTCACCGAAATGGCAACAATTCTTGTCGGTCACGCTCGAAAGAACTCGCCGTACTTCAATACGCCGGAAACGCATGTCCTCGATACCCAGGGCCGAGCCTTCCAGATCATCCAGCAGTTGGAAGGCGCCAAGGAACTCGAGCAATTGGACAGCACCAAGAAGCTCGTCACCCGTCACGAACTAGACATTCAGGGGAACGAACTCTCGAGTACCGATCCGAAGCTCTTCAAGTTGAACCTGAAGAACAAGAAGGAGGGGAAGAAGGAGCATCGGAACTTCCAACACGTCTACGACATGACCGGCACGGTCCTGTGGACGAAAAGCGCCGACGCCGGCGAACGCTGGGCGCTGCACGATGCGATGGGCAGACCGATCCACGCCTGGAACAGCCGCAACTTTCACACCACGACGAGATACGATGCATTGCACCGTCTAGTTGAAGTTCATGTAAAAGGCGGTGACGGCGACAAGCCGCTGGACCACGCCGTCGAAAGAACGGTCTACGGCGAAGGACAGGCTGACGATAAGAAGCACAATCTACGCGGTAAGCTCGTGCGTCATTACGACCAGGCCGGGGTTGTTCATTTCAATTCTTACGACATCAAGGGGGAACTGCACAAGACCACGCGGCGGCTGCGGAAGGAGTACAAACAGGAAGCCAACTGGCCCAAATCGGGCGAGGACGTGTTGTTGGAGGACGAAGAGTTCGTAACGGAGTGGATTCATGACGCGTTGGGTCGCATCACCCGTGAGACGCACCCCGATCGCAGCATCTCGACGCCCCAATACCACCCCGAAGGATGGCTGAAACAGCTCGACGTCAAGCTCGCCGCGGCAAACGACAAGACCGCGACGCCCTTCGTAAAAGAGATCAGCTACAACCCGAAAGGACAGAGGAAAGAAATCCAGTACGGCAATGGCGTCGTTACTAGAAATACCTACGACGACAATACTTTCCGATTAATCCGCCTGGAAACAACATCGGATGGCGAAGGCAGAAACAATTTGCAGGACCTTCAATACACCTACGACCCCGTCGGGAATATCACGGCGATCCGTGATGACGCCCAGCCGACCGCCTACTTCCGCAACCAGCGTGTCGAAGCGAGTGCCAAATATGCCTATGACGCCCTTTACCGGTTGATTGAAGCTACGGGTCGCGAGCACTTGGGGCAAGGCGGATCGCCGGTTTCTTCCTCCCACGATGACACGCCCCGCGTTGGGATCGACTGGTCATCCAATGACGGCAACGCCATGGGGAGGTATGTCGAATCCTACGACTACGATGCGGTGGGGAATATCCTGTCTATGAGACACCGCGGCACTGACCCGGCCAAACCGGGCTGGAATCGTTGATATCAGTACGCCGTTGATAGTAACCGTCTCCTCAGCACCGGCCGGCCCAGCGACGTCCATGACCCTGAGAGTCCGTGTCCGCCGCACCACGTGAAGGCGTCGACGCTTCCGGAACGTTACGAGTACGACCGGTACGGCAACATTCGCAGTATGCCCCATCTGCCCCTTATGCGCTGGGACTATCGGGACCAGCTTCAGGCGACGTCGCAGCAGGTGAGAGATGATGGCGGCACGCCCGTGATGACGTATTATGTTTACGACGCTCATGGGCAGCGGGTGCGCAAGACCACAGAGGGCCACGCTGATCCAGAGGTCACGCCGCAACGGGCGAAGGAACGCATCTACTTAGGCGGCTTTGAGGTCTACCGCGAATATAACAGCGACCCAGGCCGATCGACTTTAGAGCGCACGACGGTGCACGTCGTCGACGACCAGCAACGCATCGCCTTGGTGGAGAAGCGCACCCAGGGCATCGACAAGGGGAAAAAAGAACTCATCCACTACCTGCTCGGAAACCACCTCGATTCCGTGAGCCTGGAGTTGGATGAAGAGGCGAACATCATCTCCTATGAGGAGTACACACCCTATGGCAGCACCTCCTACCAGGCGGTACGAAACCAGACCGACACGCCGAAACGATACCGCTACTCCGGCAAGGAGCGCGATGATGCGACCGGGCTCTACTACTACGGTGCGCGCTACTACGCGCCATGGCTGGGTCGATGGACGAGTCCGGATCCGGCGGGGACGGTGGATGTGCTGAACTTGTATGCGTTTGTCGGTGGAAATCCAATTCATTTCGTCGACAAACAAGGTCTTAATCGAGCAAGCAGCGTGCGCCCACATCCGCAGTCAAAGAGTGGTTGGAACCGTCCGCCCGATCTCAGTTTTGAGTCCGACTCGTCCGCGCTAAGCAAGATTGGCGGCACACTAAAGCAGATCGGACGGGGGATCAAACGAACCCCGGGGAAGATGTTGCGCGGGTTGAAGCGAACGCCAAGCAAGATAAAGCGATTGTGGGGAAAGAAGGGGCAAGCTGCGAACGCGCTCAAAGAGGTACCAGCAAAGGCTAAAGATGCTGTCGATACGTTTTTCTACAAAGACAAAGCATCTATCGGCGATAAAGCCGATCGCGCAGCTGAGTCGCTGGCTGCAAGCTCACTTACTCATTACTTGGAGGATAGACAGTCTCGGCCTGAAGCACCATCCGCAGAGATGCGAGAGACGCTGCATCGGGAAAGGGCAGGATCTTCGCAAGAGGCTAAACACGCTCTCAGAATGCGTGAGATTCTTGAGCACGGTAAACGCAAAAAAGGTTGGCAATCACTTGTGGAGGACCATGGCTACGATCAGAAAATCAAAGATCTAAATCTGGGTGAACACGTCGATAAGTCGTTTTGGGATCGCAATTTAGACGTACTAGAGATAGGCAGAGAACTGCTCCACGTGCCAGCTGGTATTGTGAATCCGAATCTCGGTCCGAAAGAAATGAGGATACATGAGTTAGCTGTCGCCACTTCCTTGCGAGCTGGCCTTGAGCTCAACATTGCCGAAGCCGGCGTGGCCTCGAACATGTCTAAGTTAACGTCAAAACTTAGCCCTAATCCTTTCAAACATATGCCAGGGCCGTAGCGGACACAGATCGTCCTTATAAAACTCCCGACATCAATCTGTCCACACTTCTCTCTAATTATCCTACCCCACCCGGGAACTCACCATCATGGCAACGAAAAAAAAATCCCAATCATCCCTCAACATCCACGAGTACGCCAACATCCAAAGCATCGCCTCGTCCCCTTTTCAAACGTGCAATCGTCATGCGATCCGCGAGGAGTTGCGGTCTGATGATAAAGGTAACGAGTTCCCGAGTTATCGAGAGCTGTTCAAGAAGACGGAGGGCGCCGGGCCGGTCGACCATGACAGTTCCATCCTCAGTCCCGCTGCTTACTTCGTCGATCTCATGCGGTTGATCGAGACCAAGATCACCAAGGGGGACCAGAATAATTGGGAAGGTCTGGAAGATCTAAAGCTCGAAAATCGCCGGCCCGACCTGTGGGAAATTGAACTCGACGCGAAGAACACCACCACCGAGGTGCCTTATCTTGAGATCGTCAACGAGGTGATGACGAATAAACTGAAGACGGACCCCGGCAAGGATCCACTACAGCAACTCGCTGCCGCGTTCTTCCCTTTGAACCTTCCCTACAACGTGCCGCTGGAGCGGATCCGCACCTATCTCGCTCATTTCGGCGTCGAGTTGGCGGATATTTACGAGACCTTTGGACAGGATAACAATGCCTGGGTTGCCGAAGCGCTCGGTCTCTCTCCGCTCGAGTCCTCGCTTATCCGGTCTGTTACTCGCATCGACCTCGAAGCTGAACGTTGGGGCAAGCGTCGTCATTGGGGGTGGGTCAAAAAATTTCTAACCCAAACAGGACTGCAGGCTGACGAACTCGAGGATCTGCTGCGGATAAAGCTTCCTCCTTATGGGGCACGGGTAATTCAAGACTATGGTCACTCCGAGCCGCACTTTCAGAATATGGATGAACCCCGCACAATGGACTACTTAGAACGTTTTCTTCGCCTCAGCAAGCGGTTGGGCTGGACCTTTGCCGATCTGGACATAGCGCTCGGTTCGCCGGCTGCCGGCGAGGGGGGGTACCATCGGTTCGAGTCGAGTAACTGGAACGGCGCACTGTCCAAACTGGTTCTGATCAAAAAGCTCAGTAAAAAGTACAAGCTCCCGGTCGATGTTTTGTGCAGCTTCGAGTACGAGATGAGCACGACCCCCGGGGTTGCGAATAAGCCGACAAAACGATCCCTGTTCGACCGCGTCTTCAACATACCGTCCTTTTATCAGCCCGACGGCTCTGCGAAGACCGAGTATCACCCGAAAGGCAATGGTTACCCCAATTCGAAGACGGAACCGCTGCCCTGGGATCCCCAGGGACAGGACCGAGAGAACCAAGGTATCCGCAGCAGCCTCCTGGCGGCCCTCAATGCGGGCAACGATGACCTCCAGGCCATCGTCGACCACCTCCGGAACAACAGCTTGTTCGACGACAACGATTGCTCGAAAACCGGGGTCATTCCCCTCCACACTCGAACGCTGACCCGGCTCTATCGCTACAGCAAGATGGCCCAGGTGCTGGGACTGCAGGTGCAAGAGTATTTGACCCTGCTCAGGGTCATCACCGGCAAGGGTAAGGGCACGCACCGCCTCGAGTCCCCTGAAGTCTCGAATCTTGTGGACCTGAGTGCGGTCGACTACTGGGCCGACTGGCTCAAAGACGCGCGGCTCAGTCCCTATCAACTCGAGTACCTGACCACCGGCACGATGCGCGACGAGGCGCGACACTGCTTCGATCCGGGCTGGACCCAAGAAGGCCTCATCCACTTTATCGCCGCGCTCCACACCACGCTGGAGCCGCGGTTCATCAAACTGCGGTCCTTTGCCCAGGGCGCGATCAGTTCGGAAGAGGCTGCTGGCGTAGTTGCCGCGTTGCGTGTAGCCGGGCTCGTTGTCGACGTCGCGGCGATTGAGGCGAATGACGGCTCGAGCGAATTCAGGGGACTCGTTCGGTGCCCGTTGTCCGGAGCGTCTTCCGTGCCCGGCAATCTCCCCAGGATCTCCCGCCGTCAGGTGATCGACGCGCTGGCGCATTCCGCGTCCCCGAATGCGGCCCGGGATCTGGTCAGGCTGAAGGTGAGCTTTCCGGATCGGCAACCGGGAACCGGATTGCCGAACGCCGACTTAAAAGAATTAGCCGTCTTGGCAGAGGAGGTGGATAAAACCATTGAGGTCGCCAACAAGAAAGAATGGAACGTTGACGTTGGTAGTACACTCCGCGACCTGGCAAAGGCTGCGGCCCTCCATGATCCGGACGCTATCGCCGAAGCGAAAGCCTTCCGCTCAGAGGCTGAGATTAATCAGCAACAGTTCGAGGAGTTGTGTGGGTTGGTGACCGGTGACCAGCTCGCCGAAGAATTTGGAAAGATAGAGTCCGACGTCACCGCCATGGCGATTACCCTGGACGGCGGACTGGTGTACGCGGGCACCGCGGGCGGCGAAATCTGGGTCAAGGACGGGTCCGCGGCTTGGAAGAAATCGGATCTTCCCGATCTGCAAGAGAAGGTCTCGGCGATCGCGGTAACCCCCGAAGGTAAGACCCTGTTCGTCGCGTCAAAGGATGGTGTGCTCCACTGGACAGCGGACAACAACAAGAAGTGGAACAACAGCAAGTTTCCCAGCACGGGCTATGGGGAAGTCATCGACTTTACATTAGCAGCGACCCACGACGGCAAAACCGTCTTCGCCGGCACCGACGACGGCATTTTTTTTCGGACTACCGGCCATGGCGAAGACTGGCGCTCCGCGGAGTTGACCTGGTCGCGCAGCGTCAGTGGTGACTACAACAAAGTAACAGCCGTAACGGTAGGCCCCGACGGCCGCACGCTCTTCGCCGCGATTCAACGCATAAAATACGGAAGCGGGGAGTCGACGCAGGCCGGCGTTTTCCGCTCCTGCGATGGCGGCGAGACTTGGGAGGAGATTGATGTCTCCGTCGTTACGGATTTCACGGTCAACGCGCTCGCAATCACTCCCGGGTGGCGAGTTCTCGGCGTTAGCGCAACGGACGGCTGGCACGGCGATCGCGGGTGGGAGAGTCTTCGCTCTTTGAGCAAGGAATCAATCAGTGTCTCGGCAGTCGTAGTGGCCCCGGATGGCGAGAGCGTCATTGCCGCTACCAAGGGCGGTGACGTTTTCCGGACTTGGGTGGGGCGAACCGAAGGCTATTTCACGCCCGGCAAGGACAGCACGGAAGCGCTCGCACCGTTTATCCATTTGGCTAAGAAGCTCGAGTGGTCCTTCACGGACTTGCACTACGTTTTAAAGAGGATCGAGGGACATATTACGGGTTTGGAAAGCAAGTCAATCACACAATTGTCGCAGATCAAACTCCTCCAAGCGACGTTGCAAATACCCCCGGAGGTTTCGTCCGTCTTCTGGAAGGAACTGTGGAACGCCGGAGAAATGGCGGCGCTGGATATTCCTTCTCCTGCCCAACGCACGCAGGATCCGGCCACAGACCATTCGCCCGAGGATTTTGAGAGGGCCTCCAAGCTCGCCGCGATAAGCGACGAGTTGCTGAGCAAGGCTGCTGCGATCGGCGGGATCACCGATACCTTGAATCGCGAACTGGACTTTGCGATGCAGTCGACGATCCAGCAGTTGGCATCCACCTTCAACCAGGACTGGCATCTCGTTGCAAGCGTTGTCGACGACCTCAATTACCAAGAGCGAGGCGCGGCGAAGTTCTTGGGGGGCGGCGGATTACGAGACGCGGCATTGCTTCTCTACCAGGCGAACGTGCTCGGTCTAACTGCCGATGGGCTCGACGCGGTGCTGAAAAACCCACGCCTGGTCGGCTTCGACCCCGTGCGCTCGAACATCCATCTCAAGCTCGACACGGTTCGCGCCGTCCGCGCGTTTTCCCACCTCGTGGAGTCGTTCGAAAAACAAGGTTCCATGGGTAAGAACACCGCCTCCAGCCTGGCGGATCTGTCCCCGCGGTGGTCCCTCGGTGATCTGAAAGAGGCCGAAATCAAAACCTTGTCGGCCCTCAGCGGTTGGGAAGAAAGCCAGGTAAAAGCCCTGCAAGAGCATCTCAATGCGATGTCACCAAGCCTCTCGGGTGTATTCGCTCTGGCCACGATGCGAAAGTGCTTTGAGCTGGCAGCGAAGCTCGGTGTCGACGTGCAGATGCTAATCCAGCTCTGCAAGCTTCATGACGACACAACCGGCTTCGATGACTATACCGCGGCGGCGCACAGCCTTCTCGGGGTGGTCAAATCCAAATACGCGGACGACCAGTGGGAAAAGACCTTTAGTCCCATCCGCGATCATCTGAACGAGCGTGAGCGCGATGCCTTGGTCGGATTACTGGTACACCAACTCAGAGAAGATAAGAATAATGCGCTCGCGACCCATTTCGACGGGATGGATTCCCTTCAGGATCTTTCCGACTACCTGCTCATAGACGTCGAGATGAGTGGCGTGGCCAAGGTTTCCAGGGTCAAGCAGGGGCTCAACACCCTGCAGCGCTATCTCCAGCGCTGCCACATGGGATTAGAAGCGGATGGAAAGGTGACCTTCCCGGTCGCAGACAATGAATGGTCGTGGCGATCCCACTACCGCTTGTGGGAAGCGAACAGGAAGGTCTTTCTCTACCCGGAAAACTACCTCGACCCGGGCCTGCGAAAACAGAAGACACCGCTATATAAAGAGCTGGGAGATGAGCTGTTGCAGGGCGATGTCACCGGCGAGACCGTGACCGATGCCTACGTCAATTACTTCGACAAGCTCGATGAGCTTGCCAGCCTTGAGATCGTCGACGGCCACATCGCCTCAGTGAACAATCCGAAAGTCCGCGAGGGTGAGAGGACGATCTTTGTCGTCGCGAGGACCAGCAGCAATCCGGCGCTTTTTTACCTCCGCAGTGCGGTACTCGGCGGGGAGCGGAGTATAACGCCCACCAGCTGGTCCCCCTGGAAGAAGCTGGACCTGACGATCCCAGCCGCCGAGGTCACACTGCTCTATGCCCTGGATCGCCTCTACATTTTCTGGGCTGAAAAGTCGACGAAGAGGGAGCGGCATAAAGATGGGCACAAGAAGGTTACGACGACTGCGACGGTCAAGTATTCCTATCAGAATGTGAGCGGCAAATGGCTGCTACCACAAATTATTCCTGGTACGGAGATGCTTGAGGAGTCCCACGACCTCGAGGCGTCCTACGATGAGGACGACGATGGAAACAGATCAAACAATAAGCCTTTCCGTATTATCGCAGTTCCGCTTCCATCTGGGGAAACGGTCTGTGATAAGTCGACTTGCGCGGATAAATTGGTCTCGACACTGCTCGTTCTTAAGGATTTATCTACGCTGTTATACTGGAAAAGCGGAAAGCCTTCGCTCCTATATCACGAGATGGAGGCGTTGAAAAAGAAGCGCAGCGAATGCGGTGATAAGCTTAACAGACACCTTCATGGAGGTAAGAAATTACCGCCAAAAGAGCGGGAAAAGTTGAGCAATCAAAACGTATTGCTAAATAAACAAATCGGCGACTTTGAGCTTGACGTGCGCAAGCTAGAGGAGGAGGCCGCGAAGCGATGCAAAAAGCGCGGTAAAATCTTACAGGAAGCGTGCGGCTCCACATGGATTGGAAAAGCGCGAGGGGAGCCAGGGATAGACCAACTCAGGCAGAGACTGGTGACCAGGGGGCTCGACTCGCTCCTCTCGCCAGACTCACAATCCACGGGTGGGTGCGATGGCAGCGACTGTCCCCCTGAGTTCGCCCTAAGCGATCCGTATGCCATCTACTTCCGTGAAATATTCTTCCACATCCCGTTCCTCATTGCGGACACTCTGAACAGCAACCAGCGCTTTGAGGACGCGCAGAAATGGTACCACTACATATTCAATCCGATCGCGGCGAAGAACGGAGACGAGGTCTGGCGATACCAGCTTTTCCGAGAACAGGGGTTGAACACGCTGATGAAGAACCTGGCGGATAAGGCACAACTGGCAAAGTATAAAGACGATCCCTTTGACCCGCATGCGATTGCCGGGCTGCGGCTCGGGGCCTATGAGAAGGCGATTGTCATGCATTACATCGACAACCTGCTGGACTGGGGCGACCAGCTGTTCGCCCAGGACAGTTGGGAATCCATCGTCCAGGCGATGCTGCTCTACGTGATGGCCCAGAATCTGCTCGGAAAGAGACCAAAGCAGACGCGGCCGGCGCATGCGCCAAAGCCGGTCAAACGGTACGATGAAATGAATAAGAAAATCGAGCTTACCGATCCCTTCCACGTTGAGGACACGAAGTATTTCCCGGTCTCGGCGAATACGAATTTTACGCTGTACTGGGACCGGGCCGAGGATAGGCTGTTTAAGATCCGGCACTCAATGAATATCAAGGGCATCGTGCGGCAACTGGCCCTGTTCCAGCCGCCGATCGATCCACGCCAGCTCATTCACGCTCTGACCGCGGGCGGAGATCTGGCCAGCGTCACCAGCGAGCTGTCGGCGCCGGTGCCGCACTACCGGTTCACCACCACGATCCAGCAAGCGAAAAATGTCACCTCCACGCTGATCCAACTCGGCTCGGCGCTTTTGAGCGCCCTGGAGAAAAAGGATGCCGAGCAACTGAACCTGTTGCGCTCGACCCACGAGAAGGCGACCCTGAACCTGACGACGCGGGTAAAGAAAGAGCAGATCAAGGATGCCGGCAAAAGCCTGGATTCTCTCAACGCCAGCCTGGATGCAGCCACGAATCGAAGGGACCATTACCGCGGTCTCATAAGCCACGGGCTTTCACGCCAGGAGAAAACCAGCTTGGCATTAACCGGGGGCGCGCTGGAAGCTCAGGATCTGGCACATGTCGTACGGGGTGAGGCCGTTGCTGCGCATCTGATCCCCACGATCTTCGGCTTCTCGGACGGTGGGTTCCAGCCCGGCTCCAGCGTCAGCGAGGCGGCCACCCTCAGTGACGCGCTTGCCGGCATTATGAATCAGCGGGCCGGGCTGGCAACCGCTCAAGGGCAGAACGTGCGTCGGAAAGAGGAATGGGCACTGCAGGAAGCGCTTGCCGGGCACGACGTCAAGCAGATTCAGGCGCAGATCAAGGGCGCAACAATCAGGCATGAGATCGCGCAGAAGGATCTGGAGATGCATCAGACGAGTATCGAACAAGCCGATGAGAGAGAAGAGTTCCTCCGCGGGAAGTTCACCAACCGTGATCTCTACCAATGGATGGTCGGGCGCATCTCATCGGTTTATTTCCAGACCTACAAGATCGCCTTCGACCTGGCCAGGGTGGCGGAGAAGGCCTACCAGTACGAGCGCAACACGAACGACACGCTCATTACTTTCGGCTACTGGGACAGCTTGAAAAAGGGCCTGCTTGCCGGCGAAGGGCTCATGCTGGGCCTCAACCAGCTCGAGAAAGCCTACATGGACGACAACGAGCGCACGCTCGAGATCGAAAAAACGATCTCGTTGCGCCAGATCGATCCGCGGGCATGGCTGGACTTGCGAAACACGGGCACTTGCAGCTTTGATCTGAAAGAGTCGCTCTTCGATCGGGACTTCCCCGGCCACTATTGCCGCAAAATCGCTTCCATCGCCATCTCGATCCCCGCGATTGTCGGTCCCTATCAGAACGTGCAGGCCACCCTGGTACAGCAGACGAGCCGCGTTGTTCTGACGAACGACATCGAACCGGTCCAGTATCTGCTCACGGGCAGGCCGGAGCCGACTGCGCAACAGCTACGTTCCGACCCGCGCGCCAGACAGCAGATTGCCCTCTCCAAGGGCGTCAATGACAGCGGCCTGTTCGAACTCAACTTCCACGACGAACGGTACCTTCCATTCGAGGGCACGGGCGCGGTCTCAACCTGGCAATTGCACATGCCCAAGGCCGCGAACCGCATCGACTTCAACAGCATATCCGATGTGATCATTCACCTGCGCTATACGGCCCTGGATGGGGGCGCAAGTTTGCGCGATCAGGTTGTAAAGCTGGATCCAATAAAAAAGGACACCGGTGCCCGGCTGATCAGCCTGCGTCAGGAGTACGCGGCCGAATGGCAAACTGCGAAAGCTGCTGCCGAGTTCGCGGTCCCCATCGATAAAGGCATGTTTCCAATGAACCTAACATCGCTCGCGCTTGGCGACATAGCCATGTGGACCTTCGCACAGGGGAGGATCGACATCGCCACCCACAAGCCCGAAACAGAACCGGTGGAGGCGCAGTCGAAATGGTTGATCAAAGTTAAAGTCCCGAAAGACGGGCTCGATTCGGTAGACGATATATACCTGCTCGTCCCTTTCACCGGAGAACTGGATTGGTCTACTCCCGGATGAACCCGTGTAATAGCGACAGACCACGATTACCGTTACCTGCGTATTCCAGAGCAAGCCGTCAGCAGTTGAAACGATGTCAGAAGCGGGATTTTTCTTGTGGGAGAGCCCGAATCTGTGGGAGAGCCTTTCAGACTCGAATAAAGAATCGCGGTTGGAAGCCGCTCCCACAAAAAGGTAGGGACATGTGTGAGAGCTAGAGTTTGTGGGAGAGCCACAAATCTGTGGGAGAGCCTTTCAGACTCGAATAAAGAATCGCGGCTGGAAGCCGCTCCCACAATTGATGCGCGGATGATTGTGCAACAAAGACATCTGCTTAGCGGATGCGAATCCATGTAGACATGGCATTGACCCGAGTTGAACTAAAACCCGCGCTGGCAAAGAGTCAGTTAACCGGCGTGAACACCATGCCCCGCCATTTGGAGTAGGCGCCGTGTTTACCACAGAGGTACTCTTCTTCGCCATAGTATTCGATGACGTCTCCGGTATTGATATGATGTGTTCCAGCATCCAGGTACATCACAACATCCGGACAATAAGTCATCCAAGGTTGGCGATGGCATTTGCAGATGCGTTGGCCCTGGGAGAAGGGAAATTTCCCGGCGCCCGCTAGCGTGCCGTTAATGCTGATCCGGAACGGAGATTGGCCCTCGCGTTCGGTCTGTGCGCCCAGTTCGATTCGGTAGGTGCCGGAGCCGCCGGGGAATGTTGCCTGACAGGTACCGCTGCCGCTGCCTACCTTGAGGCCCAGACCCCCGTCGCGATTCGTCCAGTTGGACGTGCACTGGAAGTCGGTAAAGGCGTCGAGTGCAACCGTGCTGTTTTGAGTGCTTGCGCTCTTCTCGCTGCCTGCGGCCGCGCTGCCAGCAATTTTTTCGCCGGCGGCATCGGTTTCATCGCCCCCGCCGCCACCGCTGCTGGTCTCACCAGTTTTTTCACAAGCCATGAGTACCATGGCGGCTAGGAGTACGGTCGGTAACCAGCGAAGATATTTGGTATTTCTTACCCACATAATATTATAAATATCAATAAGTTATCATTTATACTTAAAGTAAGTTTATCTTTTGTTGGTGGGCAAATCAACTGCGCGGGCTCAATGTGATGTGCCGGCTTGGTATCGAAGTTATCTCCATTGCAGGCGTGGAGGCTGAGCCACATCTCGCCTCTACCGATACCTTCGGCATGTGGCGTAACCGGATCGGCGCCGCAACTTGCGATCGCTTCGCTGTACGAGATGAAACTACGGCGCCTTCTGCCCGGGATCGGATTAACCCTAAGATCGATCTTCGCGCCCGGGCTCAGGTGATCGGGCACTGGCTGGGCATCGGCGTCACGCTGTTCGTCAACCGGGCGGTGCAACCGTTTTCAATGGCGGCACTGGTATGGCCCTCATCCGCTGTGTATTTTGGCCATCCCTTCCCGAGGCGCGAATCAACCGCGAGCCCGCTTATTGATGTACCGTGGTGCTGATGCGGCGCACGTTTCCGTTGGCCCCGGCGATCACGACTGTGTCGGTGGTGATGAAGTGTCCGGTCGTGTCACGCGCCATGGCCACACCGTTGACATATTCCCCCCGCGTCAGCCCGGTTGCGACAAACAGGATATCATCGACGGTAATCAAATCGTCCCGGCGCAACCAGTTCCCCGTATCGACGCCGGATCGTTCGCAGGCCTCGATCTCCGCGGATTTCTGTGGCGCCATGCGGCCGAACATTTCCGCCCCCATGGCTCTGGCCACGCACGCACTGACAATGCCTTCCGGGGTGCCGCCGATACCCATCAGCGCATCGACTCCCGCATTCAGGATCGCCATGACTGCGCCGTTGACGTCTCCGTCGCCCATCAACTTGACCTTGGCCCCCGCCTGATAAATCTCCTGGATCAGGTCCTCGTGACGCGGTCTCTTGAGCACAAAGACCTTTATGTCGCCGACGTCTTTGTTGACCGTATCCGCGAGCGATTTCAAGCGGTCCGCGACCGGCGCTTCCGGGTCGATCTTGCCGGTTGCAGCCCTGGGATAGACCTGTTTGTCCATATAGAAACAATCGCCGGGGCGATACATCGTGCCGGCGGGGGCCGCCGCCAAGGTGCAGATTGAGCCCGGATTGTCGAACGCGAAGAGGTTTGTACCCTCGATGGGGTCGACGGCGATGTCGATCTTCGCGCCGTCGCCGGTACCGACGGATTCCCCGTCATACAACATGGGCGCTTCGTCTTTGGCGCCCTCGCCAATAACAATGGTTCCGTCCATATTGATCTGGTTCAACGCCGCGCGCATGGCATCGACGGCGATGCCGTCGCCCTCGTCTTTGTTACCCGAGCCGATAAACGGCGCACAAGCCCTGGCTGCCGATTCTGTCACGCTGACAAGTGGGATTTTGAGGCTGGTCAATTCGAACATAACGTCTTACTCCATGCATCTGGGGTCCAAAGGGCATGTCTGCGGCATCTACGGCAATGCCCGACAATCGCACGGCACAATCTTTTCCTGTCCTTCTTCACCATGCCATGACCTTAATCAAGCAATTACTGACTGCAGAATTTCGCAGCCGATCACTCGGGAGTTTTATCCGCGTACCGTCCGGTAGGAACCACACGTTGCGCCAATGACCCTCGATACCGCTGCCGGGAGCGGGCGCCGTATCCGGGCAGATGCCAGCGTATCCGATGGTGTTGCAGAAGATGTTGGCAGCAAAGGTATGCGCGCTGGTTGATAATCCGAGCGTTAAGTTGATATGGTCCGTGAGATCGAAACATTTGAGACAGGCGCATGCGTAAACGACTACTGGGCCAGGACGATCAACATACCGCACCCATCGAGAAAGATTGGCTGGATTTGGAGAACCTCGCGCAGGCGGAACTTACGTCTGAGGACGCCGCGCACCCGATCGAGTCGGCGTTGAAACCCAACGCGGGACCGGGCTGGCGGGCGTCGGAACCCGGCGCGCAGACAGTTCGATTGTTGTTTGATGCGCCCGTACGGGTCACACATGTTCGTTTAGTGTTCGATGAAGACGCACACGCGCGCACCCAGGAGTTTGTGCTCCGGTGGTCCGCAGACAGCGGGCAGTCTTTTCACGAAATCGTGCGTCAGCAGTATAACTTCAGCCCACCCGATACAAGTCAACAACAAGAAGACCTGGCGGTCGATCTTGACGGTGTGACGGTGTTGGAACTTCGTATTATCCCCGATGTAAGTGGAGGCGGTGCCCATGCGTCGATTTCGCAGTTGCGAATCGCATAAACGGTCACGGTCAGAGCTTTGCTGATGCCGGTCGATCCATGTCCGACACATCGACGGCTACGTTATTACCGTTGGTGCTTCTCGGCCGCTGCGCTGTTCAACTTCACAAAGGCGTTTTGCGATGCTGATTAGATCGGCCAGCGCACCCTGGGTGTCTAGATGAAGCTTGGTTGCATCCGATTCGTATTTTTCCAAATAGATTCGCAGGGTGGCGCCCTCCGTCCCGGTGCCGGACAGCCGGAAGACGATTCGTGAGCTGTCGCTAAAGCCGATGCGGATACCCTGGTGTTGGCTGACGCTGCCGTCGACTGGATCGGTGTAGGAGAAATCGTCGGCGTGGCTTATTTGCAGGTCGCCGAAGGATCGGTCGCGTAGCTGGTTGAGCGAGTCACGCAAGTGCGCGATGATGCCGTTCGCAACGTCGATGTCTAACGCCTCGTAGTCGTGGCGCGAGTAGTAGTTGCGTCCGTAATTAGCCCAATGTTCGTGTACGATCTCGGCAACGGAGATACCGCGCACAGCGAGGATATTCAGCCAGAACAATACCGCCCACAGCCCGTCCTTTTCACGAATATGATTGGATCCTGTGCCAAAGCTTTCTTCCCCGCATAGGGTGGCCATGTCGGCGTCCAGCAGGTTGCCAAAGAATTTCCAGCCTGTCGGGGTTTCATAACAGGGTATGCCGAGCTGTTCGGCCACGCGATCAACAGCTTGACTGGTGGGCATGGACCTGGCCACTCCCGCAAGGCCGGCACGATACCCCGGCACCAGGTGGGCGTTCGCCGTCAAGATCGCGATACTGTCGCTCGGGCTGACAAAAACACCGCGCCCAAGCACCATGTTACGGTCGCCGTCACCATCGGCGGCGGCGCCAAAATCAGGGCCGCTGTCTTGACTCAATAGTGCGACCAATTCCTTTGCATGGGCTAGATTGGGATCGGGGTGGCCACCGCCGAAGTCGGGCAATGGCTGGCCATTAATTACGGTGCCCGCGGCTGCCTGCAACTGGTCTTCGAAGATGGTGTGCGCATAGGGGCCGGTTATCGCATGCATCGCATCGAAACACATGGTGAACCGGCCCGAGGTCAGCAAGGCGCGTATGCGGCTAAAGTCAAACAGTTCAGCCATCAATTCGGCATAGTCCTGTACGGGATCCACGATTTCGATAGTCATTGCGCCGTGCCGAGTCTCGCCCAGTCGCTCCAAGGCGACGTCTTCTCCCGCCCCGATGTGATACTTGTCTATGGATTTGCTGCGCTCAAAGACGGCATCGGTCACTTTCCCCGGCGCTGGGCCGCCGTTGCTTATGTTGTATTTGATGCCGAAATCACCCTCGGGGCCACCGGGATTGTGGCTAGCGGAAAGAATAATGCCGCCAAAAGCCTGATGCCTGCGGATTACGGCAGAGGCGGCGGGGGTGGACAGGAGACCGTTCTGGCCGACCAATACCCGGGAGAAACCGGCCGCCGCCGCCATTTTTAGAATCGTCTGGATTGCGATGTCGTTGTAATAGCGCCCGTCCCCACCGAGGACCAGCGTTTGGCCCGTGCAGTCCTCGAGGGTGTCGAAGAGTGCCTGAACGAAGTTTTCCAGATAGTGAGGTTGCTGAAACACGCGTACCTTTTTTCGCAAGCCCGAGGTGCCTGGCTCTTGATCCGGAAACGGGGTGGTGTTCACTGTTTGGATATCCGTCATTTTCATTCTCTATTTAGGGAGCAAACTCAGTTGTCAACAAGACACGGTGCGGTGGAAAGTTATTGGACCCAATTATTTTATTTTGCTGCGCAGTGGTACCGTACTCTGCAATGTTGTAAACCAGCCGGAGGTGCTGCTATCGCGCCGGGCAACACGAAACATTTGTAGACTGATTTATTGGTCAAAGTCAAAACGTTCCGGCCCATCGGCTCACCATGGCCGGAACTGACCTTTACCATACATATCAACCACGCACCCTGCGCTATTAGGGCAAACCTCGCAACCCATTGACCTGCATCATAGCTGTCCTGGGCATATGTTCGTAGTTTTGTCGGGTTAATCACTGAATCGGCCCAACCAAGCATTTGCGTCAGCTTTTATTGTGAAATCCGGGAGGTATACATGTCGAAAAAACATCCGCTAATCGTAGTGACTGGGTCATCGGGCGCCGGTACATCAACCGTCAAGCAGGCGTTCCAGCATATCTTTAACCGCGAGGGTCTCAAACCGGTAGTGATCGAAGGCGATAGTTTTCATAAGTACAACCGGGTTGAAATGGGTAAGCAGATCAAAAAGGCGGATGAAGCTTCACAGATGTTCAGTCACTTCGGAGCAAAGGCCAATTTGTTCAAGGAATTGGAGAATTGTTTCAAGACCTACAGTGAAACGGGAACGGGAAAACGGCGCTACTACATACACAACGCCGAAGAAGCGGAAAAACATGGGGTGGAACCCGGGAATTTCACCGAATGGGAAGATCTGCCTCCGGAGTCGGACCTGCTCTTTTATGAAGGACTGCATGGCTGTGTCAAGACAGACGAGGTCGACCTGCCACAATACGCTGACTTGAAAGTGGGCGTCACGCCAACCGTAAATCTTGAATGGATTCAGAAGATTCACCGGGATTATGCCGAACGGGGCTATGATGTCGGGGCGGTGACCGACACAATTTTGCGGCGAATGTATGATTATGTGACCTATATTACTCCGCAGTTTGCCCGTACTGATGTCAACTTTCAGCGGATCCCCGTCGTTGATACATCCCATCCTTTTATGGCGCGCGATATTCCTACGCCCGATGAAAGTCTGGTCATAATTCGCATTGCACTTCCGCAAAAATGGGACCTCGACTTCAGTTACTATCTGGAGCGGTTGGCTGGATCCTGGATGTCGCGGCAAAACACCATCGTCGTTCATGGGGGCAAGATGGGCCTTGCGATGGAGATGATCATGATGGATATGCTGCACACGCTCGGGATCATCGAACATGTGAGGCGCTGACGCGGGCACGGTCAATGGTGTTATGCCCGTCGTTGTACTACATGCCTGCCTCTAATGGGTCTTGGCACCCCCTGCTGTGCGGGGACAAGCGCCGCGGCATGCGTGATCGCGCTGTCGAGAATGAAAACCGGTAGTTTGTTTGTGACCCTGGCTACCATCGCAGTCACTGTTTTTATCGGCGTAAGTCCGCATGATTGGCGAGATCATCGTAGTGTCTTGCACGGTAATTGTTGGTCACCGTTTCACTAATAATGCGTCTTTTCCTCGGCGTAATGTATGAAGGATTTCGCAATGTTTTGGTGACAGCCAGCCGATAATCCGATATACAACTTTTAAAAGCGGGGAGTGCCTTTGTTTGTCTATCCACCGCTATCGAACTAATCGGTCCAGCATGTGGGGGTGACATCATGCGGCACAATATAGTACTGGCGACCGGGTTGTGTCTGGCACTGGATTGGGGCGGCGCCACATGTATTGCCGACACGAACGGCGAGTTCTTCGATGGCGACACTGCAGCCGCAGTACACAATGACCGAGTCACGCCGGGGGTGTTCCGCGGCGACGTGCGCGATCTACCAAGAGCGGAGCCCTCATCGTCCAGCGAATTTCCACCGCGTATCACCGAGCCTCCGCAAGATCCCGATCCGTCTCGCAAACTTTTAAAACGGCCGCAGTCACCGCTTGATCCCTTGTTGGAACGGCAACAAGTTTTGGGCGCGCAAGCGCCATTGCTAGAGGGAACCCGCGCGTTCAATCCACCCGATCTCAATTTCCCGGGCATTCCTTTTCAAGGTGGGGCGCCACCGGACACCGTCGGTGAAATCGGATCCCGTCACTACATCCAGATGACCAATGCCTCGGTGGTACAGATCTACGACAAAAATGGCCTGCTTGTGGCCGGGCCTTTCGCGCTCGATTCACTGTGGGCCGCCGGAGGGAGCTGTGCGATCGGCAGGGGTGATCCCATCGTGTTGTACGATCATCTCGCCGATCGGTGGTTGATGAGTGAGTTCGCAACGGTCGGCAATCATCTGTGCGTCTATATTTCCATGACCAATGACCCGGTGGCCGGCGGGTGGTTTAACTACGACTTTGCGACGCCGAACTTTCCGGACTATCCCAAATATGCGGTGTGGCCGGATGCTTACTACGTGTCGAGTAACGAGATTGGTCCTTCCGCGGCGTATGCCTTGGACCGGACGAATATGCTTGCCGGCAACCCGGCACTTCCCTTGCAGCGCTTTACGGCGCCAGACTTGGCCGGGTTTGGCTTCCAGGCCCTGATTCCCAGTGACCTTGACGGGCCACCGCCGCCTGCGGGTTCGCCGAACCTTTTCATGCGCCATCGCGACGACGAGGTGCACAACGCGGGGTCGAACGATCCCACCCGGGATTTCTTGGAGATCTGGGAGTTCAGTGTGGACTTCGCCGCGCCGACAAATTCCACCTTCACGCAGGTGGCTGATGTACCGGTGGCGGAATTCGACTCTGATTTGTGTGGGCTATTCTCGTTTTTCTGTTTTCCACAACCCGGCACGTTCACGAGACTCGACCCGCTCCGCGAGGTGATCATGTGGCGGCTGCAATACCGTAATTTCGGCACGCATGAGGCGCTGGTCGGGAATTTCGTCACCGACGTCACCGGAACGGACCGAGGCGGCATTCGCTGGTTCGAATTGCGCAGGACGCCCCCGGGTGCGGGCGCGTGGGGACTTTTCCAGGAAGGGACTTTCGCCCCCGATGCGGATAACCGTTGGATGGGCAGCATTGCCATGGACCGGGCCGGCAATATCGCGCTCGGATATAGCGTATCCAGCACGACCACATTCCCGTCACTCCGCTACACCGGGCGGCTGGCAGGTGACGCCGCGGGCGTGATGACGCGGCCCGAGGTGACCGCCGTCGCCGGGGCGAACTTTCAGTCCGGGACGACGCGCTGGGGCGATTACAGCTCGATGAACGTCGACCCGGTTGACGGTTGCACCTTCTGGTATACAAATGAGTTCGTGGGTAATAACTTACCCAACGGCTTTGGCATCGGTCAATGGACCACACAAATTGTCAGGTTCGATTTTCAGGAATGTTTCGATGCGGACGGCGACGGCGTCGATGACGACGTCGATCTGTGTCCCGACACGGCACCGGGTGATCCCGTGGATACGTCGGGCTGTTCCGACGCACAGGTGGATGAAGATGGTGACGGCGTATGCGATCCGGGTGCGGTGAGTCAGGGTCAGAGCGCTTGTGTCGGCAGCGATGCGTGTCTTGCGTCGAACCTGAGCGCGACCGTAGTCGTTGACGGCTGTGATTCCGGCGCTGCGAATGATGTGGGCGCCGATGGTTGCACCATCAACGACCAGATCGCCGGCCTTGCCTCCAGCGCCGGCAACACTCGCCTATTCCGCAGAGCGATCCACCGCCTGACGCGGAGTTTATACCGGTCAGGCGTAATCACTCGCCGCGAGAAGGGCGATATCTTCGAGTGTCTGTGATTGGGACAGGTTTATTCGCCGCATGGAACGTGCGCGTAAAGCGTGTGTGTGACGGTACGGACGCTCCCACAGAGATTCTAACTAATATTGGGGTCAATCTTGTTTCGTCTGGCTTTGGGGGGATGGTGTCGGCAACGGTTGTCAGTCCGGGCTTCAGTATTGTACAGTGTTGCCTAAATGTAGTGAGTACAACAAAGGCATTCCTGCCGCGCCGATTGTTCGCAGCAAAGACGAAACAATCGCCACCCCGAGGGGATAAGGAGATAGCGAGTGCGCCAACAATTCACCGCGTTACTGCTTGGTTTTTTAGTCACTGTCAGCTTCAACAACCACGCTGCCTACCCGCACGAGAATTACCCACGCATCCTGAGTGCCAAACCAGGCGACAATACACTCGAAATTTCTGGTGATTTTCCGAATCAGCCAATCAGCGTTACCCTGAATGGTTCCACTCTGCGCGTCCTAGACTTTACCCATAATAGAATGGAGACGGACCTGCCGTCTTTGCCTCACGGCAGTTATCGACTCGTGGTCAAGTTCTGTAAACCTGAGTTTGGTGATGATGATAGCAGCGACGATGATAGCAGCGACGGTGATAGCGAATCACAATCCAAAAGCAGTGACGGCCCGGCGAAAATGTATGGTTTTCGCTATGACTATGGTAAGTCCGGTAAAGGTGGTCATAGCGAAGACGACGAATCAGACGACCGTTCCAAGGGAGACCACGGATCGGATGACGGCTCTAAGGGAGACCACGGATCGGACGATGGTTCCAAGGACGACGACCACTCGGGCGGTGACGATCGAAAGAAGCGTTGCATAGTCAAGTTTATCGTAGTGATTGGGCCTCCCGGGCCTCCCGGAC
Organism: uncultured Gammaproteobacteria bacterium; assembly: GCA_947258975.1. Taxonomy (GTDB): domain Bacteria; phylum Pseudomonadota; class Gammaproteobacteria; order Arenicellales; family JAANXG01; genus CALZGZ01. The sequence goes on from CAMYKK010000026.1 coordinate 36,619, forward strand.
CCACCGGACCCACGGGCCCGTCAGGTGAGGACGGCGTTCCGGGCCCAACCGGTCCGCCGGGATCTATGGGTGTGCCCGGTCCCGCCGGCCCGAGAGGGCCTGCCGGAGTAGCAGGCCCAAGCGGACCTGCGGGCGCAGATGGTGCGCCGGGACCAGCGGGAACCACCGGACCTGCGGGCGCAGATGGTGCGCCGGGACTGGCGGGAACCACCGGTCCTGCGGGTGCCGACGGTGCGCCGGGGCCAGCGGGACCGACAGGCCCAAGCGGACCTGTGGGCGCAGACGGTGCACCGGGATTGACAGGTCCAATGGGAGCCACTGGCCCTGTGGGTGCCGACGGCGCGCCGGGGCAAGCAGGCCCGCCGGGTCCAAGCGGACCTGCGGGTGCTGACGGTGCCACGGGTCCAGCGGGCCCAACGGGAGTCACCGGTCCTGCGGGCGCAGACGGTACAACGGGACCTGCCGGTCCGACGGGTCCGGAGGGAGCCAGCGGACCTGCGGGCGCGGATGGTGCGCCGGGGCCGACGGGTCCAACGGGACCTGGGGGAGCCACCGGACCTATGGGCGCGGACGGCGCGACAGGTCCAGCGGGTCCAACCGGAGCCAGCGGACCTACGGGCGCGGATGGTGCGCCGGGGGCGACGGGTCCGAGCGGACCTACGGGAGCGGACGGCACGACAGGTCCAACGGGTCCGACGGGAGCCACCGGCCGTGCGGGCGCTGACGGCGCCACGGGTCCAGCGGGTCCGACGGGTTCGAGCGGACCTACTGGCGCGGACGGCGTGCCGGGTTCAACGGGACCGACAGGTCCGAGCGGACCTGCGGGCGCGGATGGTGCGCCGGGGCCGACGGGTCCAACGGGACCTGGGGGAGCCACCGGACCTACGGGCGCGGACGGCGCGACAGGTCCAGCGGGTCCAACCGGAGCCAGCGGACCTGCGGGCGTTGACGGTGCCACGGGTCCAGCGGGTCCGAGCGGACCTACGGGAGCGGACGGCGTGTCAGGGCCAACGGGTCCGACCGGAGCCACCGGTCCTGCGGGCGCTGACGGCGCCACGGGTCCAGCGGGTCCGACGGGTCCGAGCGGGCCTACTGGCGCGGACGGCGTGCCGGGTTCAACGGGACCGACAGGTCCGAGCGGACCTACGGGAGCGGACGGTATACCGGGTCCGACCGGTCCTTCCGGCCCATCAGGTCAGGACGGTGCTCAGGGACCCACCGGACCTACCGGTCCGCAAGGCCCAAGCGGACCAACAGGCCCGACCGGCCCCGAGGGCCCACAGGGCGAGAGCGGAGGTCCTCCCGGCCCCACCGGTCCTACCGGACCGCCGGGTGTTGTCGACCCGGCCCTGCTGTACACGGTGGCGTGCACGAACGACACCGATTGTTATTGCCGGGGGCCGAACAACCCGACGAATGACGTGATCATCAACGCTGGGGTCGCGTGTCAACAGGGTTGCCCGGTGTCCGTTCACGTACCTGTTCCGGGTGCCGGTGGCGCTGCACAAAATCACTGGATGGCACAATGCGACAGCACGGTGGGCGCGGCGCTCAATTTTGATTGTACGAGTGTGCCAACACGCATCGAATTGCTGTGCCTGGATGTGGGCGGTGATGGGATATAACAGCAACCGGCGGCACGGCTGACCATGCTGAAGGGGGAACCGATGGTTCCCCCTTTCAGTTCGTTGCGCAGACGTTCCTCATTTTTGCGGGTGAATCCAGCCTCGAAGTACATGATCTCGTTGCCACTCCCGCGGTATTGGCGCTAACCATGGCAGGCAAGCTCTCCTTCTATCGTCACGCGGTGTTCAACGCCGACACCCGGCAGGATCCTGTCATGGTGCATATTGCACTACTGATAGTGTTGCCGTTCCTAGTGTTCAGTAACACCTTGGACAATGCGCTGCATCTGGACTCGGTGTACCGGGTAGGACAGAACCCGGAACTCGAACAGGTGCGTCCGATGATGCGCCATTTCACGGACCCTCGCACCAGTGCAACGCTGCCGCAATTAGCACAGTACCGGCCGTTGCTGCCGCTCAGTCTGTCCATCAACGCCGCCGTCAGCGATCGGTTGGGTCTGGACCGGCTGACCGGATATCACCTGGGCAACATCGCAATTCATGTCGTTGTTTGCGTGTTGTTGTATTTTCTGCTTCGCGAGTTGTTGCAGCATTGGTCGGGTCTGGCGCTGCCGCGAAAACGTTTGACCAGAATTGCCGCCGCCGTTGCACTGTTGTACGCCGTGCACCCGGTTTCAGCGGTAGCGGTCAACTACGTCTGTGCGCGGGACCTGCAGATGATGATGTTATTTCTCGTTGCATCGCTGTTGGTGTACACGCGTATGCGGCGTCGGGGTGAGACCGTTGTCGGCTGGGGCGCGGCGCTCGGTCTTCTTGCGTTATCGCTGCTGGCCAAGCAAAACAGCGTTGTGTTCCCGCTTTTGATACTAATGTTCGAAGTGATCGTGGCGCGCAGCGCGATCGGCGATTGGCGCATGTGGGTCCGCGTGTCCGGTTTTGCGGCCGTGGTCGCGGGCTTCTTCGTGTGGACCGAGTTTGTGCTGGATTTTTCCGACCTCGATCAACTCAAGGCCGAATCGCTGAGTCCGTGGCTGTACGGGTTAACGATGCTGCGGGTGCACGTATTGTATTATCTGCGCAACGCATTTTGGCCCTTCGAAATGCGTGCTCTGCCGCAGATCGACGCAGCCACCGGTCCCCTCGAACCCGGTATCATCGTGGGCGCTGCGGTGGTGTTGCTCAGTATCGGTGTGGCCCTGTATCTGTGGCGGCGTCTGCCGCTCGCGGCCTGGTCCATTTTTTCGTATTGGGTGCTGTTTGCACCGACTTCGTCGATTCGCCCGTTCCGTTTTCTTGCGGCCGACTATCGCCAGTATCCATCATTGGCGTTTCTGTTGCTGCTGTTGATACTGGTGTTGGCTGCGGTGAAGCGGCGTGGAGCGATAGTGGGACTGGTTACCGCCGCGCTGCTATATCTTGGCGTGTCAACATACATCATGAACCGGAATTGGCGAAGCGAAGAAAGCTTTTGGGCGCAGAGCCTGCGCTACGGCGGCACGCCGTTGGCGCACATGAACTATGCGCGCAGCGTGCAGAAACGCGACCCGCTTCTGGCGGAACACCACTACCGTGAAACGCTTCGTCGTGTTCCGGATCATGTGTACGCGCACATCAACCTCGGTATGTTTTATATTCAGTCGGGACGTGCGGAGGAAGGACTCGCATTGGTGCGCAGGGGAGTGTCGCTCGCGCCGCGTTGGGGGCTGACACATTATTGGCTGGCGCAGGCCTTCCGGGCCTTGGATAAGCCGGCGGAGGCACGCATGGCAATGCGCCGGGCAGCGGAACTCGATCCGCGCCACTTGGACTACCAATACGAAACCGTCCGGGACTTCCAACGGGCGGGGAAAGCGTCTGCATCCCTGCCGTTTCTTCGCCGCATAGACCGGATTTACCCGGGCTACCGGGATGCCTGGTTCTTGGAAGCCTATGCGTTGCAGCAGACTGGGGACTGGCCGGTGGCGGAACAGAAATACCGGGAATTCCTCGTGCAGCAGCCGCAACATTTCCAGGCGCGTTTCAATCTAGCCTACGGACTGATGGAGACGGGCCGTTGCCAGGAAGCCATCGCGGAGTTTCTGGAGGCCGTCAAGCAACGCCCGGATTACCGCTCGGCCCATTACTGGCTTGCCCGGTGCTATCGCGCCATCGGTGACGAGCCGGCGGCATCCCGTCATAGCGAACTGTCGGGATTTTCGGCGCCCGGGAACAAGTAGCGTCCGGCACCCGTTATGCTCAAACGTGAATGTGGGCAGGCGCCTATCGGAGTTAGTAATTCAGTATTCCGCCGAGACGTATTCATCGATGGAAGAAACCGGATGATAAGTCCATCGCAGAGACGATTTCGTATCGCAGCGCAAACTGCAATATAATCTACGGACACGCTTTTCCGGGGGGCAATAGCTCTGGAGATCCTGATGCAAAAAAATAATCCCTTTCTGTCCATCGTCATACCCTGTTTCAATGAAAGAAATACGATTCAAGAAATTATCAGCCGAATAACCCATTCTGAGCTTGCACAATCGTACGAGTTGATTCTTGTCGATGACGGATCTACAGATGGTACGCGTGAACTAATCGAACGAGAGCTATTCGATCAAGTCGATCATTTCGTCGCGCTCGCCAAGAACATGGGGAAGGGATATGCCATACGCAAGGGTTTAGACTTTGCGGCTGGCGACTACATCATCATACAGGACGCGGATCTTGAATATGATCCGATGGATTATAAGAATTTGATTGAGCCAATACTCAAGGATAATGCTGACGTCGTGTACGGAAGCCGCTTCATCGGAGGAGAATCTCGCCGGCTACGCTATTACCGGCATTACCTTGGGAATAAGTTGTTGACCTTGCTCTGTAACGTGTTCAGCAACTTGCACCTCACGGACATGGAAACGTGCTACAAGCTCTTAAAATCCGACGTCATAAAGAACATTAAGCTTAGCGAAAACGGCTTTGGTTTTGAGCCGGAGATTACGGTCAAAATCGCGCGGATTCCAGGTATTAAAGTGTGCGAGGTTGGCATTAGCTATTTTGGGCGTACATACGAGCAAGGAAAAAAGGTCAATTGGTTGGATGGTCTACGTGCGATCTATTGCATTTTAAAATACGGCAATTTCCGAATGCCGTTGACGAAGTTTATGTCCATTTCTCTACCACAAAAAGAATCTCACTTACGCACCAGGCTTGCGTCATAGTCCGCCACCGCGATGCTCGTTGCCGAATCCATCCCAGGACTCCCGGGTTAGAAATTGCGCCTTAAACCTGCAAGGGAAAAATAAAAAATAGGGGTCGGAGTCACGGACTCCGACCCCTATTTTTCCTAATATTTCCTATTTTTAGACTCCTAGCCCGTAAAAAAAGGCCGCCATGTTTGTGGCGGCCTGAAGTCCAATACACCAGGAGAATACCCATGCACACGACCCCAATCAAAATACACCCCTCACCCTTCATAGCGCCGTTGCGGTGATAAGTTTAACCCGGACGCGAAAGATTATTCTGTAACACTAGTCACATACTATAGATTTAGTTTGCATAAGCACCGGCCTTGGGCCTGTCACGCCTGCAGCCGTTTGGGTGCGTCAACTTTTCGGTGTTGCCGGGCAATGACGCGCACGATTGGGTAATTGCAGTGCTTGCCAGTGATAGGCTCACGGTGGAGAAATGTGGGTGTCATTGGCTTAAAATGGAACTGTCCTTGGGCGATTTTGTAGACACCGACTTTGATTTTGAGGCAGATGCATGGGAATCCAAGACTGGTTGAGGGCGCGGCGTCGTGGGATTGCTGCTGCGCCGGCAGCAACGAACACCGCACAAGAGCAAATTGTCCCGGTTCCATCGGCGAACACCGCGGCACCTGCGCCGGCGGACGTCGCGGCTGTGGAGCGCAATGCGAAGCGCGCGCTTAACGCACTTGCGGACGTCGCAAACCAGGAAGCTCTTGCCCGCGTTGCCGGCACGGCCGCGTTGGCCGTGGTCAGGAAAGCCGCGATCGACCGACTGAAGAACGACGAGATTCTGGCGCGCATCGCCAATTCCGACGCTGATGCCGGCGTGCGTCAGCGAGCGATCAAACGAGTCGTCAGCCCCGATACGCTTGCCGGCATCGCCATGGCCACTGGTGACACGGGATTGGGAAAAACAGCAGTCCGCCGCCTCGGGGTGGCGACCCTGCTTGTTGACGTTGCGCGGCGCGCGCGTGTTCGCGCGGTGGCCTTGCAGGCCCTTGCCGCTCTCAAGGATCACGCACTGCTCAAGGACGTTGCCATCGGCACCGATGATCGGAGCGTAGCCAAGGCGGCGGTCAAAAGGATCTCCGACCAACAGATATTGGCCGACATCGCCGGCTCGGCAAGCGACGAGATTGTCTGCCGGACGGCGGTAAAGAGATTGAGTGATGATGATTTCCTGGTCGAAGTCGTGTGTCACAACAACTCGATAGATGTTCGGCGGTGCGCGGCCGCTAAGCTGCAAAATCAGGCCTCACTGGCGAAGGTGGCGGCGAACGACACCGACTTCGAGATTCGGCGCGCAGCGATCGCGCGGCTCGAGGACGAGCTGGCGTTGTTCGTGGTGGCGGCAAACGACTCAGAGTCCGAATTGCGCCTGACCGCGACCGGCCGGATCGAGCAGGAGGCAATGCTTGTCCGGCTCGCCACCGAGAGCGCGCACGACGACACCCGGTTGGCCGCGATCCGCCGCATCCACGACCGTAGTGTGCTCACCGAGGTCGCGAAGACCGATGTCGACCCGGCGGTCCGATGCGCTGCCACCCACAGAGTGCGCAATCGTGAGATGCTGACCGATATCGCCGAGAACGGGCAGTACGCGGATGCGCGTGCCATCGCCGTACGCAAGCTGAAAGACACGAGCCACATGGCGTCGATCGCAACCGGCGACGCTGACCCACAAGTGCGCAGAGCTGCGGTCCGTAAGATCGATAGTCAAGAGCTGCTGTGCGCAATTGCCCGTATGGATGAAGACTGGCGTGTCCGACGAGCAGCCGTCGAGCGCATAAAGAATAAAGAAGAATTATGCGAACACGCGAAAAACGATGACAGCTGGCAGGTTCGCACGGTGGCGGTTGGACGAATCCATGATCGCGCTACGCTGGTGAATCGGGCGAGGTGGGATAAGGTATGGCAGGTGCGAAAGGCGGCCCTCAAGAAGCTCGACGATCAGGCGGTTCTTTCCAATCGTGCAAAAAACGACGAAGACTGGGGTGTGCGCCGTGTTGCGGTCCAGAAGCTGACGGACCAGCTCCTGCTGGCGAATCGTGCACAGTGGGATGAAGACGCCCGAGTTCGCTGCGCGGCGGTGGCGCGGCTTGACGATGATATCGTCTTGGCCAAGATAGCCGGCGGTGATGCGGACGAGTCGGTACGAGCCGATGCTGCCTTGCGATTAGATAGCCTTAAGTCTCCACGCGACGGCGCACCGGTGGAAACCGACGCGGAGGACTAGGCATTTGAGGCAATCAGTTTAGGGCAACCACGTCCCAATGCGTCCACAGTTAAGGAAACTCCCCAGAGCGACCCCCTATCCCAGGAAATACCCTTGTGGGAGAGACTTTCTCCTCTGCCTCGCTTGTGCTGCGCGTAGTCCCTCTGCTGCGCGAGGACAAGCCCTCTGCTGCGCGAGGACAAGCCCTCTGCTGCGCGAGGACAAGCCCTCTGCTGCGCGAGGACAAGCCGCTCCCACTTTATGTAAGTAATTGGTCCCCGGAATTCAGCCGTTCGACGATCCGTCTGGCCAGATCGAGCTGGATATCCTAATTTATGAGAATGTGTAGTGTGCGTTGCTGGATGACAGCACGAAAAAGCACGGTCAGCATTGACGCTGGGGTATGACCTCCTGTGAGGCGTATTGTGCCGTATCTCTGGGGAATCGTGGCCGTAGTCTCCATGTCACTTTCGGCACCCGCAGCCGCGATCAATCTGCCTAGCGGATTTACTGAGCAGGTCGCTATCGGCAGCGGATTAAACGGTCCCGTGGGCATGGCGTTTCTGCCCGATGGACGGCTGCTTGTTATTCAGCAAGGCAACAATACAAACGGAAACGCCGACGACGATGCAAAGGTGAAACTATGGGCGGACGCAACGCTGAGTACACTCCTCACGATGTCCGAGGTCAACACGGGCGGTGAACGGGGATTGCTGGGTATTGCGGTTGACCCAGCGTTTCCTTCGCGGCCGTACATCTACGTGTTCTACACCAATAACTCCCCGCAGAAGATCCACATCGCGCGTTACACAGTGGGGGGCGGTTTGAACGACCCGTCGTCCGCCGATCTCACCATCGATAGCAATACGAAGGTGATACTGCTCCATGACATTCCAGACGATGCGAGCAACCACAATGGCGGTACACTGCGCTTCGGACCCGACGGGAAGCTTTACGTTAGCGTCGGCGACGATGCCGACCGTTGCGACGCCCAGGATCGTACGTTGCTCAAAGGTAAGATCCTGCGCATCAATGTCGATGGTGTGACGGGGGCTTTCGATGCGGGCTCGGATCGGGCGTCTTTGGATCCGGGCGACAACCCCTTTTCCGGCGACGTGAACCTGGACAAGCGCCTGATCTGGGCATACGGGCTGCGAAACCCGTTTCGTTTTTCCATTGACCCCGTCTCCGGGCGCACCTATGTCGGCGACGTTGGGCACAATACAAGAGAGGAGACCAGCGAAGGTTCGCCGCCGGCCAATGAAGGTGGTTCCAGCAACGCGGACAATTTTGCCTGGCCGTATTACGAAGGTACGCATGTCCCCGCCAATCCCAACTGCGGGATTACGCCGCCACCCAACCATCCTCCCATTTTTGAATATGATCACGGTGGCCGGGGCTCCCTGTCGGTGATCGCCAGCAACGTGTGCGCGGGGGAGGATGCCGGTTTCGACGTTGTGGTCAGCGACGATCAGCAGTGCGCGGCCGCGAGTTCGGTCGCGGTCAAGGGGACGGCGCGCGTGATGGCGACGGGCAGCCTGGGAGTCATCCCGCCGCAGATCAACGTCGAGTCTGGATTTAAGGTCGAGTCGAACGGTGGATTTTCAACCCATTCAGCTAACCCGTGTCCAGCTTGCCCGTAAACAACAGGGACCGGACACCAGCAACGATAACGCAACTGACACAGAGGATAGATCGATGACACGCATGACGACACATTGGATTTCGACAATGGGCATGGTGGTGCTGGTGGGGCTGTTGGCATCAGGCGCGGTGGTGGCGCAGGAAAGCATGGTTATTGCTCCCAGCGGCAATGTCGGGATAAACAATGCCAACCCCAGCGCCAGGCTGGACGTGATTGCGCCGACTGCGGACATCGATATTTCGTCGTTCAGCCAGGACAAGGATTTGGCGTAGGTGGCGACGAGAGACCGCAAGGGGCTGGCGGTGATGGACATTGTGTCGGTGGTGACGCAGGTGGTCAAAGGCCAGCAGCGGGTGATCGAATCGCAGAAGGACGAGATTGCATCGCAACGGGACCTTATCGAGCGGTGGGGCGAGCGCCTCGAGGCGCTGGATACAAAACTTAAGTTGTAAGTCGTGTTCATGACCGTCGTGAGTCCAAGATTGCCGCAGAAACATTCACCGGCCTGTTCTGTGACTAAGTTATTACTGAGCGCTGGGGACTGTCCGTGCACCATTCACCGGCCATAATCATCACGCTCGCGGCGCTTGCGTGGAATCTCGTCAGTGTTGCCCAGATGGGAGGCGAGACCTCGAAGTCGTTGCCCGGCGGTGTCGTCCTGGAGCCGGGTGATGTCGGCGCACCCGCGGCGCAACCATCGACCAGGTCCGCCTCAGCCGATTTCGAGCAGCAAGTGGTCGCGCGGGTTAACCAGGAGCGGGAAACTCAAGGTCTCGCCCCGCTGAAACGCAACGCCCTGCTCGACAGTTCTTCGAGCACGCACAGTGACAACATGGCCAGCAGAGACTTCTTCGCGCACTGTGATCTGGACTTGGTGACTTCACCATTTGATCGCATGACGGCAGCGGGATACGCGTGGAACAGCGCGGCTGAAAACATCGCCGCCGGCTACTCGACCCCAGACTCCGTGATGAACGGGTGGATGGGTAGTAGCGGACATCGTAATAATATATTGTCGACGAGTTACCGGGAGATCGGGATCGATTATACGAATCCATCCGCTGACTTCGCAAACGTGCGAACCGATGCCAACGGTGATTGCGTGGCCGATGGCAGCGGCGGCCCTTACTATCACTATTGGACCCAGAATTTTGGTCGTCGAAACAGCGTCTATCCGGTGGTCATCGATCGTGAAGCCGCCGAGACCGACACGCGCGACGTCAGTCTGTATGTATACGGCGTAGGATGGGCTGTGGACATGCGGTTCAAAAACGAGAACGGCGTGTGGTCGTCTTGGGAAGCGTACTCAATCGCCAAATCATGGCAACTGAGTTCCGGTAACGGTGCGAAACAGGTGCAAGTCGAGCTGAGAGACGTCAGTGAAACAGTACGTACGGCAAGCGATACGATAACGCTAAGCCTGCCCTGCGCGAGCCCTGACGATGAGCTCGATCTGCCGATGCAGACGATTGATTACCAGCAAGACTTCCAAGCATGCTCGCTTCTTGCCGCTGTATCCGGCTTCGAAATCAACGCGCCCGGTGACGTCTCCTTTCGTGCTCCCAGCGTCGCATTGGGGCCTGACTTCAAAGTAGAACCGGGCGCACGATTCGCCGTAATGAACGAGGCCCCGTAACCGCTGGTTCTCGCACACCTGCACTTGGCCTTCACTCGATCCATAGTGCGCTATGGATCTTGCTCCAGGCGCGGCGCTTGCCCCCGCACAGCAGGGGGCTCGTCCCCGCACAGCACAAGCACTGCGACTCCGCGCAGCACAAGCGCAGCAGGGGATTCAGCGGCGCAACTCAAAGCCGCGGGAGGGAAGTCGATGCGGCGAGCCGCGGCTTGAGCTGACGTCCGTCGCGCTTACGAATTATGTATACTGTCTTTGGAATCCGACCGGAGCTTCGAAATGTACCCTGGGAGGAGTTGAGACATGCGCGTTTCCATTGCGAGAATTCGCGCGTCATTCGCGGCCGCGCTTGCCAAGAGCAGCACGCATTGTCCGTGGTTGTTAGGCCCCACCGATGAAATGGTATGCGGCGCCTGATATCTTCTTCACAGATATCCAGGGATTTCTGGTCATATTGGATCTGAGAAACGACGCATATTTCATACTCGATCCGGTGGGGACCTCGATGTGGCATGCCATGCTCGCATCCGATGATGAGGCTGAAATCACGGCGTCGCTGCAAGATAAGTACGCAGTAGAGGCGTCACGCATGCGGAATGATTTGACGCTGTTCAGGCGCCGCTGCATCACACAGGGATTTCTGCAAGAAAACGAACCCGGGCGAAAAGCCGGCGTGCCTGAACGTGTGGCAGTCGGGCCGCAACACTTTCTTTTTTTTCGCGCGTGGTGGTGCCTGTTTCGCACCTCTCGTGTACTGCACAAAAACGGTTTGCTGCACGCATATCGAACATGCGCCGACCTTCCGGTACCGAAGGGAATCACTGCGGCGCGTGATGATCTGTTGCGGCGATCGTTGGCTGCTTTTTCCCGGGCCGAGAATTTCTTTTTACTGAAACAGGCGCCGAAAGACTGTATGCCCCGCTCCCTTGCCTTGTTCCGGTTTTTGCGATCGGTGGGACTGCCCGTTGAGCATTGCATTGGGGTCCGGCGTTTCCCCTTTTTCGCGCATGCATGGGTGGAATACCGGGGCGACCTGGTGCACGACAACCCGTCATGGCAAACCATGTTCACAACCTTGGCCAGGATACCGGCGTGACGAATTTCACGGGAACGTTCCGTGGCGATGCGGTGCCAAGTCTGTCTTCGCGACCCGCGGCCGAAGTGTATACAAACCACGACGTGCTCTATCGCGGTTACATAGCAAACGTAGATGCATTGATCCGCGAGGCAAAAAAACGAGGAGAGGCGCCGGTGGACTTAGCGGATGGTGAGTTGTTCGCAAGGGCATACCAGTGGTGGGGAAGGAACCTGCAGACACATGTTCTCGGTGAGTTTGCCGTCTGTGTATTCGATAGGAAGAACGCAAGGCTGCTGCTGACGCATGATGCCCTCGGTCTGGTTCCTCTTTTCTATTTGCAGGGTCCAGATGGATTAAAGTTTGCGTCTCACCTGGATGATTTGGCTGGTCTGTCTGGCGTTAGGGAGCTTGATGAGGAATACATAGCGGACTACATCACTACTGCCAATGTAATCAGCACGCGCACGCCGTACGTCAACGTTCACCGGCTTGCGCCCGGTCACAGCCTGTATTGGGAAAACGGAAAGTCCGTTGTGTGCAGAACCTGGGACATTACGCGCATACAAGCGATCACGTTGGATAGTGACGAAGAATACGAGGCGCATTTCCGTTCGCTCCTACGCCAGGGTGTACAAGCAGCGTTAAGATGCAAACGGAAGGCGTGGAGTGAACTGTCCGGTGGTCTGGATTCATCTTCCGTGGTTAGTATGGCGGCGCATTCCAATCCAGGCCGGTTAGAGGCGATATCCATCGTTCACTCGGCTTCCAAGAGTGCGGACGAAAGCGCATGGATGAAGGTTGTCGTGGGCGAGTTTTCGTTACCCTGGCACAGGTTGGATGGAGATGAAACAAGGCCGTTCTCGGAACTGCCCCGGCAATTCTGTGCGGAACCCCTTAACGCGCTGCCGAACTCCGGCTTATTCCGGCGCTATAACGCGCTCGCGAAGTCACACGACGTGGGCGTCATCCTGTCGGGACACGGCGGGGATCAGGTCTTTTGCGGCGGTTCGCCACGACCCTATTTCCTGGCCGATCTCCTCCCGTTGCGACCGGGCCGTTTTTTCCGGGAACTGCACGATTGGCAGACGCACGACCCTGCACGCCGATCCTTGCTCTATCACTGCCTGAACAATGTTCTGCGGCCGTCGTTCCACTATTGGACCCGCCGCAGCCTGTTCAGCCCTGCGGCCACCGTTCCACCTCCCTGGGTGCGCCCTGATTATTCGAGGACCATGAGCTTGCAGGACAGAGCGGCGGTGCAGACTGCGCCGAGGTGCCGTTCTATAGGGCAACAGTATTCCCTCGAGTTGATTTGGCGCAGCGGCTTTCCAGCGGGAGACGACTCTACGCAGGTGTTTGCATATCGTTATCCGCTTTTTTACCGGCCTTTGGTGGAGTTCATGCTGGCAATCCCCTGGGAACAGAAGCTGCAACCTTATCAGGACCGGTACCTGCAACGCCGGGCGCTGCGGGGCATCCTGCCGGAGCCGATTCGGCAGAGAAGGAACAAAGGCGAGCCCGCGGAGGCCGAAATCGAAGGTCTGAGGAACGCGAGCCCGTGGACTGATCTCCTGCTCGATAATCCGCGGGTCGTAGAGCGGGGATACGTTGATCCCGTTCTGTGGCATGAGGCGGTAAATCAGGCAAAATTCGGGCGGATTGGTTCAATGAGGCACTTCCTAGCTACGGCCACCACGGAAATCTGGCTGCGTCAACTTGATGCGTCACAACACAGTACAGTCCATGCCGATGCAAATAGTTGTCCGGACAGTGACCATGCGTTAGCATCAAACACATCATCGTAGTGTCCACTCAGCGATCATCTGTGAGGAGGTAGTTACATGTCATCCACAGAAAAGCACGCAAAGGTCCGGCATAAAGAACGGTATGATGCGCCGGAAATCGTCCGTTTGGGAGCGGCGCTGGAACTCACCGCCGGTAATCCCGATGAAATTCTGTCGGACGGGAGTCCAAAGCCGAACGGCTATAAAGACGTTGAAATACGCTCCTCCGTGCCCCCGGGCAAGCCGACACAGAAATAACAGAGCCATTCCGGCTCGAAACAACTGTGGGAGAGCCTTGCCCTCTGCTGCGCGAGGACAAGCCCTCTGCTGCGCGAGGACAAGCAGGTTCGAATGATACAATGCCGGTGTCTCGCCGAACTTCTACCGGGACACCTCGTTGGTAACAGCAATAAATTAATCCCCGGTTTTCCCCCGATGTCGAGACCATCTCGCGCTTGACGTTGGCTATCCCCGGGGAACGGTCGGCGTGATATATAAGAGAACCCGTCGTGGGACAGTCATCATGAATGCCATCGTCAAGCACACTTTGCTTCCTGCTGTGCTGTTGGTCTTGTTTGTTGCGGCCGGCTGTGCCCTGCCCAAAGTCGACGCCGACACCGTGCTGTCGGGCGAGCCGCTGGTCGCGCTGCTCCGGGCGGGTGGGAACAACATCTACTTCCGCCATGCGCAGACCGATTGGTCGCAAGACGACCATATCGAACGCGCCGGGGACTGGGCGAGCTGCGAACCGACGCGCGTACGTCAGCTCTCGCAAGCGGGGCGGCGTACGGCGCGTGCTGTCGGCGACGCCATGCGGGCGCTTCGCATTCCGGTGGGGGCGATCCTCGCCAGCCCCTACTGCCGCACGGTGGAAACCGCAAAGCTGATGAACCTGGGACCGGTTACGAACACGACCGATGTTATGAACCTGCGTGCAGCGGAGTATTTCGGCGGGCGTGACGCTGTTCTGCAACGCGCCCGTTCGCGACTCGCGGTGCCGCCACCAGCCAATATGAACGTCGTGCTGGTTGCGCACGGAAATGTCGCGCGCGGTGCGACAGATGTCTACCCCGATGAAGCCGAGGGTGTCATTTTTCGTCCCGATGGAAACGGCGGCTTTACCTTTGTCGGCCGGCTGACTCCCGAGCAATGGGCGGCCCTGGCGACCAAAGCCGCACAGCGTCCGGACTGATCTTGCCGAGCCGAATTGATAGGATAAGAATGACGTCTCAGCAGTTAAAGCGCGAGCTTGCCGCTATGAGCCGTCCAGCGATGTGGTTCCTTTCGACCCGCCAGGCGGCCCCAATCCAACTTGAACAGCGTAAAGCAGTAGTCTTATAGTTCCCTGTACACGCGCCTTGTCCAAAGATCTTATTTTGCTAGGTTCCAGGCAGACATTATCGCTAAGGAGGAGAAATAGATGACCAGTTCATATTCGCGATTGCATTCCGTTAGCCTATCCGCTGAAACACCGGTTTATCGTTTCAATCAAGGCCTCCCGGTGGCGACGAAAATGAAAGAGCCTGCTGTCAATGTCATGACAGACTTAAAACGGGTTGAAGCGATCACCGTTGGCTCCAACGTGCTCATTGATGAGGCCCTGCAGAAGATGATTTATGCCGGTGTTCGATTATTGATTGTTATCAATGAAGACTATCACCTGAAGGGAGTGATCACGGCCCGGGATATCATGGGCGAAAAGCCGGTGAATTATGTGGCGAAGGAACGGGTCGCGCATAATGAAATCATCGTTGCTCATATCATGACGCCCGATAACGAGATCGAGGCATTGAGTATGGACGCGGTAGAAAGATCCTGTGTGGGTGATGTGGTGGAAACGCTGCGCCAAGCGCAGCGTCAGCATGCGCTGGTTTTGGATGATGATGACCACAGCAGGCCGATTATTCGTGGCATATTTTCAATTACCCAGATTGGGCGTCAATTAAGCATCGACATACCGCCAACCGGTCTGGTGCAGAGTTTCGCCGAAATTGAGGCGCTATTACATCCGGGCAACTAACACTATAGACTACCCAACGTGGAGTGACTCACCCGGAAGATGACAGGTAGAGCGACGGGCGGTTGCAATACGTATAGGCAGCAAAGCTGACAACGACGCGGGACAACCACAATGAGAGCGATCACGCCGGACCAGCTTCTGAAAAACAATGCTCGCTGGGCTGCGCGCATCAAAGCGGCTCGCCCGGACTTTTTCACCCAGCTGACCCGTCAACAGGCGCCCGATTATCTGTGGATTGGCTGTTCCGACAGCCGCGTCCCCGCCAACGATATCGTAGGGTTGTTGCCGGGCGAACTGTTTGTCCACAGAAATGTGGCGAACTTAGTCGTTCATACCGATCTAAATTGCCTGTCGGTGATTCAGTACGCGATCGATGTGTTGAAAGTAAAGCACATTATTGTGTGCGGGCACTACGGGTGTGGCGGGGTCAAGGCGGCCATTGACAACAAGCGGTACGGGCTCATCGAGAACTGGCTTCGTCACATCAAGGACGTCTACGACAAGCACGCACAGGAATTTGACGGTCAAATGACCGAGGATCAACGAGCCGATCGCCTTTGCGAACTCAATGTCCTGGAACAGGTCAACAACGTATGTGGCTCGACCATCATCAGGGACGCCTGGCAACGAGGCCACGACCTGTCCATTCATGGATGGATCTACCGCCTCGACGACGGCGTGCTGTCGGTCCTGGCGCATGTCGCCAATGGCGAACACCTGTGACTATAGTGACTTGTATTCAACGAGAACGGAGGGCAACCCTATCTGTGACTATTAATACGTTATTAAAAGCCGAGCCGGAACTAGGGGACAGACCACGATTAGTCACTCGCCCCTAAGGGAATTCTCATGTCCACAAGGGGGTTCTAAATTTTTAGGATAGCCTGATTCGGCGGGAGGGTCTGGGTCTGTGGGAGAGCCTTCCAGGCTCGAAGGAAGAATCGCGGCTAAAAGCCGCTCCCACACCAAGCCGCTCCGGCAAAAGGAAATAAAGAACAGACCACGATCAATCCTCCGTACCCATGAACCTCGCATTCGTAGCGTGATGACAGATCGGCCCAGGTTTCCAGATAACGAAGGTAGTCTTGCTTGGCGTAGAAACAAGCACTGCGGTTGTTACCGCGTTGAAGGATGTGCCAGG
The DNA here is from genome assembly GCA_947258975.1 of uncultured Gammaproteobacteria bacterium. Lineage (GTDB taxonomy): Bacteria > Pseudomonadota > Gammaproteobacteria > Arenicellales > JAANXG01 > CALZGZ01. The sequence continues at coordinate 52,951 of CAMYKK010000026.1, forward strand.
GAACGCCGGGCACGGCGATACGGGCGCGTCGGGGCATGCTGGATATCCTTATCAGTTGGTGAGTCCGCTTCAATTATGAACTCACATCAGGAGGAAAACGTGGTCTGACCCGAATGGCACTAAGTTAAGCCCCTTCAGCATGGTATCGGTTACGGTGCGGGATTTCTTTCATTTGATGTCGTGGGGCGGTTAGAAGTGGG
>CAMYKK010000027.1 GCA_947258975.1 uncultured Gammaproteobacteria bacterium
GCCCATTGCGCCTAAGCCTGATCATGCAAAACAACTACTTACGCGGCGTGCACCGCGTAAATTCGTAAAATCTCAGGGCGAATCCGCTAAGTTGGGTTAACAACGAGGAACAAAGCCATTGCCGTAATCCGCTGCATAATTTACACGAGAATATGCGCTGAACTTTTTGATTTTTTTCAGTTTCCTCAGGAACGGACGAGCATGGCCGCGCCGAACGAACACACTGTCCTTGTGTCGGGCTACGGATTCGTGGCCGTCGGGTCCTTGGAGATCACCCGCAACTTGCCGGTGTCTTTCACGGTGATCCGGTCGACCTTGACCTCCGGGGCGATCAGCAGCACATCACCACCGGTGTCCACCCCGCCGGGCAGGATGACGTTAATGGTCTGTTCGGCGGCGCAGGTGCGAGTGTCGGCGACAAATAGATTGAACGTGGCAATGGCGCCCATGCCGCGGCACAGATTGTTGAGTTCGGAGGCCACGTCGCGATCCAGGCCGTCGACAATACCGTCGTCGTCGGTGTCCGGATCGAACGGGTCACCACCGGCGGCGGGTTCGACCACGTCCAACAGGCCGTCGTTGTCGTCGTCGGGGTCGGGGCCGTTCAGCGTGCCGTCGCCGTCCACGTCGGGGTCGCTGGCATCGGGAATGCCGTCGCCGTCGAGGTCGGGAACATTCAGCCACACCCGGTTGGCTTGGTTATTCCCATTCGCCACGAAGGCGTCGAGGTCGCCGTCACCGTCCACATCGCCCAGGCTCACGCCATAGCTCGATGAACCACCCAGGCTGTTACCGCTCGCGCTGAAGGTACCGCTGCCGGCATTCCGCCACACCCGGTTGGGTTGATTCCAGTTCGCCACGAAGGCGTCCAGATCGCCGTCACCGTCCACATCGCCCAGACTCACGCCTATGCTGTTTGATCCGCCCAGGCTGTTGCCGCTTGCCGTGAAAGTGCCATTGCCCGTATTCAGCCATACCCGGTTGGGCTGATTAAAGTTCGCCACAAAGGCGTCGAGGTCGCCGTCACCGTCCACATCGCCCAGACTCACGCCGTAGCTATAGGAACCACCCAGGCTGTTGCCGCTCGCGCTGAAGGTGCCGCTGCCGGCATTCAGCCACACGCGATTGGATTCACCAGCGTAATTCGCCACGAAGGCGTCCAGGTCGCCGTCACCGTCCACATCGCCCAGACTGACGCCAAAGCTGTATGACCCGCCCAGACTGTTGCTGCTGGCGACAAAGGTGCCGCTGCCGGCATTCAGCCACACCCGGTTCGGCTGGTAGTAGTTCGCCACGAAGGCATCCAGGTCGCCGTCACCGTCCACATCGCCCAGACTCACGCCTAGGCTGCTTGAACCGCCCAGGCTGTTGCTACTCTGACTGAAGGTGCCGCTGCCCGCGTTCAGCCACACGCGGTTAGGTTGGTTATAGTTCGCTACGAAGGCATCCAGATCGCCGTCACCGTCCACATCGCCCAGACTCACGCGCCAGCTATTTGAATTGCCCAAGCTATTACTGCTCTGGCTAAAGGTGCCGCTGCCCGCATTCAACCACACCCGGTTGGCTTGATACCGGTTCGCGACAAAGGCGTCCAGATCGCCGTCACCGTCCACATCGCCCAGGCGCACGCCGATGCTGCCTGAACTCCCCAAGCTGTTGCTGTTTTGAGTGAAGACGCCGCTGCCCGCGGTGACCCGGGTGCGGAATCGCCACACATGGGGCGTCACTCCGCCGCTGGCGGTTTGGACCCCGCCGGTCACCGTCGCCTGCACCACCTCGCCGGGATGAAAATCAGTGAACGGATCCACCGTAACGGTGGTGGTGCCGGTGCCGGAGGTGGCGTTCGCCCCCGACCGGTCGGTCTGGCTGTTATAGACGACAAAGGTCTGGGCGCTCAGGCCCGAGGACACCGCATCGGTCAAGGTGACGGAGACATCGGTGTTCACTGCAGCGCTGAGGGAGGCGTTTGCCGGCGACTCGCTCACTACCGAAGCCTGTGCATGCACCGTCGCCGGCGCCACCGCCGACAGCAGGCCCAGACCCACGAGCACCGATGGCAGCCGCGCCAGCACCAGTCGGGTCCGGGGAGCCTCGCATATCGCCCACCGCCCATCGGGACCAAGTTCGAGTATCGCGCGCGCGGCGCGCAGTCCCGGATCGTCGCTTCGACGCGTGCGCTTACGGCCCGGCGGTCGCCGTGGTCGGGTCATCGATGGTTCTCCCCTCCGGAACACCCGGCGGGTAAAGCAGCCAAGCCGCATAACGACGGACACGGCCCGTGAACGGTAGATGTCATGTTATGCCCCCAAGTACAGTACGGCGCTGCGGACATTCGTTTCCTCGGCACCGTAATCATTTCTGTTTGAACCGCGGATGATCCAACACAGCTACTGCTGGAGGCCCGACTTTTCCCCACCCGGAATACTCAACTATATAACAAGAATAAAGCGACTGTCGCAAGCCCCAGAATAAATTACATGAAAACATACGTTTAATATATTGATTTCCCATAGTTTTTGTAGAATACCCCGGAGCCCGACCCAAGCAAACGAAGGACCATCCCGGGCTGCTGTTTCGCGGTCGTCGGGTCCTTGGAGATCAACTTCAGTTTGCCGGTGTCCTTCACGGTAATCCGGGCAACCGCATCCTCAGGGGTGATCAGCAAGACGGCGCCGCCCGTGGCAACCCCGACCGGCAAGGAGTCTTTTATAGAACTAGCTCGCATTTCTCACCAAGATCCCGGATGCGGGCGCATACTGCGACTAAGCGCAGCACAAGGGGCTCGTGCAGCTGCAAAAATAGGTGCAAAAATAGGGGTCGGAGTCCGTGACTCCGACCCCTATTTTTTTATAGCGAAAGCCGGTGACGTTTATTCCCGCAAATGGTGGCATCGCTGACTCAGATGGTCAGGCAAGACCAGGGGCCGGACGATATTGATCGTCGTCGGTGCTGTGCGCGCCGATGCTAAGCGGCAACCAATGGCACACGCACCGGCTAATTGCTGCGCAACGGGAATTTCCAACCCACACCGACGTTATAGACATTGGCGTCCGATCCCGCCGACGCGACACCGCCTTGGACGAAGATATTTCCACCGTTGGCGTTCAACCGGTGACCCAAGACCACGGCGACGCCGGTTTCACCTCCGAAATAACCCGCGCCGACCCCCATTCCGGTCTGTCCGGGCAGCAACGCCGGCATCTCTACGGCACTCATTGCGCCCACCGATGCGATGCCTTTACGCGCCTCTTCTTTGAACCCCTGCAGATCCTGATCCAGGATCGATATGTATTCCCGGTTCCGGGCAATATTTTCTGAATTCACCGCGATGTTTTGCCGATTGATGCCGATATTTGTGGTGTTGACCGCTATTTTCGCGGCGTTAATCGCGATCTTCTGTGAATTGACGTTCACCTGAGCCCCGACCGCGCCCAATTGATCGACATTCACCGCATCGGTGCCGTCGATGCCCGGTGCTACGTTGACGATGCGTCGCTCGCTGCCCGGCGATCCTACCGACACGGTATTCGGTTGATCGGCAATCGATCCGGCGCCCAGCGCGACTGCATTTTGCGCGCTCGCAACCGCGCCCGTACCCAACGCCACCGCATCGTCACTTGTTGCGCTGCTCCCAACACCGATCAACACGTTGCGGTTGCCGGTTGCCGTGTTGCCGTCGCCGATGACCACGTTCTGGCTGCCACCGCCTACGATGTGATCACGCCCAAGGATCAAGTTGTTATCAGTGGCAATCGAATCGTTGTTGGATCCGACAATTAAATTACCGTTACCGGAAATAGCGTCGTTATCGCTACCAAAGATTTGGTTCGCATCACCAGTCACTGCATTGTCGACGCCGTTGACCAGATTGTCGCTCGCGGGATCGAGAAATGCCCCAATGCTGTTACCGCGTCCGTCGACGACATTGTTTACACTGCTGCCGACCAGCCCCGGAATGCCGGTGATGCTGTTACTTTGGCCCTGAACCAGGTTGTCATCGCTGTTGGTACTAATCGCATTGAAAAAGCCACTGATGACGTTATTGTCATTGCCACCGGTTATAAATCCCCCTCCGATTTCGTTGCCGGAGCCTTCTATACGGTTCCCTATATTCAAACCGGATACACCGCCGGCGCCAATGGAATTGTCGTTGCCAGAGATCGTGTTATCCAGATTGACGAAAGAACCGTTGCCGGCGCCGATGGTGTTGCGGTTTCCGCTTATGTCGTTTGTCGAGTTCGCGGCCGACCCGCCCCCTGCACCGATGGAGTTATCGCTTCCGGAAATGGTGTTGTTGAAATTAGTAAGAGAGCCGGCACCTGAGGCAATCTCATTGTCGTGACCGCTGATCTGATTGTTGAAATTGCCAGAAGAAAAATCGCCTGCACCGATGGTGTTGCGGTTTCCAGCCAACTCATTGTTGAAATTCCCGCCAGACCCGTCACCGGCGCCAACCGTATTCATATTACCGTAGACCCGGTTGGCGATGTTGAGACCGGACCCGCCGCCGGATCCAATTGCATTGTTATTCCCAACCACCTGGTTGCCGCCATTCAGCGTGGAGAGACCACCGGACCCGATCGCATTCTCATTCCCTATTATTTGATTGCCGCCGTTAGTCACAGCGCCGTCGCCGGCGCCGATGGTATTGCGGTTGCCGTCCAACTCGTTATTGGCGTTGAATCCGGCAAGGTTGCCCGCGCCGATGGTGTTGGCGTGACCGTCGATTGAGTTCGCGGTGTTGAAACCAGAACCGCCGCCGGATCCGATCTCATTATTGTTGCCGGCCACCTGGTTCCCGCCATTAAAGGCGGAGAGCCCACCGGACCCGATCGCATTGTCATTCCCGAGAACCTGATTACCGGCATTTACCACGGCACCCTCTCCGGCGCCGATGGTATTGCGGTTGCCGTCCAACTCGTTATTGGTATTGAGCCCCGACAGGTTGCCCGCGCCGATGGTGTTGGCGTTACCGTCAATGGAGTTGGCGGTGTTGATGCCCGAACCACCCCCGGATGCGATTTCATTATCATATCCGATGATCAGATTATTGGCGTTGGCGCCAGACAGACCACCCGCCGCAACGGTATTGCGGTTTCCGATCAGCTCGTTATTTGTGTTCAGTCCGGATCCGCCGCCTGCGCCAACGGTATTTTCAATACCGACAAGAACGTTGGAGCCGTTGAAGCCGGAACCGACACCCGATCCGATCTCATTGTTACTTCCGTACAGTTTGTTGTTGTTATTGACTCCGGAAAGGACCGTTCCGATCTCGTTGTCATTGCCAAACAAATCGTTATTGCCGCTCAACACAACATTATTGTCATCCCCATGAAAATCGTTGCCGGCGCCGAGTACCACGATGTTGTCGTCGCCATAGAAATCGTTATTGATCGCACCCACGTTGCCGGCCCCGAAATCGCCACCGCTTACTGTTTCCATACCAAAACTCATCAACAGAACCAAAACAAGGGCAACCGCCGCTATTGACATCAGGGGGAACGACTTATTACTCGATGTTGAGTCCACAAACCAAGCAGTGGGTGAATGGTGTTTTTTGATCTTCATGTTACGAACCCTCCCCGGGGTATGACGCGAGTGTGCATGCGATACGATTCGTGCGAGCGCAGATCGTGACAATAGTGCAATTGAGTTGTTAGACAAAGAAAGAGATGATGCCCATTGACGTGAGTTCGAGCGCGTGGGCATTGCAGCTCCCACTGTGCCCGACGCCTTGTCCAAGGACTACGCGGGTCGATAAACTCCATGGGGCCCCCCTGTTAAACTTTATACCCACTGGGATTCGGCTTACCAACAGCCGAATCGCCCTGTTGCCCGCTCGGCAACTCTGCGGGCTTGGTTTTACGTCGTAACAGCCCGTTGTTTACCGCGCAAATTCACCACGGGTCTGATCGCCGCAAGAAGACCATTTCTCGCCGGTCGATCTTTGTATTGAATCGAACATTATCTGTTTTTCGACCTGGTTCAACCATACCGCAAACATAGTAAGCCTTCAATAATCAAGGTAAATGATTGCGCCTATTTCCAAGCATTACGGTATGACAACTCGATGGCTAGGGAAAGGTGCCGATCATCACCGTTCCGGATCGCAATTCGAGCGCGGCGCGTCGGACTCATTCCGCGCGCAGGGCCTCGACCGGGTTGAGGGCGGCCGCGCGCCGCGCCGGCATGATTCCGGCCACTACGCCAACCAATGTTGCCAAGATCAATGCAAACAAGACAAATGGCCACGTCAACTGCACCGGTAACGCAGGCACCAGCAATTTCAACAACTGAGCGATGCCATAACCGGTGGCCAGTCCCAGCGTGCCGCCGAGCGCTGATAATGTCACGGCTTCTCCCAGAAACAGTGCCAGCACCTGTCCCCGTTTCGCGCCCAACGCGCGCAGCAACCCGACTTCGGAAGTACGTTCATTCACCGCGATGATCATGATGGTTAAGATACCAATACCGCCGACCAGCAACGAGATTCCTCCCAGCGCCGCCACCGCGAAAGTCAACACTTCCAATACATAACCCAGCACATCCAGCATCTGTTCTTGTGTGACGATGGTAAAATCCTCTCTTCCGTGCCGGGCGATGAGACGTTCTTTGATGTTCGCTTTGAGTCGCTCCACGTCGGCATGCTCGGCATACAGCACATCCACCTCCATCAGGCCTTCGCGGTTGAACGTGTCGAGGGCCCTGCTGGTGGGAATGTAGACCGCGTCATCCAGATCGAATCCCAGAAATTGCCCCTTGGTTTCCATCACACCGATCACGCGGAACGATTCGGCACCGACACGAATCCGGCTTCCCAATGGGTTATTGGCCGCGAACAACTCTTGTTTTACCTTGGTCCCCAGCACCACGAAGGATCGCGCCGCACCGGCATCGTCGGCGGGCAGAAAGCGCCCTACCGCCACCTTTAATTTCCAGATAGCGGGCGCATCATGGCTGGCGCCGATGACCGTCGTGCGGCGCCCCCGGCGGCCAAATTCGACCTCCGCGTTTCCCTTAATTACGGGCACTACTCCAATGACATGTTCGATGCTGCGCAACGACTCACTGTCTTCGATGGTCAATGGTTTAACGGTACCCAGGACCGCACCGCTGATGCCGGCAGTCTTCGTTTTACCCGGAGACACCATCAGCAGGTGGGTGCCAAACTGGGTGAATTCGGACATCACATAACGCTGCACTCCCTCTCCGATGCTGGTCAGCAACACCACCGCAGCAATACCGATACCGATACCCAAGGCGGTCAGCGCACTGCGCAGGCGATGAGCGCGCAAGGAACTAACCGTTAATTCGACGATATCACGGAGGATCATCACGCAACCCGTTAACGCCGCGATAATGCCGCCACCGGGTCCAGCTTCGCCGCTCGCTTTGCGGGCATAATGCCAAACAGCACGCCGGTAAACAGCGCCACGCCAAGGGCCGCCAACACCGCCCAGGCAGGAGCGCCGATGGGCACATCCGGGTAGGCCTGTGCCATGGCCCAAGCCCCAAATTCGCCGATAATCCAGCCCACTACCGCACCGCTCATCGATAGCGTCGCCGCCTCGCTCAGGAACAATAAGGTAATCTGCCGGGGACGGGCGCCGATTGCCTTCAACAGCCCGATCTCCGCGGTGCGCTGCGTCACCGCGATCAGCATGATATTCATGATCAACACGCCGGCCACCGCCAAGGCAATGGCGGCGATGCCGGCGACGGCATAGGTCAACGCACGCAGAATCGTGTCGAAAGTTGCGAGCACGGCGTCCTGAGAGATGACAGTGACGTCGTCCTCACCTTCGTGGCGGGTGCGAATTGCGGTGAGAATGGCGTTGTCGACCTGCTTGAGGCGGTCCCTTGACCGTGCCTCCACCAGGACCCGAAACAAGGATTCCTTATTAAACATCGCCATCGCCAGTGCCACTGGAACCAGGACGATTTCATCCATCGAGACCCCCAGGGAATGCTGCTCGGTACCGAGGATACCCACCACCCGGCAACGCCGGTCGCCCAAACGTAACCATTGCCCGAGCGCCGCCTGGACGCCATACATCTGCTTGCGGACCTCATTGCCAATGACGCACTCAGGGACCACCCGCGTCGGATCGGGGGTCTCGAGGAAACGTCCTTGGCCGATGTTCAATTGTCGAATATGGCGATAGTCCCCGCTGGTGCCGACAATCAACACCTCCCGGTTACGGGCCCCAACCGAAATCTCGGCATTACCCAACGACACTGGCGCCACCCGCCGTACACCGGGAATGCGCTGCAATGCCAACGCGTCATGCAGGGTCAGATCCCTGGGAGTCTCTCCGAGCATCGGTGGCGGACCGCCAGTGGTCTCCGAGCGCCCCGGCAAAACGATCAACAAGTTCGTGCCCAGCGCGGAGAACTGTTCGGCGACGAATCGTCGAGCCCCCTCTCCCAAGGCGGTCAACATCACCACCGCCGCTACGCCGATCGCCATCGCCGTCAGCATCAAAATCGTACGCACGCGGAATCCATATAGCGAACGAACGGTGAAGGCGATTGTGTCTCGAGCTGTCATTCTTGTTGAATATCGGATTCAATATCACCGTCCACAATACGTATGCGGCGGTGGGCCCGTGCGCCGATGTCCGGATCGTGAGTCACGACCAGTAGCATGATGCCCTGATCATTGAGGCCCTCCAGGATGCGCAACACATCCTGTCCGGACTTACTGTCTAGATTGCCGGTGGGCTCATCGGCCAAGATCACCTCTGGGTTCATCACCATCGCGCGGGCAATCGCGACCCGCTGACGCTGGCCACCGGACAATTGGTCGGGCCGATGATGCGCCCGCTCCGAAAGACCGAGCGATTCCAACACTGCGTTTACCCGCTCGCGGCGCTCGGCCGGTGGGATCCCCGCCAAGGTCATAGGCAAGGCAACGTTGTCCGCTGCCGTCAACCTCGGCACCAAATGGAAAAACTGAAATACAAAACCGATCTTGGTCTGCCGGATTTGGGCAATGTCATTGTCGCTGAGATGAGTAACGTCCTGCTCCGTTAATAAATAGGTGCCCGCGGTAGGACGGTCGAGAAGACCGATAACATTGAGCAGCGTGGATTTGCCTGATCCAGAAGGACCCATAATTGCCACGTATTCGCCACCATCGAGGGAAAGGTCGATATCGCGAATCGCTTTAATCGTCTGGTCACCCACCAAAAACTCACGGCTGATGCCCTGCAGACGAATCATTTTTTTATGTTCTCGCGCATCGCTTGCGCGCCCGCCGCAACACCTTCCCGTTCCAGGGAGATCACCAACAGATCGCCTTTATTGATACTTGATTTCGATGCAGCATCGACTTCGGTGTAACGCCAATTGGATAATCCGGGTTTGAATTGGCGTTCGACGAGTTGTGCATTCTCGCTGTCCAGGATTAATACGCGGTTGCCCTCTAATACCGATTCGGTTGGTACCCGCAGTACCCCCTTGCGCTCTTCCAGAATGATCTCTACATCCGCACTGTAACCCGTAAGCAGACTTTTCGCTTGTTCCGGGTCAGCGAATACCACCTCCACATCAACCGTGCGCGCCTGTTTGCTCACGTCCACCACATACGGCGCGATGCGCCGGACCGTGCCTTTGAACTGCTGGTTCCGCAACGCGTCCAGGGTAATCACTGCAGGCATTCCCGCGCGTATCGACGCCGCATCTACTTCATCAATGGGCGCGGTAACGTACGCACAACTGTCGTCAATGAGGTCTACCGCCGGGGGCGTGATTATTCCCGGGGGCGAGGGCGTCACATACTCGCCAACCTCAGGAGAGATGCCGGCGACGATACCGTCGAACGGCGCCTTGAGGAGGGTCTTGTCAAAGGCCGCCTGCCGCACCGCGATCTGCGCCACACTGACCTGGAGGCTCGCCTGGACCGCCCGACATGCTGCATTTCTCGCTTTGGCTTCGGTTACCGCCTGATCGCGGTTTTCGTCGGAAGTCAGGCCCCTTTTGTGCAACTGCGTCGCGCGTTTCGCTTCCCGCTCTGCGTCTTCGGCGCGTATACAGGCGTCTTCCGCTTTGGCCTTGGCGGAAATGGATTCCTGCCTAGCGAGTTCTAATCCCGCGGTAACATCTTCATTCCATAACTCCAGCAGTGTTTGTCCGGCGCGAACCCGGTCCCCTTCCTTGATATTGACGGCAATCACCTGTCCGCCGATCGCTGCCGAAATGCGCGCCCGCCGACACGATTCAAGCGTGCCTGCACGGGTGTTGGACACACTGGACTGAACACTGCCGACGCCGACCTCGTGAACCAAGACCTTCACCGGATCCGGTCGGGTGCTCAACCAGATGCCCGCTATTAATAGACCAGCGATGATCGCAGCGACCACCAGGGCCCGAGGGACACGTTTGCCCTTAGTCGTTGTGATTGTATCGTTCATGACGCCTCACGGAACTTTGGAGTATGAAACGGGTGCCCGCTTCTCCGGACACTATGGTCGGGACCCAATTATAGGTCGTCTTGTTATGCTCGAGAGTGACAAACGCCTTTGCGGAACAAATGAAACATATCCGGGCAGGTGGTTATCTGTCTCCAGTCCGCATTGCTCACCAGGCGGCGCCAAACTCCGAGTCCGCGGTATAAATTAAAGCGGTGATTGTCATCGGGAGGCCGCATCGGCGGATAAAAATTCCCGCATATGCGTCATCAGGAATTCGGGTTGCTCCAAGGGGCCGAAGTGTTCGCTTTCCGGCATCAAAAGCGCCGTGCAGTTTGGCAGGTGATCGCGAAGGTACTCATAGGTGCCCATAAACACCGAGTCTTCGCCGTATACCACCAACGTCGGGTGCGGTACGCGGCATATCTTATCTAAGGACATGCCCACGGTAGCACTGTAGTCCACAGCGGCCGTCGTCGTATCCATCAGCCGTATCAGCGGCGCCGCGCGGCGCTGCTGACCCTTTCTGAACCCGAAGACCTTGGGCAGGTTGATGCTCGCGCGTACCAGATATTCCGGGTTATGCCATTTATCCTCGGGCACAGACTTACCACCGCTAGCGAGCTTGTCACGCCAGTATTTCCAGCCCACCCAGTCCTTGCGGTCTCTTAAATACTGCAGCGCCGGGATGGCAGGCTCGATGAGCACCAGTTTGTCCACGCGTTCCGGATAGAGAATGGTGTAATGCAGCGAGATGTCGGCGCCAAAACTGTGCCCCACTATATGCGCGCGCTCGATATCAAGGCTTTCCAACAACCGGCGCAAGTCCTCGGCATGATCGGCCGTCGTGTAGCCCGTGGGCGGCATGTCGCTGTAACCGTGTCCACGCAGATCATACGTGGTCAGCCGATATTCATTCATGAACGCCGGTATGATCTCCAGATGCCAGATCGCCAGATTCCCGGTGATGCCGTGGACCATGACGATATCCGGACCTTGACCGATCTGCTGATAATGCAGCTTAATGCCGTTGACGAGCGCTTGTGGCATGGTTAATGCTCCTGTTACTCCACGTATCCCAGGGCCCTGAGCCTTTGCATCACTTCGGCTTCGTCCTCTTCGTCCGTGGATTCCGCGGTGCTTCCGCTCAGCGGGGACGGCGGTTGGGTCAGACCTTCCACCCGAACGGGTCTGGCTTCGAGGCGTGCGGGGTCGAACACCTCGGCGGCAACGCGTCCCTCCAGATCCTCGGGGACCGGCAGCCCCAGTGTATACAGAACGGTCGGCGCGACATCGACAATGGACAGCGCCGGCGCCGTGACGCCTTGGCGTATCCCCGGCCCACCAGCAATAAAGACGCCGTCCGGATGGTGGGTGCCGGTGGGTTCCACGCGCGGCATCAGCACGTTGTCGGAGGGCAGAATCGAGACGAACCCGTTATCCCGCAGACCCAGGGTCAGATCGGGGGCAAGCGTCATGTGTTGTCCGGCGAAAGCTTCTTCCCGGGTCCAGACCCGCGCCACCACAGGTTCACCGGTCACCGGATCGATAACGCGTTTAAGAGCGTCCATAAGTTGTTGCCGAAAAGACGCGTAGTCATCGGGGGCAGCGTTTGCTCCGTCGCGCGAAATGTAGATGCCGTTGCCGCTGGGTGTGGGACTGTAAGCGCTGGTGCGGTCCCAATTCACTTCGTAAAAACGCCGCGCCATGGTCTCCAAACCCAACTTTCCGGGCTGCTCCGGCTCGGTGCCGTCGGCCCATGTCAAATAGCCATTCTGCTCTAGCCAGGCGTTGACATAAAAGATCTGTTCGGTAGCGCTGAATCCATGGTCGGACACCATCACGGTGTTGGCTTCAGGTCCGGCCAGGGTAACGATTTGCTCGAGAAAGCGATCGATCTCGCGAAAATAGTCGCAACACAGCGCGCGGATCTTTTGTTCCCAGGCGGTCGGCGACGAGGGGAAACACGCCGGATCCAAGAAACGCCACACAAAATGCTGCAGCTTGTCGATGCCATCAAACAGGATCGCGGTCAACTGACACGGATCCTCGATCATCAGATAATGCAATATCTCGAACCATTGTCGTTCCCTGCGGATATGCAGGTGAATCCATTCCTCGTAATCCTCGTGCTTTTGGCAGCCTTCGATCGCGTTCCCTTCCAGGCTCATGTCCATCGCAAGTTCGCGCGCGTCAAACCCGGGCAAGTCTTTAATCTTATCGTAAAGATCGGTGGGATAGCAGGCAAGCCGCAGATGCCGCCACGGAACCCAACCGGGCAGCATGTACCCCGAAATGGGAAGGGGCGGCGACGTCAAGGGGAAATTCAATGCGGTCGCCCTGAGTCCTTGCCGGCTGGCCATCGACCAGATCGTTTCACAACTGACGTCACGCGAGTCGACCACGCGTATGTAGCGGCCGTCCTGTTTAAATTCAAAGCGGAAAAAGTCGAACACGCCGTGATTGCCGGGACTGCGCCCGGTCATAACCGTGGTCCAGGCCGGTGGCGTCAGCGGCGGCACCACGGAGCGAAGCTTTGCACGTGTGCCAGCCGCGATAAAACTCTTGAGAAAAGGCATTACGCCCTCTTCCATCAGCGGATCAAGTATCGAGAACGTAGCGCCGTCCAGACCGATCAAGAGGGTGCGGCTATTCATGATTGGTCACCGGCAACGGCATCTTTCATGTGCCCATGAATGAACTCAACCAACTCGCCGATACGAATGTCCTTGACCTCACGTTGTCCAAGTTCCGCAAGCAGTTGGGGAAACGGAAATTGCCTGTGGTAATGCTCCTGTATGAATGATGACAATACCACGGCGTCAATCGACTCAAATCCTAAATCCGCAAATAAGAAGGTATCGGGAGAAATCTCACCCGAGTATTCCCAGTCCCTGGCAAGTCGGTTCATAAGGCCGAGCACATCGGCGAGAATCGACTCCTGATTTACACTAGTCATGATGACGCCCCTTCAAAAAGTGTTACCGCCACGGCACAATCGTCTTCAAACACCGTATAGACGGGGATGTTTGCCCCAACGAATTCGGGAAATAATTCCGCAAGCTTCCCATGGATCGTGTTGTGTACTGTGCCATTTTCCCGTTCCACAGACCGGATTCTCACGCCATGCGGCCCATCGAGCAATCCCCGTCCCAGCGCCTTGGCAACGGCTTCCTTCGCGGACCAAAAGCGCATCGACCACTCGTCGCGAACCTCGGCCGGCAGGGATGTCAGAATTTTTTGTTCTTCCGGAGTAAAGGCATGGGTCACGAACCCGGGCGATGGCTGGTGCATGGCCTGCAGATCGACTCCCAAAAAAACGCCGTTTACTTGAGCGCTGACAACGGCGATTGCGTTGCCGTCGCTGTGCGCCAGCGTCACCGCTGGGACGGCTGCTACCGTGCGGATCCACTCCCCCTTGAGCACCGGACGACCGTACGCGTCCTGGTCGATCTCAATATCCGCCGGAAACAGCTCCAACTGCCAGTGTTTCTTGAGGAACGCACGCACTGCGTCCTTGGCAGCCGTTCTGCCGGCGAGCCACTCGGTGCGACGGGCAGGTGATTTTCCCAGCCCGCGATAGACCTTGCGCTCATTACGGTTCAAAACCAGCGACGCCCACAAGTCTTGCCACAAAGTATCACCGGGTTTGAAGAAAGCGTGTGCGCGAAAACATTCGATGGAGGCGGCCCCCGGCAGGGACGAGATCGGTTTTCGCCACGGCGAACTGAGCAGAGTATCTCCCGGGGAAGTCCAAAAGCGGTGGAACTCCGCCGGCACGTCGAAACGACGATCCTCCCAGCCTATTACACGCATCCACAGCGATCCATCCGGGGCCAGAATATCCAGCTCTGAACGTATCCGTTCGTGTCCCAACAGTTGCAGCCTGAGCCGACACGCGACACGCTCGCCAGTTGGCTGTTTGGGCTGATAGATGTGCAAGGCCGCGACGCGATAAGGAAAAACGACAAATCCCCGCTCAAGATATTCCGCCGCCCAATACCCCACGAGTTGCCCGGCCGCATCCAGCACCACCGGGTCGGTAACAAAATCGGGTTTCGGTATGGAGCGGAACAATCCTTCCGAGGGCAGGACTTCCAGATATCCAAGCAGACCGTCCTCGCCGGAGCGTTCCACCGCCCCCACTCCTTGGAAGCACGGCCCATGAAACATCAGTTGGCCGTCATAGAGGTCTACCGCGGCCAGCCGGGATTGTCTTTCGCCCGTGAGGGAGAAATCCGTCACGGGTGGCGACGGCGGATAGCCATTGGCAAATGCCACTATCCCCTGCAACACCAACTCGGATGCATTTTGGCCGGCACCGTCCTCGCGGCCCTGTTTGCTGATCTTGACTTCTATCTCGGTCTCATTGAGACGCTGCGCCTCAGTGCAGATGCTGACCGGCTCGTCTTCCACCTGTATCCAACGGCGCGCCTGGATCTCGCGCATTCCGACCAGCATCTTCCCAGGTGTCAATACCGCCGCCGCTTCGGCCAGTATCTCCATGCTGATCGTTAACGGCACCACACTGATCGGCCGCAGCGTGGCATCCGTGCCGGATACCCGCCCGCCCAGCGCGTGCTCCTGCAAAAACCAATCCTCTTGTGGATCAAGCCGGCGCACTGCCACCAACTTCTGTCCGGGATCCAATTCATTCACGGTGCCCAACAACGGAAACGAGCGCCCGGGCCGGGCCGCAGACCGCTGCGGGACACCTCGCTTGCGTGAGCGCTTCAAGAACGCCTGCATGACCTGGTCCTGAAGGTCCAAGAAATTCTCCATGTTTTTCGTGTACTGGCCCATGGCCGATGCCGCTGTGACAGAACCGCTGCGTGTGGAAATCCTCGGTGTCGACAAATCGGTAACAGCTGGCGCAGGCGCTGATGCTGTGACCGGCGTTGGAGATTGGCGCGGCGGATTGGGACGCCGCGGCACACGTGAAACTTCAGGCTTATCCGGTACCGTCACCGGCGATCGCGGCGACACCTGCAACGACGGCACCCCAAGCGCCAGCTTCGTCGGCGCGTGGCGGCGATGTTCAGTTGCGTCGTGTTGCGCCGTTTTCGCCAGCGGTACGCGATGCACGTCCCGGCGCGCATAGAGGTAAGCCAGTTTTATCGCGACTCCCTGCGCGGCGAGCATGCCCACCATATGATTCAGCTGGGCGATACCGGAGCGGCGTGCCACGTTCGAAGTAATCGCGAGATGGGGCATGCCGCGCAGGATGTCATTCACAAACGCGGTAAGGTTCCCACGTGGTCCCACCTCGACGAACACCCGCACGCCATCCGCGTGCATCTTCTCCACCGTATCACGAAATCGCACTGCACGAATCCAGTGTTCGATAAACAGTTTTTTGATTTGCGTGATGTCATCAGGATACAGCGCGACCGAAGTACATGAGTAAACCGGAATGGATGGAGCCGCTAATGGAAGTTGTGAGAAGAAGCGGCCACACCAGCCCTCGGCGAACGGTTCAAATATTGATGTGTGATAGGGCCGATCGAACGGCAAAAGCTCATAAATAATACCTTGATTGCGCAACAACTCTACGGCTCGGTCGACTTGTTGCTTCTCCCCCACTAACACACTTTGATGCGGGCAGTTGTCCATTGCGACATGGATATCCCCGCCCACCTGTTCAATAACCGACCTGAGATGTGCGGAGTCGCTGGCCACCGCTACCAATGCCGCCTCGGGCACTTTGAGTTCTGCGGCCAACTGCTCGTGTACGTTGTTCCAGGTCAGAATGGTTTGGATAAAGTCATGCTCGTCGTGAAGCTGTACAATGCCCGACGCAAACATCGCCGAGTAATCTCCGGTACTGTGACCAACAATGACGTCAGGGCGTATTTCCAAACAATTCATGAGCGTCCACATCGCCCAATTGCCGATCAAAACCGCTTCCACCGCGCCATCCATTTGCCACAGCCGTTTCTCTTGATCGCGTTCCGCTTCGGAAAACGCAGGGCGCGGAAAGATAAAATCGCTGGGTAGAAAATTTCTCGCGTGATCGATGAACGCACGGTCAGCAAGATCGAAACAAGCACGAACTTCCGGGAAATGGAGACACAAATCGAGGAGCATGTTCGTGTACTGCGCCCCCTCGCCGGGAAACATGAACGCCAGTTTCCCTTCGCGGTTGATCGGTCTTGCGAAGAAATAGATGCCCCGGTTGTCCTTGATCTGCTGACATTCGGGATCGGACATTCGCTTCACCGCATGTGCCAGCTTCTCAACCAGATCGGCTACGGACGCAGCAACAATCGACAAACGATACGGCATTCCGCTCAGCCGGCAATTCAACGTATAAGCGACATCTTTAATGAGCGGCGGTTCGGTTGCGCTCGCCAGGTATGCTCTGAGACCGTCAGCATTGTTGATTAGGTCCTCCCGCGATGCGGCTTCCAATATGCACACCTCGTTGTCCCACGGAAGTAAGTTACGCTGCTCATATGCCGCCTGTTCCGGATACTCTTCCAACACTACGTGCGCATTGACACCGCCAAACCCGAACGAGTTGACCCCAGCGCGACGCGGCTTATCCGCCGACCCATTGATCCACGGGCGCGTGTTCGTGTTGATATAAAAAGGGGTCGCGTCGAGTTCGAGCTTGGGATCCGGCATCGCGCAATGCAGCGTCGGCGGGAGTACCTTGTGATAGAGGGCAAAAGCCGTCTTGATCAGCCCGGCCATGCCGGCCGCCGGCATGGTGTGGCCGATCATGGACTTCACCGAGCCCAGGGCGCATCGCGGCAAGGTGCCGTTGCGGTCTCCGAATACACGCCGCAGTGCTTGCAACTCGATGACATCGCCCACCGGAGTCGCGGTGCCGTGCGCCTCGATGAGGCCGACGTCAGCGGGTGAGACGCCGGCCATTGCATAGGCCCGGCGCAGCGCCAGTTCTTCCCCTTCCAGGCGCGGCGCCATGACGTGTACAGCGCGCCCGTCGCTGGAGGTTCCCACCCCTTTTATGACTGCATAGATTCGATCACCATCCTGCCGTGCGTCCTCCAGGCGCTTGAGAACCACCATGCCGAGCCCTTCCCCCAATACGGTCCCGTCTGCATCTTTATCGAACGGGCGAATCTGTTCTTTGTGGGACAACGCGTTTAACTGGCAAAAAAGCATGAACGTCGGCGCCGGCGTGTTGACATGCACACCGCCCGCCAGGACCAGATCACACTTGTGACTCAGCAAATCGCGAACGCCGATTTCAGTCGCAATCAGCGCCGACGCACACGCGGCGTCCACCGTGTAGCTGGGGCCCATTAGGTCAAGCCGATTCGCCAGGCGCCCGGCAACAATGTTTCCGATAAGGGCCGGCGCCGTGTCAGCGCTAAACGGCGGAAGATTATCTTTCAACTCCTGCTTGATCGACGCAATATCCGCCTCGCTGTATTCGGGGTGCAGGTCGCGCAGAATCTGCAGCACTTGTTCGACAATGAGCCCATGGTAACCCACGGTCAGATTGCCGCGATTAATGTACGTTCCCTTCCCCAGTATGACTTCGGTACGTGGGCCATATTCGGCCTGATCAAGGTAACCGGCATCCGCCAACGCGGCATGCGCCACCTTGAGGGCCAACCATTGATCCGGCTCTCCACCGTCCACGGTGTTGGGCATGATGCCGTAGTTCAGTGGGTCGAATTGGGCCAGTTCGCCCAAGTAGCCTCCGCGCTTGCAGTACACCCGATCGTTGTTGGTCGAGTCCGGATCGTAAAACGCGCCCATGTTCCATGGGTCGTCCGGCGGATCTGTCACTGCATCCACCTTGGAGACGATGTTCTGCCAATAAGCGACCGCATCAGCTGCACCCGGAAACATGCAGGCCATGCCGATAATCGCGACCTGGTCATGGGACGGCGCGCCGTTTGACCTCACCTCAATGTCAGATGAACGAGACATGCTTTGTGCAATGCTAGCCTGGAGAGTTGCTAAGCCGTATTCGATAACGCGGAGTTACCAGCTAGCCGGTTGAGTGCCTTGCTGCACGTGCCCTCCATGTCCTCGAGGATACCAAGCAAACGGCCGTCGGCATCGAGGAAGTACAGGTCAGCATGGATAATATGCCCACGAGTGTTGGGCTTGATGTGGACTTCACAACTCATGTGGGAGTTGCACGGCGCACCGAATCGCCGATACGCATGGAAACGGGAAGGTAGCGGCGTCATATCCCAATGCTCTCGTGCCCACACGATCAGCAATTGCAATCCACTGTCTATCATCAGCGGATCGATGAGCCACTGTCCCCGTGAAGGACCTGCCAACCATCGGTCGGGAGAAGACGCAACGATCGACGCCTTCACCCCATTGGTCCCGATCTGCTCAATACGGGTGATGCCGCGAAACAATTGTCCATGAAACAACCAGTCGCGATATAGCTCATCGACTGGTTTCGGAAAGGAACGCGCGTCCGAAAGAGACAACCGCTCAAAAGAGGGGGCGGTTGCCAGCCGTTGATCCAACTCGACCGTCGCCTGGTAGTGCACTCGCCGCGGATCATCCCCTGCCACGATTGCCACGCGGACATGCGCAGGGTCTCGATCACCGCTCGCGTGGTGTTGCAGGGTCACGCGAAGGGTTTCGGGACCGTTCTCCAGCACGACGCCCTGCAAGACCCGTAGATCCTTGACCGCGCTCACCTGCAGTTCGGGGAAGCGCCCGGCGACGATCTCCGCCATCAGCTCCATCGCCACCGCCATGGGCAGCACCGGTTGCTCGTCGATCTGATGATCCCGCAAATAGAGATCACGGGCCGCGTCCAGCGTAATCGTAACTTCCTCAGCGGCACCGGCATCGGGCCGGGAGAAAGCCATCTCCCCCACGAGTGGTAGCCCGCCAGCCGATTGCGTGGGCGTCTCGGGCACCGACGTTTGCCATCCGGCACCGCCGATAATGACCTCCGCCTCGCCTTGGCAACCGTATGTCAGTTCTTCATCGAGCAGGCGCTGGCCGACACGTCTGGGGATAAGCGCCACGCCGCGTTCCGCAAACTGTTTTTCCAGCGCCGCCGAGACCATGCCGGCCGTCGCCCAGGGACCCCAATTGATGGCCACCACCCGCGCCGGCCAGTGGCGATCGAGATGGCGCGCAAGCTTGTTGAGCACTTCATTGGCCGCTGCATAGTCCGCCTGTCCCCGGTTGCCGAAACAACCTGCCACCGACGAGAACAGGACCAGAAACTGGAGCGCATCGGGGCGCAGTTTGCGGCTCAGAACGAATGCGCTGTCGACCTTGGTGTCGAACACCCGGTCGAAAGACTCCGGCGTCTTGTCCTCGATAAGCTTGTCTTCGATCACGCCGGCCCCGTGGATGACTCCGTCCAAGCGGCCGAAAGCGGTATAGACCTCATCGATGAGTTGTTCGAACGCGCCGGCATCGCATACGTCGACTTGATGATAATGCACCTTGGCACCCGCCTGTTTCATCGCGGCAAGCTTGCTGCGCATGTCCCGATCTTTGAGCAATCGGTTGTAGTCGGCTTCGACCTGCGCCGGCGTCACGGATTGACCACCCTGACGCAGCCTTTTTATCAGCGCTGCCTTGACATCCTGCGCTGAGCTCAAGTCTGCCGTCTCAGCAGGTTCCTCCGCTGCCGGCAACGGCGAGCGACCGACCAGCACCAACGTGGGTTGATGCCGTTCGGCAAGATAACACGCGGCGTCCGCAGTCACACCGCGCGCACCGCCGGTAACCAGGATGACCGACGATGAGTCGATCGCGACTCCGTCGACGCAATCCGAACCAAGCGGTGCGAGTACCGGGCGCAGGACCACACGGCGCGATCCCTCGTAACCGACCGCGACATCGCCCTTGCCGGACAAGAGTTCGTCGCACAGGCAGTTGACGAGGGTGGCAGGCGCTTCCTGCGGATCCAGGTCCACCGCCTTTACCCGCACCTCAGGCCACTCGAGTGCCAGCGTCTTGAGCAAGCCATGGACGCCCCCTTGCCCGGGGAAAAATTCGAATCCCGCTGTCGGCAGACTCGTCGCGAAGGTGCCGCCCATCGCGGTTGCCGCCATCAAACAGGCGCCGTCGGATGTGCCAGCCCGCATGAGGTCGTCGCGCGCCGCTTTTGCGAGGTAGAAAAGACTCTTGGTCTCCGCATTCAGCCGGTGTTTCCACTGCTGCAAGTCCATGTCGGCCAGCGACTGCTGGCGGGCCAGGGGATAAAGATGCACGATAGCCCCGATGGGTCCTCCCTGACTGCGTATGAGATCAACTAATTGCCCGGCTTCGTCAAGAGACGCGAGCCCCGACACATAACTGCCTTGCCCCACTTCGAGTTTTCCGTGGCCGATCTGCACCAACGCAACGCGATATCCGCGGCGGCGCAACTCACCGGCCAACGTCCGGGCCACATCACGGCCATCATCCGTCACTACGACAACGCTATCCTTTGCCACATCGGCGTCTGGTTCTTGCAGCGGTGAGGCGACCGGCGCCAGCGTGTAACGTTGAATACGGTCGTCATGATCGACGCCGGGCCCAATCGTCGTTGTGTCAGACGCCTGCGTCTGCTCGGACGCGGTCGGCGGTTTCCCCGCCACGCCGGCATCGCCGTGTCCGCTTGCGGCGTTGCCGGTGCTGCCCTCGGACGCCGGACTCAATCGGTCTTCGATCCACTCGATGATGCCGCCCAGGGTCTTGGCCCCCGCGAGCTTCTCCATCATCTCTTCGGCGTCTTGCTGTGCCGCGGCGCCCAACGACTCCTGAAAGTTGCCGAGGATTTCCACCCGCTTGATCGAGTCGATACCAAGATCCGCCTCCAGATCCAGATCCAGGCGCAGCATGTCCGGCGGATAACCGGTGCGCTCGCTGACAATCGCCAGCAGCCGTTGCGTGAGTTGCTGCGTATCCACCGCCGCCGCTTCCATCACAGCGGACTCGGCGTCGCCGGTGCCGCCCTCGGTCGCCGGGCTCAACCGGGCTTCGATCCACTCGATGATGCCGCCCAAGGTCTTGACCCCCGCGAGCTTCTCCATCATCTCCTCGGCGTCTTGCTGCGCCGCGGCACCCAACGACTCCTGAAAGTTGCCGAGGATTTCCACCCGCTTGATCGAGTCGATGCCAAGATCCGCCTCCAGATCCAGATCCAGGCGCAGCATGTCCGGCGGATAACCGGTGCGCTCGCTGACAATCGCCAGCAGCCGTCCGGCAAGCGCCTCCTTGTCCGGTTGTTCTGCGCCGGATGGTACCGGTGCGGGCGCCTCCGGTAACGCCTGCGCTTGCGAAACCGGCGTTGCAGCATGAAGCAACGGGGCGACCGCAAGGTCGGGGGAGGTGTCCGGCATGATGGCGTCCGCTGGCGTGGCTGCCGCGCGTGGGGTCTGTTCCGCGGCTGTCGTCTCCGCGGTGCCTTCTAGATAGGACAACATCACGCTGCGCTGGGTATCCAGAAAGTGAGTCATCATCTGTTGAAACTGGGACATGACATCTTGCACGCCGTCCGGCGCGTCCGCGGGCGTTACCGGTGCATCATGCGGCTCGGCAGCGGGCGTTACGGGTGCATCACGCGGCACGGCAGCGGGCATTACCGGCTGTGCCGGCGTCGCAACGCGGCGGTGCGCGGCTTGCCCTGACAACGCGCCGTCTGGCGCCTGGCGGTCAAGCTCGCTTCGCGCCGCGCCCGTGAGCCGAGCCTCCCCCGACTCAGGTAACGCGGTACTGGTCCGCTCCACTTGATGGTGGCTGGGGATGACGGCCTGATGGCTGGCATTGGAAGCGGCAGCGGCCTGTTTTAGTGGTGTGGCCCGGGCACCGTTGACCCACCACGCGGTCGGTGCCGGTTGCTTGTCCTCCGTACCCAAGGTCTCGGCATCCAGGAGGGAGAGCGCTCTGTGCCGATAGAGCCGGTCTAGTACCACCGGCACACCTTGCACCGCTAATTTGCCCAATAAATGCAGGAGCTGAACGAGGCCGGAACGCCCACTTTGATCCGACGCCGCGATCAATTTTGGTCGATCTGCCAGGATCTTTTCGGCCAATCCGGACAAGACGTTCCGCGGCCCCACCTCCACGAAAATCCGCGCACCGGCGTCATACATGGCCTCGACTTCACCCACGAAATCGACCGGCCGCAGCAAGTGGTCAACCAACTGGCTGGCGATGGCGTCCGGATCCTGAGCATGCGGCGCGCCGGTGGTGTTGGAATAGACCGGTATACGCGGTGGTGATAACGGCAAGGTGGCGAGAAACTCCGCCAACTTTGCCTGAGCGGGCGCCACAATCGGCGAATGAAAGGCGCACGCAACGGGCAGCTGCTGTGCGTGAATCTCCCGCGCCTTGAAGCCTTCGAGCGCCTGCTCCACGGCTGCTCGCGTGCCCGAGATCACCGTCTGGTCGGGCGCGTTCATGTTTGCCACACACACACCTTCGATGTCCTTCACGCCTGCGCGCACCGTCTCTGCACTCGCCCGCACCGCCGCCATGCTGCCTGGTTCCGCACCGGCGGCGGCAACCATGAATCGGCCCCGTGCTTCAGACAGCGCCATCAGCGCCTCCGCGCTGAACACGCCGGCCGCACTCAAAGCAATGTACTCACCGTAACTATGTCCGGCGGCCAAGTCCGCATGTACGCCCAGGTCCGCGAGCAACTCAAACATCGCAACGCCCGCGGCACCGATGGCCGGTTGCGCGATATTGGTTTGCGTCAATGCCTCATGACATGCGCGAGTTTCTTCGGTCGTAAAAGCAGGCGGTGGAAACACGTAGGCACTCAGTGGTTTCTCTAGCTGCTGTGCCAACGCCTGGTCCGCGCGTTCGAAACAAACGCGCACCTCCGGAAACTGGATCGCCAGGTCACGCAACATGTTGGGGTACTGAGATCCTTGGCCGGAAAACAAGAACGCGATCTTTCCAGAGTCGGCAAGCGGCTGCTCAGTGAAATACAAACCTCTGTGGTCATCAAATGATTGCTCCTCGGCTTTAGCGAACGCCGCCAGGGCCCATCCAAGCTTCTCCTGGAGATCCTCTACCGAGGCAGCAACAACAGCCAAGCGGCTCTGCGAGTCCTTGTCTGCTGCGGACGCTTGCGCGCCCTGATTCCACAGCGTAAACGCGAGGTCGCGCAGCGTCGCCGCCGTGCCGCGCGCGAGGACGCGCTGCCAATGCTCTACGGTCGCGACCAAGGTCTGGCGGGACGGCGCCTTGAACAAGAACAATTCGCTCGGCCATTGATGCAATGCCGCGCTTGCCGACGCCGTGGCATATCCTTGGTATTCCTCGACCACCACGTGAAAATTCGTACCACCAAACCCGAACGCGCTGACCCCGGCGCGGCGCGGTTGGTTGTTCGCCTGCACCCAGGGGCGCGCCTCGCTGCTGACGTAGAACGGCGTTTCGGGAAAGTTAACCTTGGAGTTCGGATGCTCAACGCCCAGGGTCGGTGGCAGCACTTTGTGATACAAAGATGAGGCCGCCTTGATCAATCCAGCCGCCCCGGCGGTGCACTTGGTATGCCCGATCATGGACTTCACCGATCCGATGGCGCAGCTTTGCCGGTTCGCGTCCGCTTCCGAGAAGACCCGGATAAGCGCCTGTACTTCCGCTTGGTCACCGGCCACTGTGCCGGTGCCATGGGCCTCGATCAGACCGACGGATGCCGGTGACACGCCGGCTTTTGCGTACGCCCGCCGCAGGGCGCGCATCTGCCCCTCCGGACGCGGCGCCGTCAGGCCCTTATCCTTGCCATCGCTGGAATTACCAACACCCTTGATGACCGCGTAGATGCGATCTCCGTCGCGCTCGGCATCGGCCAGACGCTTGAGTATCATAATGCCGATACCCTCACTGATCACGATCCCATCCGCGGTCTCGTCGAAGGTGCGGCATCGCCCCCGGGGGGAGAGCGCATGGGTCTTGCTGAAGCACAGATAGGTAAACGGGTTTTGCATGGTGTCGACGCCACCGACAATCGCCATGTCGCTGGTGCGCGACTCCAACTCCTTGACCGCCATCGAAACCGCAGCCAGCGAAGAAGCACACGCCGCGTCCACGGTATAATTGCCGCCACCCAGATCAAACCGGTTCGAAATCCGGCCCGCAGAAACATTGGTCAGGATTCCGGCAAAGGAATCCTCGGTCCATTCCGGAAGCACCCCGCCCAAGCGGTCGATGATGTCTTGGGCGGTGCAGGAAAGCCCGGAGAGCTGATCAAGCCTGGGGAGAAAAGCGCGTGCGCCATAACTCAATCCAAGATCGGCGGCGCCACCGCCGGCACCCAGGATGACCGATGTATGCTCGCGCGGGAAAGGACGCTCCGCGTAACCGGCATCATCGAGCGCCGCGCGCACCACTTCAAGGGTCAATAACTGCGCCGGTTCTATTGACGGCAAACTCGCCGGCGGCATGCCGTAGCGCATCGGATCGAACGCGACATCATCAATGAAACCGCCCCACTTGGAATAGATCTTGTCCCTGGCGCTGGGTTCGGGATCGAAGTACAAACGCCAATCCCACCGCTCTGCAGGCACTTCGGTGATGGCATCGACCTTGTTCAGAATATTGTCCCAATACGTGACGATGTCCGGCGCCTGAGGCATCACACACGCCATGCCGATAATCGCGATGTCGCAGGGCTGGTCTTCGTGACCACTGACGCGTGCAGCCGGAAGATCGTTGACCATGCCCGCAAGCCGTTGCGAACCCGCTACCGCCACATCATGATGTAGGTCCTGAACGGTACAGGACTGTTTTCTAAGTGCCGCCACCTGTCCGATCATGTACATTCCCTGGCTGTTCTGCTCGGCCATATCCACGGTGGCGAACTTGGGCGCCTGAGACTCTTTTCCGAACTGCGGATTGCGGGTGATTCCCTTGGCGGCGATTCGCAGTCGTCCTAAATTGAGATTTTCCAGAGCCAAACGTATTTCTTCCGGCGATTGCGTTGATTCGAGCAACCGCTTCTTCTCTTGTGCGAAAGTTTGCGCAAAAACACTATCAACACACCGCGTCGCGTGGCCGGGTCCGCTCTCCAGGAGCACGGTGTGATTGCAGGCCAATGCCTGATCTTGGAAACTCTTGACAATCGCGCCGCTCGCCACCGCCTCTTCGGTGAACAGATATGCGCTTCCCATTAACACACCCACCCGCGCGCCCCGCGCGGCCAGCGGGGCCGCCATGACCGCGACCATCGCGGACGATAAAGCGTCGTGAATGCCGCCCGCGAACACAACATGAAAGTGTTCCGGATGTTCATCCGCGTCAAGCGCCTCGCAGAGCACGTCGATCATTTGGCTCCACAGCACAAAACTCGTACGCGGCCCGACATGCCCGCCGCATTCCCGGCCCTCGAACACGAACCGCCGCGCGCCGTCGTGCAGAAATAACTTGAGCAACCCTGGGGACGGCACATGCAGATAAGTCGGGATACCCTCCCGTTCCAAGACCCGGGCTTGATCCGGCCGGCCACCGGCGATCAGGGCGTAAGGTGGCTTATGCGCCAGAATCGCATCGACTTGCTCGCGGCGAAGCGCCGCGGGTACAAAGCCGAGGATGCCGACGCCCCACGGTTTGCCCTGAATTCCAAGCTGGGTCTCCTTTAACAGGCTCGTCACCTCCGGTCCGCGCATCAACGCCAGCGCCAGGAACGGCAGGCCGCCGGTGTTGGCGACGCTCGCGGCAAATGCAGCGCTATCGCTCACCCGGGTCATCGGTCCTTGGAGAATGGGATAGCGGGTACCGTGCGATTGCGCCAAAGCCGACGCTTCATCCAACGGCCGCAATCTTCGCGCGGCCTCGCCGTGGGACCGGATGGCCTCCCTGATTCCCTCGATCACCCCACCGACGGTCTTAAAGCGTGCGGCAAGGGAGGCCGCAAATGCCGCATCCTGTCCGAGCGGTAACACGTCGTCTTGCAGGGAATCCCAGCCTGTCCGGTTGCAGATCGCCTGACGCCACTCAGCCAAGACTTCAGGCTGGGGGCGAGCGTCCGCTGCGAGCTGCTGCTCAATCTTGCGCAACTCTTCCACCGCCTGACTGCCCGGTTTATAGAACGCACGATAACCATCACCCAATTGCTCTCCGAGATAGATCGTCTCACTCCCGTCCATGGCGGCGATTCTCGATCTGATCGTCGCGGGCAATGCCGATTCCCGTGTCAACGCCAGCTGACTATCCAACACCACCCCCACTGCTCCTCCGGCGATGCAGGCGGGCGCGCTGTGCAGCCCGATGCCGCCTTGGACCCATACCGGCAGCGAGAACTGGGATACGAACTGCTGCAACAGGATAAAGGCGGTTTCATTCCCGACGCGGCCACCGGCCTCATGGCCTTTGGCGACCAAACCATCTATCCCAAGGTGCGCCCCGAGCCGTGCCTGATCCTGCGAGGTGGCCTCCAACAGCACGCTGAGTTTGAGTTTATGGAGTACGTCAACGGTCCGCGCCAAGTCCCGTTCGCGCACACATGTCAAGATGACCGTGTGCAAATGCGCCGGCACGTCGGCCGCAAGCTCGTCAATGAACGGCTGGTCATCACCGCCGAGCTTGATCCCAAAATCGGCGTTGATATGACCGGCCATTTCCCGCACGGCGGCGAGCTTGGCGCCCGCGTGCTCACGACAGTCGAGATTCAGTACCCCCAGCCCCCCCGCGCGGCAACCGGCAATCGCTACGGCCGGCGCAATGACGCCGGGCGGGCTAACAACAACAACATCCATCGGTTCCCCTCCGCTTCAGGTACAGTAAATATAACGCGCCTCAAACTAAGTCAATAGCAAATGGTCAAACGCGCTGGTTTTACCGACCCCAGTTATTAAAATGTATGACGAATCGCGCCAACCAGCGCCCCTTGTTGTGGCGACGTCTGCGGCGCGACGCACCACTTTCGTGCGCCGGCGGGGCAGAGGTACGCCCTGCTTCTGTTCCGCCACAGGCTCCCGGGCATACGCGGTCCACTGATCCCTGCGGCGCATTGGACGCGGCCACGGCATCGTTCGATGTCGCCGGCGACCGCGTCGCATTCGCTCCGCTCGCGGCTCTATCGCCCGGGGCCCGCATCCGTTTTCCGTTGACAAAGCATCAGGCATCCTGTCAACTCGATGCTGCCGGCGTGGCCAGGTAAATGTATCTTGCGGCGCGCGTCCATCAATCACATTGCAACTCGTATGCACGCTCCCCAACCATTCATAACCATCGTATCCGGCGTACCCAGATCGGGCACATCCATGATGATGCGCATGCTCGATGCCGGTGGTATACGAACAATCACCGACGACATCAGAAAGTCAGATGTCAATAACCCATATGGTTATTATGAATTCGAGCCGGTGAAACAATTGAGCAAACACAGCGCCTGGCTCGCCGATGCGTACGGGCAGGCGGTCAAAATCATCTATCTCCTGTTGTATCAGCTCCCCGCGGATCACCAGTACAAGGTGATTTTCATGACGCGTCATCTGGATGAGGTCATCGCGTCGCAAGACGCCATGCTCGAAGGCCTGAATCAAAAACACGGCGCGGCGAATAACGCACGATTTAGCGAGACCATTCGTACGCAACTCGAAAAACTGGATCAGTGGATGGAGACGCAGCCCAATTTCGGTTTACGCTACGTAAAGTACGATGACGTGCTCAGCGATCCGCAGCGAAACGTCGACGAAATCGATCGCTTTCTCGGGGGCGGGCTTGACACCCAAGCAATGATCAAGGTCGTCGATCCTTCCCTTTACCGGCAACGGCACGCTGGGTCGACGTAAGCTCCCGCCGCAGCCCGATTCGTACGGCGGTAGCTGCAGGTGTTGCTAAAAAAATGGGGGTCGGCGTCTGTGACTCCGACCCCTATTTCTTCATTTTTTCTCAATTCTTCCGCCGCCACGCCTTGGCAAGGCGACTTCCCTCGGCAATCTGTGCGGCGGTAATCGCGGCCGCGGTTTTGTCCAATGCCTGTCGCGCCTCCTCGTGACCCTGGTCGGCCGCCAGCGTCAGCCACATATATGCCAACGTGGGATCTTCGGGAACACCCTGGCCCAGGACATACATTGCGCCGAGACCTGCTTGTGCACCGGCGTGCCCGTGTTCCGCCGCTTCGCGTAACCATATCGCCGCCTGCTGGTAATCTTCCGGCACACCCTTAGCTTCGTGGTACATCGCGCCGACGCGAAACTGCGCCTCGAGATGCCCCTGCTCCGCCGCCTTGCGCCACCAATCGATCGCCTGCTGGTAGTCCTCGGGAACGCCTTTTCCCTCGTAATGACTCACACCGACGTGAAATTGCGCATCGACATGTCCCTGTTCCGCCGCCTTGCGCAGCCATTCGGCGGCTTGCCGATCGTCCTGGGGTAAGCCCTTCCCGCGCTGATACATCGCGCCGACGCGATACTGCGCGCCGGCATGACCCTGTTCCGCGGCCCGGCGCGACCACCAGGCGGCTTGCTGATAATCCCGGGACACCCCCTTGCCCTGGCCGTACATCGCACCGAGGCTGAATTGCGCATGGGCGTCACCCTGCTCCGCCGCTTTGAGCATCCACTTGGCGGCTTGCTGGTCATCCCGCGGCACACCCTGACCATGTTGGTACATCATGCCGAGATTGACCTGCCCGCGAACATGCCCCTGCTCCGCCGCCTTGCGCAGCCACGTGGCGGCTTTTTCGTAATCCCGGCGAACACCCTCGCCGGCCTCATACATCAGGCCCAAGTTGTACTGCGCGGCGCTGACGCCTCGTTCCGCAGCCATGCGATACCACTTTACCGCCGCCTCGTTGTTCTCGGTCACGCCGCGGCCGCTGTCATAAAGCAAACCGAGATTGTGCTGCGCGTCGGCGTCGCCGCGCTCGGCCTCACGCTTGAAGATCGAAAACGCGGCCACGTAATCACCGGCCCGCGCCGCCTCGACGCCGCGCTGAAAATCCTGCGCCTGGTCCGCCAACACCCACGGCGGCAGGCACAACGATAAACAAGCGGCGGCAATGCGTCGGGTCAGGATACGCCGGGTGTTGTGAATCATGGTGTTAATCGAAGTACCGATAAAAATTAGGGGTCGGAGTCACAGACTCCGACCCCTAATTTTATGCTATTTTTACACGGCTAAGGCCCCTAAGATGCGCGCCGTTCCGCCCGGCGGCGTAAGCCGCCGGGCGCCATGTTTCGCGCGTCAGACCGCCAACCTCGGGATCACGGCGACTGCGGGACAATGCTGCCGGTGACGCCGATGTAATCCTGGAATCCGTTCACCCTGCCGCCGGGTTCACCCAACTTCGCGCACTCGCCGCCGGCACCGCAATCGCCGTCGGTGTTGCACGGCTGCCCGGCGTTGGCCTCCGGTGCGGTGCACGCGTTGCCGGTGCTGACCGCGATCATCCTCGGGTTCTCAAACTCGACGACATCGCCCAGATCGAGTCCTTCCGGCTCCACCAACGGCGTCAGACTGTCGACGTCATTCATGGCGTCCATGATCGGATTCAGCGGATCGCCGTCATCGTTGGTGGTGTTCAAGGCGTTCTCGTCAAACTGGACCTCGCCCACACACACCACGCCCGGGTCGCGCGGCACGATCTGCCGCGTGCCCAGGATAGGTTTGATCCTGAGCCGGTCCTTGCACACACCGTTCCCCGGTGAGGAATCGCAATCCGCATCGACGGTGCACGCATCCCCCCGGTTCACAAACGGTTTGCGGCACACCGTATCGACCTCCAGCGTCAGGTCCGCCGGGAAATTGAAATCCAGGCAGGTCGCGACCAGCGTGCAGTCCAAGGTGTTGTTCGCTGCCGGGTCCAGGCAGGCGGGCAGCGTGGGCAGATCATCGACAGTCATGTCTTTATTGCGATCCACCGCCACCGCGATCTCGAATCCTTGCATGCGAAGATGGGTCTCGACCTGATTGTCCGTCGCAGGATTATCGTCGATCAGGACCTTGGGCGGTATGTCCACGCGGCCACACAGGCTGATCGGCATGTCGGCGAACAGGTTCGGCGACGGGCTGTTGTCCCGGCACGCCTGCCGCTTTTCTTCCTTTACGGACGCCAGCAAGAAACCCGACACGTCTATGGCTTCACAGTTGGCGCCGGCAATGCCATGACAAGCGCCTTCTTTGACTGCCTTGTTCGAACCGATGCCGGGCAGCGAATCGCAATCGGCCTGTTGGTCCGGCGTTCCTTGCTTGTGGCCATGACAGATACCGATCTTCTCGGCGTTGAGGAAAAAATTACAGTTGCCGCGCAGCAGATTGCCGTAGGTCTTGGTCGACTCCAGGCATTGGGTCTTGATCTCTCCCTGTCTGGACATGCCGCCAAACAGCTGATTGAACAAGTCATCGGCCACTACGAAATAAACGTTACCCAGTGGATTGCCGCCCGCGTCGAGCTCCGGCGGCATCGGCGCCGAGGCCGGGGTCAACAGTGCGCCGGGCACGGTCTGGATCTCGGGGTCCTCGGAATTGGGATTCACCGTGGCCTCCACGGAAATCGTCAGTCCTTGCGGGTTGATCGTGACATCGTCGAGGTCGAACTCGAGCTTTTTCATCCGCTCCGCAAAACGTTCCTTGCTGACCTTGACGTCCTTGGCCTTGATGGTGAAGTCCTTGACCTTGACCTGCGCCTTAAAGTCGTCGTCGCTGAAGATGTCCCCCAGGATTCCGTCAAAATCGATCGGGGGATCCACCTGGCCAAAGGTAAAGACCGTCACGAAGAAGTTGCCGATCGCTTCGATGAGATCGAGGAAAAAACCGGCAATGCACCCCACGTCGTTGTTGTCGCGGGTGACCAAGATCACAGGTTCTGAGATCGTCGTTTCGAGCGTGCCGGGAATATCCTCGGTGGCTGGAGAGAGGAACTTTGCCTCGGTGATGGTAAACGTGATCTTGTTCTGCGGCATCGTCACCGTGGCGTCGGTATCGACCCGCACCTTGTGCCAGCAGATGAAGCTGCAACCCGAACAGCAATTACCGCGGGCTATCGCATCCACCGCCAGCTTTGGAACCGTCACCACCACATCCAACTCGCCATTCTTCAGATTGATCTCGCAACCTAGTGGCTCGGTCCCCGACGCGCCGAAGCGCACGTCGGTAATTCGCGTTGTGACGAACGGATCGCACAGCAGCGAAATTGCCTTTCCATGCGACTTACCGACCAGATTTTCCCTGATCTTCTGTTGGGCCTGCGCCGAGGCCGCGGCGCAGGTCTCGCCGAAGAAGGTGTCCATCGCAGACTCTTCGATACCCAGAACAAAGGCATTGGGAATCATGGTCGCCACCGACTCGAGCGCGAACGCGGCCTTGACCTCCTGCTCCACCGTCTCCTGCACCAGTCCCTGGATCTGCGCCGCCTCGGCCGCCGACAACGCGCTGGCAGCGGGCGCCGTCGAGGCCACGCTCCCGACCGCGAAATTGCGGGTTATGTGGGCCCGATTGGACTTGTCATCCAACGCCGACACCACCAAGCGGTTCGGTCCCGGGCCGACGGTCCCGAGGGTCGTGACCAGGCCGTCGACGTCGTCCCTCAGGTTGGTCTGGCCGACCTCGGTATTGATGTCGTACACGTACTCGTCACAGGAGTCCTCGCCGTCACCGGGGACGAAAGTGCCGGTGAAATCGGCAGGATCTGCGAGTTCCCGGCCCTGGACGGTGATGGTGTCGACCATCCGGCCGTGGCGCACTTGCCCCAGCACCGGCGTCGGCACCGCGTCGGTGATCTCTTGATCCGCCGGAGAGGTGATGCCGAGGCCGAAGGTCGCCACGATCCCCTTGTCCCGGGTGATGTCTTGATCCGCGGGGTCATCGTCGTCATGCGCACACTCCGGAGTGTGCTTTTCGGTGACGATGCCGTCCTTCGGATCACCGTCCAACACGAAGATGTGACAGCCGCCGCCCAGGTTTTGCAGTTTCATGGTCAGGGAGTTGGAGGACGCGACTTCCACATTCGGCGCGGACGCAACCACCAGCTCCGACACCGCAACCGTCGCGCCATCGACGTTCAATGTGCCGGCACACGGCGCCGCGCCGGTGCAACTGGTTGGATCGGTGGCCGGAACCAGGTTGCTGAACAGGTCCACGCCGTCCACCTTGAGCGACAGGGTCGCCGGGTCA
Source organism: uncultured Gammaproteobacteria bacterium (assembly GCA_947258975.1). Classification (GTDB taxonomy): domain Bacteria; phylum Pseudomonadota; class Gammaproteobacteria; order Arenicellales; family JAANXG01; genus CALZGZ01. The sequence goes on from CAMYKK010000027.1 coordinate 32,439, forward strand.
ACCAGCGGGATGGCGGCGACCACCGTCGTGAGGTCGGTTTGGGCTTCCGTTGCGACGACCACGTTGCCGCTCGGCTCCCACACCTTCAATGACGGGACGATGGAGCAGAACGCCTGCGCCCGGTTGCCCCCGGCCACCGCGGTGACACGCAGCACCGGCAGCGGCGCGAACACGTCGTGGCGTCCCCCGCGTCGATTGTGCTTGGAGAACATCTTGAAGTCGTCCGGATCGAGGCGGCTCGCGAGGTGCGCCAGATCGCCGTTTTGCACCGGCAGCGCGCCCAGAATCTGACCGCTCGCATCGAGCGCCAGCAGCTCGGCGGTCACCACCGCCTGGCCTCCGTCGCCGGACACGTCGTATCGGATGCGGTGCTTGGCGTTGCAATCCCGGCCCGGCCGGCCGTGGACATAGGGCAATGCGCAGCTCACGCTCAAGGACGCCGCACCGCAACTGGCGTCGGCCGCGTCGAGATCACCGTCACAGTCGTTGTCGACGCCATCGAAGCAGGTCTCGCCAGCAGGCCCCTCGATACCGGCCACCCCGATGGCGTTACACTCCACCCCGGACCCATCCGCGGTGCACACGTTCACGCCCGTCGCGAAACAGGCGCTCGAAGGATCAGCGCCGTTGTCGCAGGGGTCCCCCAGTCCGAATTCAACCGTGTCGTCCGCCCCGTCGCCGTCGTTGTCGAGGCCATCACAGATTTCCGCAAACGTGCAGCTGTCGAGATCGTTCGGAAAGTCGACCAGGCCGTCGCAATCGTTGTCCTTGCCGTCGAAACAGCTGGCCGGCTGCGGATCCGCCGGCGTCGCCGGACCTTCGGTCCCCGCGCTACTGGGGCTCACCGAACACACCGCCGCGTCCTGAGCGCCGTTACAGACCACGATGCCGGTATTCTCGCAGATGCCCTCGCCTACCGTACAGGACGCGCCCAGGGCGATCGTGCCATCGAGCAGAAAACCTTCGTCCACTAATCCGTCGCCATCATCGTCGAACCCGTTACACACCTCGGGCCCTTGGCAAGCGGTCTCTTGCGTGATGTCTACCAGGTCATCACAGTCGTTATCGATACCGTCGTGGCAGGCGAAGGGATTCGTCGCGTCTTCTGTTTCCTGGGCGAGTATCGGCTGAGTAATCGATGGGCAGTCACCATCTACATTACAAGCCGTCACGCCATTGTTACACAGGCTCAACACCGTGTCGCAGGTGCCGGCGAAGACGGGCAGTTCACACGCAATGCTCAACTGGTCTCCGGAGCAAAATTTCCGCCCGAAGGTCTCGCAGCAGCCACCTGCGTCGCCGTCCGAACAACCAGGGGGATCATTGAATGCCGCGTTTGGACACATCCGGTGGCAGTCCTCGTCGACCGTGCAGGTCACGGTGGGATCGACGTCACACACACCGCCGAGGCAGGTGCCTTCGGCTTCCAGGTCCAGCCGCACCACGCCAAACGGGTCGTTGCCATCGCAGTTCTCGTCAGTGCCGATCGTGTCGCACAACTCCGTAGCGCCGGGATTGATGCCCGCATTCCCATCGTTACAATCCGCCACCATCGTTGACCCCGCGCAACCAGATAAATCAGAACCCTGTGCGCCATAGGTGTCATTGTCCACGTCGGTGGCACAGGCAGCCCATGCAGGGGGCGCACTCGCCAGCGCCACGCATATTAAAAGACCCGTAAATACCGCAACTAGTCGAGCGCTTTTCATCACTGCCTCCTCCAATACTTTTTAATGCCACCCACAGCGGACCATCCCGACCGGAACCGCCATAGAATCACTCGCTGCGTGCCACAACCAAAAACGGCGCTCCCAATGCCCACCTTCGCGGCGGGTGTCTTGAGAACGCCGTAAACGTCAAACCCCCAGGGGGCCGAGGTCACCGATGTACTTCCTCTGTTACCAAACCTCACCCTAACGATCCTCCTACATCTGCGTGCCTGCGATGCCGGGTCTATATCTCAAACATCTGGCATGTGCTTGGACGTCACTGCAGACGCCCATTCTTGACTTTTGGCACAGCGACTATCGTACTCCTAACCGCAACCAAGAAAAAGTGCCGTACGTCACGATGCAACGAAAGGCCGGATCGATGCCATGCAATTATCGCGCCTGGCGATCGCACTGCCCGCACCGAAACTCAATCCCGCACAATCGTTGCCGTTAAAACGCCTTGCGCGGTTACGCAACCCGGCGCTTGCCTTATAATCGCCACGACGTATGAATTGCAGCGTACCGCCCCGCAACCTCCAACACCACCGGGATGGATAACAATGGCCATTTTTAAGCCTGTGTGCGCCGCGGTTGCGGTATTGGCATTCTTGCTCGCCCCCGCGATCGCGCGCGCCGAATCGATTTGCGATACCGACGGCATCCAAACGGGCGGGTCGCTCTACCGCATCTGCATGCCGCCGTCCGACCAATACAATGGCCGGCTGGTGATCTTCGCCCACGGATTCCAGGACGCCGGCACCCCCATCGGGATTCCGGAAGACCAACTGTGCGTCGCTGATCAGTGTTTTGCCGACATTGTGAACGATCTCGGGTTCGGCTTCGCTACCAACAGCTACAGCAAGACGGGACTCGCCGTGCGCCAGGGAATGGACGACATTCTCGATCTGGTGGACATCTTCACCGCAAGCAAAGGCGCGCCCGATAAGGTCTATGTGACCGGCGCCTCGGAAGGCGGAGTGATCAGCGCGCTGCTGGTTGAGCAACATCCCGACATCTTCGCAGCCGGACTGGCGGCGTGTGGCCCGGTCGGAGACTTCCCGTTTCAGATTAACTACTTTGGCGATGCTCGGGCGACCTTTCAGTACTTCTTTCCCGGGGTGATCCCGGGCGATCCGTTCCAACCCGACCAGGGCCTGATCGATATCTGGAGCGACTACTACGAGGCCATGGTCAAGCCAGTGGTGTTTCACCCTTGGAACCGTGGCAAGCTGAACCAGTGGGTCAAGGTCGCCAAGCTGCCTTTCGATGCGGCGAATTATCTGCAGACGGTGGAGATATCCGTCAGCGACGTCCTGCGCTACAGCGTGGTGAATCTCAACGACGCAGCGGCGACGCTGGGTGGCTTCCCGTTCGACAACCGTGCCCGCTGGTACCGGGGATCGAACAACGACCTGCTGCTGAACCTGCTGGTGCCACGGGCCGACGCCGACGCCGCGGCGGTCACCGAGATGACGACCTTCTATAACCCCAGCGGGATACTGCAGTCACCGTTAGTGACGCTGCACACCCGGCGCGATCAACAGGTTCCGTACGCGCACGAACCTAGGTACATCGCCAAGACCCTGGCGTCAGGATCGTTCCTCACCCGGCATTTCAACATACCCATCAATCGCTTCGAACACTGTAACTTCACCATCGGCGAAGCGCTGTTCGCGTTTGCCCTGATGCTGGTCTATGACAACAGCCTCGGTGAGTTGATCGGACTCAACTCGTTTCTCGCCGGTGCGGATCTGGAACAGTTCGCGACACGGGCCCGCGCGGCGGCGCTACCCTACCGGTTGAAAGGCAAGCGGCTGTCAATCAAATTGAAGAAATAATCCAGCGCTCGCCTTGATGCAACGACGGGGACAGTGGCTGATCCTGCGGCCGGGTGCCCGCGCATGACGGACGAGGCTCCTTGCTTAAATTCATCGTGGCGGCAACGTTATGGCCCGTGGCTGGCGCTGCTGCTGTTCATCGGTCTGTTCGCGGTAAGTAAATTAACCGGAGTATGGGATCGGCTGGACACCGAGACCGTGCGCAGCGCCATTGTCGCCGCCGGTGCCTGGGGCGTGTTCGCGTTCATCTTGATCTTTGCATTGGGTGAACTCATGCATGTCCCCGGCATGGTGTTCGTCGCCGCCGGCATGCTCGCCTACGGGGGAACGCTAGGCTTCGTCATCTGTCTGGTCGCAGCACTGGTGTCGGTGTCTGCAAGCTTCGTGATTGTGCGCGCGGTTGGCGGCAGGGCCCTCGCCGGGATGCGCTCTGCATTCATGCAACGCATGCTCGACCGGCTCGACAAGAGTCCGGCGCTCACGGTGGCGGCGCTGCGCAGCGTATTCTGGCTGGCACCACCCCTCAATTACGCACTAGCCATGACCAATATCAGCTTCCGCGATCATCTGCTCTGTTCGACCGCGGGCTTGATTGCGCCGATCCTCGCCGCCAGTGTCTTCTTCGATTGGATCTTCGGCTGATACATCTGACCCGCTGTGGGAGCGGCATGGTGCCGCACGTCATTCTGAGTGCAACGAAGAATCTTGTCGTAGTCAATGATAGCAGTAAGTTCAACACGGTAAGATCCTTCCGCGCTGCGCTTGTCAGGATGACATCGACGGGAACGGTCAGGATGACATCTGTGGGAGCGGCTTTCAGCCGCGAAGATCGTGACACTCGTGCTGCGCGAAGTCGCAGTACTTGTCCCCGCGCAGCAGGGGAGGATGTCACTCCCACATCTATTCGTGTCACTCCCAGATTTGTAATGTGTCTGTGGGAGCGGCTACTCCGGAAAACCGAAGTAATCGATATAGTCTCGCAGGCGCTCCCGTATGCGCACTCGGTGACGCGTGATCTCCGGGTCCAGGTCTAGCGGGCGTGGCTGGATCATGTCTGCAATTGCGCTGTCCGCGTGATCCTGAACGCCGACATACTCCAGTATCGCATCGACACATGCTTGGGGATGCGCACAAACCTCGTCGTACAGAATATTGACGTAATCCGCGGCAGCGAGCTCACCGACATGCTCCAGGAAATACCGCGAAGCCCGCACGACGTGCCGCGTCGCGATGCGCAAGGCGATACCGAAGCTGCCGGAAAACAACCAGCGCGTCGCCGCCAGCCGCAGGGGTTGGTGGAACAGTTGCCGATACCAAGCATCGAGCATCCCGTGGTAGACGCTGTATTCGCTGAACAGCACCCGCGTCGCCTTCAGTTGCGAGTTGATGACGTGGATCGGGTCCCGATGCAGAAAGATGAAGCGGGCCGCCGGGAACATCGCTTTGACATACATGAAGTTGGCAACATCCCACGGGTTCTTGAGCAGCAACGGCCGCGCCGGGTCCGAGACCCGCTGAACCTTCCTGCAAAGTTCACGCAAACTATCCACATTGCCGGACCGTAAGAATGGCCGCGGCCCCGCGTCCCGCAAGCGAAACCCGTATTCCTCCGGTAAATCCGGTGACACTTCGACCCCATCCATGGCGCGCTGGGTCAATCCCAGTTGCGCAAACTTCCGCGCCAGCGCGTCTTTCGCGGCCGGCTCCGCGCGTGTCACGTGATTGGCGAGTATCTCGTCATATTTGATGATGTGATAGGCCGTCACCGCATTGAAGCATCCCGTGCTGTGCAAGAGCTGATACAGCATCGTCGTGCCGGAACGGTGGTCCCCCATGATGAACACGGGTTGAAACTCGACACCATCGAGCAGTTGCCGATGCCGATGATCCAAGTTCGCTACAGGAGTTTGCACCATGGGGGCATCATACCGTCCCGTGAACCCACTCCGCCATCGGCACGGTCAAACGTGCACTATGCGAATACCTGTCTCGGCCATCAGAACTGTAGCAAATGCCCGTGTGCGGTCCTTCGTGTATTGTTTCACACCGCCCGCTCGACCATGATCGGAGCGGCGGCACCGGCCACGCGCTCATGGGGTCGGATTATGAAAAGGGAAACGAGTTTTTACTTGGCGCAACCGGCAAAATTAGGAATTGGCGGACCGGGCCCGTCAATCATCTGCTTGGTGACTCCCCCCGTCGAAAACTAGTGGACACGCCTTGTGGACGGATAGATCGACGTATTAGCATCGCTATCAGCCAAACATGTCATGGCGCACGCGAAGAAAAATTAGGGCTGGATTCGTCACCATAAGGAGAAGGGCAAGTGAGAATTGGCGCAATCAGGCAAAATCGCTTGACGCGTCGTAAGGACGCAACCCGAACACGCGTGCTCTATTTGCGTAACCGCTTCCCCCTGCCCCCGCGATTCGAATTATTGCCTTGGAGTGCGCGCTAAATGCCGTCGGCAATGGATTCGTCACGGATGGTAGACACCGCGCGGCATCTCTTGGGGCATCCGGCTCTAACATCGGCACCGCGAAAGCACGACCCGTTCGACACCTATCTGGCCGAGCTGGTCAATGAGGTCGTGGAAAAATTGGCGGCCCGTGCCGAGGGAATCCTGGTGCGGTTGCCGTTGCGTGATCCAAACACCCCCGACACCTCGGATCTAGACTTCCTGGTGTTCGCATCGGTGGATGCCCTTCTCCCTGCGCGTCTGGCCTTAAACGGGACACGGCAATACGACTGCCCCATCGATCTCATCTGGCTGCCGGTTGCCAATCTGGACAAGGCGTCCGATTTTGCCGCGAACGGTGTGCTGCCCCATCGCTTACTCGGCTCTGAAGTGGTATGGGACCGCTCCGGCCGCGTTGCCGAGTTCGTAAGCGACGTACGTAGGCAATTCGACCAACCCGCTGCTCAGCGGCGCCGACTGCACGGCTTTTCGGAACTCGCCCGCTACGCGGTTGAAGAAATCGGCATCAGTTGGGATTTCCCACCCATAGCGTTGTTCTGGTTGCACATGGCCCACGCGGCCTGCCTGGCGATGGCGGTCGACGGTACCCGGGGCCTTTGCGCGAACGTCTACACCCGTCCTTTCGACTATCTGCCGAACATCGACGCAACCGGCGACTTCGACATCAGCGAGGACTTCGAGGTCGGCCTGCGCCTCGACGTCGATCCCAGCGCTCTCGTCGAACCCCTGCGCGGGATGCACCGCATCGTCACGCAGCGTTGTCCCGAACCCGACTGGCCGGCAGCGATGCGGCCGACCACCCGCTACGAATACCGCTACTTCTCGTCACATCGCGAACTCGAGTGGCGGCTACGGGTAGCCGATGAGTTGACGCGTAAAGGACAACATCCGGCGGCCGTGTTTTACCTGCGCTTTTGGGCCTATTCGCTGGCGCGGGTGGCCATGGTACACCGCCGCGCAGCCGAGGGCCGCGACGTCTCGTTCGTACGCCCAGCCCGCGCGGTACGACCCGACCTTGCCGCCTACTGTCCTGACTTGCTGCCACCCCTGGAACAGATCCTAAGCGGCGGCAAGATGGTCACGATCGACGACATTCAATCCGGTGTAGAGCGGTTACGCGGGCTCAGAAACCGTATTTTTGACAATCTCAGCGCGCGGTCCATCGAACTCCCGGACCGCGCCAACTGGGAACCCTGTAAACCCCCACCCACGGACGCGCAACGACGACCGGAGTGCGTCCCGGGAGGCATTGAACAATAACAGGAGGATTCCAATGCCAGGCCTGACCCAAGCGTGTGAATTGTGCGATACCAAAATCAAGTCCGAGTTCGATCCGTCTATGGGACCCCGGCACACGGAGTTTATTGCGGGATTGGTCACGACCACGGAACAATGCTTTGTTGCCGACGTGATTCATTTCATCAAAGGCCAACTCGTGTTCGCTCCGGACCTGGAGCGCAAGGAGTACTTTCGCGACTATTTCGTTGTGTGCCGGAAACTCATCGTCGACGGCGGCCACCCACCCTTGACGCTCGATCCATGTGGTCCCGATGATCCCGGCAGTTCCTACCAGAACAACAATGCCATCACCTGGCAACACCGGTTGAGCCCGGCGGCCCAGGGTGCCCCACCCAGCCCGTCAAAGGCCGGCAACGGCCCCTCACACAACCGCTTTGTGTGGGCGAGTTCAGCGCCGAACAACAACGGATCGAACGGCGGAAACGGGGACCCGGGGTCGAAAGGCAATACCGGTGGCGGCGGCATGAGCGCCCCATCGGTCACCGTCATTGCGCTGGAGACCGAGTTCAAAGTCGGCGCGCACCTGGTAATAGACTTCGACGGTCAAACAGGCGGCAAGGGCAGTGGCGGCCAGGACGGCGGCAACGGCGGTAACGGAATGGGCGGTAAGATCGGAGAGTCGGACACCACCTGGCCGGGGACCGGCTGCGACCGGCAGCCGGGCCACGGCGGCGATGCTGGCAACGGCGGCGCGGGCGGCCACGGTGGCGATGGCGGCCCGGGCGGCAGCGCACAAGGCATAGAGATCTGGAGCAGCACCGACAGCCTGATCGGGATCTTCGCCAGCACTCGGGTCACCTATGTCAACGACGGAGGCAGCGGCGGCAACGGCGGCCTCGGTGGCGGGGGCGGCTTCGCCGGACTTGGCGGGAATCCCGGCTTCCCGACCAGCGAGTGCAACAGCGCCTCCGGCGGCGCGGACGGCATCCCCGGGGAGCCACAAGCGTTTGACTTCGAGGGTAAGCAATTCATCAAGGGGGCGCCCGGCGCCCACGGTGCCGCCGGCACGCTGGACTTGAAGGAAATCCCGGAAGACGCTTGCACGGACCTGTTGCCGTTACCGGTTGAAGTCGGCAGCGCGGGGCTCGATCCCACGATCTACTGCCGGGGCTTCTCCGCAGCGGGCAGCGGCACCGGTACGATACTGGGGAACAACCTTGCCCAAGTGACATCGATCGACGTGCCCGGCTTGGCGGGGGTGACGGCGACCAAACAAATCACCAGCACCGACACCCAGCTGAACGTCAAGGTCGACATCACCGGTGGCTCGGCGTTGGGGACCAGCAACCTCCAACTCAATCGTGCCTTTGGCCCGCCGCACGTCATGACCAACGCCATCACCGTACAGCGTTTCGAAGCGTTGTCGATCGCACCCAACACCGGGGCGCGCGGCAATAACGTCAACATCACCATCACCGGCACGTGTTTCGATCCGAGCGCGCTGATCCAGCAAGTGCAAATCGCCGGGCTCGGCGTGACGGTGACCAATGTCATTGTCGTGAACAGTACTACCATCACCTGCGTGTTCGAAATCGGGGGGTTGGCCCCGCTAACCGCCCGTAACGTGACGGTGAAAACCGGGACCAACCAGCACACGCTGATAGATGCGTTCACCGTCACCAGCTGAGGCCGTCCACGCCGCCGCGTACTTGCCCACGGAGGTTGCCGGCCTAGACAGCAGCGTCGCGGGCGGCGTGGCGTTTCTTTGCGCCCAGGCGGAGAACGGATTTCCGGACGCAAGACACGAGATGAGATTCCCGCGCCGAGCCGGCTTCCGCGTGCGGTGGGAGCACCAATCTTCCGATGTCTTCGCCCGCGCGGTATTGGGCGATGTTTTGTTGGATATCGCGGCATTGCTCAGGCCGTCCAGCGAGCAGGCAACAACACTACGAGGACTCGCGGTGCGTGAGGCCGCGCACATCGCCGCGAGCCGTCTTCGTGACCGCCACGGCGGCTGGTCATATTTTCCGGACCTGCCGGAGCTGCCGCCGGACATCGATTCACTGGCCGCTGCCTTGACGTTGTTCGCCCGCGCCGCGCCGGAGCACGCCGCGTTGTGCCGCCCACCCATCGAACAGGTGCTGCTGACCGCAGCAGCGGACGGCGCGATAGAAACCTGGATCCTCGACCCACGGAACCATACAACCCAGCTAGTAGCGATGCGCCGCGGTGTGAAGCGGTTCTGGGGGCAAGGCCCGGATATCGAAGTCTGCGCCCGCTTCTATGCGGCATTATGGCTGTACGACCGGGAGCAGTTCGCGGAGCACTGCGGGCGCGGGGCCGCTTTTGTTGCGTCGCACCAGCAAGGCGACGGTTCCTGGTCAGCAACTTGGTATTGGGGGCCGGTTTACGGCACCGGGCTGGCATTGCAACTGCTCCACCGTACCGGGGCCGAGCCCGCGGCGCTCTCACGCGGCGTGGCGTACTTACAACGCAGCCGCCGGCGCGACGGCGGTTGGGGCGTGTCGCAGACCACGGCGCTGGATACCGCGCTCGCCATCTGGGCTTTGGACGAATGCGGTGCCCTCACCGAAGATGTGCTGGATGCATCCGTCCAACGCCTGCTGGAGCGTCAGGATCGCGACGGCAGCTGGCTCGCGACGCCGTGGATCAAGATGGACGTGGGCCGCGCATCGCGGCGTATCCGGCATACATTGACCTGGGGCAGCACCAGCCTGACCTGTGCGTTCTGCGTGCGCGCACTGCTCCTGGCACGGCGCTATGGCACCACATGATGGCGCCGATCGGTTTTATGCCGATGACAAAAACACCGGGAACTTGCCTGTCCATGGCGTCATCTGCACGCCGCGAACAGTGACATCATGCTGGCGGAATTGGCACCCAATTTTGATTGTCGCGCGAGCTGCGAACAGCGCGTCCAGCAATACCGGGATCGGATTGAACGGACACTGGACCACTATCTTCCGGATGCGGGGTTAGCGCCGGAACGGCTGCACCAAGCCATGCGTTATGCCGTACTGGGGGGCGGCAAACGTATCCGTCCTCTGCTGGTTTATATGACCGGCGAAACCCTGAACGTCGACGCCCGGTACCTGGATGCGCCTGCCGCCGCGATAGAATGCATGCACGCCTTGTCGTTGGTCCACGACGACCTGCCGGCCATGGACGACGATGATCTGCGTCGTGGCAGGCCGGCCACCCATCGGGCGTTCGATGAAGCCACGGCAATACTGGCCGCCGGTGCGTTGCAGCCTCTCGCGTTCCACGCATTGGCGACTGATCCGGCGTTGATGCAGCACCCCGGGGCGCAGATGCGGCTTATTGCCCTATTGGCCGATGCTTGCGGATCGAACGGCATGTCCGCCGGCCAGACCCTCGATCTGGCGGCGGAAAATCGGCAACTGGACGCGGAAGAAGTCGAACATATGTATCGTCTGAAAACGGGCCGCTTGATCCGCGCCAGCGTGCTTATGCCGGCGGCTTGCCCGCCGGCCGCGGACACATCGATGATTCAAGCTCTGGGGCGTTTCGCGGAATGCATCGGTCTGGCGTTCCAGATCCGCGACGATATTCTGGACGTACAAGCTGAAACCAACAACACGGGCAAACCGCAGGGATCGGACCGGTCCCGTAACAAGGCCACATACCCGGCGATTCTCGGCATCGAGCACGCCCGGCAGCGGGCTGATGAACTGCTGGATACCGGGCTGGCCGCGCTGCGACAATTCGGCGATCGCGCTGACGGCTTGCGCTGGCTGGCACGCTTCATCGTACGGCGAAATACCTGATTGCTACCGTAGACGCCCTACACCCAGCGTTACAGAGCGGGTGTCGCGCAGCTAGCGGCCAACGGTACCAGTCCAGGGTAGTGGCTCAGTTTGAAAATGTCTTGATTATTTATCTAGTAAAAGTTAAAAGTGGCGACACCTGCCTCCGTCACCCAACTACTTGCACTTGGGCAGCGGCTTGGGCGGTGACCGGCGGTGTGCTTTCACCGCTATCGGTTTCCGCCCAGGCTTACCTTGTATGCGCGTAGGTCGGCATTTAGTTTTAGTAGCCATATGATGGTTACCTCGCCTAAATGACAGGAACAAGCCTGCCCTCGGAAAAGCAACAATTGCCCTCCAGTTGTCAAAGGGATTGTTGCTAATAAAGACAGGTGCCGCCACCTTTATTTTTTACTAATTCACCTTCCCTTTATATGGTCCTCGCTTTTTTGGTGGTTCATCTTTGACCAGTCCGGCTATTTCCTCCAGTGTCCAGACATGATCCGAGATACCGGCTTCCATCGCTGGCGTAACCTCTAATGTCTGGTGAATCCGTCCGAAATTGTAGTACATGTAATGCAGCGAGATTGCGTGCATGTGGTTCTCTAGTTTCATTGAGAATGCGTTGGTCAAACGAGTGAATCGGCGCATCGACATTCTCATTGTGAGGTTTTGCCTTTCAACGTAGCTGGTAGATATATCGCGTCGCTTAGGTTTGCCGTTAACTTTCTTTTTCTTTGTTCCATTACATGCTGCTGGACTGTAACGTTTCTCCTGATCTGGTGCCGAACCGTAGAGTTTGATTAATTGAGCAAAGTCTATATCTGCTCCAAATGCGCCCTCTACAGCCTCTATGTAAGCTTTCAGTCCGTCGGTAGTCAATTGAACACGACTATCTAGGCGTCCAGCCAGATCATCCATAAACACTTTCGCAGAGTAAGCATCGCGAGGCCCAACATACCAAACCGGAACAAGCTTGGAATCCGCGCAGATTGCCGTCCAAGTCCATGTGTCACCATATCCGAAAACGCCTTTGTATTGCTCCGGCACGTTCTTATCTTTGGAATAAACAAAACTCCAAATCTCATCACACTGGACACGCTTACAGGGGAGATTACGCAAATGCTTATCTTGGTAATCGAGACATGCAGAACCAACGTCTTGCAGCAGTTTGTCTACGGTATTCCTGGACACATCCGCAATTCTGGCGGTAACACGTAAGCTATCGCCCTCAACTAGAAGGTGAATAATTTGAGCGCGTTTCTTGATGTCCAGTTTATTCATACTGAACATTATACATGACTGGTTAAGCTAGTCTAGCATTTTGTTCAGTTTCTATATTCTCCTTAAAATTTGCGCCAACTAGTTCCGCTATTTCCTTATCTGATATCAGTGAAGTTAAGTAATAAACACCCTTTTTCCCTGGAACACTTTTAACCAAGTTTTTTTGGCCTAGCCGGTATACTCGATTAGTCATCGCCGGACGTGTGGGGATGTCGCCCGTTTCACGATAGTAGTTAACCATGATTTGATCTAGGGACATGATTCCACCGTTTTTTTCCAAGACGGAAAGCACAACAAATTCCGCCTTATCAGCACTCGAAATACTAAGTTCGGCTACTAGTTCTTCGGGAAGACCCTCTAGGTCATCAGGGGTAAGAGATAGGACAAGTTGCCCCTTTGGCAAGGCTTGTTTGCTGGTAGACTCAAGGTATTGGAGTAGTTCTTCAAAATTTTTGGCGGTTTCTAAGTGTTTGTTTTTTCGAAAATTGTTTTTCGAAAATACTTCCGCACGTTCCTTATGGAATGCAATCTGCCCCTTGACAAACAAACGTTGTTTCTCTAAGTTATTCATTGATTGGCCCATTAATTTGGTCTGATCTATATATAAATAGATAGAGAGGTAGGCTACTTTAAGCCGTTCAAATCACCTTTCTCTATGCCTAAAATGGCGGAGAGGGAGGGATTTGAACCCTCGGAGGGTAGTGCTAGTACCCTCGACGGATTTTAAGTCCGTTGCCATAAACCGCTCGGCCACCTCTCCATTCAGTACGTGCTAACAACGAAACAATTATTAAGTAAGGCCAGCCCTAAAAAGCTGGCCTTATTTAATTGTAATGGAGAAGTCTGAGGTTTTGCAAGTCGTAAGGATGGAAATGCAGAGAAGTTGCAATGCGCGGTTAAATGATGTGTTCTTACTCTCCTTCAGATTGACATATAAGGAATTACTTATAGGCTCCTGAAACCGGCCATATAGCCAGAATTAAAAATAACTTTATTTATTGGTGTTTCGCCTATTGACAAGAAAACTTGGCAACTAGTAGAAGTATTATTACTTAACCACAGTATATTGTGGTTCATAACATGTTACGAAGCATAGGCGGAGCAGATGATGAGTGACAATATTTTGGTGAGGTTGCGAGTAGAAAACAAGAATGGTCGGATTTACATATCTAGTGACGATGTTCCAGGTTTGTTCTTATGGGGCAAAGACCCAAAAGATGTGTTGAAATCCGTAGTGCCCGCATTTATTATTAAGGAGATTGATAAAGCCCAAGCGGTTACCTGACTATGGCGAATAGGCCATGGAGCGGACGAATACTTACACCGGGACAGGTAAAGCAATTACTGACTAATAAAGGCTGTACCTTTCTTAAGCCAATAGAGAAAGCCCAAATATGGAAAGCCCCAACGGGACAGGTGTTCACTATTTCACTTGAAGAATGCGATGACACCTACATTGAAAGAGTGGTGAATCAAATAGAACAATGGGTTGAGAAATAATTTAACTCTTTTCCCATCTCGCCTTAGCCGCCTTTTTGGCGATTTCAACCCGCTTTTTCTTAGATAGTTTTTCTGCGCGGGCCTTTCCTCCAACTAGCCCACCTTTCCGACCCAAAGCAACCGCAGCCGGGTCTTTCCCTTTATCTGGGTCTTGTTCTTCGGCTTCGCCAGTGCTTAGATCGACAATCTGCTTTGCTAACAGATTGGCGTCTCGTGGTCGTTTAGGCTTGCTTGAGCGCTTAGGCATACCATTAAGGTGACATCTTTAGGGAAAGATTTCAACCTCGCTTATTTTCAAACTGAGCCACTACCCAGTCCAGCGGCGTTGCCTCGCCAATGCGACACACGTGGTACGATTGCCGCCCCCGGCTTGGGGTGGGTCTTCGCATCAAGCGCGCAAGATCGATATGCGAGTTTTGAATTTGACTATGAGGTGAATACTGGATGAGGGAAAGCGTACTGATCACCGGTTCCTCAACCGGGCTCGGAAAAGAGATGGCCCTGCATCTGGCACAACAGGGTTTTCGGGTCTATGCGACGATGCGGGACCTTAGCGGCGCGGATGCGCTGCACGCGGCGGCCAAAGACCGCTCAGTCGAGGTGCACATACTGCCGCTGGACGTGACCGACAAGGCCAGCATCGACAAAGCGGTGGAGACAATGGTGAGCGACACCGGCGGCATCTACGGGCTGGTCAATAACGCGGGGATCGGCCTGCGCGGATACTTTGAAGATCTGACAGCAGCGGAGATTCGGCAGCTGTTCGACGCTAACCTGTTCGGCGTGATGGAGGTCACGCGGGCGGTGCTTCCCCACATGCGGCGCGCGCGCCGCGGCCGTATCATACTCATCAGTTCAGTGGCAGGGCGCATCGGATCGCTCGGGGTGAGCGCCTACTGCTCGACCAAGTTTGCGCTCGAGGGATTTGGCGAATCGCTTGCCTTGGAGGTCGAGCCGCTGGGTATACGGGTGGTGATCGTCGAACCAGGCATCATCCAAACCGAACGTTGGTCGACCAACCGCGGGATCGCTGCCGGCGCCAGCGACCCAAACAGCCCCTACTTCGAGTGGTTCCGTCAATCCGAGAAGGAGGCCGACCAGCTCGTTCGCGCCTCCAGTACAACTCCCACGGACGTCGCGGTCGCCGCGCAGCATGCCTTGACGGTAGAAAACCCCAAACTGCGTTACATGGTCGGACGCAAGGCCAGCCTGGTGGTGGCGTTGCGGCGCTATATCCCCAGGGAGTGGTTCGAACGGTTCTATTTCAAGACCGTGATGCGGCGCGTGACAAGACCGGGGAAGGCCTCGCGGCCCGGACAACCAGTTTCTTGAAAACCAATTCATCGTTGATCCCAGCGGTTTTTGAACATTGCAGACGCAAAGATTTCGGCGGTGTGTGGTTCCCTAGTAACAACGTCCAGTATGCGGCGAAACAGACAACTTCAATCGATTGGCGAACAATGTCTATATAAGGAACAACCATGACCCGCAGGTTCATAGCTAGCGGTGGCACAATGGACAAAGACATCAAACCAGCCTCAATTACCAGCCTACTTTTTGGCACACAGCCACAGCGATAGAGTATCAATCTACTAGGCAAAGTCCAAGACTACGGCGAGATGTCTCAACTCGATTCCAAGAAGCCCGATCAAGTTTCTTCCGATGCCATCCCCTTGGGTGCGATGGATAACCTGTTTTGCGCGTGGCACGATGCGTTCGATGGGGCAGGCATGGGTGCGGCGGTGATGGGGGTGCGGGGCCACATTGAGCATGAGATACTTGAAGCCGCGCTGGGCAACCTGCAACTTCGCCACCCAAAATTGAGGGCCCGCATCATCAAATCAGCCGATGGTCGCCGCTTCTTTGACTTTCCCACGACGCCATCGCCGATCCCGGTCGAGTTCAAGGACTACGAAACCGATTCGCTCTCTTGGCAGGAGGAACTCAACCGGTTGATGAACCCAAAGCTGGATCCTACCGTGGAGCCACTATGCCGGGGACTTGTGCTGCGGAGCCGCACGCGGCCATGGTGTTACCTGATTATTCTCCTGCACCATGGGATAGCCGATGGGCTTTCTCTGTTTCGCGTGGTTAACGATCTTCTAAAATATTATGAGGACGCAGAACAGCACCGAGATAAAAAGACGGTTTCGTCTTTGCCTATCGTGGTTGTCCACCGGGCTCGCCAATCCAGTCATTGGTTGAGACAGCTCGCACTGCTAGCACACTTGTTTCGAAAACGCCGTGATATCCGTAAAGAAATGTGGACATCGTTACCTCACGACGATAGTGTCCCGCCACATCACCTGTGGGCGCATCACGTTTTCTCTGAGCAGGAGACTCTGGCGTTAGCCCGGCGCTGTCGTAAGGAAAAAACCACAGTCTCTGGTGCGCTTTTTGCGGCGGCCTCATGCGGCCTCATAGCCTTGTTGCCGCAGCGAAACGCACGTTTTAAATGCCGGTTTCCGATAGATGTCCGAGGCAAGCTTGAAGGATCCAATGGTCCGGTGACCGAAGACGATCTAGGGTGCTTTGTGTCTCCGTATGAAAACGTCTACACCCTGGATAAAACTTCATCTTTTTGGGACGTCGCCCGTCAGGCGGATAGCGATACGAAAACTTTCGTCGCGGCGGGAGGGCCGTCACTTCTTTATAACCTGGCCAGGTTGTACAAGCCTCCCCTATCCTCGAAAAAGCATAAACGCGGAACGCTGCACATAGGCAACTATGGGGTGATCTGGATTCGGGATAGCTATGGCACCCTGAACGTGGAGGAATGCGCGACGTTGTACAAAAGTGGTCCGTCATTGAGCCTTATCGCAATCATGATCCAACAACGGATGAACTTGACGTTCAATATCTTCGATGTTCCCAAAGATTTTGCGAACCAGCTTCGTGACGTAATTTTCGAACAACTCCGGCAGGCGATGGAGAAAAACATACCTTAGTACATGTCTATCGGCCGGATCGACACCAGTCATCATCCGTGAATTAGTCTGGAAATCGCTACATATTTCATCCAATTTTTTGTCAATCAAGTATCACAACGACATAACGGAATACAATACTATTAGTGTGGCTGGACATGAATAAAATACAGGATAATCAGCAGTCTTCAGATGTCGCCGCTTGATTCCAGCAAGCTCATTCCGATTGCTTCCGGACCCATCCCTTTGAGTCCGACGGAGAACCTGTTTTGCAGTATTTATGACGCATTTGACGGAGCAGCCGTGGGCGTGACGGTGATGGGAGTGCGAGGTCGCATCGAGGCTGAAACACTTCGCGCGGCCCTAAGGAATCTACAAATTCGCCATCCAAAATTGAGAGCCCGTATCATCAAATCGGCCGACGGTCGCCGTTGCTATGAACTACCGTCAGAACCTTCGCCCATTCCGGTCGACTTCAAGGATTATGAGACCGATACGCTCCCATGGCAGGAGGAGCTCGACCGGTTGATGC
Organism: uncultured Gammaproteobacteria bacterium; assembly: GCA_947258975.1. Lineage (GTDB taxonomy): Bacteria > Pseudomonadota > Gammaproteobacteria > Arenicellales > JAANXG01 > CALZGZ01. The sequence continues at coordinate 49,738 of CAMYKK010000027.1, forward strand.
GCACCACGCTGGATCCCACTGTTGAGCCACTATGCCGGGTGCTTGTTCTGCGGAGCCGAACAAGGCTATGGTGTTATCTGATAATTCTCGTGCACCATGGGATCGCCGACGGGCTTTCTTCCTGTAGTCTAATAGCCGATTTACTAAAGTATTACGAGGATGTAGAAAAACACGGGAGGTCGAGCCCAGTATCATCTTTGCCCATTGTCGTGGCCGGTCAGGCCCGATCTACCGGTAATTGGGTGGCACGGTTTACCCTGCTCCCGCGCGTGATCCGAGAACGCCGTGCAATCCGTAAAGAAATGTGGACATCGTTGCCTCATGACGATCAAGAGTCACCACATCCCCTATGCGTGTATCAGGTCTTCTCCAAACAGCAGACCCTGACGCTTGTACGGCGCTGCCGTAAAGAAAAAACCACTGTCTATGGTGCGCTTGTTGCGGCGGCTTTGTGCGGCCTTGTGGCCTTGCTTCCGCAGCAATACGGGCGCTTTAAATGCCGGGTTCCGATAGATATCCGGGAGAAGCTTGAAGGTCCCAAAGGTCGGGTGACTGAGGAAGACCTCGGATGTTTCATAAGCATGTACGAGAACATCTACGCAGTTGATGAGCATACTGGTTTTTGGGACCTCGCTCGCCACGTTGACCGAGACGTCAAAACCTTCATTGCAGCGGGAGGCGCGACATTGTATTACAACCTGGCTCGATTCTACAAATTCCACACATCCAAGAAAACGCACAAGCGGGGCACACTGCATGTTGGCAACTATGGGGTAGTTGGGTTTCGAGACCGCTACGGCAGCCTGAACCTCGAGGAATGTTCAATTCTATTCAATAGCGCTCCTGGTGGCCCATCGTTAAGTCTTGTAGCGGTGACAATTCAACAGAGAATGAACCTAACTTTGGTAATCGCCGAGCTATCCGAGGACTTTCGGGAGGGGCTTGTAAAGGAGATCCTGGGGCAACTTCAACGAGCGATTGATGATCCCGTATTCTAACAGTGCCATCGCCTGGAGCCGCTGTTTCAGGCAGCGTCCAGTCATGTATCGCGTTGAAATTGTCTTGGACTGGCCCAGCGAGAGTGAAATGTTAATATTCCGAGCCGGAGCGCATTGGAGAACGCGCAATGAATAATGCAGAGTTTTTACTATCTTTTTTTGAAAGGATTAGAAATTGGTCAAGGCGCATTGGATTCCAATCGAGCACTTGAGGCCCTCGAGTGTTGGGATTCTGTGCCGGCGCTCATCTACATGGCGTTGGACGATGAGAAACTTGGGATCACCGTTACCAGCGATCGAATCGTCGATTGCAAGACGGGCAGCAATCCTCTTCGCCGCACAGGCGACAAGCTCATCGGCAAATGATGATGAATCCCCAGAGTATGACGAAGACGTTAATTGTCGTTAACGGGGTCTCATCCGGCATCGGGCGCGCCACGGCCATACTTCCCAGCGAGTTGGAGACGCAGGGTGTCGTTAACAAATGTATCCGTTGAATGGAAAAGAATGGAAAGACAGTCATTGATTATCTTATTGGAGGATTGATGGACACGACAAAAGAGCAGATCACACACATTGTGTTCCAAGCGGTGGACGAGATCAACCAAGATCTCAAAGACGACGCCAAGCTGCATAAGAGTCCCGAGACCATACTCTTCGGTCACGGGACAAAGATCGACTCAATGGCGTTGGTCTCGCTGATCGTCGCCGTAGAAGAAGGCACTTTAGATGAGTTTGGGTTAGCTGTAACGCTTGCCAACGAAAAAGCCATGTCCATGGAACACAGTCCGTTTAGATCGCTCGGCTCGATGATCGATTACGTATTCGATGTTGTGCGAGAAGCTGACGATGGATGATCGCCCGGTCATGGTAATTACCGGAACCAGTAAAGGGATCGGCCGTTATTTGGCGGAACATTATGCCACCGACGGATACACCGTCTATGGCTGCAGCCGTAGCGAGATTACCGAGGTGACCCCCAATTACACCCATTTCTGTCTGGATGTCTCCCGTGAACCGGACGTGCGGAAAATGATCTCGGAAGTGCGTTCCCGTTCGAAACGGATCGACGTGCTTATCAACAACGCCGGGATCGCGTCGATGAACGCCCTATTACTTACACCGACAGACACCGTGCAGAAGATCTTCAACACCAATTTTATCGGGACGTTTTTGTTCTGCCGTGAGGCGGCACGGCTGATGCAACGAAAAAAATACGGCCGAATCGTCAACTTCACAACCGTAGCCGATCCCTTGAAATTGGACGGCGAGGCGATCTATGCCTCTTCCAAGGCAGCGGTGGCGAAATTGACGGAAATTCTCGCGCGGGAGCTGGCTGCCTTCAACATCACGGTTAATGCCGTGGGACCCAGCCCGATCAAGACAGATCTGATCAAGTCCGTACCGGAAGACAAATTGCAGGCGCTGCTGGACAGGCAGGCGATCAAGCGGTTCGCAGGGTTCGCGGATATAGTTAATGTGATCGATTTTTTCATCCAGCCTGAAAGCGATTTCGTCACCGGACAAGTTCTCTACTTAGGAGGCGTTTAATGTCACTCGATTTCCTGCAACGCCGCTTTAGACATAGCGCTGCAGACCAAGCCATAGTCTGGAACGACAAAGGATTCACCTACTCATGGCTGTCGGAACAGGTGGAAAAATGGGAGCGGTTCATCGCGGACAACGAGATCCGAGACGGCAGCATAGTTATTCTCGAGGCGGAATTCTCCCCTACTTCCATCGCCCTGTTTTTAGCCTTGCTGGAACGACGATGCATACTGGTTCCGCTCACCTCCGCTGTGACAACTCAACGAGAGGAATTTGTGGAAACTGCACAAGCAGAGGTCATTATTAGGATTGACAACAATGATGAAACACAGGTGCTCCGGCTGCGGCGATCTGCCAATCATCGAATTTATGGGGAGCTGCGAGCACGGCATCATCCAGGTCTGGTGCTTTTTTCGTCGGGCTCCACTGGAAAAAGTAAAGCTGCAGTGCACGACGTGATTCCGCTTTTGGAAAAGTTTAAGGCGCCCCGCCCCCGGCTCCGATCTATTTCTTTCCTGCTATTCGACCATATCGGCGGCATCAATACCATGTTGTACGTGCTGTCCAACGGAGGCTGCCTAATTACAGTGAGTGACAGAAATCCCGACAACGTCCTAAAGTCGGTGCAAAAACACAATGTTGAATTGCTTCCCGTTACGCCAACGTTTCTCAACTTGGTCCTTGTTAGCGAGGCCTATCAACGCTATGACCTAAGTTCATTAAAAACGATATCGTATGGGACGGAACCCATGCCGGCGAGCACCCTCAAGCGGTTCCACGAATTGTTCCCGAGAATACGCATGCAGCAGACTTACGGACTCTCAGAGATCGGGATCATGAGATCAAAGTCCAAGGCTTCGGATTCGCTGTGGATGAAGATTGGCGGTGAGGACTTCCAAACCCGAATTGTTGAAGGAATTCTTCACATCAAGGCGAAATCCGCCATGCTTGGCTATCTGAACGCCCCAACGCCTTTTACCGAGGACGGCTGGTTTAACACTAACGATCGGGTGGAAGTGCGCGATGAATATGTCCGATTCCTGGGAAGAGATTCCGAGATCATCAACGTCGGCGGAGAAAAGGTGTACCCAGCCGAGGTGGAGAGCGTGATCCAGGAAGTAGACAACGTGGCGGAGGTTACCGTCTATGGTGAGACGCACGCAATAATGGGGAACATAGCCTGTGCGAGAGTGAGCATGCTCAATCAGGAGGAAAAAAAGGCGTTGATATCGCGAATCAAGCAACACTGTAAAAAGCGCCTAGCGAACTACAAAGTACCGGTCAAGATCCAACTTCTTCAGGAAAAGCAACACAGTCAAAGATTCAAGAAAAAGCGAATCATGGAAGGATGAATCTAGCCCGGATTATTCATGAATCTGTTGCATGAATGGATTTTTTCGCTTCCGTGGTTCAATAGCAAGGACATACCATCTTCGAGGATGTGTTTTGCTG
>CAMYKK010000028.1 GCA_947258975.1 uncultured Gammaproteobacteria bacterium
ATGATCTGCCCTCTCAATTATGGCTCTGTGTCTGAGATCCCTATCTCAACATAATCCACGCATGTTGAGATGGGCAGGTCAAAACATTATGTCTAGTCCACCGCGGCCGCCATTTTGGCGCGGCCGACCGTTTCCGCGGTTGGGTCCGCATGGCCGGCAGCGGGGGCCTGGGGCATAAGCACCATCAACACCGCGCCCACCAGGCAAGCAGTGCCGGCGATGATGAACGGGATCATCCAAATACCCGGATCGACAGCACCCGCAGCCGCGTCCTTGAATGCTCCGGCGAGCAGCGGTCCAGCAATGCCGGCGACACCGTAGGCGGTAAATAACCAGCCGTAATTAGCGCCGACGTTTTTGTTGCCGAATAAATCCGCCGTGGCCGCCGGGAACAACGCAAAGTTCCCACCGAAATTGAAGCCAATCAAGGCCGCCGCAAGGATGAAACCATGCACCGCTCCCACGTGAATGAATCCATGATAAATAAGCAACATGACGAGTCCCTGGCAGGCGGTCATGAGCACGATAGCGGTTTTGCGGCCGAGGTGGTCGGAAAGTCCGCCCCACAGGATGCGGCCGAGGCCGTTGAAAACTGCATACCAAGCCATGGCAGTACCGGTTATGGCGCCGACCCCAGCAACGCCGCGGTCGCGCAGGATGTCGGTGCCGAACAATTTGATGCAGTAAATCACCATGAGTCCCGCCAAGGCGGAGCAGACGAACACTATCCACAGCATGTAAAACTGAGGGCTGCGCAACATCTGCCGCGGCGTGTAGTCGAGTCTGCCGCTGACGGCGGTGGCGGCCCGCTGCGGTGGCGTCCATCCCGTTGGCGTATAGTCGTCGGGCGGGTTGACCATGGTCAGACTGCCCACCGATACCAACACGAAGAACGCGAGGCCATACAAGACAAATACGCTTTGCACACCAGGGAGACCGAAGATACTAAGGGTGTCCAGGAGTCCACCAAACCAGGAGCCGGCGAGTTTCACCCATATGACGGCCCCGAACCCGAATCCGGCGACCGCAAGACCGGTGATCAGCCCCTTCTTGTCGGGGAACCATCTGACGCCGACGGCAATGGGTACGATATAGGCCAGGCCGACACCGGCCCCTCCCATCACACCGATGAACATGAACTGCGCCCAGAAGCTGGCGCCGAAGACACCGCCCAGGACGTACCCAAGGCCCAGCGTTACGCCTCCCGCCAGGGCGACGATCGCAGGCCCTAGCCTTGCCTGTAACCTGCCGGCCACTATCATCATGACCGCAAACGTCGCCAAACAGGCTGAGAAGATCCATGCCGTTTGGCTGGCGGAGAATCCGTACGCACCCTGTGGATCGGTAAGCGCCCCAGTGAACACCGACCAGGCATAGATTGCGCCCAGTGCGAGTTGAATCAGAACCGCGCCCGCAACCACCCACCAGCGATTGAATGTGCTTCTGTTTACTGTCATCTGTCCCCCGAGTTGTGCCGGCTGATCGAACCGTCTTATCGACAAGGTCTACGGGAACACCCGTCGCACTCATGACCCGCGCCCGATGCGTCAGACATAGGCGTTCGAAACGATATGGTGTTACCCCCAGTAGCTATCGGCGCACGCGCATATTGCTTTACTTATAAATCAATCATAGACGACAAAAACCTGCGTCGACGACCGCCAATATCGGTACCAGCAGTCTGTCGAACTGAGGACAAATCTACTGCGGCGGCGGGAAAGTCGGCCCACGGTAAAGATTTCTCTCGTTACATAGCTCGCAGTTCGCCTCCATAAATCGCCGCACCGGTCTCGATTTCCGACCCGCCTCGCTACAAAAATTAGGGGTCGGAGTCACAGACTCCGGCCCCCATTTTTAAAGTTCGGCACCGCCTGGTGAGAAATGCGGGCTAGAGCCCAAACGCCCCGTTGTTTTAATCGAGTTGAGCGAGGTGAAGCGGGCTTGCGGTGCCGGAAGCCAGCATAGCGGGTAATGCCTGCGCTACCGCTCTCGCGAAAGCGTGATGGATCACCCGCGTGGGATGGATACCGTCCCAATATGCGTATTGATCTGGATGGGTGCAGACAGCCCGTTTGCGTACTCCGGGCGTGATACACGAATCCGTCGTATTTACCACTCCCTCGGGTGGTGAAGCGGCAATGCCATTGGTAAATGAAAATACATCGAAGGTCATGATCTCAATGCCCGGCGGCAGGAACCCCAATGCACCAGCCAATGCATCGTTGAACTGGGACGACAGGAACTGCGCCAGTGCCTGCGCATCGGGACCTTGGGCGCTCACCGCGGGAACTAATCCAACGTTTGGTGCATTCATGATGAGCAACTTTCTCGCACCGGCTTCGGTCAAATCCGAGATACTTTGGATAATCGCCAGCACCGCATCGTTGAGAATAGTTAAACTGACATTCGGATCGCTGGGGTATGCGACGACGGCGTCACGGATGTCGTTACCCCCCACAAACACGATGTAAAGTGTGTCCGGATCCGCTTTCTCGAAATCCGTAAGGTACTGCGCGACGAGCCCCGGAAGGTCAAAGGGCTGACCCGGTCTCTGTCTTGCTCTGGCGCTTCCAAAAGCGTAGTTACAGAAACGGCCGGATCCACGAAACGCCGGTTTGGCGTCTTTAGCGCGCCCCAACGATTTTGCGAAGTGCTGAATCCACGTGCGGCCGTTGCTGAATGTTGGCCCCCCTCGGGGATATGGGGCCGATGGAATCAACTCGTAGGGCCGCGTGGACACCTCGTGAACCACTGCAAACACGTTACCGGTATCGGACAGGCTGTCGCCGAAGATACAAAGTTTTGTAAACGAGGTCTCGGCAAACGCCCGCCCCGGCAGCAGGATAACGACGAGCAGAATTGCCGATAATAATGATTGGTTTCGTAATAATCGTTTCATAGTCGTAGGCTCCTTCTTTAATTAATGAAATACTGGACTCACTGAGCTCCGCATCGGATAGACAGCAAACACTTTTTGCGCGTGCTCGTTTGCAAAGGCTTTCAAACTTCGTGCCAAGTTACCGTAAGCCACGCCGGTGTTGCCTTTCGGCGCGATCGGCGCCATTGCAACGCAAAAATGTGTGATCTCCCGATCGACGAAATCGTGTGAAATGTGTGACAGGAGTGTGGCCAGGACAGGTGACGGATCGCCAGTCGAAGTAATGAGATGCAAACGAAAAAAAAAAGCGAACCCGATTCCGGTGGCGTTTCGGACCTCTCCGACACCGGTCGACTGCCCACAATTCGTGTCCGGTGGGGACAGGCGCGTGACTGCGCGTCGCTCGTTGCCGACGAAACCGGTACGGAACACGCAAGATGATTCTCCAATGCGTTCGTCGCGCCTGTTAAATTTGCAGTCGCAGCCTCCCGCGACAGCGCAGACAATGCATAGCGACCTCTCAGCAGACGTTCCTTTAATTTGCGCCGGTCCTCCCTGTCGGAGAGGTGCACAAACACAGCTAGTTCACGGCTCGAGAGATTCATTTGTACATCCTCCTGTATCAACAATTCGTACTGCCGCAGTGGGCATCTGCCACCGTTTATCCAGTCTATTTATCAAGTGCCCTGCCAACCAAGACGTGAAGTAATGACCCACAAAAGACGTTGCCTTATCAATACGCTGAAACAAACCGTTGGTTAAAGGTGTGAATTTGTGTTAAGGAAGTTGGTGTGACACGTGTGAGGACACGGTGTGGCGCACAGAGGGACTTTACACAGCACAAGATTTGGCAAAACGGGCCCGCTGATACTGGGATCGATCTCCGCGGTTTTCGTTTTGCTGGTTTTTATACCGGTCACCCATAACACCTACCTCATCGGGTTCCACGGTAAGTGGCAGAACGAGAGCTTCGTCGTCACGTCGATCGAGCGCAACAGCCCGGCACAACTGGCCGGGTTTCGAGTCGGCGACGTCGTATCCAGACAGGACAACAACTCAACGGACCAATGGCGCCAGTGGTACCGGTCTGATTTGCGGGCTTATCTGAACAACCGATATCAACTGCGCGACACCGACGTCGCCTACGAGGTCAACCGGGATGCCGGCCCGGTTTCTCTCAGACTCACACCAAGGCCATTGAGTGTTGCCGAGTGGTGGGTCTTTTACGGATTCCGGACCGTCTTAGTGCTGGTTTTGTTGGGGCTCGTCGTGTACATCATCGCCTCGAGATCGAGGGAGCGCTATGCCCCTTTGATTTGCCTTTGCTTCGGTTTTGCGGTGCTGTGGCTATCCTGCGACGACCCCTTTTGGCCGTTGTTCTATTCTCCGTTGATTCGCGGGGCCACATTCCCGCTAGTCAATATCGTCGACTTACTCGAAATCCTGTTTTTACAGGTCGTAATGAGTATGCTGGTGCATATCAGCCTGCTCTTTCCCGAACGCCGCCCGATTCTGCGGCGATACCCGAGGCTGCCGATTCCCCTGTATGTCCTGTCCATTGCCATCCCACTATTCGCGATGATGTTTCCGGACGGTGGGCTACCCAACAAAATTGCCGCAGCCTATGCAACACGATTACCGCTCGATACGGTGCTGCTCGTGTTGGCCACGTCTTTGTTGTTCGTCGGTTATCGGCATTGTCGTTCCCCCTCTCAGCGCGAACGGGCGCGTTGGATCATCGTCTCGATGGCGCTAGTCGCCGTGTCGCACCTGGTGTTCTGGAACCTTCCCGTCATGTTGTTAGGCCATCCGCTGATACGCCGCTACGACTGGTTATTAGTACCGGTGGCGTTGTTCCCGCTCTCTATGACCCTGTCCATCACCAACCATGAGCTGTTTGGTGTGCGCGGTATTATCCGCGGCCGTATCAAGCTGCTCCAAACATTACTGGCAAGAGCAAAGAAGGCGGTGGTGCAGCGCGACCAGCGGATCCGTGATATGACCCAGGAGCTCGGTCAGTTGACCGTGGAACTCGAGGAGTACGCGTTAGCGGAACGGGCGGGAGAAGGACCGGCGGGCACGACCCCCAGGCTGAGCAAGTTGGAGGCGCGGTTTCCGCAGCTTAGAGAGATTCGAGAGGACACGTTGATCAGTGTCAGTAAGCTCTGGGAGGACGTGTTCGAACAAGCCGCGGTGGCGGCGCGCGGCGCCGCACCGGTGATGATCGTCGGCGAGTCGGGAACCGGCAAGACGCATATCGCGCAGGTCGTCCATCTGCTGAGCGATCGCAGCGAGCAGATCTGCAAAGAGATCAGCTGCGCCCAATTCGAGCATGCCGATCCCGCCTTCGCGCTTGGCAAACTGTTCGGCGTGGGGGCCGGGCACGGCCTGTCCAACGTGCCCAAGGAGGGGCAAAGCGGTCTGCTGGAAGAAAGCGACGGCGGTACGCTATTTCTCGATGACTTTGATCGACTGCCCCTTAACGTGCAGGACCTGCTGCTATACCCCCTCGAAGGCAAACCGTTTGAGCCCGGGATTGGCCGCGGGCAACCGCGCACTGCATCGGTCAAGTTCATCTTTGCAACCAATCGTGATCCGGCGCGGCTGGTATCAGAAGGAAAATTTCAAGCGGATGTTCTGGCGCGCATCGGTACGCGGGTCGACGTGCCGCCGCTGCGTGAACGGCCCGACGACATTCCGCTGCTCGTGGAGCATTTCACAGACAAAATCTGCAAAGAACTCAAGCATGATATTTCCGTGGTCTCGCCCAAGGCCATGCACTTATTGAGCCGGTATTCTTACGCAGGGGGAAACGCCCGCGAACTCATGGCCGAAATTCACAAGGCAATCGGCAAGGCGATGCTGGAAGATGATAGTGTCTTGCGCGCCGGGTATTTGTCGGAAAAGCTGCGCGTTGCGACAACTGCGTGCCGTAAAACGGTGGCTGCGGTGCCAACAGCGCCTCTCGCACCGAGTACCGCGAAGGGTGAGATTGGCGCATCCGCAGAGCCGAAAGAGCTCGCTACCCTGCAAAGACACCGGTTTCAAATCAAACCCGCCGAAGAAGAGCTGGGATTCAGCCATAAATCACGCACATTATCCAACCACTTGAGAGGACTGTGCATAAAGGCCTTGAGTGAAAACGACTGGGGTCTGGGCCGCGCCGCCCGGTCGCTTTCCGGAGCGGCGGATCCGAAAATCGTGGCTCGAATCGAAGGAAAGATGCGGCGGTATCTGAAAAACATAGAAGATCACGTGGGTAATCACTCCGAGAGCAAGTTGTACAACAATCTGCCCGCGGCGTATCACGAGCCCCTAGCAAAAGCGATACGCCGGGTTCGAACCGCGCGTAAGACGCCTTAATCGGGGCGCCGTCTGATGACCTGGTCCACCCATTCATACAAACGAGCGGTTAACGGCAGATCTGAATTCAGCGGCGTCAGTTCCAAATGATTTTTTGTCACCAGCCAATAATCCAATGCACCCGGCTCCAACGGCTCAAAATGCACCCGTTCCCAATGTTTGAACGAGCGGGGACAAGGAAAACCCATCTTATCTATCCTGTGATCACGACTTTACTATCTTTGCATTTATTGATTGGCGCCCTGGCCTTCACCGCCTCCCCGGCGATCGCAGACAACCTGTCACTCAAGGAGCTGGGGACGAAGCTGAAAATCAACTCACAGCAGATCTCGGTGTCAGGCATCTCTTCGGGTGCTTACATGGCCATGCGATGATCACCGACGACTTTGGCGGTGCATGCGTTGTCTATGAGCCGCCGTACGTTAACAATTGCGGCTTTGATGCCGCAAAGGAGCTGTTACAGCACATTTACGGACCCCTCAACCCAAAGGCCTCACCGGCAGACACGCAGTCGATCATAGAGTTCGACCAAACGGAATTCTTTGACGACAACGATAAAAGCATCAGCATGAACAGGCGTGGTCATATCTACGTGCCGCAAAAGTGCGCGGAAGGTGAATCATGTCGGCTACACGTGGCCTTTCACGGATGCCAACAACATCAAGAGCTGATAGGCGACGATTTTTATACCGGCTCGGGCTACAACGACTGGGCGGAAACGAATAACATTATTGTGCTTTATCCTCAGACGACGGCGTGGGCGGATAACCTATTTCTGGCGTTGTGGAGAAACCCAAAGGCATGTTGGGATTGGTGGGGTTATAGTGGCACTCGCTATTACCGAAAGGACGGCAAACAAATCAAAGCGCTGGCAGAAATGATTAACACGCTCGTTGGCAAAGAACTTCTGGCACCTGGCGACGGCTAAACGCGCCTCAAGGTATCAGCCCGCGGTGAACGCATCTGTCCACTAACCCAACTTAGCGGATTCGCGACTTTGGTGGCGCCAAGTCATTGATCAATATAGAGCCGACCCCCAAAGGTCTGCACTACACGGGGGTAGCGGCGTGGGTCTGAGCGGCGGTGATTTTCGGCGGTGGTTGGGCGCGTAGTTCGAGGTTGGAATTTATTGGGGTCAGACCCCAATGGATTGCAATGGATTCCAATGAATTCGGGGTCTGACCCCAATAAATTCACGGCGATTCACGGTATACCAGGCGAAGATATTCTCAAGATTGCACCGCGGGCGACAGACAAATCGGAGATGGTAACTATGGGTGCGGTCAGATGGAGATCGGCCCCCTCATCTATGGTGACGCGCGGTCCAAGGTACATACTGTTGCCCCCTCGGCAGTCAGCGGCGCCGGGAAGAAAAGTAACGTTGCGCAAATCGACATCGGTTCCCACACAGGCTTTGGCGATAGGACCAAAGGTTCCACCTCGGCCAGACTGGAACAAATCCAGATCCAGGGCACCGCTGATTGAACTTGTATTGCCACTGAGCACACCAAGACGAACGCGGGACAAGTTGCGAGTATCATTGTCCAATCCGGTGAGAATTTCAGCTCCCGATCCGGGAATGCCGTCAATGGAAACGGTTAGTTCACCGTCGTTGGCACCATTCGATGACGCGGCACGCCACTTGAGCTCGATGGACCGCCAACCCCGTTTCAGCAATATACCGTTGTTTCCGGTCTCGATTGGGCTCCCGAAGTCATCCACCAAAACCAGGTGCGTGTATAAGAAACCGTTTGCTTCATATATTGACATGCTGAATACCAGTTCGGATCCGCCATCATAACCTGCAAACAATTCAGCGTAGTCACCGGCTCCAAAGGTCATCTCGCCGACATACATATAAAATCGCGCCGTGTATTCGGTCACGTCTGGGAACGCGGCTCCCGGAGTGGTATCTTCGACAAACGCGGTGTAGGCGCCAGCAAGCGTTACCCGCAAGCCGCATTGACCATCAAAGCGAGCTGATTCGTCGGCACTCATTATATTATTGAGATCCTGTACATTATCCCATTGCGCCAACGAGCAGCCGTAGGTTTTTGCGCCACAGATCAACGTCGACGCCAGCGTCAATGCAATCAACGGGTATCGATGCATAGTTTTCATTCGCGCGTTAATCTTCAAAACCATTAGAGAAGAGTGCAACCGGTGCCGTGTTCGTGTCATACACCGGGGGTATATCCGCACCCGTCACGACACCCAATGGTTGATAATCGGCATAACCCGGGAATATGGTGCCGAGATACGCGTTGTGCATCCGCCGTATCAGTATCTCACTCAATATGTGGCGAAAATCCGTGGTTACTTTGATATCTTGACCTTCAAACAATTGGTCGTTCCTGAGTCCCGGCCAGTCGCCATAGATCTTACTACCGTTCACCGATCCGCCAAGGACGAGGGTGTCCGCCCCGTAGCCGTGATCGGTCCCATGGTCTGCGTTTTCGCGCAAACATCGGGAGAATTCGGTTTTCATCAGCTTCCCTGATCAACCAATTCAATATCCGCCATGTCATCACCATGGCATTGGTCCCCTGCCACACCGCCCGGATATCCGGGTAGCCATTGGGCGGTCCCCAGGAATATGGATAGTGGCCGGTGTTGTCAAACAGCCAACGAAACGTGTTTGCGTCATCATCGCCCAACTTGAGCGTGATATCGGCTTCGCAGGCGCGCATCGCGCTGACCACAGTTTCAAATGGCCGTTTAATTTTTTCTCCCCAGGTGTTTTGGAATTCCGTCGACAGCACAATATGACGCACCACCTTTTTGAGCTGATCGGGTGCTTGCCAGTGGTCATGAAAAATCTGGGCAGCGGAAAACACGATGGATTCCGGTGGATCATCCGCAATTAACCGCCGGCATAACTTACGGCATATGAAAGTTGCTGTGCCCGGATGTTCGGCCAACTTGTCCAACACATCGTGCCCGTCTTTCAGCTCACTTTGGTCCGCTGGAAAAAACTCTCCCAGAACGTATTTCTGGAATCGATCATGCCAGTAGTCCCGATAACGAAAAATGCCGGTATCCGGGTCGCCCGGATCCGACCAGTGACCATTCGCAACACTCCACCCGGTAAAGCAGCGCGCGATTTCCAATACATCGCCTTCTACATAGCCGAAGGGCCGTCCATCGGCACCTCCCATTGCGGCGTAACACCGAGATAATTTTCTGCTCCGATGGTATGCAGCTCGCATAGTTCCCGGGCGTAATTTTCATTCGGGCCGTCATCGCTGCTGTCTACGTTATCCAGGTAATACAGCATCGCGGTGCTCTTTGTATTGGCGTCCAACATGTCGCGGAAATTCCCTAACACGTGCGGGCGGATGACATCGCGATCATAATGCACCCAGACTGCAGCCATGGGCATGTCCCAGGAATAGACGTTGAAATGGTTGTGCCAAAAATCGACAAGCACCTCGACCAGTTGCCGGTTGCTATAAATCGCCTTCACAAACGCCGCATATTGGGTCTCCATGGCTGGGCGTATGCGCTCCTGCCACGGTAGATTTTCCGCTCTGTAGTGTTCCGCCCATAATTGCTGGAGCGTTTTGTTGAGGGTCATGTACGCCGGGTCGGCAAGGCGGACATTGAGTGCGGAGTCGTCAATACTGGCAGGATCAAGTTGCTGATCAACGAATGCGGTAAGACGGGAGATATCATCCGGCCCCAAGTCGTTAAATGCGTCGATGTCGCCCGGACGCGGTCCGAACGCAATGCGATTATGAGCGATCACCCCAAGAGGAGGTGTGGTGATTATAGAAGCCGCCGCGCCCCGGGTTTGAGCGGCGGACGACGTGTTGTGTCGTCGATATAGAGCAGGTGCATACACGGGCAGGATTGGATCGTTCCGCCCTTCGTTTGGAACAGCCAAAAAACCCGCGTCTTCCAACTGCTTTGTTAATTTCCGACGATTCTCCTGGTGACTGCCTAAACGCATGCCTAACTATCGAATTTATAGGTAAGATTGGTGAGATAGTAATAGCGCGTGTTCCACCATCTATTCAACACCCAGTGGCCAAAGCGGATTATTTATGCGACCGGCTGTCCATCGACAACGCTAATCAGTTTGGCGCTAGCGACCTGCATCATCACACCCGGATACCCACAATTCTTTTTTGCATCGCCATATTTTCGTATTCGTACCTGGGGCGTTGCAAAGATCGGATTGCCCTGCCCCCATCGAGATCGTCCTGACTGAATCGACCATACATTTCCTCTTCATCTTCGAGATGATAATCTTCAGTAGCTGCAGGAATATTTGTTATTGCAATTGCAGAGAGGGCAAGTAATACAATCGGTGGTCGAGATGGATCAGTCAACTAAATTTTGGGACAAGATTGCAAAACGCTATTCGCAACGACCCATTGCTGATGAAGCGGCCTACCAGAAAAAACTGCAGGTCACTCGCGAATACTTTCACCCGGATATGGAGGTATTGGAAATTGGCTGTGGGACAGGGTCGACCGCCATCACGCATGCGCCCTATGTGAAACACATTCTCGCAATCGATATCTCCTCGAAAATGATCGAAATCGCGCAACGCAAAGCGGACGCAGAAAACCTCACAAACGTAACTTTCAAACAATCGACCATCGATAAATTCAGTGTCTCCGATCAAACGCTAGACGCGGTGTTGGCGCTCAGTATTCTGCACCTATTGGAAAACAAGAAAGAGGTCATCGCCAAGGTTCATAGAATGCTCAAACCGGGCGGCATTTTCGTAACCAGTACGGCGTGTCTCGGAGATACGATGAAGTATATTAAGTTGATCGTGCCGATTGGAAAGTTCTTGGGATTAATGCCGTTGGTCAAGGTCTTTACCACGAAAGAACTGGAAGACAATTTAACCGATGCCGGTTTTCAGATTGACTATCAATGGCAACCGGGAAAAGGCAAAGCGGTGTTTGTGGTGGCGAAGAAGGCTGCATAGGCACCATTAGGTGCGTCAGCACTGGCCGGTCAGAGCCGAAGACAATATCAATCCGAATTTTTCCAGAACGAAAATGTAACTTTTTATCCCATTCAGGTGAATAAACATGTTGAAGCCTTGTGTTGGCCAACCCTCTGTGTTTGTGATATCGGATCCAATCATTTAAAGAGTTTTTTGAGTCACTTGGAATCAAATAGTTTCATAGCGATTGTTATGTTGCCGGACGGGTTGCGACCGCGTGGTATTGTTACCGACTTATCCATTCTATCCGGACAGTCATGTTCAACATGCTATCGACACACCACAAAGAGTTCTTCGACTGACTCTTCGCCATACATAGTTTGCCGAGTGGTTTTTTTAGTACACACATAATTTAGCCGTACACTACCTTTGACTATTATTCCTCTAACGAATGGTGGGAACTGATTGGTCCCCGGTCCATCCTGTCTCAAACGTCAAGGGATTATCGATTTTAGCGTGCTACCGGAGGGCCACTAATGGAAAAACTGTCTCTCAAAACATCGAAATACCGCATAATTTTTCAATAAACCATGTTGTCGACCCGAAAGAAAATGTTATTGGTGTTTTTTGCTGGCTTGTTGATTGGAGCGATTTTGCACAATAATCGGCATCATCTTGATCGTGGTTATAAAGCGCTGCAGAGCACCTTTTCAGATTGGATATTGGATTTTAGACAGTGGACCGCGCAAAGACATGATTTTTCGTGGGTCATGGTCGACGTAAACAAAGGAAATCAGGGGGACGCACATCTCATTCAGCTCAAGAATGGAGAGACCATGCTCATTGACACTGGATATCGTCAACCAGCGAGCAATATCCTCATTCCTTTTCTAAAGAGAGAACGAATTTTTCATATCAACAGGGTTTTTATCAGCCACGGCCACAAAGATCATTACGGGGGGTTGGATGAAATCCTTAAAGCGGGCATCACGATTGATGAGATATATTTCAATTTGCCAGACAAAGATGCTTGCGATGCGGAAATCCCCTGGGGTTGTGATTATGAGGATCTGACGAGAGCCAGGCGTCTGCTGAAGGATGAGGGGATTGAACTACGATCATTGAAAGGTGGAGAAATTTTTCCGCTTGGAGATCAGGGAACTTTGAAAGTGCTTTATGCTTTCGATGGAAAAAACACACCTGTCGGCAGAACTGATATCAACGACACTTCCTTAGTGATGATGATGGAACATTCAGGGCATCGGATTCTTTTTAGCGGAGACCTGAACCAGAAACTTGGGAAATATGTCTCTGAGCACAACATCAGTATCAAGGCTGATATCTTGAAAGTACCCCATCACGGAACGGAAGGATTGGCACCGAATGAGTTCTTCACAAAGGTTAATGCACGATTTGCCCTGGTTCCTTCTCCGGCAGATCTGTGGTGCAGTGAAAGGAGTGCTAGGCCACGCGGTTGGTTGGAAAATCATAAAGTGCCGGTCTTTGTTAACGGTTTTTCCGGGAATGTGACGGTGGTAATTGATGAAGGAAAAATGAAGATCTTGGAAGAGAAGGAACCCACAAAACCGTTGTGTTCCGGGTTATGAATGGTCCGCTGACGCGCTTTCGCGAGACGACGGGTGAACCAGAACGTTGAATACTCTAACTACGACGCTAGTGTAAGGTTGGCGCTAAACGGACACAGAACGACCTCGAATTAAAGCTCGTAAAGATGCACCCGTGAGACCGACAAGACCAGAGCCGTAACCTTGATACAACGTTTTTTCACGTTGCGTGATTACAGATAAATCAGGAAAGCGGAAGTTCAAAACGTAAGTTTTTTCATGTGTCGAAGGTCGGGTCATAGCCGATGTACTAAACCGCTCGCGCGGTAATTGGAGATGAGTTGGGGGAGGTGCTGTAGGATCGAGGCAGGAGGTCGGAGACGAAGGGAAAATCAATCCAATTTTTCGGATGAAAATCCCACACGATCTCCACTCGACCCCAATGAATAGTTATACATAGCGATCCACACCTGCCTTCCGAATGAGTGCCGTGAAGCCGACGTTCGCCTAGCGTGCCGATGTGTTGAGCCCCAACAGGAGGTCCGTACTTGCCGGCATGATAATGCTAGATGGATTGTTACGACTATCAGATTCCACAAACAAGATCTCGAAAGTCTACGTGAATCACAATACTGATAATTCGAGCGATCACTTTCGTCCATGGCCTGTTATGCTGTCACATTATGGGTCCGGAACATCGTCAGACGGGAACCGTTTTGATGCAGACAATCGCGGACGATCTTGGCATCGTCAATGCATACGCTCTGCGACTTGCAGGGAAGTATGGCTTCACGATTCACTACGGCAAACGGAATTTTGCATCGTTATCGGGGCTAGGGGTCGGGAAGGACTAAAGTCCCCTTGCCCTTCGAACAAGGCAACATGATGCTTGACCGGACGCCAACCCTGAAAGATGTGCTCGCAGCCCGTCCCAACGTGTACCGTTATCTAAAACCCACACCACTTTATTCCTACAGTGGACTGAATGACGCGGCTGGGCTGGACCTCTACGTCAAACACGAAAATCATCAACCGATTGGCGCGTTCAAAGTGCGTGGTGGGCTCAATCTGGCGGCCAACCTAAGTCAAGACCAGAAACAGGCAGGGCTCTTCACTGCGTCGACGGGGAACCACGGCCAAAGCATCGCCTATGCAGCCAATGCGTATGGCGTCAGCGCAACGATCGCGGTTCCAGAAGGGGCGAATCCGGCCAAGGTTGCGGCCATGCGTGGGTTGGGGGCAGAAGTCATCTTTCACGGCCCGGATTTTGATACGGCAAGGGAATGGATCACGGGTGTGGCCGCGGAGTGCGGTGGTTACTTTGTGGGCCCGACGGATAGCCCGCTGATCTGCGGGGTGGCTACGTTTGCGCTCGAAATTATTGAAGATCTGCCAGATGTGGATGTAATGATCATACCCGTCGGTGCCGGAAGCGGTGTCTGCGGCACAGCTATCGTCGCCAAGACCATCAACCCCAAGATCCAGGTAATCGGTGTCCAGTCCGCACAGGCTCCGACCCAGCAGCTTTCATGGGCGGCAGGCAAGCCGGTGCTCGCGCCGATGGAGACCTTTATTGAGGGCGTTGCAACACGCATACCGTTCGCGAACACGCAGGCCATCATGCGCCAATATCTGGATGAATTTGTGCTGGTGGATGATGAGGACACTAAGCAGGCCATGCGCATGCTGATAGAGCACACTCGCAATCTGCCTGAAGGCGCGGCAGGGCTGCCGTTGGCCGCGGCGTTGCAGTTGCGTGAGCAGCTGGCGGGTAAAAAAGTCGCCATCGACTTTTGTGGCGGCAATTTATCCATCGACAAACTACGCTTGCTCTTGCAGGCGCGGGGGTAACGCACCCGCAACACCCGTCGACACAGTGGCCATCGCAGACCCAGAGGAGATGTCAGCCAAGCTATTAATTAACTGCCGCAAAGTTTGCACCGAGGATCCCGGTTCAGCCTAGAGCTGCATTCTTCGTAAAAGCTCAATTGCGCGGCGCTTCGAGCATCCAGAACAAGACATTTCTCTGCCAGATGGCTCATCTATCGGAATAGCATCACTTCCCACCTTACAGTCCTCTAAAGACACCGCCACGAACAGCTGTCAAAGAAAGAGGCGTCCCCACACTTAACCGTCGGCGTCACAGATCCAGTACGAGCGGCTCGGTCTTCGCGCCCTCCTTAGACTTCGAGCGCGGATATCAGCCCGTATTTCTCACCAGGCGCCCCGCCTCTATTCTTTAGCGATACAACGGGGACACCGGCAGCTTCTATGCCATGATCGGGTGCCGGCGGCGTACCGTAACTGTCCTCCCTTTCTCATTCGTAAAGACGGGTCCCGAGAACTCTCTGGATGTTTGATTTGTGTCATTACACGTGCGAACAAAGTCTGATATTTAATTAACCGTCCGCCCAAGCTGGGATAACACGATCTGGGAAACATAAACACATGACACTACACAGTAAGCTGACACAGACCTTGATGGCCACTGCGATCATCGCCGTCACCGGTGGCCTCCACGCTGCCGAACCGATTCAACCCATCGAACCAGTCAAAGAGATCAACCTGGCCTTGGCGGAGCTGGGCAAAAAGCTGTATTTTGACCCGCGCCTGTCCAAGTCGGGTTTCATTTCCTGCAACTCTTGTCACAACCTGAGCATGGGCGGTACGGACAATCTCAAAACTTCCATAGGCCACAATTGGCAACAAGGGCCGATCAACGCGCCCACGGTACTGAACTCCAGCATGAATGTCGCCCAATTCTGGGACGGTCGGGCACCCGACCTAAAGGCCCAGGCCGGTGGTCCCATCGCCAATCCGGGCGAGATGGCGTTTACCCATAAGCTTGCGGTGAGCGTGCTGGAGTCAATCCCGGGCTACGTCACCGAGTTCAAGCTGGCGTTCGGCGAAGACGGTATCGATATCGACAAAGTCACCGATGCCGTTGCCGAGTTCGAGAAGACATTAGTGACGCCTAATTCTTCCTTCGATCGGTGGCTGCTGGGCGCAAAGGAGGCGATTACCACCAATGAACTGGCCGGTTACGAGCTTTTCAAGAAAAGCGGCTGTGTGGCGTGCCATAACGGCCCCGCACTAGGCGGGACGTCGTTCCAGAAGATGGGCGTGGTGGAGCCCTACGAGGCCAAGAGTCCGGCCGAGGGACTCAGTGCGGTCACCGGCAAGGACGCGGACCGCTTCAAATTTAAAGTCCCCACTCTGCGCAACGTGGAGTTGACTTACCCGTACTTCCACGATGGTGAAGCGGAAACCCTGACGGAGGCGGTGGATGTCATGGGCAGGTTGCAGTTGAACAAGACGTTCAGCAAGGATGAGAACGCGCAGATCGTTGCTTTCTTGAAGACTTTAACGGGAGAACAACCGTCGTTCCAACTGCCGGTGCTGCCGCCGTCCAGCGACAACACCCCGCTGCCCAAACCGTTCGAATGACAATCGTGAGCGGGTAACCACCGGAACAGCCCGGTTTCGGCCGGACTGAACCCGATGGTTCAGCTGGTATACTGTCGCGAGCCGGCACCCGCGCTCATCGCTGCATCTGATCTTGCGGAGAATATCCCGGTTACTCCGGCGTAGAACTGTCCTCCGATCACAGTGTCGAGACGCTCATCGCACCCGTTTCGCGAATCCCCATAGCAAAACGGGACGATGGTCTTTTTCCGGTCGCCCGTTAGATACATGATAAAGGATACGAAGCCGTCCCTATCGCTTTCTATCGATTTGCGCTATTGAATTACACCGCACTTGTTGTCGAATGAAAAGGAAATGAATATGATGCTCGCCGCCCGGATCAGTCCGACCGGGTAACATGCCGATCCTGCAGATATGGACAACCATTTGATGACTACCAAACGCTTTCGACAACACATGCCGCCGATTTGCCTGATGATTGCATTAATCATCCCAATGGCGCATGCGCAGGACACCAAGCGCAAACCGGTATTTACCAAAGAAGGCGCCAAATCCTGTTTGGTCTGTCACTCCGGGGAGAAGATCAGCGCAATCCAGGCCGGCGTGCATGGCGCGAGCAACCCGATGACCGAGCACGGTTGCGAGGATTGCCATGGTCCCGGCAGTTTCCATATATCCCGGGCACATGGCGGTAAGGGTTTCCCGTCGATGGTTCGGTTTGGTAAAAGTCCCAATGCCTCACCACGGGAGGACCAGGTGCAAGCCTGTCTCGGTTGCCACGCGCGGCAAGCGGGCAGCAAGAAAGCGGTCGTGTTTCTCGGTAGCGCGCATGATAAACCGTTCGCGTCTTGCTCGACCTGTCATTCGCTGCACACCGAGACGGATCGCATGGCAGAACAGTCACGGCAGACCGCGACGTGCTACGGCTGCCACGCCGACAAAAAGGCCGAGCATCCGCGTTTTAAGGGCACGACCATCGAGTTCGATGACCTGAAATGCTCGACCTGCCACAATGTGCACAAGCTCGTGGCAGCGGGTCAGTGACTTACGCCGTCTAGCTGCCGGGCGATTACAGATGGTGCACACGATACGAATCCGGAAGGGGTTGGACATTCCCGTTGCCGGTGCTCCGGAGCAGTCAATTCATGACGGCCCCGAGCACACCCAGGTTGCGCTTGACGGCCGCGATTACCCGGGCCTGAAACCGAGAATGCTGGTCAAACCCAGCGACAAGGTGGACCTTGGCCAGCCGTTATTCATCGACAAGCGGGATCCGGTGGTCCCGTTCACTGCCCCGGGAAAGGGGACAGTCGTGGCCGTGAACCGCGGTGCCAGGCGTGCGCTCGAATGCGTCGAAATCCAGCTCGATGAAAGCGGCGATGTGGATGTGATGTTCGATCCTTTGACCGACGATGAGATTGGGCGCCAAGATCGTGCCGCCCTCGCGTCGCGCCTCCAGGAATCAGGACTGTGGACTGCTTTGCGTACACGGCCTTACAGCCGCGTGCCGCAATCAGACAGTGTTCCGCGCGCGATTTTCGTGACCGCCATCGACACCGCGCCGCTCAGCGCCGATCCGCACGTGGTCGTTCGACCGCATGCCGGTGCGTTCACGACCGGGCTGCGAGTGCTGACCAGATTGACGGAAGGCCCGGTGTACCTGTGCACCGGGAGCGACTGGGATGTTTCGGTGGGTGATGTGGAACGCCTGAAGCGGGTTGTATTTACGGGTCCCCATCCCGCCGGTCTGGCGGGCACCCACATACACTTCCTCGATCCCGCGGGTCGTGAACGCATAGTATGGTACATCGGTTATCAGGATGTCGTGGCGATCGGATATACGATGGCCTCGGGGACGATCGATACCCGGCGGGTGATTGCCCTCGGTGGTGACCGCGTGCGCAGACCCCGGCTTTTCTCTACGCGCCTGGGTGTGTCTATCGACGGCATCGTGCAGGGCGAGATCGACGAGCCGGGCGCCTGCCGGGTGATTTCGGGATCTTTGCTCACCGGCCGCAAAGCCGCCGGCGGCAACGCCTATCTGGGCCGCTATCACAACCAGGTATGCGTCATCCGTGAAGGTGGCGAACGGCGCAGATTTGGCTGGCTGGGACTGTGGCCCCGAACGTTCACCGCCAGCGCGACAGTTCTGAAGCGGAGCGGGCACCGCAAAAGATTCGCCTTCGATACGTCCATGAATGGTCGCTTTACCAGCATGCTGCCACTGCGACTATTCGAGCAGGTGATGCCCTTCGACATCTTGCCGTCTCCATTGTTCAGGGCATTGCTGGTCAAAGATACCGACCAGGCCCAGGCACTGGGTTGTCTGGAACTGGATGAAGAAGACCTCGCGCTGTGCTCGTTCCTTTGCCCCGCGAAGCAGGACTACGGCGTGGCGCTGCGCATGAATCTCGATCAAATTGAACGCGACGGCTGATGTCAGATATCAGGAAAAATCTTTCTTTGATGAAAGACCGCTTCTTCTGGTCATCGCGGCGGTCGACGGTAACTGGTCCGCACATCAGGGACGGGAACAACGTGCAGCGCGTGTGGAATTACTTCGTCATCGCCAGCCTGCCGACGTGGGTGATCGGAACGTGGAGCCTCGGACACCAGACCAACCTGGCGATCGCCGATTTCGGCCTGGAGCGGGTGCCCGGGTGGCGGGCCGGCGTGCTGCGCCAGTTTGGCATAGGTTTCGACGCAGTCAACGCCTTCGGCTGTTTCCTGCACGGTTTGTTGTATTTTCTGCCTATATTCGGACTGGCGTTACTCGTTGGTGCGTTTTGGCAGGCGCTGTTCGCAAAGCTGCGTCAAAGCGAGCCCGACGAGGGCCTGC
The DNA here is from genome assembly GCA_947258975.1 of uncultured Gammaproteobacteria bacterium. Taxonomy (GTDB): domain Bacteria; phylum Pseudomonadota; class Gammaproteobacteria; order Arenicellales; family JAANXG01; genus CALZGZ01. Next base: position 18,978 of record CAMYKK010000028.1, read on the forward strand.
TGGTGATTGCGTGGTTTTTCGCCCTGCTCATGCCCGCCACCGCTCCGATGTATCAAGTGGCTGTGGGGTTGACCTTCGGCATCGTGGTGGGTAAGTTGATTTACGGCGGTTCCGGACGATACCTGTTCAATCCCGCGCTGCTCGGGGCCGCGTTTCTTGTGTTTTCATACCCCACGCTGATGTATGGCGAGAATCCCTGGGTGCCGGTGGAGGGCTATGACGAACCGACGGTCCTGGAGTTGGTCAAGGAGGAGGGAGGGATCAGCGTGATCCCCGCGGTAGGTTACAGCTACTGGCAGATGTTCATCGGCGATCAGCCGGGACCGATCGGTATCGTGTCTTCGCTCGGTGCCGTGCTCGGCGCGCTGTTCTTGATGTGGACCGGGGTCGCGTCGTGCCGGGTGATGGCGGGTGCGCTGGTCGGATTGATCGTCACCGCGACCTTGTTCAACGCGATCGCTCCCGAAAACGAATTGTTCGCCATCCCCTGGCATTGGCAGATAGCGATGGGCGGCGTAATGTTCGGCGTGGTGTTTATCGCCACCGATCCGGTCGCCGGCCCCATGACCGACCCCGGCCGGTGGGCCTTCGGCCTGATCGTGGGCGTGCTGACCGTTACCATCCGCGCGACCAATCCAGCGTATTACGAAGGCGTGGTGTTCGCCATCCTGCTGGCCAGCGTGTTTTCGCCGTTGATCGATTTCGTGGCGACGGAACGAAACATCAAAAGGCGCCTGCAGCGCCAGCAAGTTGATACCGATGGATAACAACGATCCCAGAAAGGCGGTTATCGTCGTCGCCCTGGTGGCGGTGGTTTGCTCCTCTTTGGTGTCCGCCGCGGTGGTGCTGCTGCGTCCCATGCACCTGAATAACCAGCTACTCGAGCGCAGCCGGAACATCATGCAACTCACCGGGCTGATCGAGCCGGGACAGACGCGCGAGGACGCGAACATGTTGGCGCTGTTCAAGAACCTGGATGTACGTATGGTCGATATCGACAACGGCGCGTTCGATGAGTCCATCGACCCGAATACCTTCGACCAACGACGCGCCGCCGGTGACCCGCGATTCGGTGTCGCCGTTCCGGCGGACCAGGACTTGGCGAAGCTGGGCACCCGCAGCCGGTTTGCGCCGGTCTACCTGGTATGGGACGGAAGTGAACTGCGCCGCATCATCCTGCCGATCCGGGGCGCCGGGATGTGGTCGATGTTGTACGGCTATCTTGCGCTGGAGGCGGACATGAACACCGTCGCCGCCGCCAGCTTCTACGAACAGACCGAGACCCCTGGCCTCGGCGACCAGATCACGCGGTCGGACTGGCTGGCCAAGTGGCGGGGCCGCAAGGTGTTCGACGATCTCGGCGACCCGGTGTTCGCCGTCGGTCCCGGCAGAATAGCGCCCGATTCACCGGCGGCGCTGCATCGCGTCGACGCGCTGACCGGGGCGACCATCACCGGAGACGCCGTTACTTCGCTGCTCCACTACTGGCTGGGTCCACACGGCTTCCAGCCACTGCTGAATCAGCTGCGCGAACAACCACCGACACAGGCCGCAACCGTTACCACCGGGAATTCCTGATCATGTCACTAAAACAATACGTCACAACGCCGCTGCTGAAAGAGAACCCGCTCACGCTGCATGTGTTGGGCATCTGCGCCGCGCTCGCCATCACCAATTCCCTCACCTCATCGTTGATCATGAGCGCGGCTTTGACCACGGTACTGATCATCTCGAACGCGACCATCAGCCTGATCCGTCACCACCTCCCCAGCAGCGTGCGGATGATCGTGCAGATCACCATCATCGCCTCGGCGGTGACGGTGATCGACCAACTGCTCACCGCATACCTGCCCACCGCCGCCAGCACGCTCAGCGTGTACATCAGCTTGATCGTGACGAACTGCATTGTGCTGGGGCGCGCGGAAGCGTGCGCCATGAACTATGGGGTGGGTCGCAGCATCCTGGACGCGCTCGGCAACGGTCTGGGCTACAGCGCCATATTAATCATCGTGGCCACGATTCGCGAGCTGTTCGGCAACGGATCGCTGATGGGGGTGCGAATCCTGGAACTGGCGCGCGACGGCGGATGGTTTCAGCCCAATGAAATGTTGATGCTGGCGCCCAGCGCGTTTTTTATTATCGGCTTCATGGTATGGGGCATACGCAGCTGGAAACCCGAGCAGAAAGAGCAGCCGGATTTCAAATCCGTCGTCTTGCCACGGGAGGTAGAAGGACGATGAGCGGTTTCATCGAGATCTTTTTCCGTTCGGTTTTCATTGAAAATCTCGCACTGGCATATTTTCTTGGCATGTGCACATTCCTCGCGGTTTCGAAACAGATCAAAACCACCCTGGGTCTGGGTGTCGCGGTGATCGTGGTCGAAGGTATCAGCGTTCCGCTCAATAACCTGATCTACAACCTGCTGCTCAGGCAGGGCGCACTGGACTGGATTGGACTGGGCCATCTCGATTTCAGCTTCCTCGGGCTGCTCAGCCAGATCGCGGTGATCGCCGCCATGATCCAGATTCTGGAAATCGTGCTGCACAGGTTCGTCCCTGCGTTATACAACACTCTGGGCATTTACTTGCCCTTGCTCACCGTCAACTGTGCCATTCTGGGCGCCTCGCTGTTCATGGTGCAGCGCGACTACACCTTCGTGGAAAGCGTGGCCTACGGTCTGGGGGCGGGCGTCGGGTGGGCGCTCGCCATCGTGGCGCTCGCCGGTCTACGCGAGAAAATGAAATACAGCGACATCCCGGAAGGCCTGCAGGGCCTGGGGATAACGTTCATCACCACGGGCCTGATTTCCCTGGCGTTCATCGGCCTGGCGGGTATCCAGCTTTAGGACCGATGTTAGAAATCATTCTCAGCGTCGCATTGTTCACCGGCATCCTGCTGGTGCTGACCCTGCTCATATTGCAAGTCAGGGCCAGGCTGGTTCAGCAGGGCGACGTGCATATCATCGCTAATGATGAACGCGACCTTACCGTGGCGGCCGGTGACCGGCTGCTTGGCACGTTGGCGGACGCAGGGATACTCGTGCCTTCCGCTTGCGGTGGCGGCGGTACCTGCGGTCAGTGCAAGGTAAAGGTGCTGGAAGGCGGTGGATCGCTGTTGCCGACGGAAGCGTCGCTGATCTCCAAGCGGGAAGCCGCGGAAGGTGAACGACTGGCGTGCCAGGTTACCGTGACCCAGAACCTGCGGATCCAGATTCCCGATGACGTGTTCGGAGTCAAGAAATGGCAGTGCAAGGTCCGTTCGAACGACAACGTGGCCACCTTCATCAAGGAACTGGTGTTGGAACTCCCCGATGGTGAGATCCTAGATTTCAAAGCCGGCGGTTATATCCAGATCGAGTGCCTACCACACAGACTGAGTTACGCGACTTTCGATATCAAGGGGGAATACCGCGCGGAGTGGGAGAGCTATGGTCTGTTGAAACTGGAGTCCGACGTGAAAGAACCGGCTATGCGCGCCTATTCAATGGCCAACTATCCCGAAGAGAACGACATCATCATGCTCAACGTGCGTATTGCCACGCCGCCACCTGATGCCCCCAAGGCGCCGACGGGCATCATGTCGTCTTACATATTCAACCTGAAGCCCGGGGATTTGGTGACGGTGTCGGGTCCCTACGGTGAATTCTTCGCCAAAGATACCGACGCCGAGATGGTGTTCATCGGCGGCGGTGCGGGTATGGCGCCGATGCGCTCGCACATATTCGATCAGTTGAAGCGGTTGAGGAGTGGGCGCAAAATTACTTTCTGGTACGGTGCGCGGAGTTTGCGGGAAGCCTTTTACGTGGAGGAGTTCGACGAACTTGCCGCGCGGCACCCCCATTTCAGCTGGCATCTTGCCCTGTCCGATCCGCTCCCGGAGGACAATTGGCAGGGGTTAACCGGTTTTATCCATGAAGTGTTATACAAAGATTACCTCCAACAGCACCCTGCGCCCGAGGACTGTGAGTATTATATGTGCGGCCCACCGATGATGAACGCCGCGGTGATTAAGCTGTTGGACGATCTCGGCGTGGACGAAGAAAACGTGTTACTCGACGACTTCGGGAACTGAGCGGATGGCGACATTCATTGGTACCGTGATCATCGTGACGATCTGCTGCCTGGCCATGGGCCTGGGATTGCTATGCACCGGACAGCCGCTGTCCGGGGGTTGCGGGAAAAAATTACCTTACAAGCTGCGATGTGTCGGTTGTCCCAAACGCCGTAACTCTGTTCCCACGGATAGTGCCGTTGATGGAGAATCCGGATGAAAAAAAGATCCCTGCAAGTCAGAGACTACATGTCTGACAACCTGATCACGCTGGATTCCGAAACGGATATCCTGCAGGCGGCCCACATCCTGATTAAAAATCAGCTCTCCGGTGCCCCCGTGGTCGACAATAGCGGCAAGCTGGTCGGCATCCTCACCGAACGCGATGTCCTGGCTCTGGCAGTCCAGGCGTATTACCACGGAACCCTGGGTGGTATCGCCAAGGACCATATGACCGCAGAGCCGCAGTCCGTCGGACCTGACGCCAGCCTTCTGGACGTCGCCCAGTTGTTCATCAAAGGGCGTTTCCACCGCTTTCCGGTGGTAGACGATGGCCGCCTGATCGGCGTGATCAGCCGCAGTGACGTAATGCGCGCGCTGGGTGAGTACTATCCGTTGTAACAGGCCGTTGAGCGTGCCTTTTTGGGGAGTCCCTGTAATCAGGCATGTTCCTGGTGGCGATAACGACCGCCTCACAAGCAAGCGCTGCCACGACCTGCATCGCGTCCTCTGAAGTCTCTCAGCCGCAGACGTGTCGCAACCCGCGAATTCGAGGTAGTGATCTCAGCCACTGAGATGATCTCTACCAGGTCCACATCAATCCGCTAGGCAACTTTTGCCCCATTCGAAGACGCGGCCGTGGTCACACCGATCCTGGATCATCTCGATCACACTGCTATACTAAAAAATGGGGCTATCATGATGACAACCATATTGGTGTGGGCGGCTTTTTTGCTATTTATCGCTGCATTAGTCGGTCGTGCGATCTCGATAGTCGGCGGCGGTGTAGCCGATTACAAACACGCCACACGTTTCCTGTTTGCCCGTATCGGTTTTCAAACATTGGAGACCTTACCGTTGACGCGGTTCAAGGTTCATCATGTCGCTATAGCGGTGCTGGTGCTGACGGTCGCAGGGCCGTGGTCGGCAACGACACGAAGCGATTCCCCGGCGATCAAGATCGGCCTCATTCCGGAACGAAACATCTTCGACCAGGTAGCACGCTACGAGGCGCTGGCCGGATACCTGTCCCGCGAGGTCAACGCCAGTTTCCAGCTGACGATGCTAAGCCGCTACGGCAATATCGTCGAACGCATCGCCAGCAACGAGGTGTTGGCCGCTTTCCTGGGCTCTTTTACCGGTGCGCTGACGAGCGCTCAGCTCGGCATGGAGCCCATCGCCCGGCCGGTAAATCGGGACGGCACTTCCACCTACTTCGGCCGGATCTTTGTGCGTAAGGACAGCGGCATCAAAACTGTCGCCGACATGCAGGGCAAGAGACTCGCCCTTGTCGAGAAAGCCACCACCGCCGGTTATGTGTTTCCCCGGGCTTACCTGCGAAACCACGGCGTCGAGGATCTGGAAACCTTCTTCTCCGAGGTACGCTTCTGGGGTAGTCACGATGCAACCGTGTCGGCGGTGCTCAACGGCGACGCCGATATCGGGGCCGCCAAGAACACGGTGATGGATTGGCGCATGCAAGCGGACCCGCGCGTCGAGGAAGGACTGCGGATCCTTGCCGTGTCACCGCGCGTGCCGTCGAATGGTCTGTTCATGTCGACTGTGCTCGATCCCGGACTCAAGGAGCAAGTCCGCCAACTCCTACTCGATCTCGATAACACGGTCGAAGGCAGAGCAATCCTTAAGAAGATGGAGGCGTTGAGGTTCGAGGTGACGCGTCAGGCAGACTACGGTCCGGTCTTCGACCTCGCTACCAAGGCTGGCATCGACATTGAAAGCTATAGCTACGTCAACAAATGAAACGCCGATTCATCGTCACCCTCACACTGCTGTTCATACTCTTTGGCGCGGGCTACGGCCTCGGCCTGCACGTTCTGTGGATGAGTTCGGCGGAGCTCGATAGGATAATCGTGCTACACGGCGTCGAGGACCTGAGACAAGATCTCGACCGACAGATCGTCCTGTCGAAGCAGGCGCTAGAGGTTTCGGGAACGGTGTTTGCGAACAATCTTGATCATGTTGTCGCAACCATCCGCGAACTCGAGTCCCAGATGGGCGTGTGTCTAGGCTGCCACCACACGGGTGCCAGCAGCGTCCTGATCCAGGACGGCGTAGAGTTGGTCGACCGATACAAATTGGGGTTCAGTCGCTTCGTGACCGCGATCGGCGACAACGCTCTGCGGCAGAAGATGCAGATCGAAGTAGGGCGAATCGGTGACCAGCTCACTAACTTGGTGGGCACAATCCGTCACGTCGCGACGCCACATCTCAAACAGCGCACCGCCGCCGCCCAGACTCGTATCCGGGAATCTACACATGTGCTCGGATCGGTCTTCGTGGTGACCTTCCTGTCCGCCCTCGCGCTGGCGTGGTGGTTCACGCGCCGGGCTACCCGGCCCATTCTCCAGCTCATCGATGCCGCCAATCAGATCGCGGAAGGCCATCTCGGAGTTCGCATCGAGCATCGCGAGCGCGGCTCAATTGGAAAACTGCTCGGCGAATTCAACGAGATGAGCACGGCGCTTGAGACCCAAGCACGGGTAGTGAAAAAGCGCACCGCCGAGATCCTCAAAACCAGAGACATGGCCCTGGTTACCCTGGCCCGACTCGCCGAGTCGCGCGACACGGACACTGGCCACCACCTGGAGCGGATCGCGGCGTACAGTCGGAGCATCGCGGTGGGGCTCCTGAATTCGCCGTATGCCGATCGCGTCGATGAAAGATTCATCGAGCAGCTCGAAAAATCCAGCCCCCTGCACGACATTGGAAAGGTGGGAATACCGGACGACATCCTCCGCAAGCCGGGCCGTCTGACCGACGAAGAATTCGACATCATGCGCGAGCACACGACCATCGGGGGCAACACCTTGCGCTCGGTGATCGATGACTTCGATGACCACACGTTTCTCGAGATGGGGATGGAAATCGCTTACTGTCACCACGAAAAATGGGACGGCTCCGGATATCCGCGTCAACTGGCGGGCGAGGAGATCCCGCTCAGCGCGCGCATTATAGCTGTGAGTGACGCATACGACTGTATCACCACGAAGCGCGTCTACAAACCGGCCTACGATCACAAAGACGCGGTCAGCCGCATCCTAAAGGACCGCGGCCGGCACTTCGATCCGGTTGTGGTGGACGCCTTTCTCGCCTGCCAAGACGAGTTCGACACGATTCGGGAAACCTACCGCGGGCAACTCGACGACACGTCCGAGGGCTCAGGAACTTCACCTGCCAAGATTGTCCCGTTGCGGGCCTGATCAGGTAAACGCCGTCTGCTAGTTGGCGTCGGTGTTAGCAACGATTCTTCGATGGGCAAAACCACCCGGGCCGGAGCCGAAGCGGTATCCTCCGCGGAGCGATTCATACCGGGGCACCGGCCTGCAGAAAAGTGATAATATATTGTTTCAATTTCGTTTTTTCGGGATGCCCATTGCGAAAATTGCCCGGTTCTGCATAACAAGGCAGGACTCACTCATGCAAAAGTCCCGCAAGGAACTGAAACAAGACGCACGCATATCAGACTGACAACGGGTTCAGGGAATCCGGATACTGATTGGTTATGGGAATCGTGTAAGTGGTTGCGGACGACCAACCGCGTATCCCTGGGCATAATCGACTCCAATTTCTTGGAGCTTTCTTAATATGGCTTCGTTCTCTACGCACTCTGCGATCGTTTTCTTACCCATCACATGACCAATATCATTGATAGATTTCACCATCGCCAGATCAATAGGGCCATCAAGGATATGCTTAACAAACACACCATCGATTTTCAGAAAATCCACCGCAAGGTTCTTGAGGTAAGCAAACGACGACAAGCCGCTGCCGAAATCATCCAGCGCAAACACGCAGCCGCGACCCTTGAGCATATTAATAAAACGGGTGGCCGTTACTAAATTTGCAATTGCTGCCGTCTCCGTCACCTCAAAACAAATATTTTGCGGTGAAATCTTTTTCTCTTTGAATTGGTCCATCACAAACGGTAGAAACTCTTCATCCCCCAGAGAGCGCCCCGATAGATTGAGGGAAAGCAGGAACAAACGCCCGAGGTGTTCCGGATGGCTGGCGAGCCATGAAAACGCGGTACCGATCACCCAGCGGTCTAGCTTGGTGGCAAGGTTATAGCGCTCGGCAGCTGCGAAAAAGACATCGGGCGGGACTACGTCGCCTTCTTTATCCTCCATCCGCAGTAGCAACTCATAGAAACCCGTTTCCGCGCCGGTGCCGGTGACCGGAGCAATGGGCTGGAAATCCAGATGAAAACGATCGTGTTCCAAGCTCTGTTCGATTCGGGTCGCGAGCTGCATTTCCCCATGACGCTTTGCCAGTTGCGTGTCGTCTTCATGGTAAACATGAATCCGATTACGCCCTGCGTCCTTGGCCGCATAGCAGGCGGAATCGGCGTCCTTTAGTACGTCTATTCCACTGTGCGAGTCTTTGTTGATGAGAACAAGACCAATACTGACACCGATGCTGAAACTCTTGTCCTCCCATCGAAACTGGAAGCCCTCGATCGCCTTGCGCAGGCTGTTGGCCACTCTTCTGGCTTGTTTGAGCGAGCAGCGCTCCATCAACACAGCAAACTCGTCGCCCCCAAGACGGGCCAAGGTGTCCCGCCTCCTGACCCGCTGATTCAAGAAACTCGCAAGCTGGTGCAGAAGCTCGTCCCCGGCAACGTGACCGCAGCTGTCGTTGACAACTTTGAACTGGTCTAGGTCGAAGTAACACAAGACGTGCTCGGTGTTCTCTGATCTGGCAGTCTCCAGCACCCGCTTCAATCGATGCTCGAATTCCCGTCGATTGATGAGACCCGTCAACGCATCGTGGCTTGCTTGGAAGCTAAGTTGTTCCGAAAAATTGTGGGCCTCGGTGATGTCTTGAGCGGTTCCCGTCAACCGTATAGGCCGGCCATCACCAGCGCGCTGCAATTCCGCCTCCGCATGCATAAATCTTATCGCGCCATCAGGAAGCGCAATCCGGAAATCAATGCCAAAAGGACTGCCTCGAGAGGTCGTGGCTTTGAATTGTTCCTTAATGGATTCCCGATCATCTGGATGTGCCAGTTCAAGGAACGATTCGAAAGAAGACACAATCTGGTCACGCGCCATGCCGAATACTCGGTACAGCTCATCGGACCAGTGCATCTCGTCGTTGATGAGATCCCACTCCCAGCTCCCCATATGGGCGATCCGCTGTGCGTCTACCAGCGACTTTTCGCTACTTTGTAACGCTTTGTCTGCGTGTTTGCGCTCGGTGATATCCTGCGTATGACCCATCAGCCTCGCGACGGTCCCATCGGCATTTCTAAGCGGCACGACACTGGATGCAAACTCATGCCACTGACCGTTGCAGATCGCAGTGTACTCGAACTCGGACGCGTGCCCTTCATATGCGCGGCTTAACAACGCGGCGACCCGTTTACGATCCTCCGGAGACACAATATCTATATAGGCCACGCCAGCAATCTCCTCTTCTTCTTTGACACCCATCATACGCAGGCCTGCACGATTCATAGTTAGCAAGCGTCCCTGCAGATCGATCTCGTGGACGCAGACCGGCGCGTTTTCGGTGAGCGCGCGGAATCGTTCTGCACTTTCCTGTAATGACTCTTCCAGTCGCTTTTGCTCGGTTCTATCAAAAAACGTCAGAATCGCTCCTACTGCGACTTTCTTATCCGAAAAGAACGGCGCAATCGTCAACCAATAAGTGTTCTGGTTTGTCGTGATTTCTTTCTGAGACATCGTTGCCCGCTCGATGACCTTCACGACCTCTTGACCAAGGTCGGGCAGGTGATTCTGCGATGTTAAGTCTGTCAGTACCGCGTCGACGCCTATCCTCGTCAGCGCAAAGAGGTTCGTTGCATCTGCGGTAAATCGCCGCACCCTCAACTGACTATCCACCACCAACAGCGCAAACCCAACATTATGTAGGATATTTTCTATGTCAGTATGTGCCACGATGAGTTCGGAGGATCGAATCTGAAGTTCTTGGTTAACCGTGGACAGTTCTTCGTTTGTGGACTGTAATTCTTCATTTGCGGTCTGTAATTCTTCATTAGATGAGTGCAACTCTTCATTGGTCGACTGCAGCTCCTCATTTGTCGCTTGGAGTTCCTCGTTGGTTGTCTCTAATTCTTCTATCGTCGTCTGTAAATACTCACGTGCCGTCGCGAGCTCTTGTTCGAGTTCCTGTACGCGTGGATCAACGACATTTGGTTCTGGCTCGAGCGCCGTTAACTCGGGAGTTTCAATGACTTTCTCTTCAAACGCTACCAGGATCAACTTTGTGTCGTCATTCGACAACACCGGAGTGGCCAACATACGGAACAGCTTGGCTGTATCACCATCGACCAACTGATGTTGTTTTCCATGTACAGGAATTTGGTCGCGAATAGCCCTGTGCATCAATGACCGCAATTCCACTCGATATTTACTTTGCATCATATCTGCAATGCCTAGACCCGGTTCCCCGCTCGGCAGACGAAGATAGGGGCTCACGTCACCCCGTACAAAGACGATCTTCAAACGGTCATCGACAACCACGGCTTTAGGACCATAGACGTTCGCGATCGCCTGATTTGTCAACTCCTGGAGGTGGATTTCTTTGTTCGGAGCCACCGGCTTTTTATATGGCACGGGACGGTAGCGCCCCATCTGGCCGATGCCCACGTCTACTTGTTGCCTGTGGAACGTCTCCCTTCTCTTGTAAATCTTCCATTTGCGATCCACCTGCGAAAATAAGCTGCTGAGCTCCCCGACGGACTCCGACCTACCAAGAAACAAGTAACCCGTGTCGTTGAGCACGTAATGAAACATAGACAGCAATCGGTTCTGCAAACGGGAGCTGAAATAGATCAACACATTACGGCACACGACGAGGTCCAGCCCTGAAAACGGCGGGTCACTTACCAGATTCTGCTTCGCGAATATGACCTTCTCTCTAATTGACTTGGTGACCTGGAAGGAATGATCGTCTGCTGTGAAGTAGCGATCGAGGATACTCTTATCGATCTCTACGACGGTTGCTTCCGGATACGTTCCTCTACGTGCCACTTCGATGACTTTATCATCCAGATCGGTGGCGAAAATTTGAATGTTGCGCTCATCGAACTGCCCTCGTAACGTTTGTGCAAGAAGAATCGCGATCGAGTAGGCCTCCTCTCCCGTTGCGCATCCCGCTACCCAGAACCTGATACTATCTCCCGGCTTTTTCGCCTCAACGATCTTGATGAGGCATTTCGACAAAGCATCAAACGCATCCCGATCACGGAAGAAGCCGGTCACAGCAATAAGAATGTCCTTGCGTAGGCTATCCAACTCTTCAGGTGTTACGCGTAGATAGTGAATGTACTCCTTCAACGAGCCAATCTTACGTAATGCCATCCGTCGTTCAATCCGGCGATTAATCGTCGTTGATTTGTACTCCGAGAAATCACAACCCAACCGCTCCTGCAGCATGGCCACTATCGTTTGGACATTGAATCCTGCGTCGTCGGCAGGAATGGTCTTTTTGCCCAACTTCGGAAGCGCAACAATGGACGGTAGCGCCGGCCCCATTTTCTCCGCTGAGAGAATTAGGTCGACCAACCCGGTATTAATAGCCGCCTGCGGCATTCCGTTATATTTTGCGGTCTTAAGGTCTTGCACGATTGTGACTCCACCTTCAGCTTTGATGGCGCGAATTCCATGTGCTCCGTCCGAGCCTGTCCCCGAGAGAATAATGCCAACTGCTCTCTCGCCCTTTTCATTCGCCAGGGATGAAAAGAAATAATCTATAGATGGTTTGGGACCAAAAGAGGTAGTGGGTTTGCTTAGTTTGAAGCGGCCATTTGCGATGGCGATATGCCGGTCATACGGCGTGATAAAGATGGTTTTGGGTCTGATCCGATCATTGTGTTTTACCTCCGCCACCTCCAACGCGGTGTCACGCGCCAGGAGCTCTCCCAGCACACTACGGTGTTTCGGATCGAGATGCTGCGCGACGACGCAGGCAACGTTGTCGAGCGTTGGTAAATGAAGAATCAAGGAGCGCAGCGCCTCCAAACCTCCTGCCGAAGCACCTATCCCAACAACAAAGAGGTCCTGGGCAGCAGCCGACTTCGTGGATTTTCTTCTGGCCGCCAAGGTCTTGCGTTTACCGGTAGGTTTGGCTCTCGACTGAGGGGATGCCTTCGAGGTATTTGGTGTCACAAGTTTCGCTAATCATTTGTTAATTCGAGAATATCCCGGGGATATTCTAGGAATTGACTGATGTTACACCTAAATTTGCCCTCATGGGACAGGTCAAATCGTTACACTTATCGTTTGTACGGTATTCGCTTTGCCCACATTCCAAATCAGACCAAAGCAGGATTGCCCGGAAACCACCGCGCAGCCTTCTTGCAACTCCAGCGGTCGCGGCAAAAATGTACAAATTGAGGTCAGGGCCCTAGAGGCCCAATGGAAGCTGGAGGCGTTTGACGTCCAACAGTGGGAGGAGCAACCGTCACGGATCTTCGAGAAACTGATCGTGGCTTATCTGAACGCGATCCGGAGTAATGAGGGAGTAATGGGGTCGGAGTGCATTTTTTAATGCACTCCGACCCCATTCATAAGTTCGTCGTTCGTATTAACCATAATTAGCGGACCTAATGTCCTTTTTCTTTTCGAACATTGGGTCCCATAACAAACTCGCGACCAACATATTCAATGCGTTAGCATTCATTAGTAGGACACCCTCTGGGATTTCTAGCGGATCACGTTGCCGATTCGGATTCCAATAACCTCTCCGATATAGCGTTCACAATACTTCGTATCGCGCATTATAGCCTAGGTCCTGCACCCAGGAACGCGCTCGAATGTCGGCTTTCTGGCGCCTATGTAATTGACCGGGATGGGTCGTGAGCCGAGATTTGGTGGCCGAACACAGGGACCAGTTTGCTGCGGCGCAGCTAATCGCAGTTCTCGGCCTTAACCGATCAGACGTGCTCAGCGGCTTAGAACATCGTGTTGTCGTTCTTTGAGGTCTCTGGAATAACTTGAAGTACATCCCAGTGCTCGACAATCTTCCCGTTGTCGTCGAGCCGAAAGATATCGATTCCCGCATAGTCGTTGTCGCCTGGCCACTCTTGATGGCAATGCAGCACGACGTGGTTGCCGTCAGCGAATGCACGCTTAAAGTGAACCCGCTTGCCAGGGTGCTCGGCAGTCATCCGCTCGAAGTACTCGACAAACGCCTCTTTGCCGTCCGCGACCTCTGGGTTGTGCTGTATATAGGTATCGCCGGCATAATGCTCGATCGCTTCGCGCGGCTTGCATTCGTTGAACATCAGGTCATAGAACGCCTGCGCGTTCCGCTTGTTTTGCTCTAGGTCGTTGCTCATCTCTCATTCAGCCCGAGTCTGACTTCCGCCTAATTGTACTAGCCCAGGGACACTTGGGGTCGTGAAGGGACTTTCACAACAGAAGACCTTGCAACAATTTACTCGGTAGTTGCATAAATACGTCGTTGTTTTTCAATGAAACTGTTTTATGTATTGGCGCTGCTGGGTGTGACAACCCTGTTGCTGGACTGCACCAAATGTGAGGTCCAGAAAGTATAGAAAATTGATGCGACAAAATTGCAATCTGAGTAATGGGGTCGCGAGTAATGGGGTCGGAGTGCGTTTTTTAATGCACTCCGACCCCATTCATTTCCATTCATTTTGGATATAACGAAACGAGTTTCCAATTTATAACGGGATCTCAACAGTCCCGCTTTACCCGAGGCCGCCACTGTTCATCCGGTGACTGTCTTGTCTGCGACGCCTTTTGCTAGCTCGCTGCTTCCGTGGTGAAAAAGCGAATATACGACCGGGACCAATACCAGCGTAATCAGAGTCGACGTCGTAAGACCGCCGACAACGGCGCGGGCCAACGGCGCCTGTGCATCGGCGCCCTCGCCGATGCCAAGTGCCAGCGGCAGCAGCGCGAGAATCGTGGTAAACGTGGTCATGAGAACCGGCCGCAGGCGCCGCCTCCCAGCTTCAGCCACAGCGGCCAGGGTTTCCAGGCCCTCTCCGCGCAGCTGGCCTGCCTGGTCCACTAGTAGAATGGCGTTATTGACCACGATACCTCCCAGCATGATGCAACCGATGGCGGACTGGAGATTGAGCGTCGTGTCGGTGAGAAACAATGTGAGCAGAACACCCACGGCAGCCAGCGGCACCGAGAGCATCACCACCAGTGGGTCCAGCAAGGACTCGTACTGGGATGCGAGCACCATGTACACCAGTAGCAGAGCGAGACACAACGAGATCAACAGTTCGTCGAAAGCTTTTTGCTGTTCTTCAAAGTTACCGGCGATGATCAGATCATAGCCTGTCGGCCGCGGGATCTGTGTCAGGCGCTCCCGGACATCTGCAGCAATCGAGCCCAGGTCGCGGCCGGCCACGTTGGCAGTCACGTTGATCAACCGCTGCTGATCCTTGCGGTCGATGGTGACCGGACCGGCTCCCGTCTCCACGGACACCAGGTTGCGCAGCACGACCAGACCGCCATCAGGTATTCGCACGGTTAGATCGAGGATCTCGTCCAGCGAGCGTTTCTCTGCGTCTTCCAGCTGCACCAGGATACGGTAGGAATTCCCCTGGACGCGATACTCTCCTGCGGTGGAACCGGCAACAGCGGTCTCGATGACGCGGGTGACGTCGCGCACGCTCAAGCCCAGATCCGCCACCTTGTCACGATCCACATGAATCACCCGCTGCGGAACACCCGCCTCACGGCTCAACTCCACGTCCGTGATGCCGTCGACGTCGACGATGCCGTCGGCAACCCGCCGCGCGAGCAGGTCCAGGGTGTCTAGATCAAAACCGCGCACTTCCACGGTGATGCCTTCGACGCTCGCCAAAATGCGCTCGAGTAGGAACTGCCCCTGGGGCGCACGCACCCGGATCTTCGCGCCGGGGATACCATTTTTGTCGAACCGCAGGCGAAGGTCCGCCGCGATCTCGCTGTTAGAACGTGCCCGCGTCTTCGCGGGACCGAGCGAGATGCGCATCTCACCTACGGCCGCTGCATTACCGCGGGCGCCGGAAGTAATCATGCTGACCACCGAGGAAACCGCCTCGGGTACCGCCGCGTTGACCACGTTTTCCATCTGCCGGGTTTGTTGATCGATCAAACCCATGCGCGTGCCGACTTCAAATTGAGCGGTGACGCGGACTTCACCTTCGTCGCTTGGCGGCAGAAACTCGGTACCGAGAAACGGCAACAGCAGCAGACTCGCAGATAAGGCGGCAATAGATAGGAGCACTACCATCCAGGGCACCCGCAACACAGCACGCAGCAAATCTCGGTAACCGTTTTCCAGCGCTTCGAATCCCGCCCCGGCGCGCGCTGAAAGCCGGGCCGTCAATCGGGGGGAACCGCTTGTCCCCGGAGCGGCGAGCAGCCGCGAGCCCAACATGGGCACCAGGCTCAATGCCACGAGGAGTGAACAGAACAGCGAGAACATAATCACGTATGCGAATTCCGTGAACAGCACGCTGGACACGCCCCGCACGAATACCAGCGGCAGGAATATCACCAACGTGGTGACGGTACCTGCGATTACCGCCGAGCTCACTTCGCGGGTACCGTTGATCGCTGCCGCCACAGGCTCTTCCGCAAACTCCTGCCGGCGGCGGAATATGCTCTCCAGCACCACCACGGAGCTGTCCACCATCATACCGACGCCAAGCGCCAGACCGCCCAGCGTCATGAGATTCAGCGTGAAGCCACCGAAATACAGCAGCGCGAAGGTCGCGCCCACGGAGATCGGAATTGCCAGCGAAATGACCAGCGTGCTGCGAAGGTCACGGAGGAAAAACAACAGCACCAACACCGCCAGCGAACCACCATACAGCACCGACCGCGCTACGTTGGCGATGGCGCGTTCGATGAAGTTGCCCTGGTTAATGACGGGGACGATGCGGATCTGCGGAAACTGCTCATTGACGGACTCCACTTCCGCCAAAACCCGACGCGCGACCTCCACGGTGTTTGCGTTGGCCTGCTTGCGAATGGCCACGCGCAGCCCCTGGTCGCCGTTGACGCGGATGATGCGGGATTGTTTCTCGTAGGTATCCTTGACCCGGGCGATCTGACTCAGTGTAACAACGGCGCCCTCGCGCCGCGCGATCACGGTGTCGCGGATCTGACCCAGATCGGCGAACTCCGACGGCGCGCGCAGCGTGACTTCGTAGCGACCCACTTCGATCTTGCCGGCCGGGAGGTCCAAGTTGGCGTTGCGGATGGCGCTGAGCACGTCGTCGAGCGGCAATCCCAGGGCGTTAAGCTTGGTCGGGTCAAGCTCGACGCGGACTTCGCGGTTGAACCCACCCCAAGGATCCACCTGGGCAACGCCTGGGATTCGGGCGAAGCGGTAGCGGATCTGGTCCTCGACTATCTGAGTCAGCTCAACCGGGTCGAGCTTGCTGGAAATTCCCAGCAACACGACCGGGAAGCTGTCAACGTCAAATTTAGTGACCCGCGGCCGGTTGATTTCATCGGGGAGTTCACTGATCTCGTCCTCTATGGTGGCCTGTACGTCCAGCGCCGCCTTGTCGATATTCGTCCCCCATGCAAAACTTACACGCACCCGACTGTTTCCTTCATAGGATTGCGAGGTGATTTCAACCACCCCCGGCACGGTGGCAACGATCTCCTCGACAATCTGCGTGACCAGGCGCTCCATCACGATGGGATCCGC
Source organism: uncultured Gammaproteobacteria bacterium (assembly GCA_947258975.1). Lineage (GTDB taxonomy): Bacteria > Pseudomonadota > Gammaproteobacteria > Arenicellales > JAANXG01 > CALZGZ01. The sequence continues at coordinate 35,922 of CAMYKK010000028.1, forward strand.
ACCCTCGTATTCGGTGCGCACGGTGACGGTGGGTAACTCGATGCTCGGCAGCAGGTCGATTTGCAGCCGGGTAAACGCAACCGCACCGAGCACGACTACTATTAGCGTCATCATGCTGGTAAACACCGGACGGTGGACGCTCGCACGGGCGATATTCACCGCGTATTATTTCCCATGCGTCCGCCGATCGAGACGGCAGAGTTGTCGTCCAGAAGTTGCTGGCCGAGTGTGACAACTTGCTTGGTCAGGCCATTGCCGATGACCTGCACACGACCATCCTGGTGAACCCCCACCTCGACAACACGCCAGGATACCGACTTTCCGTCATCTGCGATAACGAAGACGCCGTCGCTCCCGTCTCGGCGCACCAGTGCCTGCTCCGGCACGATGGTGGCGTCCTCTACTCGATCCAGCACCACGGTAGCGCGCACAAACATACCAGGCTTCAGTTGCAATTCGGGATTATCGATACCGACTTCCACCCGCGCCTGACGAGTGCTCTCACTAAACACCGGCGCGATGCGCGCGATGCGTCCTTCGAATACCGCACCAGGGTGGGCGTCGGTGCGCAACGTAACAGCCTGTCCGCTTCGCAGCAGCGTGTAGTCGCGCTCAGTGACGAAAAACACCGCGGTGATGGGATGCATTTCCACGATCCGCAGCAACGGCGCATTGGCGGCCACGGTTTCGCCTTCATCGACGTAGCGTTCCGCCACCACCCGTTGATCGTTGCCGCCCCGCCAACCGGCGGTGACATCGGTGTAGCCGAGACGAATTCGGGCTCCTTCGAGCGCCGCTTGCGACTGGATGACCTGAGCCCCGGTGACTGCCACGCGGGCCTGCTTGGCGAGCTGATCCGCTGTCGCCGTATCGCGCTGCGATTCCGAGGCCACGCCGCGTGCGTGCAGCTTTTCCGCGCGTTGTAATTCCCGCTCGGCGATGTTCAGCAAGCTCTCGGCTTCCGCCAGGTTGGCCTTGGCCACTGCCAACTCCGCCTTCGCCTGCGCCACGGACTGCACGTATTCGTCGTTGTCGAGCTTTGCCACGCGCTGGCCACGTGTGACCGTGTCCGCCAGGTCCACGTCCAGCCGTTCCACGCGCCCGCTGACTTTGGGGGCGACGACGAACTCGGCTTTGGGATCCAGGGTGCCGGTAAAAGTTCGTCGATGCTCAATGGGGCCGCGTTCGATCATGGCCACTTCCACCGGCACCGCTCGGTCGCCGCCGCGGGGGGCCGGCTTTTGCGCCAGATCTTGGACCCGGCCAATCGCCCCCCAGGCAAGCGCCCCAACCACCGCCAGCACCAACACCATCGAAACCCAGCGTCTCATAGGCACAGATTCTAGCTTATAACCCTGAACAATTTCTGAACAGCGCCATAATGAGTAATGGTGAGTAATGGGGTCGGAGTGCAGTAGACGAGCCCATTTCCGGTAGCAGGCAAATTACAGATTCCTGTAATGCTTAATTGATCCCTGTTAGTCGGGGCTGGACGGTCTGTTTAATCGACGGATTCTGCGGTAGAGTCTTTAATCTGGCCGGATGTGACAGCAGTTTATTATGTAATTTCAATCTTCAACTATCGACGTTTGTTGCCAAACTCAATCCAGACTTAGTTATGACAACTGGGGAAACTACAGAATCGCTACCTACTACGTCCGTCGACAGTGACCGTGCACTACCTTTCGGTATTCTCGCCTACCTCGGCGCCGGTGCCTCCATGCTGGTTTGTTACAGCAAGGCCATCCTGGTGGCCATTGGCATCCTCGGTCTGAATATTCATTTTAATCCCCACGTGCAAGCGGTTTTGATGTGGGTATTAGGGACGGTAGCCGTTTACGGCCTCGTACAGGATCGCAAGGCACACCACAAAAATTACGCTGTGATACTTGGTGCTGCGGGCGTTATTTTGATTATCGCCACGTTATATACCCATTATTCCGGGACCATCGAATTATCCGGGTACATCATGTTATTGGCGGCAGCATTTTTAAATCAGAACATCTTCCTGTCCCACCTCAACAAGCAAGTCGTATTGCAAGCCCGGGAATTGGAGGACTTAAACAGCAACCTCGAAAAGCGGGTAGAGGAGCAAGTAAACGAAATCGAAAGACTCGATCGGCTCAAGCGCTTTCTCGCCCCCGAGGTAGCCCGGCTGATTACGGAGGAGGAGGAGAAATCTCTGCTACAGAGTCACCGCGCTTATATCGCGGCGGTTTTCTGCGATCTGCGAGGGTTCACTTCTTTTTCAGTCAACATGGAACCCGAGGAAGTGATGGGCGTACTGCAGGCCTACCACGAAAACTTCGGTCAACTGGTTGCAGACCACGGCGGTACCCTTACTCACCGCACTGGTGATGGCATGATGGTTTTCTTCAATGATCCATTGCCGTGCGAAGAGCCAGTGTTCAAAGCAGTACAGCTGGCGTTGAGCATGCGTCAAAGTTTCTCTGACATGAATAAGGACTGGGAAAAGCATGACTATAAACTTGGATTCGGCGTCGGCATCGCCAGTGGGTACGCCACGCTGGGCGTTATCGGCTTCGAGAAGAGGTACGACTACACCGCCAACGGCAACGTGGTAAACCTTGCCGCTAGGTTGTGTGACGAAGCCGGGGACGGTCAGATCCTGATCAGCCGCAAAGCTTATGTCGAAGTGGACGCACGGGTAGAGGTTGAACCCATAGGTGACCTTACTTTGAAGGGATTCTCCACTCCGATTACGACTTACAACGTCCTCAGCGTAAGCTCCTGATCACAACGAGTGATTGCTTTTTCGAAATGACTGCACTGCTGTGAACACCGGACCTTAAGGATACTGAATAGCATATGGCAGGATAGGGTCGGAGTGCATTTTTTTAAAATAATAGGGGACAGACCACAGTTAATAACAATACTATTGGATTGCGACCGCGGTCCACGTGGAGTCATTACCAGAAATCGTGGTCTGTCCCTTATTAAATTATAGGTGTCTGTCAGCTCGATCGTATTCGAGACTTCAGTAATCCAGACATCCCTGGTCTTCGCCTTGTTCAAGAATGAGGAGCCTAATCGAAGCGCCCAATAAACTGAGACGAAAGAGTTCCCGTTCGGTTCGCGTTTTTCTTGAGGAAAATATGAAGGTCACAAAATGACTTTCGCCGTAGGCGCATTTGGGAATCTGACAGTCGAAAAGTTGACTATCGAATCGCGGACGACAATCAACTTTCCTTTGGGATGCCAAACACTTTCATGCGGTAAGTGAGTGTAGACGGCTTTAACTCCAGTAACTCTGCTGCACCGCCGCTGCCCCAGATTTGCCAGTCCGAGTGCCGCAGAGCTGCGAGCATGTTCGCTTTCTCCAATTCACGCATCTCCGACTCGGTGACGAATTCCGTTTTTCCTGGTGCCGCGCAACCGACCGGAACCGTGGTATCGATTTTGCCTGGCGCGGCAAGATTTAGGCGGGTCTGACCTGCCTTGGTCAGGATAACGGCGCGCTCGATTACGTTTTTGAGCTCGCGGATATTGCCTGGCCAGCGATGGTGTTGCAGGTTATTTGCCTGTTGTTTTGACAGACGCAGTGGAGCGCGCCCCAACTCCGCGCAGGTGCGTTTGAGGAAGTGCTGGGCAAGTGGAGCGACGTCTTCGGCGCGCGCCCGCAGGGACGGCACTTCAATCGGAAAGACACTCAGGCGATAGAACAAGTCCTCCCGAAAGCGCCCGGCATCAACTTCCGCTTCCAGGTCGCGGTTCGTGGCCGCCACAATGCGCACATCGACCTTGATCGTTCGATCCTCACCAACGCGCTCGAATTCACGTTCCTGGAGTGCCCGTAATAACTTGCCTTGCAGGGTCAAGGGGATTTCGCCGACCTCATCTAAAAACACTGTTCCCCCGTCCGCCAGTTGCAGACGGCCGACGCGGTCGCGATGGGCGCCGGTAAAAGCACCTTTTACATGACCGAAAAACTCGCTCTCGAACAGATCCTTTGGGATTGACGCACAATTGACTTTTACCAGGGGTTTTTCAGCACGGTTACTCTGCGCATGGATAGCACGCGCAACCATCTCCTTGCCAACACCGGACTCGCCGAGTATCAGGACACCCGCGGGTGTTGCGGCTACCGCTTCGATCTGTGCGAGGGTGCGTTTTAACGCCGGACTTGTACCGATCATCCCGCCGACGTCAGACACCACATTAATTTCGTCGCGCAGGTAATCTCGCTCCAGCTCTAGCTGCTCCTTTAAGTGCTTGATCTCCTGATACGCCGCTTCGCGTTGATGTTCGATCTCCTTACGTTGGGAGATGTCACGAAATACAACCACGGCACCGTTGAGCTTGTCGTCCTGCCGGATCGGTGTGCTCGTGTATTCAACAGGCACGGGGGATCCGTTGGTATGCCAGAACACTTCGTCATCGACACGATGTACCTCACCGTCTTTGAGTGCAGCGTAGATGGGGCATTCATCGCGGGGGTAAGGTGATCCGTCTGCACGGGAATGGTGGTGTACGTCATGCGCCGGTCGACCGATAATGTCTTCAGGTTTCCAGCCTAGAATCTGTGCTGTTGCGGCGTTACCGAAGGTGGTCCGTCCCTCGCAGTCCAGCCCGTAAATCCCCTCGCCCGCCGCATCAAGGATCAACTGGTGCGAGGTTTGCAAGCGCCGCAGTTCGCCCAATGTCTGGTTGAGTTCTTCGCCACAGGTGGCATCCAGTAACACCCAAGGCTGCTCGTGTGCCTTAGGTTGTACGCACCATGCGGACAACAGCCCCTCAGTGATACCGCTCTTTCCCATCAAGCTCACGGAACTTTCGTGCAGCGATGTCCCTTTGTGCAACAAATCCTTGAGCTGCCCCGGTAAATCAGACCTTTCAATCAGTGAGAACAAATCGGCAAGCTGTATTTCCAGCCCATGGTTACCCGCCAATCCCCCCGTTAATCCGAGGTGCTCGCGCCAACCCCGGCTGACATGACGACAAACGAGCTGCGCGTCCAGCGCCGCAAGCATTGTGGGTGCCTCCTGAAACAGCCAGGGGGAAATTTCGATCATGGTCTTTTCCTCAAGTATTTGAGGATTGCACCACAGAATATTGAGGAACACAAATATTTGATGGGCTCATATCTCTATAACGCACTGTTTTCATTACTAATACCTAGTTGGCACGAAAAATGAAGTGGGAGAGATGAACAAATCAATTCGACTCAAGAGGAGAAAGTCATGAATGCACTGAATGTGATTACCCCCAACGCCCATTGGTTATTACGCGCCGCGCTTGCCGGTGTGTTCGTCTACCACGGCACGCTGAAGTTCATGGACCTGGAAGGGTTCGCGCAGATGTTACCCATCTCGTACATCGAAACGGTACTCGTCGCCCTGGCGGAATGGCTAGGCGGCGTACTGGTTCTGCTGGGTGGATTCGGCAAAGACCGGTGGTCCGATCTTGCCACTCGACTCGGTGCCGCCATACAGATTCCGGTCATGGTCGGCGCTATCGCGCTGGTCCACTGGGGCCGCTGGAATTTTGTTCCCGCGGAGAACTTTCCCATGGGCGGGATGGAGTTTCAGGTGACGCTCTTGCTGGTGGCGCTCTACCTGGTCGTTACCGGCAACCACGCATTGCGTAACGCACCCTCAACAAACCCTGCGGTTGTTGCGTAAACCGTTCTGCTCCGCGGGCCTAGTTACAAAGTAATACCTGAAGGACAGTGACGTGACTCCACTGTCCCATCGAATCCAGTGAAAGACGCATTGCTGTGTAAACCAATATTCATCAACCGACAACCGAGGAGAAGACCATGAATACATTGATCAAAACCCTAATTGCAGCATTCACAATGAGCGCCGCAGTTTCCACCGGTAACGCCGCCCTACCCGATCCCGGCATGCAGATTGAAAAGGGCCGCACTGCACTGGTCGTGACTGATCCACAGAACGACTTCCTAAGTCCCAAGGGGGTTACCTGGGGCGTGGTGGGCAAGAGCGTCGAGACCAACAACGCCGTGGAGAACATCGAAACGTTATTCAAGACCGCCAAGGCCAATGACATCCCAGTGTTCGTCTCTCCGCACTACTACTATCCGCACGATCATGGCTGGAAGTTCGAAGGGGCGCTCGAAAAGTTGATGCACAACATCGGCATGTTCGATCGTAAGAGCCCGTTAGACGTCGATGGATTTTCAGGTTCCGGTGCAGACTGGTTGGAACGTTACAAGCTATACATCGACGATGGACGTACAACGGTTACCAGCCCGCACAAAGTCTACGGCCCGGAAACCAACGACCTGGTGTTGCAGCTTCGCAAGCAAGGCATCGACAAGGTCATTCTCGCTGGCATGTCTGCCAACCTCTGCACCGAGTCGCATATGCGCGAGCTACTGGAGCAGGGCTTTGAAGTCGCGGTGGTTGCTGATGCCACGGCTGCGGCGCAGGTCGAGGAAGGTGATGGCTACGCGGCTGCGTTGGTGAACTTTCGCTACATGGCCAATGCGGTCTGGACCACCCGCGAGGCCGAACAGGCCATGCAAGCTAAGTAAACCCTAATCCTAACCATCATAAGGGAGAAAGGACCATGCAACATATTAAAGTCTATTCGACCCACCACTGCCCGTGGTGCGTGCGCGCCAAGGCTCTACTCGATGCCCGTGGACTGGATTACGAGGAGATCAATATTTCTGCGGATACGGATCGCACGCGGGAGATGGTGGAAAGATCCGGCCGGCGCACGGTGCCACAGATCTTCATCGACGACCAACCCATCGGCGGATTCGTTGAACTCTCGGCGCTCGACCAGAAAGGCAAACTGAATTAACCGTTAACTACATCTTTACCACGAGGAGAACACTCATGTTTAAGTCGAAACCAATGGCGAGAAGCCTGGTTTTATCGGCAACGATGCTTACGTCGAGCATGGCGGCCCCTCTAGCCGTCGGAGGCTCGTCACCACAGGCCTCTGCCGGGAACGTATCGCGGGCTGCGGTGAACGCAGTGGAGAACCACCGTCAGACGGCTCACAACACGATAACTGTCAACGGAGTGGAAATCTTTTATCGCGAAGCCGGGCCGGTCGATGCCCCAACCATTCTGTTGCTGCATGGTTTCCCCACTTCGTCCCATATGTTCCGCAACTTGATGCCCGCGTTGGGGGATCAGTATCACTTGGTGGCGCCGGATTATCCCGGCTTTGGGAACAGCGCACAGCCGTCGATGAAGGAATTTGTATATAGCTTCGACAACCTGGCGACCCTCATCGAGGCCTTCGTCACCAAGCTAGGTATCGGGCAGTACAGTTTGTACCTGATGGATTACGGTGCGCCAATCGGCTTCCGCCTTGCGGCCAAGCATCCAGAGCGGGTGCAGTCATTGATCATTCAGAATGGTAACGCGTACAAGGAAGGGCTGCGCGATTTCTGGGATCCGATTCGTAAATACTGGAAAGACCCAACGGCTGAGAACGCCGAGCCATTGGCGGCATTTATTTCGCCTGAGGGCGTGAAGTGGCAATACACCCATGGTGTACGCAATGAAAACACCATCAGCCCGGACAACTGGAAGATCGATCTACACCACCTGACCCGTGAAGGCAATCCAGAAATCCAACTGGCCCTGTTCTACGACTACCAGAACAATGTCCCGCATTATCCAGCGTGGCAGGCTTACTTCCGCAAGTACCAGCCGCCAGCCCTGGTCGTCTGGGGCAAGAACGATTACATCTTCCCCGCTGACGGCGCGCATCCCTACAAGCAAGATCTCAAACACCTTGAGTTTCATTTGCTGGACACAGGGCACTTTGCACTGGAAGAAGACGGCATCGTGATTGCTCGGCATATCCGTCGATTTCTGGAACGTCACGTCGCCGGCAACCAAAGGGAAACTCATAGAGCCGTGGCGAAAAAATAGCCCCACAGCGTTGGACCTCGACACGAGGCGCAATGACCGTCAACATGATTACTAAATTCCGTTTGGGTAATTGCTGACTTATTGGGCGAGGCGAGTGCCTCGCCCTGGTCTTTGCGAGAAAGTGAACGTGTTCCTTGCGAGAAATGACCCCGGGTAATAAATGTGAGGCGTTCGAAGAGAGGAATTCCGGGATTCCTAACTTAAAAACTGGACTAAACATCTTGGGCTGCCCATGGATCCGCGTCACACTTTCGTCACAGTGGACTCAAGATGGTCACAGAAGATGTCAGCTAATCTCTTGATAAACTTGGTGGCTATGGGTAAACAGGACGACGTGCAGGATGCACGAGTGCCGCGCAGCACACGACGGGCGAGAGCGGCCTCGAACCACCGGCACCGGCATTATGAGAACGACAAGAAAGTCGTTACTTTTTGTTTTAATTAACATATTTCGGGACGCCCGTTGCTCAAACTGCCTTATTCTGCACAACGATGCAGGACTCACTCCCGCATGGACATCTTGCCCTACTAGAGTTTTAATGAGACGTGTACCCGACCCGGCTGCACCACCGCAAACCGCCCCTCAAGTTTGTGTTCTTCGTTGCTTGCTAATTCAACTATGGATCGCGCCATCGCCTTTCGCGCATTCGCTGGATATCGAATCAAGACGACACCTGATGACTGTGCGGAACTAGCAAACACGAGCTGTCCAAAATCTTTGTCTTCTGTCAGTAAGACCCTTGACTCTCGTACGGCCATTTCTATTACTTCGACATCCTCGGCACCGGGCATCGCGTCACGGACCGCTGTAACATCAAAGCCCGCCGATTTTAGCGCTCGCACTACCGCGAAATCGCGGCTTTCATCCGCAAGAAACCGCATCCATTATCCCTTGGCGGCGCTTTCTGTACTCTCTAATAGAATCGTTTCCTCGTGGGCGAGCGTATCGGCCGCATAGGCAACCGCTGCCTTGATGTCGGCCTCAGTCAATCCTGGGTAGGCATCTAACAGGTCGCGTTCAGAAGCACCCTCACTGATCTTGCGCAAGATCAGCTCAACAGTAATGCGGGTACCCCGGACCACAGGCTTCCCGAGCATCAATTTGGGATTGACCTCGATGCGATCTGTAACTGTCATGATTTCTCTACTCTCCGAATTTGGCGGCCTTTCCGAATCCGCGTCAGTTCTAGTGTAACTCCCAGTTTGTAGGTACGCTAGCCGGCACCCACTATGCGTCGTTTAACCACTCATGGATTTTGCGAGTTAGATCACGTTACTTGTTGCACCGCACGAGACAGGAATCGGCCAGGAGCGGCTGTTGTAGTCGATCAGAAACTATTGTTTTGAGCAGCCGGAGTACACCTCATTACCGTCTTCCATAAGTTATGCAAACTGGATTACAACAGTGTTGGAGGGTACTTGCGTAGTGTGCCCAATATAGTCCTTCTGTCCTATCTCAGTGATACTTAGAAACAACTGGCAGGTATCTGTCAGTGAGAGCGGGACATGCGCCTGCAGGCTACGAATAACGTGCCCAAACATGAGATGTTTACCGCTTTGGTTTCGAGCCCGCAGGTGCGCTTGAGTTCGTTAACGAATACTCAGGGCTAGCCGCAGCACCGGCTGCTATATTGGTCTCGCAGAACTCAAGCAGGCATATCCCTTTCGAGAATTTACCATTTCGGAGGTACAGGATGAACACATTCTCAAGCTTTGAGTTCACTGCATTCATCGGCATTGATTGGGCCGACACCAAACACGATGTCTGTATTCAGCCCGCCGGCAGTGAAGAACGGGAGTTTGACCGCATTGCCCATCAACCCCAACACATCGAACAGTGGGCGCATGAAGTACATCAACGATTTGGCGGGCTCATCGCGGTGATGCTGGAACTGTCGAAAGGACCGATTGTGTCGGCGCTACAAAAGTACGATTTCTTTGTGTTGTTCCCGATCAATCCCTTGATGCTGGCGAAATATCGCCAAGCGTTCAAGCCTTCCCGGGCCAAGGACGATCCCACCGACGCCGA
>CAMYKK010000029.1 GCA_947258975.1 uncultured Gammaproteobacteria bacterium
CGCGTTGGAAAGGCCTTGATCAAAAGCCTTACGGCGACGCTAATGTGGCCCAGGAATGCGTGGCTTGCCACACCCCGGTCAAGGACAACAACTGGGTGTTCACCCGCCCGGCTCCTCTACCACCCGTGGCGAAGTGAATTCGACTTGAGTCGGTTCGTTGTGGATGGCTTAAACCGACCCCCAGCAGGCATTTGAATTAAGAAGGAACCAATGCCCGGTATGAGGTCCGACCGGCCGTTCACGCAACATGCCCTGAAGGGCGAGGTCTGGCCGCACTTAGAAGTAAGTGACTAAGGGCAGTAGGCGTGACCGCCGATCATTTGGCCTAACCATTAGTCACTTAGAGAGTTGACGGACAAAATCCACAATAAGATACTTGGTATTTGGGAGAACACGATTGCGTTTCATTCGGATCGTGAAGACTGTCCTGTTAATGCGGAAGGTCTGAATAAGTCAAACCTCCCCTCAATGAATCGGCGCCGCGTTCTGAGTGGCGCATCCACTCAGGAGGAACCTGGTCATGTACAAAACACAAATATCGATATTGCTATCCACGGCCGCGCTAATCGCAAGCGGTACACTGAATGCGGCTTCTGGCCTGAGGTGTGAGGCAAAGCTCTCGGGCGCGCAGGAGACCCCCAACGTGATAACGGACGCGTCGGGAAAACTCGTGGCGAAGTTCGACGGGGCGTTCACGAAAGTTGACGTAATGCTGCGGGTACGCGGAGCGCCAACTGCCAATCGTGCTCACTTTCACTGTGCACGCCCAGGTGCGAATGGTCCAGTCGCCTTCGGTCTGGTCGATCCTGGCCCCCTCGTTTTCGATGGTGAAGTCGTCAAAGGCACGTTGGTCAACGCCGATTTCACCGGTGCCGACTGTGGGCCGTCAGTCGAGCGCCCGGTCAATAATATTGCGGCGTTAGCATTTGCCATGCGTGATGGGCTCGTCTATATCAATGTCCACACACCGGAGAATCCGGCTGGGGAGGTTCGAGGACAGATGTTGTGCAAAGAAAAAGAAGATGACGACAGTAGCAGTGATTAGAACCTGACGGTCAGCACGAGCGACGGGGGCCGCCGTGAGACCCTCGTCGCTCCACTTTCTTTACACTACACGTTATTTCTTCCCACTGTTTTGTTACCGCATTTCCCCGCTTCTCGCAACAATCCCCGCCGTTGATGCAGACCGCGTATCGAGGTGGCACGACAGACACACATCATCCTGGAGCCCTTGTATTTCATCGCTCGTTTGGCGGCCTTGACACTTAGATTGTGGGTCAACCTGACCCGATTTCCTGGAGAGTTCGTCTCCTACAGCAGTATACGGCAACGTTTCGCGCTGGCGGGTCGCGGTAAATGTTTTGGATATCGTGAAAACAGGACAGCTTCAGAGCATCACATCGCGATGACCTGAGCCTCACTCTTAAAAACGTAAGTTTACGATCGACATCGAAACCTGTCACCGCTACGGCGGCGCGGTATTACGGCTACAGCGGGAAAGCGGAACTTCAAAACGCAAGTTTGTTCGTGCGTCGAACGTCGGGTCCTGGCCGTAGGCCTATTAACAATACCCAAGAACGATCGCCGGTGGAGTCGGCCTCCAGCTCCGGCGATCGTTCTGGCCTTATTGATGACTAGCGTTCGTGATATTCAATCCTCGCAAAACGCATCGGGAGATAATCTGCACAGTTGGTCCTGTAGGTCCGGCAGATCGGCGGGAGCGATACCGCAGTTTGCGTCGGTAGCCAGAATGGACAGCGAATCACCGACGCATAATACTTCATCACGCTCACCGGTGGGTTCCCCATCTTCGAGGTCAACACCCAGCACGAAACCTGTGCCTGCCAAGAAGTACTTGAATTCACCCGCGCCCGGCTCCGGAGGGATAAATTCCTCCGTCTTCACGCAGCCTCCGTTACAGGGAAAGTTGGGATTGTCGCCATCCTCACCGGGCCCGACGGAGGTCAGGTCGTCTTCCCCGGACACATATCGGATAACGTCCTCGGCCTCACCGAGTAAGTACTCTTGCCGGTGTGCGTCGTCCGTCTCGGGATCGGCTTTGATCAGGATTCCCGATATCGCAAGATCGCGTCCAGCCTCGAAGGAACCGTCAAGATTGACCAATGCACCATCCTCGAAATTACGCGCGACTTCGCCACAGTAGTGTACGTCTCCGGTGACAGCATGCTCGGCATAGTAGTCGTCGGTGACTTCGACGGCAACGTATTCGCCATCTTCCTTCACCAGGACGATATCGACCACGATACGGCAATTAACACCTAGTATTTCCCGCACTTGGTCTGTCACGGTTACCACAATGGTTTCCTCGAAACCTTCACCGGCCCGGGCTACGTAGGTATGTCCTGGCACCAAAGAAAAATATTCATTACCAATGGGGTCTGCAACGAAATTACCCTCCATCAACAGTTCGGGAAAGCGATTTTCGCCCAGCAGATCACAGACATCCTCGCGCGCTTCTCTTTGCTCTCCGCAACCCTCTCTATCTTCCAGGCGTGTTTTCCATGCTATTTCTTTACACTCCCTTCGTTCATCCGCCTCGCCTAGATTGATGCATTTGGCGATTGTCGCGTGGTGCTCTTCATTAACGTCAAAACGGCATGACCGGAACATCTTGTTCGCGGAGCGTTCGCAAACATTCGACCCATCGTGACTGTCATCGTCGTCGGCTATTGCGGGAATGGCCACCGCTGTCAGGGCCATAGCTAGTGCAATGGACAATGCTCTCTCGGCCGCCACGGCAAGCGCGCCCGCGGCAGCGGAGAATGAAGGCAGTTTACGCATACGTTTCGTCATTTCAATTGCTCCTGTAACAGTTAGATTGTCAATGCGAAACTCATACTGGCACGCCAACATTAATAACACCTTAGTATGAGATAAGATCTATGCAGGCAACTGGAATCTAACTTCTCAGCATTTCTGCCTGACGTGGTCAGCGAGAGGATGGCGGTGAGCTTCGGGGCACACGGTCTTCCATCTTCAGATGCCCTGTTAAAATCGAGACGTTCAGAAAACAACAAACTCTGGGAGACCCATAGATCAAAGCAACACACATGGCGACATGTCCTCTTAAGGATGCTCGGCAAGAATGGGGGCGGGACGCCTTGGTGCGCGATGCGGGCGAGAGGGATCGGGCGCAGAGGTGCGGGATCAAGGTGCCCCTAACGTAGAGCCACTACCCCTCGCGCGCCTTACACCCAGTTCACATAGAACGAAGCAAGGCCTTCTATCTAGAACCCTTCTGCATCTGGTCCATGACCTGGTCCAGTATGCGATTGGTACATCGCATCGAACAGGACATCGCCCCGCGCAACCGCAACCTCATGAAGCATATTTTCTCCACCTGAGTTGGAGACGAAAACACCGGGCGGTTCAGGTTCGTTCAATGGACTCTGTTGATCTCAGGACTTGCGTTCGGTGATGGGTGCGGAGCAGCAGATATCGTATTGATAGGTTTCGCGGACCACAATCCTTGGAAAGTGGCGTCAAAGTATCCGCCGTGCCTTCCAGTAGCGCTTGCGCCAATAGTGGTCCTGCAATGAGGATCTCGTCACGCCCTTTGATTCTGAGGCATGAATGAAAGTACCGCTACCCGCATAGACTCCGACATGTTTGCCGAACCAACCCGTTTTGAAGAACACCAAATCGCCGGGTGCCAACTCGCGCTTGGACACACGCTTGCCAAGCTTTGACTGTTCCCGGGTTGTGCGTGGTATGCGCACGCCGAACACGTCGCGATAGGTGAGTTGCACGAAGGCCGAGCAGTCCACTCCGCGGCGTGACGCGCCACCATAGTGGTGGCGCACACCCCGCCAGGACGAAAAATGACCGTTTAGCGCGTGGCTAACTGCTTGGGGGCGGCGGAGAGCAGGAGTAGGGCCCTGAGCGGAAGACGCACCGCGCGGCATCGAGCCGATGCCGACGCGATGGTCGGGGACCGGGGCGGTCGCAGTTGCCTGGCAGCCTGTAATGACCCCCAGGAACAAGAAGACCAATAACGGGTTCATCGTCACCTCCCGTGTTGACGGGATGTGGGGAGTGTAGGCGAATCCTGAATCTTAATGCAATATGTTGTACACCACTTGGACCGAAGCCCGGATCTCGTTCTCCCCCACCGCCATCGGCACTTGCGAGGCCGCTTGCGCCGCCGCCATCCGATGTGCACGGCGAGGCAGTGGCACGCTTACCGGTCCCTCCGTAATGAGTTGGACGCCTCCGAGTTTGACGTTGGCCTCCGCCGCATACAGTTCGGCGCGCTCCCGAGCGTTGCGGAAAGCGTTTCGCCGCGCCTGATCCTTGAGGGAAGACGCATCCTTGAACGCAAACTGAATGCCGGAAATCTGGTTACTGCCCGCCTGAACCAACGCATCCAAGACTGTTGCGAGTGCATTTAGATCGCGAACTTTCACGGTGACGCCATTGGTGACGCGGTACCCGATTATTGCTGGTGGTTGTTCACGATCCTTGTAATTGAACTCCGGCTGAACGTTGAATCCTGAAGTTTGCACGTATTTTTTCTCGATACCGTGTTGATTCAAAACGCTCATCACGCGCGTCATGGCGGAACTGTTACGGGACAAGGCCTCTGAAGCAGAACCGCTGCGGGTCATTACCCCCGTATTCACGACGGCCATATCGGGTGCGGCGCTTACGCTGCCGTTCCCAGTCACGGTAATCGCGGCCGTGGGTTCATCGGCCCCCGCCATGGCGACAGAGCTGGTGATCAGCAATCCCAATGTCAATAACGATATAATCTTCATCGATTTCTGTTTGACCGGTTGATAGTGGTATAAATTATAGAGATGTTATTATCCACCATTATGCTGAATTATTGCTGAATAATGCATCTTCCTTGGAACTTCAAATCGCCAACCGTTATCTAACGGTGGTTGATAGTCACGAACTCACAAGAGGTTTCTATGCAGCGGTTCTTGATCCTGGTTGTGGTGGCGTTACTAACAGCCTGTCAGGGTTACTATCAAAGGCATATCCACGGTAACGAAAACTCGCCTTATTTCCGTGTGCCCGTCGATTCAATGCTAGTGCTCACCACACCTGTCACCATACCCGCCGGAACCGAACATATATTCTTTCAAAATAACAAATTGACGCCCATTCGCGACGTCAATCGCTATCTGCCATATTGCGAGATACAAGTCTCCGCCGCGCGAAGCTCGGCACAAACCATCGACCCTGACGAGTTCGTCATCTTCAAAATTTATCACTTGAACAAATTTCAACTTGCAGAAGGCGGTCTGATACGTACCGAAATGCGGGACGATTCGGGTGGTGAAGATTTCGAGGTCGTCGCGACAGTCATGGAACTCTACTCAGCACAGCAACCGGAGGTGCGCCGCTTGCTGTGTGCGTCGTGGGGTTTGCCGCAAAGCATGTCATTTGTGACCGTGCACATGATTCGCGAACAATTGGCCGGCTATTTCGATCTTCGCCTCCGGATGGGTGACCTGCCGGCGAGTAAGGTACGCATACCAGCGGAACGCACGCGGCGTAACGTGTTGGGGTATTAAGCCCTAGGTTCGGGTGCGGTGCGCTATGTGCCGATCCATGGGCCCGGGGCGGAATCGAGGGCACGCAAATGGGACCGTTGGCCGTCGTGACTTTCCAATGACTTTTTTGTCCGCTTGGTGATGTCCGAAATTCAGCCCAAAGGTGAGCAGCTGCGGAACGCGGTCCGCTGGCTATCCGAACAACGCCGCTACACCGCCGACGCCATCGGCCAGGCCGCCCGCCGCTTCGATCTGTCACCGGCCGAAGAACAGTTCTTGTTTGACCACTTCCTCCACGCCGACAACGCCGCCGAGGACTGACCGGCGGTCAACGCCCGGGTACGGCCGGTGCCGGGCCGCGGTCCCAACCCGCGTATTTGAATTATATTAAGTAAATGTGCTTTATAATATTAGAAATATTTACTATTATCAGAATACATATACACAATATTGGCAAACGCGGCTCGAATCATGTCCGTCATCCACAACCAATGCGGTTACTGTGGTGCCAGCATGCGCATCACTAAGCTGACCTGTGACGATTGCGGCTTTGCCCACGCTGGTGATTTCTACACGCCGAGGTTGTATCGGCTTAACCCTGAGGAGCAGCGGTTTATCGAGCTTTTCGTACTCGCCAGCGGCAGCCTGAAGCAGATGGCGGAACTGTTAGGGGTATCGTATCCCACGGTCCGCAGCCGGCTCGACAGGCTCATCGAGCGTCTCGAGGACGAAACACGTGCGGACGACAGACGTAAACAGAAGATCCTGGCCGACGTCGACGCCGGCCGTATTTCGGCAAAGCACGGGATGCGAATGATCGATGCGCTATAGGGGCCAACCATGACCACAACATCTTCCGATACCGCGCGCATCGACCAAATGCTCAAGGACGGCAAGATCTCGGAACACGAGGCGCATCGGCTACGTGATTCGCTCCATGCACAGCAAGTGCGTGATGAGATCTTTATCAAGCGTATTGCCGCGCGGGCAAATTCGTCACGGCGGCGTGTGACGATGTTGTTAATAGTCTGTGGTGCATTCTTTGTCACCGGGCTGGTGGGCGGCCGCCTATGGCTCCAACAGCCAAACACCGTGGCGATACCCGTCACCGAACATACCGCCCAGGGGCCGGCGACCGCATCTGGGAACCGTACAATCGATTTGCAGGTGTTGAATAAAGAAAGGAGCAAGACCATGGGAAACGCAAGATCATTTTCGACTTCGATCTTTGTCATTGTCATCGCAGGCGTAGTGGGCGTTGCAATTCTGCTGATTTATAATGGATTGGTTGACGCGCGAGAAAAGGTCAACGCGGGTTGGGCGCAAGTGGAAAATCAGTATCAGCGCCGCCTCGATCTGGTGCCGGTTTTAATCGATGGCGTGAAGACCTACATGGAGCATGAACGTGAGACGCTCACCGCGCTTACTGAGGCGCGCGCTAATGCGTTGGGCGCGACTAGCGCCTTGGCCGGGCAGCCGCCCCAAACCAGTGAGCAACTGCGCGTACTCGAGGCCTCGCAGGGTGACGTCAAATCAGCGTTGACACGTCTGTTCGCGGTGGTGGAAAACTATCCGGACCTCAAGGCCAGCCAGAATTTTTTGACTCTGCAGGATCAGATCGAAGGCAGCGAAAATCGGATCGCTGTAGAGCGGCGCAATTACAATGAATTCTCGCGCCGTTACAACGCCAAGACCCTAAAATTTCCCTCCAATGTGATCGCCGACCTTTTGGGTTTTGAGGCCAAACCGTATTTTCAAGCCGAATCTGCTGCTATGGAGGGTTTGAGTGATCCCTTCGGTAAAAAAAGATAGATAGCTACGATGCGTGGCGTACGGTGGGGCGTCGTTGTGTTGTTGGTTGCCGGGGGGGTGTTAGTGCTCACGCGTTATATCCCCGGCAGCCCGGACGCACCCGGCCGATTATCGTCTTTCACACTCGAGAAAAGACCGCAGGAGAATCGCTTTCTATTCGATTATGCGGCGATCCTCGAACACTACGAAGAGGGGGCC
This sequence comes from uncultured Gammaproteobacteria bacterium, assembly GCA_947258975.1. GTDB lineage: Bacteria > Pseudomonadota > Gammaproteobacteria > Arenicellales > JAANXG01 > CALZGZ01. Next base: position 7,536 of record CAMYKK010000029.1, read on the forward strand.
CAGCGCTATCTGCGCCGTATCGCCGAGCGCTTTCACATCGAAATGTTGATCGTGACCTTGCCCAACTTGAGCGCAGCGCGGACCATTCAAGAACTCGCAGTCGATATAGTGAACCACTGGCAGGTTGGCCGCGACTTCGAAGGACGTGGTTTGTTGTTGGTGTTGGTAGACGAACAAAAGCAAGTAAAACTTGAAGTGGGCTACCAACTCGAGGATGTGTTCACCGATGCGTTCACGGGTCACGTGGAGGATCTCCAGCTCAAACCCTATTTTCTGCAGCAAGATATCGGCACCGGTCTGGTCGCAGTATTGGAGGAACTCGAACGCCGCGCGCAGGTCAAGCATCAAGGAGGCTATAATCCGGGCATAATCGCTAAGCTCGATGGGGACCTCTTGGCTGGTGGTGCCGGCGCCAAAAGGCAGCTCACCCGATATCGAAGTGAATATCCCCAGCAGACCACCCGTGCTTTGACAGCCGGGACCGGCGCAACGACGCCGGGCGAAGCCTGGCGCAGCATGCTCAGCAAGTGGGCGGGGGCGGGGTCCCACATCAAAGCTGACATCTACACCGAGATGACAAAATTGGCCATGGGTGATCAAAATCATCCCGATCAGCGCACCAAGGCGGCCCTCGATCACTGGCAAGATGCGTCATTTCAGATACTGCAAGACGGTGACCATGCGGTCATTTACTTTGGCAACAAGAAAGGATGGAACAATGCGCCTTTTTTATTCTGCAAAACAACTTCAGGCTGGAAGTTCGATATCGTACATCAACGCCGGTTGGTGGTGATGGGTCCCAATCCCACCTGGATGGTGGAGCAGGGTAACTATCCCTACGTGCACCTTTTGCCCAAGGTTCCCCAATCAACCGGCAAGGATCTTCCGTTGTCCGGAGAGGATCTCTATTCATGTGCGCGTGACGAGGAGTATGCGCGGCAAATCCGGAGCTTGGAAAACGAAGTCAAACAGCGCCCCAACAACTTCGAAGTGGTGATGGCGCTGGCGCGAGTCAATGTCATCATCGGCCGGCGACCCAATCACGTTCAACCGTTGCTCAAGCGCGCGAAACAGCTCAACCCCGGCCACCCGGAACCCTACAGAATCTCCGCGATCTACAACGTCAACACGTTTTTGCAGTACCAGACCGCGCTCAAGGAAATCGAAGTGTATATCGTCAAGCGTCCCGGCGATGTCTTCGGCTATAACATGCAGGGGTTCCTCCACTATCGGTTGGGTGGCTATCAAAAATCCATCGACGCATTGAACAAGGCCGTCGAAGTGAATCCGGATAATGCCTATGCCTATGCGTTAATGGCGCGTGATTATGCTTTGTTGTACAAGAACGCCGACAAAATCGACCCCCGCCGGTCTGGATACAAGACTGCAGCGCTGGCGATGCTGCGTAACGCGAAAGCGGCACCAACGCATGACGCCAGGCGTGTCGCGTGGTTGACGTCGTGGCTAAAACGACGGCAGTTCTTGTGATCGCAGCGCCCGCAACCTGAGTGGCAATCCGATGTTGGCGGCATAAAGGCGAGTGTGTGATTATGGGTAACCGCATAAGAACCTATGTGTGGGAGTCGGGCGTCGTCCTGCTGTTGGGATGGGGCATGACCGCGCACGCCGCTTTACGGCACGACTTGACGGTCGCAGTGAGTCCCACATCTCATCATATCAGTGTGTCTGATCGGATTACCCTATCGGACGAATCGACTGGGACACTGTCTTTCTTATTGCATGCCGGGATGCAGCCGGCGGCGGGCAGCGGCGCCAAGTTGATATCCATAACGCCGGCCGGTGTCCGTGGCGTACCTTTGGAACGTATTACCATCGCACTGGATCCAGGTCAGCATGAATTTGTGCTGCAATACAGCGGCAAGATATACCACCAGGTGCAACAACTGAGCGAGGAATACGCACGCAGCTTCAGCGTGTCTCCAGGTCTGATATCCGAAAACGGGATATACCTGTCCGGCGCCAGTCACTGGGTGCCGCATTTCAATGACACGCTGATGTCGTTTTCCCTGGATGTGACGCTGCCGAAAGGCTGGCGTTCAGTCACTCAGGGCGCGCGAGTGGAGCGGCGACATCATGCCGGGCAAGTCATCGACAGGTGGTCTCTAGATATCCCGCAAGAGGAGATCTATCTCATCGCCGCGGCGTTCGAGGAATACAATGATACAGCCGGCGCAGTGGACGCAATGGTATTTCTGCGTCAAGCGGATCCCACCCTCGCAAGCAAGTACTTGGATGCGACCAAACAATACATTGAATTGTATCGCAATCTCATCGGCCCGTACCCGTATCGCAAGTTTGCGCTCGTGGAAAATTTCTGGGAGACCGGATACGGCATGCCATCGTTCACGCTTCTGGGTCCGCGCGTCATTCGGTTTCCATTCATTCTGCACTCGTCTTATCCCCATGAGATACTGCACAACTGGTGGGGCAACGGTGTGTATGTTGACTATGATCAGGGCAACTGGGCGGAGGGATTGACCAGTTATCTCGCCGATCACTTGATCAAGGAGCAACGCGGACAGGGCGTGGCGTACCGGCGGCAAGTGCTGCAGAAGTACACTGACTACGTGCGCGATCAAAAAGACTTTCCGCTAACCAGGTTCAGCTCCCGGCACAGCTCGGTAACAGAAGCGGTTGGCTACGGCAAGACCATGATGCTGTTTCATATGCTGCGCCAAGGGTTGGGTGATGAGGCATTTACCGCCGCCCTGCGTCAGCTGTATCGACGATATCGCTTCAAGGTCGCCTCATTCGATGATGTGGCCACGGTATTTCAAGACGCGAGCACCAAGCCGCTTGACCGGTTTTTCCATCAGTGGGTGACTCGTACCGGTGCGCCGCGTTTACGAGTCGTTGATGTGCAGGTGACACAACGCGGTGACAAAGAACAGGGATTTTTGCTGGCGGCGGTGATCGAGCAAACCCAGGAGGGCGAAGGTTATGAGCTCTCGATTCCGATTGCGGTACACCTTGTCGGAGAACGCGCCGCGTATCAAACCAGCGTAGCCATGAAAAGGAAGCGGCAGCGCTTCGAGTTCCCGTTGCCCGCACGGCCCGTACGGTTTGAGGTGGATCCGGAATTCGACCTGTTCAGGCGTCTCGACCGGAGCGAGATCCCCCCGGCCCTGAGCCAGGCGTTTGGCGCCAGCCGCGCGCTGATCGTGTTACCGTCCGCCGCGCCTGGTCCGGTCCGCGACGCTTACCGCGCCCTGGCGCGTTCATGGGCGGAGCAACGTCGCTCGCAGATCGAAGTGAAGTTCGATAATGAGGTCAGCGCCTTACCCGATGGGCGCGCGGTGTGGATACTTGGCTGGGATAACCGCTTCCGTTCCGCGGTGCAGGCCGCGCTAACCGACTATGCGTATATGGACGAGGACCGTGAGATCAAGATCGCCGGCGAGACATTGCGCCGCGCAGAGCACTCCGTGGTCGTCGTCACCCGGCACCCGGATAATCCCAGCGAAGCGTTGGCCTGGGTTGCCGCGGACCATGCAGCGGCCATTCCGGGACTGGGACGCAAGCTGCCGCATTACGGTAAGTACAGTTATCTTGCCTTCACTGGTGACGAGCCCGCCAATGTCGTGAAGGGTCAATGGCCGGTGATCGGTTCGCCCATGGCGGTTGCTATCGTAGAGCCCGGCGCGCAACAAAGATCCACTGGCAAATCCTCACTGGCCCCGCGTACGGCGCTGGCCGCGCTGCCACCGGTATTTTCGTCGCAGCGCATGCGGCGGGACATCGAGCGATTGGCGGCGCCGGAAATGGCCGGGCGGGGTCTGGGGTCGGCGCAGTTGGACCGGGCGGCGGAGTACCTGGTGGAGAAGTTTCGGCTGGCGGGGTTGGCGCCTGGGGGTGATTCAGGCGGCTATTTCCAGACATGGACTGCAAGAGTCGCTGGATTGGACGGCGATGTCGCGCTCAAGAACGTCGTTGGTGTGCTCCCGGGTACCAATCCACGGCGCGCCGGAGAGAGTGTGGTGCTCGGGGCGCACTACGATCATCTCGGCCGGGGGTGGCCGGATGTGCGCAAAGGAAACGAAGGCAAGGTGCATCCGGGTGCGGATGACAATGCCAGCGGCATTGCAGTGATGCTGGAACTGGCCCGCGTGCTGGGTGCGGGCTGGCAACCGGAGCGCAGCGTGGTGTTTGTCGCGTTCACCGGTGAGGAGGCCGGTAAGCTGGGGTCGCGCTATTACCTGCAAAATGCGGAGACCCATCCGGCGGGGAAGATCATGGGCATGTTGAATCTGGATACCGTCGGGCGTCTGGGCAACAATCCCCTGTTCGTATTGGGGACCGCTTCAGCGCGTGAGTGGGTGCACATATTTCGTGGCGCCGGGTACGTTACCGGCGTAAAGATCAAGTCGGTGGCCGACGACTACGGATCGAGCGACCAGACGAGCTTTCTCGATCGTGGGATCCCTGCGGTGCAATTTTTTTCCGGCGCCAATGCCGACTTCCATCGGCCGAGCGATACCGTCGACAAGATCGATGCGGCGGGACTGGTGAAAATCGCCGCAGTCGTAAAAGAGGCAGTGGAATATCTGGCCTCGCGGCCCGATGCCCTGCACCCCAATTTGACGGGCAGCCCAAAGCGTGCCGCATCCGAGGGTGGGGCCGGCCGGCGCGTACTGCTGGGCACGGTGCCGGATTTCGGCTTCGCGGGCCCCGGTGTGCAATTAGCGGGGGTGACTGCAGATTCCCCGGCGGCACGGGCGGGATTGCGAACTGGCGATGTCATCATTGGCATTAACGCGACCATCATTCGTGATCTGAGGGCGTACTCGGAAGTTCTCAAGACACTGAATATCGGTGAGCGGGTGGTGATACGTTTTGTGCGCGGCGGGAGCGAACAGGCCGTGGCGGCGAAATTAGTGGCCCGATAAGGATGCCGAGACGATATCGAGCATCTCATTGCCGGAGCCTTACCGCTGTCACTCATCATGGAAACGTACCGTATAATGAGACCCACCAGGATTAAGGAAACCGTGATGCGTCGATTTTTTTTATTGATTTTAATGTTGCTTGTTAACCCCAATGCCCAGGCGGCCGGTGAGAGCCAAGGCATGGCACCGCCAACCGGCGTTGAGTTTGGCGAAGTACATCTCAAGAACATCAGGCAATTGACCTTTGGAGGTCAAAATGCCGAGGCGTATTTTTCCCATGACGGGCAAGAACTGATTTATCAATCCACTCGGAATGAGCTGAATTGCGATGCGATATTCCGGATGAACATAGACGGCGCTAATCAGCGTTTGGTGTCGTCAGGCAAGGGCGTCACTACCTGCGCATTCATCGCCCCTGACAACCACGCCATCATCTACGCGTCCACGCACCTGGCCGGCGAGAACTGTCCGCTCAAACCCGACTACTCGCGGGGATACGTCTGGCCGCTGTACGAGAGCTATGACATCTTCAAAGCAGGTCCGAATGGCGGCAATCTGGAACGCTTGACCCACACCCCCGGCTACGATGCCGAGGCGGTGTTTTCCCCCCAAGGGGACAAGATCTTGTTTACCTCTCTACGCTCCGGAGACCTGGATCTGTACCTCATGAATCCGGATGGGTCCGGTGTCCAACGCTTGACCGACGAACCCGGTTATGACGGGGGCGCATTTTTCTCCTTGGACGGGGAATGGATTGTGTGGCGGGCGTCGCGCCCGAAGGGTAAGGCGCTGCAGGACTACCAAGCGTTACTGTCCCGGGCTCTGATCCGTCCTGGCAACCTGGAGATATTCATCATGAGCCTTACCGCGCGCAAACCCATCCAGCTGACCAACAACGGCGCCGCCAACTTCGCGCCATATTGGCACCCGGGTGGTAAACACGTAATTTTTGCCTCCAACATGGAGAACCCCAAAGGGCGCAACTTTGATCTATTCCTACTCGAGGTCGATAGCAAAAAGGTCGAGCGCGTGACCAACTATCCCGGTTTCGACAGTTTTCCGATGTTTTCCCATGATGGAACGAAGCTGGTGTTTGCATCGAATCGAAACGGCAGGGTACGCGGCGAGACCAACGTCTTTATAGCCGAGTGGGCCTGGTAACCGGTGTAAAATCCGCGGCACCGCTGACCGCATTGAAAATTCCTTATGTGGTCCCCAGCTTAATAACCCGTCAAGAATTCGGCGATGCAGGATCATGGAAGCGTTACATATCACCTGTCCCAACTGTCTGGCGACCAACCGCGTACCCCGCGACAAGCCGGCCCTGGACGGCAAATGCGGAAAATGCGGCGACCCCTTGTTCTCCGGTAAGCCGATAGAGCTTACGCGGGAAAACTTCGATCGCCACATCAACCATACGGGCGTGCCCATTGTGATCGACTTCTGGGCGTCGTGGTGTGGACCTTGTAAGATGTTTGCGCCAATATTCGCCGACGCGGCGGGGAAACTGGAACCGCATGCACGCCTTGCCAAGCTGGACACCGAAGCCCATCCGCAGCTGGCCGCTCAATTCGGGGTGCGCAGTATCCCGACCTTGGTCATAATGAAAAACGCGCGCGAAGTAGCCCGCCAGATGGGGGCAATGAGCGCGTCTCGATTTCAGACCTGGGTCGAGAGTGCCATCTAACTCGGGGTGCCAAGCGGAGAGACCCGCAGCGTGTCGTCCATGCATTGGCGGCATTCGATTCTCCAGGTTGCGTGGCAAACATAAAGACGCGCTCCCTTGTTGCAGTGTTCGGGTGAGCTGGTTGCCACGTCGTGGCGGCACAAATTTTAGAAACGCTGTCTATTTGGAAGGACTCTGCTAAACCTATTTATTTGACACGAAACTAAGTTAGCAAAGTTGATCGTGGTGGCAAGATCGATAATATCGGCGGCAACCTGGGCAGGACCGGCGATGGTAGACTGATTTGGCACCAACGTAAGCTGATGCGCTAGAGTACCAGGACTGTTATGCCTGATTCTGACATAGTGGACGCTCCTCGAGAGCCATCAACCGAACGCATGACGACGGGACCGATAAGTTTTGCGGTCGATTCCCGGCGTGTACTGATCATCGTGTTCGTCGCTTGCGTATCTGCGGAGATATTGTTTTTCATTCTCGATCTGGTGATTAATCATCAGCGCGGCTCCGAAATCAGGGCCATACGCCGCATATTCAATACCGCGCGGGAGGGAAGCCTGCCGTCATGGTTTGGTGTCATGCAAACCTTCGTGATCGGTATGATTGCGTTAATGAATTTTATACTGGTGAGCAAGATCGATGCGTCCGTCCGGCGCCGGATCGGTTGGTTGTTGTTGGCGATTGCGTTTGTCTACATGTCGGCGGATGACGATGCCAAGATCCATGAGCGCCTCGGGACCGCGTCCAGGTCGTTTGGATTCATGAGTGGCGCGCTGCAAGCCTACCCTAGTTATGCGTGGCAGGTTGTCGTGGGTCCGCTGTTTGTGTCTCTTGGTTTGTTCATACTGATTTTTTTATGGAATGAATTGACAACACCATTAGCGCGTTACGCCGTAGTGGTGGCGTTGGGGTGTCTCGCTTTTGCGGTGTTTTTGGATTACGTAGAAGGATTAGAGGATGGTTACGTACTGCTGCTCGACAACACCGATTGGTCGAAACGCTCGGTAGAGCATTTTTCGAAGTCTATTGAAGAGGTGATGGAGATGTTTGGGATGACGATTTTTCTCGTCGTCTTTTTAGGTCACTCGATGCGGCTTGGCTCATCGGTTTCCGTCGAGTTTTATTAGCCGGCGATTCAATATCAGCGGTTCCGGATTGTGTGGGTCGCCATGCGGTAATTTGTTAACGCTGAATCTCGCGACGCTGCAGATAAAGGATATAACCGCCCCATACGAAAGACAGCCACATCGACAGCTCGCCGAAGAGATCGAACCCTGCGGCAATACGGTGGTCATGGTGTAACAAGCCAAGCACGGACAGGATGTTGTGCCAATCATGCACACCCGGCATGTCCTGGCCGGTGACTCCACCAAGTAACATCAGCTGTCCCGCGCGCGCATCGTTCGCATAGGGTGCCACATCCATCATGCTTTGCGCGAACCACCAAAGGCCCAGGGATGCACCGAAGTTGTCATGGTTCTGCCGGATCAACGCTATGATCACGATCAGCGGCATCAGTAATTGGCCGAGGGTCCCGCCCAGGATCGTCATGAATTCCCCGAACGGCCGAAAGATCCAATGCCCGGCCTCGTGAAACACGAGGTTGACGTTGTGCATGAACGAGGCGCCGATGGCATTGGTCGCGAACGACATCTGGATGAACTGCCAGCCCCACACCATGAACAAGATATAAAGCAGCACGCGGCCATAGAAAACCAGGGGATCAATATTGGACGGCACGTACAGCAGCGTATACTTCAGCCGCTGGAATAACGAATCGGCGGGCTCGCTTTTACCTGGCGCCGGGGATTCGACTTGAAACCGCGTTCGCATCCACTTGGAGAAGATCAGCCCACATCGGGGACATACATCGGGGGAGCCCTGATCTGTGGTCCGGCGCTGGTAATCACATTCCGGGCAGGTCTTATACATAGCTTCAAGTGTAGCCCAGTCTGTCATTGCCCCCGTGCCACGTTCGCCGCTCCCTGAAACAAAGCGCACGCGTCAATGGATGGGGATCCGTTACAAATTTCATAATATGGCTCTAGACGCTAGAATGCGCACATGGACGACGATGCACTAGAGACGTTGAAACAAGAACTGCGCAACTTTGCTGCCGTGCGGGGTTGGGAGAAATTTCATTCGCCGAAAAATCTGGCCATGGCGTTGATCGGCGAGGCGGGAGAGCTGGTGGAGCATTTTCAATGGCTCAGCGAGCGGCAGAGTGAAGAACTGCCGCGTTCAAAGGTAGAGGAAATCGAGTTGGAGCTTGCGGATGTTCTGATTTATCTCGTGCGACTTGCCGACAGGCTGCATGTCGACTTGGCAGCAGCCGCAAAGAAGAAGCTGAAGCTCAATGATGAAAAGTACCCCGCGGATTTGGTGCATGGCAGTGCCAAGAAATATAGAGATTATTAACGTCTGTTGACCACACTGCGTCCCTTGCATTGCAACCGACACCTATAACGTCAGCAGGGTCCTTTATGGATGGTTTGATTGACTACGTAGCGGATTATCGCCGCCTGTTTGTACTCACGGGGGCCGGGTGCAGCACCGCTTCCGGCATCCCCGACTACCGCGACTTTCAGGGCCGGTGGAAGCAACGGCAACCGGTGATGTATCAAGATTTCGTGCGCAGTGAAGCGGTCCGCCAGCGTTACTGGGCGCGCAGCTTTTTTGGTTGGCCCGGTATCGACCATGCCCGTCCCAATGATGCCCACCATGCACTGGCTTGCCTGGAGGCCCGCGGGCACATTCACCAACTCGTGACCCAGAATGTTGATGGCCTGCATCAACGTGCCGGAAGCCGGCGCGTGACCGATCTGCACGGCCGGTTGGATGCCATTGAATGCTTGCATTGCCGCCAAACCGAATCGCGGGCGGTTTTTCAAGCCGTTTTGCAGGATCTCAACCCCGAATTGCAAGCCTGTATCGCGATCGCCGCCCCAGACGGCGATGCCGTCATTGACGGTCTCGATTTCGATGCCGTGCGCGTGCCCGAATGCGGGCAATGTGGAGGGGTACTTAAACCTACGGTGATCTTCTTTGGGGAGGCGGTGCCGGCGGCGCGGGTAACGAATGCTTTCCGACGCCTGGAAGAATGCGACGCCATGTTGGTGGTGGGCTCGTCGCTGATGGTGTTTTCCGGTTACCGCTTCTGCCGTGCGGCGCGCGAACAGGGCAAACCCATCGCCGCGATTAACCTCGGCCGTACGCGTGCAGACGCCGAGTTGACCTTCAAGCTCAACGATGACTGCGGCCGTGTATTGACGTCCCTGGTTGATCGTCTCAGCTAATGTTCGCGCAGCAACTGTTGGAGATAATAACTCAGTCCCACGAGCGCCGGGGTCTCCGCGGTGATCAAGAACACCGGGATCCGGCTCAAGTATTCTTCGAAACGGCCCTTGGACTCGAAGCGTTGCCGGAATCCAGAATGCACCAGTTGTGCGCGCAACTTGGGCAGAATACCCCCGCCCAAATAGATGCCGCCCCGTGCTCCCAACGTCAATGCAAGATTGCCGGCCACCGTGCCCAATAAAGCGAAGAACAAATCCAGCGCGTCCTTGGCGTGCGGTTCGCCATCGACGGCCATCTGTGATATTGCAGCGGGCGTTACTTCGCCGTGTTTGCGGTTGGTCACTGCCTCATAGAGTGTCGCCAGGCCCGGACCCGACAACACCCGCTCTGCGGACACATGGCCGTACTGCCCGCGCAGTCGCTCGATGATCGCCGCCTCACGTGCATTCACCGCCGGCAAGGTGACATGGCCGCCTTCACTGCTGATCGGCATCCAACGATCGTCGAACGATATCAGGCCCGCGACACCTAGCCCAGTACCAGGTCCGAGCACACCGATGGGTGCTCCGCCAACCGGGGCTGTGCCTCCAATCTGCACACGATCCTCCCTATGCAGTCTGGGAATGGCACACGCGAGTGCGGCGAAGTCGTTGATCAGGGTCGCGCGCGTCGCGTGGAATTGCGATCGCAGTTGTGCCGCGTCGATGGTCCAGGCGAGATTGGTCAACTTTGCCACCCCGCCGTGAACCGGCGCCGCGACGGCGACCGTGAGGCTGACGGGCTGAGCCTCTCCGGTCTCGGAAAGATAGTGCTCGAACAGCGCGATCAGGTCGTTAAAGTCTTGATTTTGGTAAGTGCGTAGGTGTTGCGCAGTGGACTGTTCACCGCCAAATCCACATCGTGTGTGGGTACCCCCGACGTCAGCCAGCAGGTGTCGAGTCATTGCCTGGTATCTTGCAATTGCCGCACAAAGTTATCACGCGACACGCGAATATCGTGACGCCGGATCGTTTCCATCATCGCGGCATGACGTTCATTGCGTTCCGCCAAGGGCATGTTGAGGGCGGTTTGCAGTGCTTCGGCGCTACCAACCATATCGAAAGGTCTTGATCCTCTCTTATTTTGTCGTGCGTTGCAGGTGCCGGCGCAGAAACGCCGCGGTACGTTGCATGGCGTCTTTGGCGGCCAGATCATCGGCGAAGGTGCGTACGTTGGGCGGGCGAAATTCGAAACCCCGTCCTACGCCTGGATAGACGATCAGCCGCACATCCCGTCCTTTTTGTTTCAAGGCCTCGTAAACAAAGATGATCGGACGGTGGCGCTGATATTGCTCATGCTCGCCAAAGAACATCAACGCCGGCACCTTGAGGTCTTCAGCCTCCGGCGCGTACTTGTAGATCTGCATCGGTTCTGCCGCATTCGGATGCTGCAGGTGCGGGTAATACGACACCCAACAGGCCACCGCCTGGTCCTGCTTTTTGTGGGTGACCAGCGCCTTGAGGGAGATGTAGCCGCCGCGGGTGTGGGACACGGTGCAGATCTTATTGTTGCTCAAATAGGGCAGGGTGAGCAGAAAGTCGATGCTATCGGCGGTGTCACGTTCGACCACCGCATCATGTTCCAGGGGAAACTTATCAATGAAGTTCGCGAACCACAGATCCGGGGCGAGCACCACGAAGCCCCGCGCCGCCAGCCGCTTCGGGTGGAGCAGGGTCAGCTCGTCAAGGCCGCGGCGGCCATGGACAAACAGCACCCCTGGGTGCTGCTTGCCGTCCCGGGGACGAAACAAATAGGCGGGAATCTCCTTGTCACCGCTGGTGATGGAGATCTTTTCCATCACTACGTCATGGTTAGTGGGCTCGCGAAGCTTGCCGTCATTCCACCAAGCATCGTCCCACCACCACTTTTCCTCATCCTGGGGGTACAGATAACGCACCCAGCTCTTGTCATACATATAGCCCCAGTCATCTGCGATCACAGACAAGGGAAGCCATGCCAGCAAGACAAACCAATTGCCCAATTTCACCGGACTCACCTTTGTTTTAGTTCATGTATTTGCCCGCATGCACCCATATCCTGTAAGTAATATAAATGCAGCGAGACTGCCGTGGTGGAATACTAACGCCGTTCTGGCGGTCTATTAACAGAATATACGCCACGTAGGCGCATACTTGGCGTAAGCGGCAGTTGACGCTTGTACCGCCGGCCGTTGCGCGCGGACCCCAGAGACGAGGGAAATATCATTGTGAGAATCCATACCAAGCGCCTGTTTTTTATCGTGATGCTGCTGTTTCCGCTGCTGATCGCGGCGGACGAGCAGGCAAAGAGCCGTTCTTCCGCGTCGCCGGTCACCGAGGCGGGGCCTGTCCTCACGGATTTTGCGGGGAACCCGCGCACCATAAACGAGTTTGTGGGCGATGGTAAGTGGCTGGTGGTGATGATCTGGGCCTCGGACTGCCACATCTGCAACACCGAGGTTCCGGAATACATGGCATTCCATGAGACGCACCAAGGCAAAGACGCCTCGGTGCTGGGTATTTCAATGGACGGAGAATCGCACCAGAAAGACGCGATGGCATTTATCGATCGGCACCTGGTTAATTTTCCGAATCTCATCGGCGAGGTCGCAGCGGTAACCGATTTGTATGGAAGACTCACCGGTTCATACCTGGCTGGTACCCCGGCGTTTCTCATCTACAACCCTTCCGGTGAACTCGCCGCCAAGCAAATTGGCGCCGTGCCGGTAAAATTGATCGAGGATTTCATCACGGCAAACGCCAAGGCGGCGAACAGAGATTGATCACCTGACCGGTGCATAAGCGGTCCTCGGCGCACGTTCGCCCCCATGGGGTAGGCCAGCAAAGCTGGATTTCGTGAGCCGTAATTTGTAAAGGACAAGCAAATTCCCTTATCCTACATCCGCTATGACAGATTCGGTGCAATTCACGAGCTAGATCGCCTGCGCCGGGTGTCTGACCATTGGTTACTGGCCGTTCTCCGCCGCTTGTCGGCGACCCGGCGAAATCGTACACCGTGATGTCATTATGAGCACAAAATCCCCGAACCCCGCGGACCTCGAGCCGGGCGCCATGCCCACAGGGGTAGAGCTACTGCACGACCCGGTTTTGAACAAGGGCACCGCTTTTACCGACGAAGAGCGCGACGCCTTCAGTCTGCGAGGTTTGTTGCCGCCGCATGTGCACTCTATCAAAGAGCAGGTCATGCGAGTGATGGAGAACTTCCGGCGTAAACCGACGCCGCTCGAGCAGTATATCAATATCACCGCACTTCAGGCCCGCAACGAGACCTTGTTCTATCGCGCGGTGCTCGATTATCTCGAGGAGATGATGCCCATTATCTATACGCCGACCGTCGGCGAGGCCTGCCAGCGGTATGGGCATATTTTCAACCGGCCTCGCGGATTATTCATCACCGCCAAAGACCGTGGACGTATTGTCGACGTGCTTCGGAACTGGCCGCGCAGGGATGTGCGCGTCATTGTGGTCACCGACGGTGAGCGGATCCTGGGACTGGGAGATTTGGGGGCCGACGGCATGGGGATCCCGGTTGGCAAGCTCAGTCTGTACACCGCGTGCGGCGGCGTGCATCCGAATCAGTGCCTGCCCATTACTCTCGATGTGGGCACCGAGAACGAAGAGTTGCTGGCGGATCCGCTGTATATCGGTCTCAAGGAGCACCGGTTACGAGGTGCGGCCTACAGCGACCTGGTTGACGAGTTTGTCGACGCCGTGCAAGAGGTATACCCACACGCCCTGATTCAGCTCGAGGACTTCGCCAACAACAACGCGTTCTGGATATTGGAGAAATACCGCGATCGCATATGCACTTTTGACGATGACATTCAGGGCACCGGCGCGGTGGCGCTGGCCGGTTTACTGGCCGCGCCGCGAATCACCGGAGGCAGTATTGCCGACCAGACCGTGCTGTTTCTGGGTGCGGGAGAGGCGGGAATCGGCATCGGTGATATGGTGGCCGCTGCGATGCGCGAGGCAGGACTCTCGGAAGCCGATGCCAAGCGGCGATGCTGGTTCTTCGATTCCCGGGGCCTGGTAGTCAAGTCGCGCACCGACCTGGTCGCACACAAACGCCCGTATGCCCACGAGCACGCCCCGGCGGAGCTGTTCCTCGACGCCATCGAAACTTTGCGACCCACGGCAATCATTGGCGTGAGCGGGCAGCCCAGGACCTTCACCCAGGACGTGCTCGAAGCCATGGCGCGCATCAACGACCGGCCCATAGTCTTCGCGCTGTCGAATCCGACCTCGAAGTCCGAGTGTACCGCGGAAGAAGCTTACAACTGGACCCAGGGCCGCGCGGTGTTCGCCAGCGGCAGCCCGTTTGATCCGGTGAATTTTGGAGACCAGACCTTTGTACCCGGCCAGGGTAACAATGCGTACATCTTTCCCGGCGTCGGCTTGGGTGTCGTCGTTTCCGGGGCGCGTTTGATCACCGATGAGATGTTTTCTGAAGCGGCCAAGGCATTGGCGGATCAGGTGACCGCAGCGGATTTAAGGCTGGGGCGTCTGTATCCGCCGCTTTCAAACATTCGTGAGGTCTCCGCCCACATCGCGGCGTCGGTCGCCGAGGTCGCATGGCGGTGTGATCTGGCGACCATAGAGCAGCCGGAGGATGTTTTGAGCTACGTCAAGTCACAGATGTATCAGCCGGTCTACCGGAGCTATGTATAAGAAAAAACCGATGCGCATTTTGACATCGTGCTGTATGGCATGACGGATTTCACATTCGAGCAGGTCTTTCAGTACGGTGACGATACCACCGAGTACCGTCTGCTCACCGGCGACTACGTGTCGGAGGGCGAGTTCGAGGGCCACGGGATTCTGAAAGTCGAACCCGAGGGTCTGCGGTTTCTCGCCCGCGAGGCGTTCAGCGATGTATCGTTCTATCTGCGTTCCTCGCATCTGGAAAAGCTGACCCGGGAACTGCAGGACCCCGATGCCACAGACAATGACCGGTTTGTCATCTACACCCTGCTGCAGAATGCCTGTGTCGCCGCCGCCGGTGTGCTGCCGTCGTGCCAGGATACCGGCACCGCCATCGTGACGGGCAAGAAAGGGCAGCGGGTGTGGACCGGCGTGAACGACGAAGAAGCTTTATCACGCGGCATCTATGACACTTTCCAAGACAAGAACCTGCGCTATTCGCAGATTGCCCCGCTGTCGATGACCGAAGAGAAAAATACCAGCACAAATCTGCCGGCCCAGATCGACATCATGGCGACCGAGGGCGATGAGTACTCGTTCCTGTTCATCGCCAAAGGGGGAGGCTCGGCCAACAAGTCGCAGTTGTTTCAAGAGACCAAGAGCCTGCTCAATGAGGAATCGCTGGTTCGCTTCATCAGCGAGAAACTGCGCGGCCTGGGCACCGCGGCATGTCCGCCTTATCACATCGCTGTCGTGATCGGTGGCACCAGTGCCGAGACCACTATGAAGATGGTCAAATTGGCATCATGCGGCTATCTGGATTACCTGCCTACCAGCGGCAGCAAACTCGGCCGGGCGTTTCGTGACTTGGAGTGGGAGCAACACGTGTTCCGGATCGCTCAGGAGACGGGGATCGGCGCACAGTTCGGCGGCAAATATCTGGCCCACGATGTGCGTGTCATTCGTTTGCCGCGTCACGCGGCGTCGTGCCCGGTGGGGCTGGGCGTCAGTTGCAGTGCGGACCGCAACATCAAGGCCAAAATTACCCGTGACGGCATATTCCTCGAGCAGCTCGAGCACCATCCGGAGAAATTCATGCCGGCGCAGGCTCCGGAGACTGCACCACCGGTCAGCATCGATATTGACCGGCCGATGGGCGAGACGTTACAAACCTTGAGCCGTTTCCCGGTCCGCACCCGCTTGAGTCTGACTGGCACCTTGATCGTTGCCCGTGATATCGCCCACGCGAAAATTAAACAAAAGCTCGATAGTGGCGAGCCGATGCCGGATTATTTTAAGGATCATCCGATCTACTATGCGGGACCGGCGAAGACGCCACAGGGTATGCCCTCTGGCAGTTTTGGTCCCACAACCGCCGGGCGCATGGATTCTTACGTAGATTTGTTTCAGTCTCACGGTGGTTCGATGGTTATGCTGGCCAAAGGTAACCGCTCGCCGCAGGTGCGTGAGGCATGCGGTAAACACGGTGGATTCTATCTCGGATCAATTGGTGGACCTGCCGCGATCCTTGCCCGGGACAACATCGAAGAGGTACAAATCCTTGACTTCGAAGAGCTTGGCATGGAGGCGGTGCGCAAGATCCGCGTCAAAAACTTTCCCGCTTTTATCATTGTCGACGACAAAGGCAACGATTTCTTCATAGACCTTTGACCGTGGACTGGGAGGCGGATGATCGGGCACCGATGAATGCGGGCAACCCCATGTGGATCTTGGCGGTAAATCCCATCACCCGATAAATCCAATATGTCGACATTAATGTTCAAGAGCGAGGTCGACTCCGCGCGTGACTGGAAGCGGGCGCTGCAACTGATGATGCCGGAACTCGAGGTGCGCATCTGGCCCGAATCGGGCGATCCCGGCGAGATCGAATACGCGCTGCTATGGACGCCCATCGGCGACGTGATGCAATCGTTGCCGAATCTCAAGGTGGTCTTTTCGTTGGGTGCCGGCGTGGATCACTTGTTACGGCAGGAAGGCCTGCGCCGTGATATACCGATTGTGCGCATGGTCGATGCAGCGCTGACCCAGGGAATGAGCGAATATCTTCTGTTTCATGTGCTGCGCTATCATCGGCGCATGCCCGAGTATGCATTTTTGCAGGGCGAACGGCGCTGGCAACAGCTGCGCCAGGTCGCGGCCGAGCGGCGAAAAATCGGCATAATGGGTTTGGGCGTCATGGGCGCCGACGTAGCCGGCAAGTTGGCCGCATTGAATTTTTCTGTTGCCGGTTGGAGCCGCACTCCCAAATCGCTGCCCGGGATTCAGGGCTTTTTTGGCGCCGACCAATTGCATAGCTTTTTGCGCGGCACCGAGATACTCATCTGTCTTTTGCCGTTGACCCCGCAGACCAGAGCCGTCATCAATCAACAAACGCTGGCGACACTGCCGCGTGGTGCCTGTGTGATCAACGTGGCGCGGGGCGCGCATGTCAATGAGGACGATTTGCTTGCGGCCCTGGAATCGGGGTACATCGCCGGCGCCACCATGGATGTGTTTGCCGACGAGCCGTTGCCCCCTGGCCATCCGTTCTGGCGGCATCCCGCCGTGACCGTAACCCCGCACATCGCCAGCCTCACCAATCCCAGCACCGCTGCGTCCCACGTCGTAAACAACATTCGCCGCCACCAGCACGGGGAACCACTCACCGATGTCGTGGATTGGGAACAGGGATATTGATCGTCCGGTGCCGATGACGACCCCACGCGGCAGTGACCGAAAACCCTTATGCGTCGCCGTCGGCGGTCTCGGTGCCGTCGGCAGCGTGGTCGCACGCCGCCTTGATCGTGGCATCGACGGCCTGATGCTCACCGCGGTGTCCGCTCGCGACCGTCAACGCGCCGCGGAGAAAATGGTCGAGTTTCGCAATCCGGTTCCGGTGTTGCCGCTGGAAGAGCTGGCGACGGTGGCGGACGTGATTGTGGAGTGCGCCCCGGCGGGGGTGTTTGCTCCGCTGGCGCGCGCGGTGCTGAGCGCAGGCAAAACTCTAATCACGATTACTGTCAGCGCGTTGCTCGAGAATTGGGCTCTGGTCGATCTCGCCGGGATCCACGGTGCGCGCATCGTTGTTCCCACCGGGGCGCTGCTGGGGCTGGATGCGGTGCAAGCGGCGGCCGAAGGCCATATTGAATCGGTGCGCATGGTCACTCGCAAGCCCCCCGCCGGATTGGCCGGTGTACCTTATCTGGTCGCGCAGGGCATTGACCTCACCGGGCTCGATGCGCCGTTGCAGGTGTTCGCGGGGAACGCACGCGAGGGAGCACATCATTTTCCGGCCAACGTAAACGTGGCCGCGGTGTTGGGACTTGCCGGCATCGGGCCGGACCGCACCCGGCTCGAAATTTGGGCCGATCCGACCATCACGCGCAACACGCATCATGTCGTTGTCGATGCTGACAGCGCACGTTTCGAACTTAAGATCGAAAACGTGCCGTCCCCAGGCAACCCGCGTACCGGTAAGATTGTCGCTTTAAGTGTGATTGCCGCGCTGAGAAAGTTCACTTCGCCTTTGAGCATCGGAACTTGAGTTGTGTCGGCCGCCGCGGAAACTGGCGGGTAGTTTCAATCTTTGAATGAGCCGGTGATATAGTCGTGCTCACTGTTGAGTCCGAACAATGGGAATTTCTTAACCACGATGTTTACTACTCGCCCTGAGTTACTCGGCACCTTCGGCATGGTGGCGTCCACCCACTGGCTCGCCTCTGCCGTGGGCATGGCCATTTTGGAGAAGGGCGGCAATGCCTTTGACGCCGCCGCCGCGGCTGGATTTGTCCTGCAAGTAGTGGAACCGCACCTCAACGGCCCCGCCGGCGATCTGCCAATCCTTTTCTATAGTGCCGAGCGGCGCAAGGCGCTGGTGATCTGCGGTCAGGGTGTGGCGCCGGCCGCGGCGACGATTGAACGCTATCGTGCGTTGGACCTGGACCTGGTGCCGGGCTCAGGGCTGTTGGCGGCCACCGTGCCCGGTGCGTTTGACGCCTGGTTATTGATGCTGCGGGAGTTCGGTACGTTGCCTCTGTCCGCTGTCATTGCCCCGGCCATCCACTATGCCCGGGACGGTTATCCCTTGACGCCAGGCATATGCGCAACCATCGGCGGCGTCAGCGGCCTGTTCCGCGATGAATGGTCAAGTTCCGCCGCGCTGTATCTGCGAAACGGCGCGCCGCCAAGCGCCGGCACGCTGTTTCGCAATCCGGAGCTGGCTGCCGCCTACGAACGTATTGTGCGTGAGGCCGAGGACGGGGGCGGCGACCGGGAGACACAAATTGAGGCAGCGCGTGGCCATTTTTACCGCGGTTTTGTCGCGGAGGCGATTGATGAATTTTGCCGTAACAATGAGTTCATGGATACGTCCGGACGCCGGCACCGGGGTTTTCTTACCGCGAACGATCTAGGGGCTTGGCAGGCGACCATCGAAGAGCCGTTGTCCTACGATTACCACGGCTACCGGGTGTACAAAACGGACAGCTGGGGACAGGGTCCGGTGTTCTTGCAGCAGTTGGCGCTGTTGAAAGATATGGATCTCGCGTCCATGGATCCCGTCGGCTCCGAGTTCGTGCACACGGTGCTGGAATGCGCGAAGCTCGCGTTCGCCGATCGTGAAGCGTTCTATGGCGACCCCGACTTTGTACAGGTACCCATGGACCGGCTGTTGAGTGATGCGTACAACCATGCACGCCGGGGCCTCATTGAGCCGCGGGCAAGCCTGGAACTGCGCCCGGGGGACATACCTGGTTTTGGCGCAGTTCCGATCAACCGCGTTGCCACATCGGACGCTGCATCAGGCGGCGCAGCCGTGTTGGGTACCGCCGAAGACACGATGGCTCAATACGGCGGGGTGCGCGGCGACACCTGTCACCTGGACGTGATCGACCGGGCCGGCAATATGGTGGCCGCCACCCCCAGCGGCGGCTGGTTGCAAAGCTCTCCGGTGATCCCTGGTCTCGGATTTGCGTTGGGCACGCGGGCGCAGATGTTCTGGCTGCAAGAAGGTATGCCGACGAGCATGGCCCCGGGGGCGCGTCCGCGCACAACCTTGACTCCATCGCTTGCGTTTCGGGACGGTGAGCCATACATGGTGTTTGGCACGCCCGGGGAAGATAAGCAGGATCAGTGGTCTTTGACGTTTTTCCTGCGCCACGTGCATTTCGGCATGAATCTGCAAGAGGCGATCGATGCGCCCATGTTTCATAGCAATCACTTTCCAGGTTCGTTTTATCCCCGCGAGTCGTATCCCGGACGGGTCGCGATTGAAGGACGTTTCCCCGGTGGAACCATCACCGATCTGCGCCGGCGTGGTCACGACGTACAAATCGAAGCCGACTGGTGCCTTGGACGCCTCAGCGCGGTGAGTAGAGAAGGACCGCTATTGAAGGCGGGGGCAAATCCACGCTATATGCAGGGTTATGCGGTGGGAAGGTAATGACAAACTGGTCAAGCCTACACCGGATGCGTTAGGCTAACTTCACCAGTTAGATGATCAATCACAGAGGGTGGAGCATGATGAAGCGTTATATTTTCAATATCCTAGTTGCTGCTTTTGCGTTCGTAGTGCTGCCGACGAAGGTGCTCGCCGCCGACATTCCGTGCAGCACCGCCAAGTTGATCGTGCCGTGGAAGGCCGGTGGCGGCACCGACATCATTTTTCGTGTCGTCGTCGATGCGGTGAACAAAGGCGGCATCAAGCCCCCGCTTCAGGTGGTCAACATCACCGGGCAGGGCGGCAATAAAGGCGCGAAGGAGGCACGTGCTGCGAAGGCGGACGGATGCACGCTGTTCGCGATGCATCAAAGCGCCATTACTAGTTTCTTCAGCGGCCGTGTTGATTTTACCTGGGACTCTTTCGAGCCAGTGGCCATGGTGACCAACACGCCGTCCATCATCGGCGCTAACAAGGACGTCCCCTACAATGATCTCAATGACCTGATCGCGGCGGCCAAGGCGAAACCGCAAACGATTCTCGCGGGGGGCACCCTGGGTTCCACCAGTCAATTTATTTTTCTGTTGTTGGAAGATGCCGCAAGTGTGAAGTTCAAACACATCTCGTACGACGGCACCCGTGAGCGCATGACGGCGCTGCTTGCGAAGAACATTGAGCTCGGCGAGATCAACGTGACCGCCGCACAAAAATACATCAAGACCAATGAACTCAAAGCTCTGGGCATCGCCACGCCGGAGCGGGACAAGCGGGTGCCGGATGTGAAAACGCTGAAGGAGCAGGGCATCGATTTGGAATTTGGTCTGGACCGCGGGGTGATGGCTCCCAAGGGTACGCCCGCCGGCGTCATCAAGCATTATGAAACCGCGATACTCAAGGCTATGAGTTCTCCGGAAGTGGTTGCGCAGCTGGAGGCCAAAGGCAGTATCGTACGGCCTCTTGGCACCGCGGATTACCGACAGCATCTTCAGCAGACATACGATACCCTGAAGACAACGGCGATCAAGGTTGGAATATATAAGCCGTAACACCTTCAGTAAGCGCTGATCGAACATGTGCGGCCGGCGGTCTCGATGAACGGCCGTCGGTTGCGTTTGTCTGAAGCGGAGGAAAGCAGTGTGAGCCGATTTCACCTAGACACACTGGTGGCCATTTTCCTGTTACTTTTTTGCGGTATTTTCCTCACTGCCAGTTTCAGCATTCGAGAGACCAGCTACGCAAGCCTCGGCGCAGAGGTCTGGCCGCGCCTCATTCTCATCTTTCTGACTCTGTTGAGCTTCGGCTATCTCGTCCAGTCCGTGCGCCACCACGGCCGGCCCGAGGGGGCGGTGCCCGAGCGGCGTGGATTGAGGCAGTGGTTCCTTCGCCATCTCAACGCGTTCTGGTGCTTCCTTTGGTTCGGTTTGTTTCTGCTCAGCTTGCCCCATCTCGGCATGTTGGCCGGTGGGGTTGTATTCGTATACGCCACGCTGACGTCCCTCGGGCGCCGGGATTGGTATGGCCATCTGGTACACGCGGCGATTGCGGTCATGTCGGTAGGAACTATGTGGGCGATTTTTACCTATGGTCTGAAGGTATTTCTCCCCGCCGGGACCGTTTTTTTCTTCTGATCAGGGGGACGAACCGCTGATTGAGAATATACTCAGCGCGGGGTACGAAGTTTTTCAGCTGCACACGCTGGCATTGATGACCCTCGGCGTTACCGCGGGTTTGATCGCCGGCGCGATTCCTGGCTTTACCATTGCTATGGCCGTGGTATTGACGTTGCCATTTACCTTCGGCATGACCGCTACCGAGGGTCTGTCGACCATGATCGGTGTGCTGGTCGGCGGCCTGTCCGGAGGGCTCATGGCGGGCATGCTCACCGGCATTCCCGGTACGCCATCGTCGGTGGCGACCACGTTTGACGGATTTCCCATGGCGCGCAAGGGCCAACCGGGGCTCGCCCTGGGGATCGGAGTGTGGTCGTCGTTCTTCGGTGGCATCACCGGCGCGGTGGTGCTCGTGACCTTGGCGCCGCAGCTGGCGCGCGTCGGGTTGGAGTTCGGGCCCTGGGACTATTTCGCGTTAGTCATGTTTGCGCTGACAATCACTTCCAGCCTGTCCGGGAAGGCCCTGCTCAAAGGTATTATCGCGGGCACCCTGGGGTTGCTGGTCGCCGCGATCGGTGAGGATGAAGTCAACGGCGTCGCCCGATTCACCTTTGGCAACGACGCTATTCGGCAGGGTTTTGCGTTCCTGCCAGTGTTGGTCGGCCTGTTTGCCTTCAGTCAACTGTTGAGCGATGTCCAGGATCGTGCCAAGGCGAGCAAACCACTCATGCCAAAGGGAGCCAAAGCGGTGAGAGTCGAACACCGGCGAGCCATCGTCGAGGTGCTGCGCCTTTGGGTGGTGGTGTTGCGATCGTCGTTAATAGGGGTGTTCACCGGCATCCTGCCCGGTGCGGGCTCGTCGGTCTCCAATATCCTTGCTTATGATCAAGCCAAAAAGGCATCTAAAAACCCGGATGAATTTGGCACCGGCATTCCAGACGGGATTGTCGCGCCCGAGTCTTCGAATAACGCCACTGAAGGCGGCGCTCTGATCATGATGATGGCCTTGGGCATTCCAGGCGATATCATAACCGCCGTGATGCTCGGTGCGTTGTTGATTCACGACGTCGTGCCGAGTCCCTCATTCATCAGCGAAGAACCGGTACTCGCCTATTCCATTTTTATCGCCTTCTTCTTTGCGCATTTCATCATGGTCGCGATGCAGGCACTTTGTCTGCGCATCTTCGTGCTTATTACCCGCGTACCGATGTATATCCTCGCGTCGGTAATCCTTATTTATTGCGCGATCGGTGTTTTCGCTTTACACAACGTCGGTTTCGATTTATGGACATTGTTTTTGTTTGGCATACTTGGTTATGTAATGCGTAATCTCGGCTTTCCGCTGGCGCCGATGATACTGGGCGTTGTGTTGGGTGATATCGCCGAACTGAATCTCAATCGGGCATGGTCCATCAGCAATGACCTTTCCTTATTTTTCACCCGTCCCTGGTCGGCGTTTTTCCTGACCCTGGCGGCGTTCTCTACGGTATTCCCGTTGTATCAGCGTGATCGCGGCAGCAAGAATTGGACGCAGTTTTATTTTCCCATATTCGTATTTGCCATCGCCATCCCGGTGATGTTCATGGGAGGCACGGTCCGACCGGTGATCGGATCATGCCTCATCGTTCTGGGGGCGTATCTAATGTGGCGCCGGTTTCAACAACGCACGCCGCGACGCGTATCTGCCGAGTAAGAGTGACGACAACTCGATTCAACGCCGCTAGTGTCTGTTCTTTTGTCAATGTGATTGGTTGGTTCGTACCTGCGTGCACAGCCGTGGCCAGGTCTGGGTTTTACGCGATATGCTGCGCTGCGGCCGTCCTCAGCGCCGCCCGGATGATATGACGAGCATGTGGCTTCACTTGTAATGCAACGACCCATCCTCAGTGTTCACAATTTGCAGAAACGGTATCCCGGCGTTGTTGCCGTTGACGGCGTAGGTTTCACCATCACCGAAGGGACCTGTTTTGGGCTGTTGGGACCCAACGGTGCCGGCAAGACCACCACGATCGAGATCATGGAGGGAATCACCGAGTCCACCGCAGGAGAGGTTCGCTATCGCGGCGCGCCGCGCGACAGGCGTTTTCGCGAAGAGATCGGCATTCAGTTTCAAACCACTGCGTTACAGGACCACCTCACCGTCAAGGAGACGCTGGACCTGTTTCATCGCTTGTACGAGCACACCGCCAATCTCGACGAGATTGTCGCGGCGTGCGCCTTGGAAGAACTGCTCGCCCGCGACAACCGCAAACTATCCGGTGGTCAACGCCAGCGCTTGTTGTTGGCAATTGCGCTGTTGAACGATCCGCAGGTATTGTTTCTCGATGAGCCGACAACCGGCCTGGACCCGCAATCACGCCGTAATTTTTGGCAACTTATCGAAAGTATCAAGCGGCAAAAGAAAACCATTGTGCTCACCACCCATTACATGGAAGAGGCATACCGGTTGTGTGATGATATCGTCATCATGGAACACGGCAGGATTATTGCCGCGGGACCACCTGCAGATTTACTGGCTGAACATTTTGACGAAACGATTCTCCAGCTGCCGGCGGAAGACTTTACCGCCTCCAATTATCGTTTCCCGTTCACCGTATTGCAGGGTGACGGCTGTGTGGAGAT
The DNA here is from genome assembly GCA_947258975.1 of uncultured Gammaproteobacteria bacterium. GTDB lineage: Bacteria > Pseudomonadota > Gammaproteobacteria > Arenicellales > JAANXG01 > CALZGZ01. The sequence continues at coordinate 31,775 of CAMYKK010000029.1, forward strand.
TTCCGTCAGGGACGTGGACGAAGCCATCAAACAGCTACAGCAACAGGGCATTTCCCTACAACGCCTCGAGATTCGGCCGCGTACCCTCGATGACTTGTTCCTCGAACTTACTGGTAAGGAACTGCGCCCATGATGCGGCGTTTCCTGGCGATACTCCATGCCCGAAACATGGAATTCCTACGGGACCGATCCTCGCTGAGCTGGAACCTATTGGTCCCGATACTGCTGGTGTTGGGGATGGCCTGGATCTTTTGGGAGGACGATCGCCCGTTGTTCAAGGTGGCAATCCTGGATCAATCCCAGCAAATCGACCGGGAGGCGCATCCGTTTCTGTCCACCCGGCATATTCACTTCTACACCGTCCCAGATCAACAGGAAGCGATACGAAAGGTTTCCCGCCATCAGATCGACATGTTGATCAAGCTCGGCGGAACGCGCACTTATTGGATCAACGCGGATTCCCCGAAGGGTTATGTCCTGGAGAGGATGTTGCTGGGCAGCGGGGGTGCTCCGCTGAGCAAGGCCGCGGTTTCCGGGCACCCGGTACGTTATATCGACTGGTTGTTACCCGGAATATTGGGGATGAATATGATGTTTTCTTGTTTGTTCGGTGTGGGCTTTGTCGTCGTACGTTATCGCAAGAACGGTTTTTTGAAGCGGCTCAATGCCACTCCTCTTCGTGCCGTCGAGTTCCTTTCAGCACAAATCGCGTCACGTCTCATGATCACGCTGACGTCCGTTACGCTTGTGTTTTGGGGCATGGGTGTATTTCTCAACATCCGCATGGACGGTAGTTACCTTCTGTTGTTTATGGTTGCCGCCCTGGGCGCGGTTTCTCTCATTGCATTGGCGTTGGTTGCCACGTCACGCGTCAGCAGCGAAGAATTGGCAAGTGGCCTGTTGAATTTCCTCGGTTGGCCGATGATGCTGTTATCCGGAGTTTGGTTTTCGATGGAGGGCACTAACGAGTTCTTGCAGGCGCTTGCCCAGCTTCTGCCGTTGACTCATGTGCTAGAGGCTGCCCGCGCAATCATGATTGACGGTTACGGTTGGCCGCATATTGCAAGGAATGTCATGGCATTGGTGGCCATGGGTGCGGTTTTTATGGGACTGGGTGCAATATTATTCAAGTGGCGCGCGGATAGTTGAATTCTCAATACAGCTTGGCGGTATATTGGGGACTTTTGCATGGCAACCGGTTGTATTATCTTGCTTGGCAATCGTGGCCAAATCACAATTAGTACGTAACGCTGGCAGAACCATTTTGCGGAGGATATCGGGTGTGTTCGTAGATCACCGACGACGGCTGTTGCAGTTGGTTGATGCGATAGTCGTATCACTCCTTTTGTGCGTATCGGTCCATGGCCAACCGACGCAAGACCCGTTGGAATATGCCGAGATTAAAGCGCCGTACACCGCGGAGGCAGATCCTGCGAATCAAGCGTCGGATCACTCGATCGGTTCGAACCTCGAGGGGTGGGACCATTTTCTACTTGCGCTCGTCAAGCAAACGGTCGCGAATCTGCCTGTTGATGACCTGACTCGATTCGAGTTGATGGAGATCTTGATCGATGCGCGCTACGAAGCCGTCAATGTTCTGGAACGCGACACGAAAGATTGGCATGCGGCGTTCCGCGGATTATTCATTCAATCCTGGCAGCGGTTGATACCAATATTGAAACGCTTCAGCGACCAGGCCGACGCGGGATCCCCGTTCCAATTTATGTTGAGTGCAGAGGAAATGCTGGATGCCATGGAACAGATGGGCAGCAATTTCGGTATCGATCTGCCGGAGGTGATCCGGCGTCTAACAACTATGTATGTGCCACCAGGCCGGGAGATCAAGGGACGGCCCACCGACGTCGACCCGGAATTGCGGCGAATGTTTGGATTTGGACCGCCCCTGCCGCCGCCGGCCGTGCGTCAACTGCCCGCACCCACCGGTCGGCCTAAACGCCCAAGTTCATTATTTTCCAACGCCTGGGCGTCGCCCCCGGAAGTCGACTTGTTACGGTTACGGGGTTGGGCGCCAACCCGTCGGGATCTGGACGAGTATCTGCCTTTGGTCCGACACTTGCTCACGGATACTGTGCAAGAGCGACTCATCAATACACGCTTATCAAGTGAGTTTCATGAAATGTATCGGCACCTGGTGTTAGCGGCAGCGTGGCAAGAGACGTGTTGGCGTCAGTTCATCAAGGTCGGTGACGGGATCAAACCGATCCGTTCCCGGCGCGGTGCGGTCGGGTTAATGCAGGTGGTGCCCCGAGTGTGGCGAGGCTTCTACGATGTCAATGGGCTCACCTTCGACATCTTTTACAACGCTCGTGCCGGTAGCGAGATTCTGCTTCACTATCTCCAGAACTATGCGATCGCCAAGGGTGAACATCAGGTAACGGGAAAAGTCGACAGCCTTGCGCGCGCCACCTATGCGGCCTACAACGGTGGACCTAGACAATTGCGCCGCTACCGGAGCAAATCCACGTCTACCAAGATACGCGCAATCGACCGGGCATTTTATAAAAAGTTTCGTGTCACGAAGAAAGGTAACGAACTTGCGGTAGCCGGCTGCTATTCGGGATAGCATTTTTCGTCCGCCGCGCTTCCGGCGGAGGGTGATCGTGTCCCTGTTGATTTGGCCCAGCTTCTACTGCGCACGTTTCGCGAGTGCGACGTCATCGGGCGGCTCGGAGGCGATGAGTTTTGCGTGTTGGTGACCGGCGGCGAGCAGCAAAGTATTTCCAAAGTGTTAGAGCGGCTTGACGAGGGCGTTCATATTCGTAATGTTGAGTACGCAAATCGATATCGAGTCGCCTATAGTTTTGGTGTATGCGCTTGGGATAGGGAGCGGGAGCGGCACGGGTCGATTGCGGAGCTGCTTCACGATGCGGAAGCCATTACGTAGGCATCCAAGAGGGCCAAGTGAGGCGCGCAAAATTGGATCGCGCTGTTCCAGATGATTACTTTTACGGTCCCCTCCGTATACAAGTTTGTGTCGATCTTCAATTCCCGCTGTCTGATCATTGGCCGCCGGATATCCGAAAACGCAGAACCTAACACGTCATCGGGTTGTCCAAGGTGGTTGGAGTTCAACAAACCCGTTTCCGATGCCAGCGAATCCCCAAAGACGCAATTTAGTGATGGGTATTACCGGTCTGCTGCTTGCCGGACCCGTAGCCGCGCGGTTGCTTCAGCCGACACCGCGGCAGACTGCCGGCCCATTTTACCCGGTACAGCCACCCCTCGACGACGACAATGACCTGATTCAAGTTCATGGCCGCCGGGGCGTGGCCCAGGGTCGCATCACCGATCTGTCCGGTCGTGTGTTGGATCTCAACGGTCGGCCGCTGCGCGATGTGCGCGTCGAGATTTGGCAATGTGATGCCAACGGGCGCTACCATCACCCACGGGATCGCGGCCGGGCAATGGATGAGAACTTCCAGGGTTTCGGGCATAGCATCACCGATGGGAACGGCCGTTATCGATTTAGGACCATCCGGCCGGTGCCGTACCCGGGCCGCACCCCGCACATACATGTCGCGGTGTTGGTGCCGGATACGGCGCCATTCATCACCCAGCTTTATGTGCGCGGCGAGCCGCGCAATGCGGAAGATTTCATCTTCAATCGTGTGCCGGCCGAGCGCCGGGAGATGGTGTTGGCAGACTTCGTCCCGGCCGTCAGCGATGCGGCGGAGTTGCGCGCGGAATTTGGTATCGTGTTAGCCGGCGCAGACGGTACCCCACGCGCCTGATCGTGCAAACAGGCAACATGCGGGAGAGTCGTGGCACCGACTGTTTGTTTTTAGTAGCCGGCCTTCGGCATGCTGTTGTCCACGCCTTGGCATGCGCTACTGGTTGGGCGTAAACACTATCTTTCCACTGCGGCGTTCACGCTCGGCATGCTTCAGGGCCCGGGCGACTTCTTCGAGTCCGTAGGTCGCATCGACCGGCGCCTGAATCGTACCCTCGGAGATGAGTCGGGCGATGTCGGCGTACACGGATTCAATCTTAACGCGCGGACCCTGGAACAGTTGCCGCACCAACCAGAAGCCCTGCAATCTGATGTCATGTAGGATGGTGTGATGGGGCGTGATCATGCATGGCTCACCGCTCAGGAAACCATAGTTCACAACCGTCCCACCGTCCGAGAGGCAGTCGGCAAGCGCAAGACACGACCGCCCGCCCGCTGCGTCGAGGGCGAGCGGCACACGGACGTTGCCGATGTTTGCGCGCACGCGCTCCCCCAGATCATCCCCCTCGAGCACCACGAGGTCGGCCCCCGCAGCGGAGAGAGGTTCGAACAAAGTCTCGCGCCGCACTACGTTGATCGTGTGCACACCGCGGGTTCTGGCGAGCCGGATCACATGGTACCCAACCGCGGAGTTGGCGGCGTTTTGTATAATCCAGTCGCCCGACCGTAGATCGACAAATTCGTCGAGCATGAGCAGGGCGGTAGGGGGGTTGGCTTTCATCATTGCTGCCTGCAGTACGTCGAGATCGTCGGGAATCTTGATCGCCTGGCTGGCCTCGATGCGGACCTTCTCGGCCCAGTTCGCCCGATCCAGGATCAGCACGCGGTCGCCGGTCGCGAGGCCAATGACCCCGCTGCCGGTCGCCTCCACGCGGCCCGTCCCTTCGATCCCGACGCGGGCGGGGAGCTGACTCGGGCCCGGATAACGTCCCTCTATAATGAGAAGATCGGCGGGATTGATGGCGCTGGCATCCACGGTCACGATGATTTCCCCCGGTTCGGGATAACCGACATCCTCGACGTCGACGCAGCGGCACACCCGATGCGGCGTACCGTGGTGGGTAAATTCAATGGCTTTCACAAGCTGCCTCTCGGTTCAAGACGTGGTGCCGGATGATACGGGATGTGGGGTCGTTGACCAACTCAATACGTAGCGGTTTATCCCCGCATCGCGCAACGGAATCGATCCGGCCGCAATCACACGACGGTAATACGCAACTCACCGATACCGTCGATGCCCCCATGCAGAACGTCGCCGCGCTGGACCGCCGCCACCCCGGCGGGTGTGCCGGTGTAGATCAAGTCTCCCGCCGCGAGGGTAAACAGCCCCGACAGGTAGGCGATGGTATCCGGCACGGACCAGATCATCTGATTAAGATCGCCGTACTGGCGCGTCTTCCCGTTTACCTTGAGCCATATGGCGCCCTGTGCCGGATGCCCGGTCTGCGTAATTGGAACGATCTCACTGCACGGTGCGGCGAATTCAAAGGCCTTGCCTATCTCCCATGGCCGTCCCGCTGCTTTCATTTGGCCTTGCAAATCGCGTCGTGTCATGTCGAGACCAACCGCGTAGCCGTATACATGATTTAGGGCATCGGCGGCCGCAATATCCTTGCCTCCCGCCCCAAGTGCGACCACCATTTCGATTTCGTGATGCACCTCATTGGTTTTGTCAGGATAAGGGAACTTGCCTCCGTCGGGTACGAGGCTGTCCGGGTTTTTCTGAAAGAAAAATGGCGGTTCGCGATCAGGATCGTGCCCCATCTCCCGTGCATGTTCGGCGTAGTTGCGCCCGACACAATAGATGCGGTGCACGGGAAACACGTCCGCCGTATTGCGGACGGTAAGCTTTGGAGCGGGTGGCGGCACAATGACGTTATTCATGTGCCGTGGCCGTCATGTGCTGCGCCATGTGAAAGACCATACTGCAACCTGAGGCAAATACCAAGCGCATGATAGAGTCCGAAATGCTTGGCGAAATTCTCCAGTTACGGCGCAGATAGCATATATGGGGGAGGCATCCTCCCCTGCTATGCGGGGACAAATACTGCGACTCCGCGCAGCAAACGTGTCACGATCATCGCGGCCATAAGCCGCTCCCACAATTGTTTTCTGCAGAGTTTTCCGGGTTGTGCGCATGATGGTCACTTGGCTCTGCTAGTTTGTTACACTAGCTGCATATGGCAAGCATTACCGGGATCGAGGAGGTCCAGCCGGACACCGTCGACGCGGCATGGTTGAAGCACCGAAAAGTTGAGGCGCGGTTCGTCTGGACTACGGCTCCAATGTTGCACTGAAGATTTGCAATCCGATCAGAATTCCGATGCTCAAAGAACCAAGTTTCTCCGTCGGTATCGAGGAAGAGTACTGGCTGGTCGACCACGAGACGCGCGACCTGATCAAAGAGTCTCCGCCGACAATGTTGGATGAGTGCACGAAGGAACTGGAGCAGCAGGTCATGCCCGAGTTCCTGCAGTCCCAGATTGAGGTTGGTACTCGCGTCTGCGGGACAATGCAAGAGGCGCGCGCAGATGTTGTGCGCTTGCGCGGTTGCGTATCACGAGTGGCGGCGAATCATGGGCTTGCGATGATTGCCGCTTCCACCCACCCCTTTGCGAGGTGGGGCACCCAGAAACACACCGAAAAGGAACGCTACGATATTATCGCCCGTGACATGCAGGGTGTGGCAAGCCGCCTATTGATCAGCGGCATGCACGTTCATGTCGGCATCGACGACGATCAGTTGCGCATCGATCTCATGGGTCAGGCGGTATACATGTTGCCACATCTTCTCGTGCTCAGCACGTCCTCTCCGTTTTGGGAAGGCCAAGACACCGGACTCAAGTCTTACCGTGTTGCGGTTTGGAACAGTTTTCCGCGCACCGGTTTACCTGAGCGTTTCGAAAGCTTCGCGGAATTTCAGCGCCACATCGATGTGTTGATCAGATCGGGGGTGATCGAGGATCGAACCAAGGTTTGGTGGGACATCCGCCCTAACGTCAGATTTCCCACGCTTGAAATGCGTATCACCGACATCTGCACGCGCGTTGATGATGCCGTGTGCATTGCCGCGCTGTATCGCTGCTGGTTACGCATGCTCTATCGGCTGCGCCTGAATAATCAGCGTTGGCGCAGTTACGTCAATATGCTCATCAATGAAAACCGCTGGCGCGCGGAACGTTACGGCTTCGAGGAAGGACTCATCGACTTTGGCAAAGGTATCGTGGTGCCTTATGCAGAATTGCTGGAAGAGATGTTGATGTTGATAAGGGAAGATGCCGAGTATTTTGACTGCGTGAGCGAAGTACAGCATGCGCGGCAAATACTTGCACGCGGCACCAGCGCGCACCTGCAGATCAAGACCTATAATGACGCGAAGGCGGCCGGAGCGGCTAACATGGAAGCTCTGCAGGCGGTGGTAGACATGCTGATCGAAGAGACCCTGCACGGCGTGGATGTGTAACCGTCCCGTTCCCTTTTTCCTAACGCAGGGTCGCTGGGTCTTTCCGCGAGTATGTACCCACAATTAAGATGAAGAACGCAGCACAGACTATCCAGGATCTGTTAACAAGCGCCGAGATCGAAATCAACGGATCACGGGCATTTGATGTGCAGGTCCATCGGCCCGAGTTTTATGACCGCGTACTGGGCGACGGTGTCATCGGGTTTGGCGAGTCCTACATGTCCGGATGGTGGGATTGCGCGGCCTTGGATGAATTGATTCACCGGTTATTGCGGGCCGACCTGGAGCACGCGATCTCTCCAGTCAAACTGCTGCTGCCTTTTGTGCTGTCGAAGCTGATCAATCGTCAACGGCGTTCCCGCGCGTTCAAGATCGGCGAACAACATTATGATCTGGGTAACGATCTTTTCCGCAGCATGCTGGATAAACGTATGACCTATACCTGCGGCTACTGGCAAGACGCGACAGATCTCGATGCCGCACAGGAGGCGAAGCTCGACCTTGTGTGCCGCAAGATCGGCCTGAAACCAGGCATGAAGATCCTGGATATAGGATGTGGCTGGGGCAGCTTTGTGCGCTTTGCAGCCGAGAAGTATCAAGTGGAGGCGGTGGGCATCACCGTGGCGGAGGAACAAATAGAACTTGGGCGCCGGTTGTGCGCGGGGCTGCCGGTAGAGCTGCTTTTGCAGGACTACCGGGATGTGACCGGGCGGTTCGATCGCATTGTGTCGCTGGGTATGTTTGAACACGTAGGGGTCAAGAACTATCGAAATTACATGAATCGGATTCGCCGTTGCCTGGCTGATGATGGACTTTTTCTGCTACATACGATTGGCACTAATACGCCCAAAACGAGTGTCGATCCATGGTCCGACAAATACATCTTCCCGGGTGGCATGCTACCGACTCAGAAGTGGATCGCAGCGGCGACCGAAGGCAAATTGGTCATGGAGGACTGGCATAATTTCGGTGTGGATTACGATCCGACGCTGATGGCATGGATGGTAAACGTGGACAACCATAGGCAGGAACTGGCACGAGCAGGTTACGGCGAAGATTTCTATCGCATGTGGCGGTTTTTTTTGCTGTCATCAGCAGGGTCGTTTCGTGCGCGTAGAAACCACCTGTGGCAGATCGTTTATTCGAAGGACGGTGTGGATGGCGGCTATGATTCGGTGCGGTAAGGTGGTCGTATGTTGCGATCAGTCATCGATGTGTGGAACTGGTCCTTTACGTCATCCTCCGATTGGCCACTTGACTTGTTCCGTTTCGTCACGAGGCGGAAGCAAGTTGGACCGGGCGCGCTCGCGAGTCCGCTGAAGACGACTAAGGACACGGCGCTCGAGTGTGGGCGCCGGCGGCGCGATTGTCAGCGTCGGGCGACAGAGCTGGAGTCTACACTGGAGCGCCACGCAGAACTTGAACGCCGACTCGCCACCGAGTTGCAGCATCTCGAGAACCGTGTCAGCGATAATTCGCAGCAATGAAACCTGATGCACACCCGTCAATCGACGGCGGAAGCGCCGCGTTCGATAAACAACCTCGATAATTCAACGACAATTGATGTTGACGATAGCTGCGAACGCTGGGGAATCCGGATCGCCGAGACAGAGTTGGCCACCGGACAAGTTGTTCCATCGGACATCCTGGAGTGGCAGTTTCTAAAAGCCGACGACCGCGAGGTTCTGCGCGCGATAACCCACGCACAGGAGAGCTAAATCATGTAAACGACACCGGAAACTACCCTCGCCGACGAAATCACGACACAAGAGCTTTCCCGGTCTGCGGGATTTGTCAACGCTTTGTTTAGTTTCAAGGCCCTTCCCGATAAATCGTCACGTTCCCGCGGTATTGCGAAACACGAAATACACCCTAAAAATCTATTGCTCAACCAAAATATCAGTCCGCCAGGCGCCGGTCGCGGACCGCTGCAGCGCTCGTATTCGTCTTGAGGTGCGTTATCATTGGAGTGGGAAACATCTGCCGATCTTCGCATTGAGACGAGTGGCGTAGCCCAAGCGCTTCGGCATATCTCAGCATCGGCGACACCTGTTGGCGTCGATGGTTTTCGTTGTGCTCCAATGTTCGTGAAGTGGTCATCTTGCAGCGTCTGCGCTGGGAAGGCGCCGACCAACACAGGCAAAGTCCAGTAAATTGCCGTGCAAGTATGGGAGCAAACTTTCGCTGGACCAGGACACCGTACCAAACGGCGGCCACTTCCCAAAATTGCAGAAACTGATTGAATTGATTAAACAAAAATCATTTTCAAATTTCAACCCATTGAAATTACGAGATTTTCTTATCTGGAGTTTTGGCGCTTTTCTTCAGGAAACCCCGAGTCCGTCGTCCGCCTGGATCAGGGCAACGATAAAGTGAATTGCTTTTCATACGCAGAGGGCTCAGCTGCACGAGTCATGCGCCAGCATTCGGGATCCTGGTGAGAAATGCGGGCATCTCAGCGCTCGGAGTTAACCGGGCCGCGCAGACGCTTGGTCTTTCCACGGCGGCGCTTTTCATCGAGGCGACGCTTCTTAGCCGCGGTTGACGGCCTGGTTTTGCGTCGCGGTTTGGGCACCTTGGCGGCCCTTTGAATCCAGTGTGCCAATCGTTGGAGGGCGTCTTGTCGATTTCGCTCCTGGGTACGAAAGCGGCGCGCGTCGATTACGAGTATTCCGTCACGGGTGACGCGTTTACCGGCCAAGCGGACGAGTCGTTCGCGCACCGTGTCGGTCAGCGACGGTGAGCGGGCGACATCGAATCTTAGCTTGACAGCGGTGGCGACCTTGTTCAATTTTTGTCCGCCCGGTCCCGACGCGCGCACAAACCGCAAATCGATCTCGCTTTCGTCTATGTGAATGTTTTTCGTGACGCGGAGCATGTGCGCGAAACACGGAACCAAGGTTGGCCCTGTTGATCTCTCGAACTCATTCGTTCACCCGACGCAGCAGCTTATAGCCGCTAAGTGCGTGACACTCGTGCTGTGCGGAGTCGCAGTACTTACCCCCGTGTTGTTCTCGCCTTGTCCTCGAAAGGCAGAGGAAAAGCAGAGGAGGATGTCGTTTCCACATTTATTGATGTCACCGCCAACGGCCGAGCACTACTTATGATTTCATTTCGAGCGCAGGGAATCGCACCGTAATTCACCATGGCGGAGATTACAAGAGCCAGGCATCCTGCGCACGACAAGATCCTTCCCGGGGACTGAGTGCAGGATAAGCAGCCGTTCGGGCTCGAAGTTTATCGCCCCGGTGCTGGTTTGGTCTCGAACGCCAGGACCTGAGCTTCACTCAATCCACAGCCGGCCATCGGTGGCGTTCCAGCGCGACGTTCGTGCCAACCGACCCTGCGACTATGCGCAGTACAAGTCTCTTTACCAGCTGCCGGGGTCCTTGGTGCAATATCCGGGGTCAGCGCCGTAATCATCGGTTGTCCCAACCTGCCCATGCGTAATTCAGTCATTGATGTGATAGGACCGGCACCTGTTTTTATCTACTATTAGCGTGCATGGTTCCCAGCACTGGAGGTGAATCGCCGTGGATGATCAGACGTCGCACAGATTTCCCGCTGTCTTGAGTGTGATCGGGGCTTTGATTGCAGTGGTTACATTAGGATTCCTGCTTGTTGAGGGTCTGACTGAAGAGTCCTTTTGGTATGCGTGGTGGCCACATGTATCCATGCAGGGGATCGTATCTCTGATTCGCGATTCCGGCCCCTGGGGTGTGGTGGCTTCGATTTCAGTCATGGTGGCGCATTCCTTTGTGCCGTTTCCAGCCGAACTTGTCGCCATTGCCAACGGCATGGTCTATGGTCCTTTCTGGGGAACGGTAGTGACTTGGACTGGGGCCATGCTGGGCGGCACTCTGGCTTTCGCTCTAGCGAGGATACTGGGGAGACCTTTCGTGCGCCGCGTATTGTCTGATAAAAGTAATCGGCGCATGGATGAGTGGGCACGTACCCATGCCGGGGGCGCGCTGCTTTTCAGCCGCTTCATTCCGGTGATCGCGTTCAATTTGATCAACTACGCTGCTGGCCTGATGAAGGTCTCGTGGTGGACGTTCATATGGACGACCGGGCTGGGGATTTTGCCATTAACTGCGCTCATGGTTGTGATGGGTGATAACATTGACGCATTTCCGTGGTACTTATGGTTAATGCTGCTTGCCGGTGGAGTGGTGTTATGGTTGCTGACACACCGTGTTTTACGTTGGTCGGCCCATGGTGTTGATGCAACCGACGGAGTCGACGAAACACCGCCGACCAAAGCAGGCGAGGCATAGCATTTGCCGCACACGGATATTGGCGTTAATCCGGTGTTTGTTCCGGCCGCTCGGACAGGGAATGCCGCGCTGAGGCTGGGCCCGTATGTCGCACCGGGGCGGCACAGAAAAGCGCTTATGTGGTTTGGAATCAAGCATTCGATCAATGCCCGGTGTGACACTATGTGCTCGGGTTCGCGCCGATACCGGCGTCGGCTCGGTCGCGAGCAGCTGAACTCGCGCTTCACGCACAAGAAAGGTGGGGGTTGCGGTCTACGGCGCCTGCCCCTGATTGTCATCGCTCCAGCTGATGTTCAGCCACCCAATCCCTTCGCCATCACCCGGGATCCTCGTTGCAAGATGCGGGTCAGGCACATATCTTCCCTGTCTGCAATACGATGCCAACTACTCTGATCATCTTTATTGCCTTAGGCCTGGGCGTGTGGTTTTGGTTCGATTCCATGCAGGCGCGGGAGAAAGCGGTATCGGGAGCGCGCCGGTATTGCAGGCAGAATGATGTTCAGTTCCTGGATGATACGGTGGCCTTGGGATGGTTGGGATTACGGCGAAGAGACGGTTTGCTACATTTCTTGCGCGTTTACGTCTTTGAATATGCCACTTCCGGAGCCACGAGACACCATGGCGTGGTTGCGATTTTTGGTCGACGAATGCTGCAGATTCGATTGGAACCATGAACTATCAAAGGTCGCATTTGGACTCTAGACCGCATTTCTAACCAGGCGCTCCGCCCCAATTGTTTCCAAGCAACATATTTCCCCTCGGCGAACAATTCTAATTGAACCTGGTAGGATCACATTTAAGTTCCCACGCTGAGGAGAGACAACCGCTAACCCTCTGGTTTAACGCTGGTTTTAATCCGCACACGCTGTGCAAAGCCCGCTCATTCGCCATACAGATAGATCACGTAGGAATTAAAAAGATAGACGGTGAATAAAAATATGCTCGCCCATCCCACCGTCTTCAACACGCGGGTTTTGGTTCGATAAAGCAGCGCCACAATGGCGACCCCGGTCATCATGATGGCGGAGATCGCGGACACCGCATGAGTGGTGGACACATGAGCCAACAATGGCCCGGGGAGATACAAGATATCGTCCACGGCTAGAATCAGGATATTGAAAAGGTTGCTGCCAAAGAGATTTCCAATTGCCATATCCAAGGCATGGAGGCGCAGCGCCGACACGGTCACCACCAATTCCGGTAGTGAGGTGACAAACGCCACGAGCAGCGTCCCGACAAAGCTCTCGTACCAACCCATCTGTTGGGCGATATACTTGGCGACGAATGGCAACCAGCTCCCGGCCGCGACGACCAAAAATGCGGCCGCGATATAACGGATCGTCAACTGGCGCAGCGTGAACTGAGGGTACCGGTCTGCTTCTGCCTCCGCGAATGCTGCAAGTTGGTTACGCTCGTAGCGAAATACCGTGCTCATCGCGACGGCGTATAGAACGACGATAAAGACACTATAAATGCCGACGTGCCCCACGGATATCGAGAAACCGCTCGACGAGAGCAGAATATTGAACCCCGCGAAACCGATCAGTATGACCGATTCGCCGCGGTGTAGGAAATCCAGAACAACAATAATGAGCAGGTTGAATACACAACTACCCAAGACGTCACCGACGGCGATGTCGGGCACGTTGGCAATGGTGACCGCGCTGACGCCGGTTACCAGTTCCGGCAAAGATGTGACGGACGCCAGTAGGATCAGGCCGATCCAGGTACCGCCGAGCCCGGTCTTGTCGGCGATGGCGTCACCATAACGCGATAACTTGATGCCCGCATAGCCGATTACCAGGATGCACATCAAGAACTGTAACCAGATAATCATCGTTTACGGCTCCCGCGCTACGGCGTACCTTTTTTCGGTAGCGACTTCAGGGCGCTCGGCAAAACTTGGGCCGCTCGGCGATGGTCGTGCGCGATTTTCAAAACGCCAGTAAAATCCCATTAGTTACAATTAGTTATATCAATATGCGGTGATCGGGAAAAAAGATTCGCAAATTGTTGCACTGCAACAAAAGTTCTGTTATGCTGCACCGCAACATAGTCAATTCATTAATTTATCAGGAGCAACATCATGGCAAACGTTAATATTACCAAGCAAGCCGGCGACGCGTTGGCGATCGCCAAAGAAGTGAACCAGTTGACCTTGGCCAACGTCGAGCGTCTCGTGGACCTCAATATCGAGAGTGTTCGCAAGTATACCGATGTGGTGCTGGGTAGCTGGAAGGATGCCTTAGCCATTTCCGATCTGGAGAGCGGTCAGGAATACATCGCAAAGCAGGGCAAGGTTGCGCAGGAAGTCGTGAAAAATCTGGCCGACGACGCCAAAGTAGTGGCGGAAATTGGTCAAGAGTATGCGAGCGACATGCAGAAAGTCGTCGCCGAGAACGTCGCGAACGTAACCAAGAAAGTTGCTTAAGCAGCGCCCGCGCGAAACCGGAGGCCACCGGAAACCGGTGGCCTCTATGGTTACCACCGCGGCCGTTCGTAATCGCGGTCTTGTTCCACCTTCGACTGTCGCGTTACTCAATAGCCGTACCTTGGACCGGAAGCCGGGTGCGACTCGTTCAATCCGAGAGGATGACTGCGATGTCTTTGACACTACAGTATCGGTTGGTTCTGACATTGTTATTGTTTATGTTTAGCAATACGCCAGTTCTGGCTTGAGGACTCACCGTTTCGAGTTTGCGCGTTTGCGGCCGCAATACATGCGAAGCTGTGATGGGGGCGGACGGTTCACAGTGCTAAGCCAGAAAGCCATCACATGGACTTCATTTGACCCAGGTTGTGAAAAAAGTCGCCGAGATTTCGAACGACTGGGACAACGCTCCACTTTGGTTGTGGTATTGTTTTACACGCTTCCTTATTTTTCCATAGCCATCGTGTTTGCGACGAACATACGTATCGTTTTACCACCGGTTATTTTGATCTCGACTTTTTACACGGCCTGAGTTTAAAATTGGGATGAGTTTTTGACAGGGATGTCATCCCGATTTATTCGGCTTCTCCTGCACTGCTGTTTTAGGCGGACTCCGGATTCTGCCTCTCACTCACTCTTCATCATCGTGTAGATTGGCTAAGCGAGTCCGGTGGATAATGCGTTCCCACCAGGTCACGTGGCGCAAACACGGATCGTCCAAACTGATCACATGCCGCTTGCCGCGGCGCGTCTGGGCGACTACTTGACCATCCGGCGTCTGTTCCACGATTCTCCAGAATTTCGTTACCGTGTAACTATACTGGTCTCCCTGTGTTGCCGGGGTAATGCTCTTGGCACGGACTCCCGGATGGTTGCTGTGTTTGGTTACCTGATATATCACCGGGTCGCCCGGATTGTACGGCCGCTTAACCAATGGTCGCTCTCTGCTTTGCTGATTTAAATGTGTGTGAAACCCATTTAAGATTATCGACTTTTGCACAAATTGTCCTGAAAAGTCTATGGCCATCGGAGGATTGTTCGGTGGCTAAAGTCATATAGGCTCGCGCGCATCGCGTCGATTGCCGGCAGATGACCGATTGTTGGACTGGCTGCGGAGTGCTTTGTAAGAGGTAATGGTGGCGGCGGTTGCCCTGGTTTAACAGCCGATTCAGTCGAAAAACGTCTATTGGGCTTAGTATCTTGCCATTTTTTCAGATACAAAGCCCGATTTTTGCATCAGTCACGATTTTCCGGACTCCACTTGTTTGGACGAGTGGAATCAATTATACAGGTGGTCGATATTCGGGAAATCATAGATATGGCGACCGGCGGTTACTTATCGAGAATTTTCAGCAGTTCCCCCGTAAAACCGATGCAACACCACATGGAAAAAGTGGTGGCGTGTGTTTTTGCATTACAGGCCTTCTTTGATGCGGTTGTAAAAGGGGACTGGGACGAGGCAGGAGAGATCCAGCACGCCATTAGCGCCTTGGAGAACGAAGCCGATGACATCAAGAGGGATATTCGCCTGCATTTGCCAAAGGGGATCTTCATGCCGGTGTCGCGCGTAGATCTCCTCGAAATGTTGCGCATTCAGGATATGGTCGCCAATAAGGCCAAGGACATAGCGGGTCTCATGCTCGGTCGCAAGATGGAAATCCCGCGCGCGATATCGGGCGAATTGATCGAGTTTGTAAACCGTTCCGTGGAAGCGACCAGTCAGGCGCGGACCGCCATCAATGAGTTAGATGAGCTTTTCGAGACCGGGTTTCGCGGCGCCGAAGTCGAGTTGGTCGAGTCGATGATAAAACGCTTGGATGCCATCGAGAAGCAAAATGATGAACAACAAGTTAAATTGCGCGCAAGTTTGTTTGTACTAGAAGAGACCCTCAATCCCGTTCAGGTAATGTTTCTCTACAAAATGATCGATTGGATCGGGGAGATTGCTGATCTCGCGCAACGCGTTGGCAGCCGTCTCGAATATTTACTGGCAAGATGAAAGCCAACTAACCAATCCCGTGGAATTCTCCACCACCTATCTTGTCCTGGCGGCCGTATTCGGCCTTTTCATGGCCTGGGGGATTGGCGCGAACGACGTCGCGAACGCAATGGCCACTTCAGTGGGCTCCCGCGCGTTGACCATTGGTCAGGCGGTATTCATTGCTGCCATATTCGAGTTCCTGGGAGCGTTTTTAGCCGGTGGCGAGGTGACCGCCACCATTCGCAAAGGGATCATCGATGTCACCACAGTTGCGGACGCGCCGGAACATCTCGTTATCGGCATGCTCGCCTCTCTGCTCGCGGCGGGCACATGGCTGCTGGTCGCGTCAACATTTGGTTGGCCGGTATCCACCACACACTCCATCATTGGTGCGATCGTCGGATTTGCGATGGCTGGTATCGGCGTGGATGCGATCAATTGGGGCAAAATCGGTTCCATTGTCAGCAGCTGGGTGGTCTCTCCGTTGCTCGCGGGGGCGATCGCGTTCCTGCTTTTCAGGAGCGTGCAGAAATTGATTCTGAGTACCGAAGACCCGTTTAGGAATTCCCAACGTTACGTACCCATGTATATATTCGTGGTAGGTTTTATTATCGCCTTGGTGACGTTGTTCAAGGGTCTGAAACACGTTGGCTTAGGATATTCTGCCGCGCAGAATTATCTGCTGGCACTGATTCTGGGTCTGATTGTGATGGGAGTGGGAAAGTTCTTTGTTAACCGCGTGCGCCCGGACCCGTCGCTCGATAAGGAGTTTCATTACGCGAATGTGGAGAAGGTGTTTGGTGTGTTGATGATCTTTACCGCCTGTGCCATGGCGTTTGCACATGGTTCCAACGACGTTGCCAACGCCGTGGGACCAGTAGCCGCTGTGGTGGGCCTCGTGCAGAGTGGCGGGGAACAAATCGGACAGAAAACGGCGGTTTCGGCTTGGATATTGTTGCTCGGGGGAGTAGGTATCGTGCTCGGTTTGTTGATGTTCGGAACCCGCGTGATTACCACCGTCGGCAACAACATCACCGAGTTGACACCCAGCCGCGGTTTTGCGGCAACCCTGGCTGCGGCAACCACCGTGGTGATGGCCTCTGGAACCGGTTTACCCATCTCCACTACCCACACACTGGTAGGTGCGGTGCTAGGTGTGGGCATGGCGCGGGGTATTGGTGCTCTGAACTTGAACGTCGTGCGCAATATATTTATGTCATGGATTGTGACACTGCCCGCGGGTGCGATTCTGTCGATCGTATTCTTTTTTATATTCAGGGCCTTATTTACCTAGCGTTCGCGCCAGCTTAGTACTGGCCCGCACTCTCCTCATCGAAGTTTTTCGGTTTTTTTGCGGGCCATTTCTGTCAACGAATCTACTGTTTCACCGTTATAATCAATACGTTCCCAAGGAGGAAAGACAATGTGTGGCTCGATCAAAGTGCTTTTAACGGTGGCGCTATCGGCGATTCTGGCGACGAATATCGCGGTGGCCGGTGGAAACTACGGTGGGCACTACCGCGGTTATAAACATCACGGCCACCACAGATATGACAGTGGCGATATCGGCTCGGCGTTAGGGCTCGGGCTTTTGTTTGGTGCCGTGCTGGGCCATGCAATGAGTCAGCCCCGCTATGACTACTACGATCCACCGAGGCCTTATCGGTCGCATCGCCACCATCGCCGTGATTACGAATACGATCAACCGCGTGTCGTGTATCGCGAGGTCGCACCGACCTACCGCGCGGCTGTCCCGAGTAATCACTGTCTCCAGGAACGCGAATATCAGACCACCGTCGTCATTGGCGGCAAAGAGGTCGCGGCTTATGGTACTGCGTGTCTGCAACCCGACGGTTCCTGGCGGCGCGGCGCAGCAAAGCTGGTTCCAGATTAAGAGCGCGTGTCTTGCACCAGGGCCCGTTTTTTCATCGCGACTACGCGCCACACAAGCACGGCAGGGGGCTCGGTTGCGCGAGTCCAGCGTCAGCATCCGGGATTCCGGTGAGAAAGACGGGCTGGGAGTGGTACACGACTGATGTAGCCCCGCGGTTTCCCTCTCTGCTACATCGAACAGGCACATCGAGATTCCACCGACGTCGGGCATGACCGGCTCCGCGCTGCGGGACTGTGCGCGGATAATTACAACACTAAAACGCACCCACAAAATGTATACCGCGCCTGCATGAGACGGTGATTTCCAACACCGGGTGGTTTCGATAATCTGAGACATCGTGTAGTTTATGGCCATGGCCACGCTAAGCAAAGATCGCTCCGCCATAACTGCGGCGCTGGTCCTGATCGGCAATGAGTTGTTGTCCGGGCGCACCCAGGACGTGAATCTGCATCATTTGGCGCAGCGGCTCAGTGAGGCCGGCATCCGTTTGGTGGAGGCCCGGGTGATTCCCGACATCGAAGAAACAATCATTGCTACTGTCAATGAAATGCGTGAACGCGTGAGCTATGTGTTCACCACCGGCGGGATCGGGCCCACCCATGACGACATCACCGCCGAATGCGTCGCCAAGGCATTTGATGTGCCGCTCATCCGGCACCCTGAGGCGGCACGTCGGCTGATTGATTATTTTGAAACCCGGGGCGTCGAGGTAAACGAGGCGCGGCTGCGCATGGCCAACACACCCGAAGGCGCCGAACTGATCGCAAACCAGATATCGGTTGCGCCGGGATTTTATATCGGTAACGTTTACGTCATGGCCGGTGTCCCCAAGGTGATGCAGGTGATGGTGGAGGAGATATTGCCGAGGCTCGAACACGGCACGCCCATTACCAGTGCCACCGTGGTGTGCGATTTACCGGAAGGCACCGTAGCGATGGGTTTGCGCGAGATTCAATCCAGGTATACTGATCTGAGCATCGGCAGTTATCCCGGCAAAGCCAACACCGGATACCGGGTTTCGTTAGTGGTGCGCGGCGCGGATGCCGAACAAGTATCCGCAGCAGCGGCTGCTATTACATCGCTTGTGCGTGGTCTGGGTGGCCGCGTCGAGCAGAGTTGACCGGAATACGCAGCATGGGGCATCGCGCGTTTGCGGCAACGACGCTGTAGCCGGTTCCCAGTATACTGAGTGCACGCATATCGACCGTGACGCCGGCTTGGGTCGGTGGCAAACTTACGCTGCAACTTTACGGGTAACAAGGTGATGATATGGCTGAAAAGCGGATCCTAACGTCGGAATCGGTAACAGAAGGACATCCTGACAAGATGTGCGACCAGATCAGCGATGCCATTCTCGACGAGGCCCTCAAGCAGGATATGAACAGCAGGGTAGCCATTGAGGCCGCAGCAAAGAACGGCGGCATAATGGTGTTTGGTGAAATGACAACCCAGGCATGGGTCGACGTTCCGCATATCACCAGGGATGTTATTAAACAGATCGGATACACGGATTCCCATTACGGTATCGAATGGGAGACCTGTTCGGTGTGGACGCAGATAACCGAGCAGTCACCGGATATATCCATTGGCGTCAGCGAAGGGCAAGGCTTGCACAAAGAGCAAGGGGCCGGCGATCAAGGAATGATGTTCGGCTACGCAAGCAATGAGACACCGGAACTCATGCCGCTTCCTATCATGCTTGCCCACCAGCTGACGAGAAGGCTTGCACAGGCAAGAAAGAATGAGAAATTGCTCTGGCTGCGGCCGGATGGAAAGTCCCAGGTATCTATTGAGTACGACGAGGCGGGCAAGCCCCAGCGCGCCGATACCATCTTGATTTCCACCCAGCATGATGCCGGAATCGAGCACGACGAGATCAAGGCGGCAGTGATTGAAACCGTGATCAAACCGATAGCCAAGGATTGGCTAGACGTTGATACCAAGTTCTATGTCAACCCGACGGGCTTCTTTATAAGGGGCGGACCTTACGCCGATGCCGGTTGCACCGGCAGGAAGATCATCGTCGACAGTTATGGTGGAGTCGGGAGACACGGTGGCGGATGTTTCTCCGGGAAGGATCCCAGCAAAGTCGACCGATCGGGCGCCTATGCGGCCAGGTACATCGCCAAGAACATCGTGGCGGCCGACTTGGCGGATCGGTGTGAAATACAATTGGCCTATGCCATCGGTGTTGCCGACCCGGTGTCGATCAACGTGGATTGCTTCGGTACCAATAAATTTCCCGAAGGCTGGATCACGGTGTTGGTGAGGAAGCATTTTCCGCTCACCCCGGCGGCGATATTGAAAGAGTTGGACTTGCAGCGACCGATCTATCTGAAGACCGCCACATACGGGCATTTTGGTCGTGACGACCCCGACTTTTGTTGGGAGCACACCGACAAGGCCGAGTTGCTGAAAAACGAGGTGAGGACGTTGAACGGGAAGCGCGAGATCTCTTAATCCAAGTCTCACCACTAGGCAGTCCGTTTTGACCGGGATGAGTCTCCAAGGGGCATGGATCCCTTTCAAATACGACTCATGGAATAAGATATCTTTCCCACCAGGAGGATCAACATGGCCAAGTACTTATTCATAGCGTCGTATACGGCGCACGGCACCAAAGGCATTGTGAAAGATGGCGGCTCGAGCCGGCGCGACCAAGTGGACCGGATGGTCCGCGGCTTGGGCGGCACACTCGAATCCTTCTACTTCGCGTTTGGCGGCGCCGACATTTACGGCATCGTCGATTTACCCGATCACGCCAGCGCCGCTGCGGTGAGTATGACCATCAACGCTACCGGTGCGGTGCAGGTGAAGACGGTGATACTATTGTCGCCGGAAGAAATCGACGCAGCGGCGAAGAAATCAGTGGAATACCGTCCCCCCGGGGATTAGTAAACAGCGTTGGTCGGAGATGCAGGCCCCAGGGCAGCGCCATTCAGCCCTGCTTAAGGTATACATCCTGTGCCGTCGCGCGGGGCGATCGCCGTTGATCGCGCAGGACATAAGTTGTTGCGGTCTTCGATCCCCGAGCTCCGGTTCCCAACCCCCCCCGGTCCCCGTCGATTTGTTGGTATCTACGAGATGAGAGCGACACTATAATAAGCGCAAAAGACGATTCAGAAGATCGTGCGCAAGTAACCACCAGCGCTTAACCAAAGGAGCGATATCGATGAGTAAGAGCAGCAGTATTTTCCGTATTGCCGGAATTTTGACTCTCGTTGCGGGTCTATTAGCCGCGCCGACGCTGGTTCAGGCGCTCGAGGACAAGCTGGTTGTTGTGACCTCTTTTCCTAAAGACCTGACCGGTGCCTTCAAGGCGGCGTTCGAGAAAAACCATCCCGGCGTTAAGGTCGAGATGTTAAAAAAGAAGACCACGGCGGGAGTCAAGTATCTGCAAGAGACGGCGTCCAACAACACATCGGACATGTTTTGGGCATCCGCGCCCGACGCGTTCGAGGTATTGAAGAGCGACGGGTTGCTACAGAAATATCAACTCAAGGCCACCGGCATCCCGGACATGATCGGCGCCTACCCGATCAATGATCCCGATGGGTATTACAAAGGATTCGCCGGCGCGGGTTACGGGATCATGTGGAACGAGCGCTACATCAAGGCCAAAAAATTGCCGGCGCCCAAGGAGTGGTCCGATCTGGTCAAACCCGTATACCATGGGCATGTGGGTATGTCGGCGCCATCGCGCTCCGGTACCACCCATCTCACCGTTGAAACGCTGCTGCAGGGCGAGGGCTGGGAGAAAGGCTGGTCTATGTGGAAAGAGATCGCGGGTAACTTCAACACCGTGACGGAAAGAAGTTTCGGTGTTCCCGACGGCGTCAATTCCGGGCAGTTCGGACTCGGTGTGGTCATCGATTTCTTCGGTCTGTCATCCCAGGCCTCCGGTTTCCCAGTGCAATTCGTTTACCCGACCGTCACCACACTGGTGCCGGCCAACATCGGGATTGTTGCCAACGCGCCACACCCCGAGGCGGCGGGGGCATTTATCGAGTTTTTGATGTCGCAGCAAGGCCAGGAATTGTTACTCGACCCGAAGATCCGCCGCCTGCCGGTGCGCCCGGATATTTACCGCAACGCGCCCGCCGGGTTTCCTAACCCGTTCAAGGACAAGTCGATCGGCGCGGCAGTCAAATTCGATGTGGTCAAGTCCAAGAACCGTTATAACCTGGTCAATTCCCTGTTCGACGTGATGATCACCTACCGGCTGGACGACCTGCGCGCCGCGACCAAGGCCATCCAGGATGCCGAGTCCGCGCTGTCCGGTAAGTCCAATGCCGAGGCGCAGAAACTGATCGCAGAGGCCAAGGCATTGGTCGGTGCGGTGCCGATCGATGAGGCGATGGGGTTGAACAAGGATTTCGCCGGCATTTTCAAGAAAAAGCGTAAGAAAGCCACCGACAAGGTGACCGGCCGGCAGGCGGAGGTCGAGGCCGAATGGGACAACATGGTCAAGGCCAATTACGCCAAGGCCAAAGCGTTGGCGGATAAAGCCATATCGATGTTGTGACCTGCGACCCTTGGTGGGGCGGCTCGCGCCCCGCCATGACCGCCACCCTTTGTTACCGGAGCGGTCAGCGTTGAGCAACTTCGCACGTACCTCGCCGGGCCCGGCCGTTGTTGCCGTTTTGCTCGCGTTGTTCTTGCTCGTGTTTCTGGTGATCCCGGTGGCCAAGGTCATCTTCGTCGCGTTTCAAGATCCCAATACCGGCGCGCTGACCCTGGTCAATTTTGCGGACTTCTTCAATACATCCTTATTCCGCGAATCATTCTTCAATTCCCTGTATGTCGCCTTGATGTCGGTGTTGGTGGGTTCGGTAATTGCTATGCCGCTCGCATATTTCACCACCCGTTTCAATTTCCATGGTGCGGTCCTCATACAAACCCTGGGCGTGATACCGCTGATCATGCCGCCTTTTGTCGGCGCGGTTGCGATGCAACTGCTGTTCGGCGCCAACGGATCGATCAATTTGTTATTAGACGATTGGTTTGGCATCAATATCCCGTTTATGGAGGGCCTGAACGGCGTGATCCTGGTGGAGAGCATCCATTATTTTCCCTTTATCCTCATCAATCTGTCTGCCGCATTGAACAACATCGACCGGTCCATGGAGGAGTCGGCGCAGAATCTCGGGGCCAATGGCTTACGCTTGTTCCGGCGCATTGTTTTTCCACTGGCCATGCCCGGGTACGTGGCCGGCGCGTCGTTGGTATTTTTGAAAGTATTCGACGACTTGGGTACGCCGCTGCTGCTCAATGTCAACAATATGCTCGCCCCCCAAGCCTATCTGCGAATCACATCCATCGGCATCTCGGACCCGATGGGTTACGTGATTTCCGTGATCCTGGTATTGTTTTCTTTGTTTGCGTTGTGGACCTCATTTCTGGCGATGCGCGGCAAAGACTACGCGACGGTGCAAAAGGGCGGTGGCGGTCTTATGAAACGGGATTTGCGGATCTGGGAGAAAGTCGGGGCCTACGCGGTGGTGATCTTCACATTGTTGGTCGTGTTGTCACCGCATATTGGTTTGACACTGTTGTCCTTCGGCACCATCTGGTCGTTCAGCGTGCTTCCGGACGGCTTCACGCTCGCCAATTACCAGGAAATAATCGGCACCACGTCCGAGTACATCACCAATACCATGCTGTATGCCGGTTTGGCGGCGTTAATCGATGTGATCTTTGGAATCGCCATCGCCTACCTCGTGTGGCGGACAAAGCTGGTGGGGCGCAAGTGGTTGGACTACCTGGCCACCGGCGCACTCGCGATCCCCGGGGTGGTGTTGGGAATTGGCTATCTGCGCACCTTCTACGAATTTGAGGTGCCGTTCATCGGCCAGCCGCTGGCGAGCTGGTGGGTTATTATTGTTGTCGCCTTGGCGATTCGCCGTTTGCCTTACGCATTGCGTGCCTGCGTCGCCGCGTTGCAGCAGGTGGCGGTGGCATTGGAGGAGGCGGCGGAGAACCTCGGCGCCACCAAGTACCGCACCGTTAAGCGGGTGGTGGTGCCGCTGATGTCGGGCGGTATCATCGCCGGGTTCGTTACCAGCTTCGCCACCGCGGCGGTGGAATTGTCGGCGACCATCATGCTGGTGTCGGCGGAGTCGGATGCGCCGTTATCTTATGGTATCTATGTGTTCATGCAGTCGGCCGCCGGCCGCGGACCCGGCGCAGCCTTGGGTATGATCGCGGTCATCATAGTGGGTGTCGCCACCTACTTGTCGCATCGGGTGATCGAGCGCGGCAAACGCGAGCGAGCGCTTGACGCTGCCCTGGCGGGAGGAGTCTAAGCGGTGACGACAGGACCCGTAAGTGTCAAGATCGAGGATGTGCACGTGTCCTTTGGCCGCACGCGCGTGTTGACCGGTGTGAACCTCGATATCGAACCAGGGGAGTTTTTCGCGTTTCTGGGGCCCTCGGGTTCAGGTAAATCGACACTGTTGCGCGCGATTGCGGGATTCGGACCCCTGCCGGCGGGACGTATTCTCATCGATGGCCAGGATATCACCGCATTGCCGCCATGGAAACGCAACGTCGGCATGGTGTTTCAGAGCTATGCCCTGTGGCCGCACATGACGGTGCGCAAGAATATCGCGTTTGGACTTGAAGAACACAAGGTCGACGCCAAGGAGATTCGGCGCCGGGTGGATGCCGCGCTCGATTTGGTAGGCTTGGCCGAGTATGCCGATCGGCGACCCACCCAGCTCTCCGGCGGGCAGCAACAACGGGTCGCCCTGGCGCGCACGGTGGTGATTGAACCGCGTGTCCTGCTTCTGGACGAACCGCTGTCCAACCTGGATGCCAATCTCAGGGTGCAGATGCGCCGGGATATCCTCGACCTGCAACGCAAGTTATCACTCACCACGATTTTTGTGACCCACGATCAGGAGGAGGCCAACACGATGTCGGATCGCATGGCGGTATTAAACGACGGCGTGATTCAACAGGTGGGCGCGCCGATGGCGCTGTATGACCGGCCGGCTAATTTGTTCGTGGCGGATTTTCTCGGCACCGCGAATGTGCTCGAGGGACGCTTTATCACCGACAATGGGCGCAGCCGCTTCACGGATGAAAGCGGCATCGAGATTGTTATCGACAAGACAGTGGAACCTGGGTACGGCGCGCTGGTGCTCCGGCCGCAGAACTTGACCATCCAGCCTCCCGGGGCGTCCCATCGGGCCCACATCGTGCCGTTACCGGGCACTGTGCAATACGTCGAATTCTTGGGTTCCATTGTCCGCTATGCAGTGCAAGTCGGACCGCATGTCATCCTTATCGATGAGAGTCACCATCAGGGGGACCAGGTGTTCGAGCAATGGGTAGCGGTGGAAGTTGGCGTGGATACGAATTATTTGACCACCCTTGCCCAATAACGGGAGTAACCGGTTCTACGGGCGATCTTTGATTCTATCATCTGTGTCGGTGTTTATTGGCGCCCAGTTTGGCCTGCCGTCTCCACGGTGTCCCGTCGAGCGTGTAAATTGCACCCAGGACACCAGATGATGGTGAAGGGATCGGGAGCTTAGATGCCGTTCCGCGGACTGGGTTATTGCTCGGTTCAGACCATAGATAACGATATCACCACCAACACGATTACAATCGCCGCTGCGAGCAACCAACTACCTGCCACATAGCTTCCAGGTGCGATGTGGTCTTCTGGCCGGTAATCCAACATGACTTTCTCCCAGGTTGTCGCCGGTAATCCGGCAGTCTGTGGAGGAAAGCGTAATGAAATGGAGGGGGACAGTCTGTGCGGCGTTACAGAATAGTTTGTGAAATATGCACACCCGTACGGCGTAGGCGGCTCACCAAGCCGGCGGTAGTTTTTGGTGAATGAGGATATGATCCTTCTTGATGTCGATATATCCACCCGTTGACAGGTCCTTGAGAATACGGCTCACCATCTCGCGTGAGGCGCCCACCATTTTGGCAATTTCCTGCTGCGAAGGCCTTTCATCAATTATTAATTTGCCGTCAATTTCTTTCGCCATGTCGAGCAAAACCCTTGCAATCCGGCCGTAGACATCCAGCAATGCCAAGCCTCTAACGTTCTCTGTCAGATGCCTGATCTTTTTCGTGAGGGTTTCCAAGAGCGTGAGTGCAACAGTGGGATTGTTGACGAGATACGCATCGAAGTCCGCTTTTGAGATCACCGCGACGGTTGTGGGTTCCAGGGTCATCACCGAAGCGGAGCGGGCGCCACCGTCAAGCAATGACAGTTCACCAAAGTACTCGTTCGGCTCTAATCTAGCGAGGATGATCTCTTTTCCATGCTCATCATTCAGGAATACCTTTACCTTGCCGGAATGAATGACGTACAAGGTGTTCGTGATGTCGCCTTCCGTCATGACGATGGTGTTTTTGGGAAAGCTGCGGGTAATGGCATGGCTCGAAATAGTCTTCAAGTCTGCTTCCTTGAGACCGGAAAAAAGTGGGATGTTCTCCAACGTTTTGTGTACGTCCATAGGGCCGATGTCCGCAAGCGTGGGTTCACGGAGATCATACTATGACCATTCATAGAATGACATTGTTTGGAGTTCAAACACTCACTAGACAACCCAATTTTCCCGCAGAACACACTTGCTAAGTTTCCCCCACATGCACAATACATCGTATGATGGGCTCGGTACTGAATAAAAGTTTCAGGGTAAAGACCTTCAAACGACTTTGTCATCCGCGGTCACCGGGCTTGTGCCTTCGAAATCCACACGCGGGTGCGACCGCCGTTTAGAAAGAACATGTCGCATCGCAAAAATGCCACGGTATTGGGTTTGTTGGTGGGATTGCTCGGCAGCTTGGCATCGCTGACATCAACCGGTTGGTTTGTAGAGCAAGAGATCGGACTCAGCTGGTTGTTCAAGCTGCGAGGGAAGGTAACGGCGCCTGCGGATGCCGTGGTTGTCGTGTTGGATAAGGAATCGGCGGCGCGGTTTGGGCAGTCGTCGAAGATCCGCAACTGGGCGCGGTCGTTACATGCGGAACTCATCGACAAGCTGACCGCGCGTGGCGCAGCGGTTATCGTATTCGATATTTTTTTCGAAGCAAACCGCGATCCTGGCGGTGATCGTGCGTTGGCGGGCGCCATGCGACGGAGTGGGCGGGTGGTGCTGTTCCAACGCGTCGAGCGCGAACGAACCCCCGTCGTCACATTGGACAGTTTGGTCACGCCAACGCCTGTAGTAGCGGCAGCGGCGGCGGGGCTCGGGCCTTTTCCTCTTCCCAAGGTTCCCAATCGCGTGAATCAGGTGTGGGCGTTTTACCCGGCGGTGGGCAATGTTGCGACGCTGCCTGCCGCGGCGCTGCACATTTATGCCTTGCAACGGCTCGGGTATGCCAACCTAATCTCTCGGCTGAAACAGGCCGGTTTCCCGTTAACGGACGTGCTTTCCAGGGAACCCGCATCGGCGCGGGATCTGCAAGCGTTTATCGGTGTGTTGCGCAGTGGATTCCGCGGCCGGCCCGGTTTTGCGAACTGGTTTATCACGGAACTAGGGAAGTCAACGGAACTGCCGCCCGGCACGGAAAAGATCCTTACCGCCTTGGCACGTATGTACGCGCGGGATGACAGTTACTTTTTGAACTTTTATGGTCCCGCCGGGACGATAACCACGATTCCGTATCATGCGCTCTGGGATGAGCGTGCGGATTCGGCCGCGTTGCCAGATCTTGCCGGCAAGGCGGTGTTTGTGGGCAGCACGCACATATCGCTCACCGACCGATTAGACGATTTCCACACCGTGTTCTCTACCGAGGATGGGGTAGACCTCGCCGGCGTGGAAATTGCCGCGACCGCGTTTGCCAACCTGTTAGACGATCGTGCGTTGCGCCCCGTGGACAAATGGATGGGCGGCGCAATTTTGTCGTTGCTGGGGCTCCTGAGCGGCTGGCTGGGCTACCGATTACCCGGTGTACGGGCGGTGAGCGCCATCGTGGTTCTGGGCACCGGTTACCTGTTTGCCTGCGGGCATGTTTTTTCCAACCACGGTCTGTGGATGCCGACTTTTATCCCCCTGGTCGTCCAGCTGCCGTTGGCCCTGACGTTGGGTCTTTTGTGGCAGTACCTCGGCGCACGGCGCACCAGCGAGAGGGTCACACGGGCGATCCGATATTACGTGCCACGCAGAGCGGTGGATCGCCTGGTTGAGGAGGGCGAACCCAGCACAGCGGTGGAATTCGATTATGGCGTTTGTCTGTTCACCGATGTGAGCGGATACACGACGTTGACGGAGGAGGTGGCGCCGGCCGAACTGGCCAGGCTATCGAACGAATACTTTTCACTGCTGGGTGTACGTCTTGGTCAGTGGCAGGGGGAGATGATGGGATTCGGCGGGGATGGCATGGTCGGATTGTGGACCGAAGCGCATCCTGCCAAGAACGCGTGCCTGAGCGCGTGTTGCGCGGCACTCGACATCCTCGATGACGTTGATGATTTCAACACGAAACATCCCGATCGGCCCTTCCACACGCGCATCGGCGTGCACGCCGGCTCGGTGGTGTTGGGCAACGTTGGCGGTGGTGGACATTACAGCTACGTGGCGCGGGGTGACATCATGAACACCGCTTCGCGGATCGAAGGGCTGAGTAAGCTGTTGCAAACTCGGCTGCTGGCTGATGAATCGGTGGTTAGGCATCTAGACGAATTGCTGGTGCGCGGGACGGGGACATTCGTACTGAAGGGCAAGCATGATGCATTGACGATCTATGAAATTCTATGCCGGTGGCAGGATGCGACCCGGAATCAGCAGCAACTCTGTGAGATGTTCGACGCCGCGATGAAAGTTTTCGACGCAAGGCGATGGTCTGTCGCCGGGAGGGATTTTGAAGAAATCCTCACGCAGCACCCCGGCGACGGTCCAACGCGGTTTTATCGCGATCTATGCCGAAAGTATGCCGCCGGAACGCGCGACGAGGATGCGAGCGCCACTATTCGAATTGTGACGAAATAGTTGAGCGGAGCGATAAGTTATCGAACGTACGCCGAACGCGAACCATTTTATTGATTAATACCCCGATCAGTGGTATGGAGTGATACCGATCTCTGCAATTGTTTGACGACCATAGCCGCATCGGCAGTAGCTGTCGCTGTATGACGCTCGAAAGTAGTGTCCACACTGCGAGTTACAAGGAAACACAATGAGAAAGTTGTCGCTAAAACTGGCAGTTGTTGTGCGTGTTTTTCTTGTTTGTCTTATGTCATGGCCGTCGCTGGCGGGCGCGCTATGCGTCAACCCTGTCGCCGAGCTCGTTTCCACACAAGGCACAATCGAACTCAACAAATCCCCCGCAAGACTATCCGATGCGATTTGTCCCGGTGATGTCGTCACAGTAGGCCCCCGCAGCCGCGCGGCAATCGTGATTCTGGAAACAGACACGGTGTTGCGAATCGATCAAGATACGGAGCTGCGTGTGCGCAATGTTTCTCCTCAGGGAGCTTCTCTTCTCGATCTGTTGCAGGGGGCGATCAATCTGTTGACGCCGGCACCGCGATCGCTGGAGATCACAACGCCGGTGGTCAATGCCGCGGTGGAGGGAACCGAATTCTACATGCGTGTCGCAGCGGATCGTGCGGTGATCACCGTCTTCGAGGGACGCGTGGCAGCGAGCAACGATTTCGGCAGCTTGAAGTTAACCGCTAATGAATCGGCTGTCGTCGTCGCCACCCAAGCCCCGAAAAGGCAGGCCATGGTCCGCCCCCGCGACACCGTACAATGGGCCTTGTACTACCCGCCTATCGGCGTCGATGAAACCGCGTCACCGTCAACGCGCCGCGCGGCGGAGTTGCTGGCGGTTGGCAGGGTGGATGAGGCCGGCGGCCTGTTGGATGATGCAATTCGCAAGAACCCCAACGAGGTCGCTGCCCTTGCGTTAAAAAGCATTATTGCCGTTGCCCAAAACCAGACTGATGCGGGGTTACAGCTAGCGGAGGATGCGGTTTCCACGAATTCAGGATCGGGAGTTGCCCACATCGCGCTTTCCTATGCGCAGCAAGCGAACTTCCGGCTCGACCTTGCCAGGCAAAGTGTAGACAAGGCGGTAGAGTTGGATGCGGATAACGCGTTTGCATGGG
The DNA here is from genome assembly GCA_947258975.1 of uncultured Gammaproteobacteria bacterium. GTDB lineage: Bacteria > Pseudomonadota > Gammaproteobacteria > Arenicellales > JAANXG01 > CALZGZ01. Next base: position 61,654 of record CAMYKK010000029.1, read on the forward strand.
CCAGATTATCGGAGTTGTGGTTGTCTGAAGGCAATCTCAATAAAGCGCTGGAGGCCGCGGACCAGGCCGTGAAGCGTGCCCCGGACCTGGCGCGGACCCAATCGGTGCTGGGTTTTGCCTATCTGGTCCGCATAAACATCGGCGAGGCAAAACAAGCGTTCGAGAATGCAATTCAACGCGATCAAGCCGATCCCCTGCCGCGCCTCGGCCTGGGTCTGGCGAAGATCCGGCGTGGCGATCTCATCGCAGGGCGCCGGGACATGGAAATCGCCGCCAGCCTCGACCCGAACAATTCACTGCTGCGCAGTTATCTCGGCAAGGCCTATTTCGAAGAAAGGCGCACGCCCCTGGACGCGCGGCAGTTTGCACTGGCCAAGGAGTTGGATCCCAACGATCCAACACCGTGGTTGTACGACGCCATCCGCAAACAGACCCAGAACCGGCCGGTCGAGGCGTTGCAAGATCTGCAGCGATCTATTGATCTCAACGACAACCGCGCAGTGTACCGATCCCAGTTGTTCCTCGACCAAGACTTGGCAGCACGCAGCGCCGGATTGGGACGGATATACACTGATCTTGGCTTCGAGCAGCGGGCGTTGGTCGAGGGTTGGAAATCCGTCAACCGTGAACCGGGTAATTTTTCTGGGCATCGACTGCTGGCTGATACCTACGCGACACTGCCACGCCACGAGATCGCACGGGTCAGTGAGCTGCTCCAGTCTCAACTCCTGCAACCTCTCAATGTAACGCCGCTTCAGCCTCAACTGGCGGAAAGCGATCTTTTTATTATCAGTGGCACTGGACCATCGGATCCGGCTTTTAACGAGTTCAATCCCCTCTTTGCCCGTGACCGGTTGGCCTTGCAGGCTAACGGGGTACTTGGTGGGAATGACACCATCGGTAACGACCTGGTGCTGTCCGGTTTGCACGGTAAGATATCGTATAGCGTCGGCCAGTTTCACTTTGAGTCGGAGGGATTTCGTGACAACAACGACCAGAATCAGGACATCTATAACGCCTTTGTGCAGGCAAACCTGTCACCTGTGACCAGCATCCAAGCGGAAATTCGATCGACAGACAAAGACCAGGGCGATCTTGGCCTGCGTTTTGATCCGGACGATTTTTCGCCAGTCTTACGCAGTCAAGAGGAAACTGATCTCGTTCGTGTCGGATTGCGTCATAACTTGACGCCGGGTTCCAGTGTCGTCGGATCTCTAATTTCCCAGCGTGCAGACTTTAGAACAAGCGAAAGCTTCCCACCGCTGGGAGACGTTTTATTCGATGAAGAGGTAGATGGGTATATTGCCGAGCTTCAACATCTATTCCGAGCGGAACGTTTCAACATCATTAGTGGTTTAGGATATTTTGAGGGAGATGTGGAGGAATTTAGCAATGTTTTTGGAACTGTCGAGCAAGAAACAAGCGACATAAACCATACCAATGGGTATGTTTATTCGAAAATCGAATATCCCAGGAATGTAACGTGGACAGTCGGCTTGAGCGCGGACTCATTCGAAGAAGTGTTAATAGATAGTGATGAACTTAACCCAAAATTCGGAGCAACATGGAATCTGCGCCCGGAAACAACTATCCGTCTTGCTGCGTTTCAGGTATTGAGGCGGACTTTAGTTGCTCAGCAGACCATCGAGCCCACGCAGGTAGCCGGCTTCAATCAGTTTTTTGACGATGACAACGGTACCAAATCCAAGCGGTACGGCATTGCTATAGATCAGCAATTTTCTGAAAAACTCTACACCGGGATTGAGTTGTCGAAAAGGGAACTGACGATACCCAACGACATTTTCCTCACGCCGCGTCAACTCATCGAATTCGATTGGGAAGAACGAGCCGACCGGGCCTATCTGTATTGGACGGTACATCCGCGGATGGCGGTTACCAGTGAAATCCAACGTGAGCGCTTCGATCGACCGCAACCTGATGGCCTGGGACCTTTTTTTGGTGTACGGCGCCTCACGACGTATCGTGTTCCATTAGGCGTTAATTTCTATCACCCATCTGGTTTTATCGCACGCTTTAGAGCCGTCTATTTAGATCAAGAAGGCACGTTTGTAGATACGTTTGGGGCTACGGTAGAGGGTGACGAAGATTTCTGGGTGGCCGATCTAGATATTGGCTACCGTCTGCCAAAAAGGCGCGGTCTTATCACCATCGGTGCGAGAAACTTATTTGATAAGAAATTCAGATTTGAAGATGTAGATCCTGGTAATCCTTCACTACAGCCGGAGCGGTACGTGTTTGCGCGCGCCACTTTGGCTTTTTGATAGTATGTTTTAAACCTGGTTACTACGATAAATTAGGTACAGGTCAAAGGATGCTAAACAAGCAAATCCACCGCAGTACAGCCGTGAGGCGTAATCGTGGTGAGTAACAAACCCTAATCCAAGAGAGGAGAGCAAGATGGCAACTAAAATCAGAATCGAAATGACTTTGTGTGAACAAGAAAATCCAGATGATCCACGTGTCACTTTCACTGAAGACGGAAAGGAGTGGCAAGACGCTGAATGCGGAGCGCGATACGACGGTTTTATTGACGACGTAGAGAACATCACAATAGTCAAACTTGAGCCAAAGAGTCCAGGATGGTGTTGTGTACGCATTAGAAACACATGTCACTGGGTTCGGTGCTGACGGGTTTGGTCGTTGACTCTGGCATGTAACGCGTAACGATGTCGGAACTTGATCTGGGCCGGAGTCATTTGCTCCGGCCTTAAATATTCCCTGGTAATAATGCACACCTTTTGTATGTAATCGCACACAGCGCGCAATCATTGTGTTCTCTATTCTTGGAGTCCTGAATCAGCCATCAAGAGAGGATTTCACAATGCAAACGCAGACCCAAGACCAAACAACTGCAACCTATGGATTGATCGGACCCGGGCCGGAAACGCAAGAAACTTCGTGTATTTCTATTGTGTGGTTGAAAGATCGATTCCCACGACATCTTCAAAATACGTTTCTGATCGAGGTGCAGAAAAACCACGGCGTACGTTCTGCGCGGTTTTCTAAGAAAGAACCGTCACTCATGGTCGTCACTTACTATGTCACGCGCACCAAGCCACTTGATATTCTAAACACCGTGCGCGCCTTAGGTGCCGAAGCGGTGTTGGTGGGGTGTTGATCGCGCTCGTTCCATAGTGTCCGCGAGGTGTATTACAGTGCCTCGTCTAGATAAGCGGCTATTTCGTTTGCGCGCCATTGGGGGTCAGAAATTGCGGCCTGAGTCAGTGATCATGTGAACGAGGTCAGGCCGTAGGCCGGCCATAAGATTACGATTACCGGTCAATGCGCTATGCGCCAGACCATCTTGCGGTGTATGTTCGCGCCCCAAACTTGCCTCTTGCCGGGATGAAGCGCTGAGTATCCGCCGCTCGGTCGGGATCCCGCATCAATTCTCCTCCATTGCCGGACCCCGGACCGTTGGGTCGTGACCGGGTACGTGGGGTTGGGTCGTGCCCGCTATTCTTGGTAACGTAGCGCTTGTGTTGTGTCGAGATTTCACGATGATACGTACTTTATGTCTTTAGAATGTGAGCTGAAACGCTATTCGGCATATTTCCGCGGTTGGTGTCAGGCTTTTGGTGAGATCGATAGCGAGTCCGAGACGGCGAACGGGATCACGTGGCTACTCGCCGAAGATCAGGTTGGCCTCATTCTGCCGGATCGGCTGCGTCGGCAGGTCTACAGGCGGGTTCTAGGGATAACGTCCGAGATATCGGTGCTGACCGTCTCCGATTCCTATTTCCAGCTCGGCGATACTGCGATTGATATAGCCAGCAACGAAGTGCAGGACTATCTCAGGACATTGCTGCAGAGATTCTCCGTTACGCCGGCATTGCACTTGTACCTGACGTATCATCTGACCTACCCCTCGGGAACGCGATTTGTGACCATCTCGACGAAATCGCCACTGCGGATCATCTATAAGGAGATTGCGCCCATGTCTATACGCATCGAATGATTTTGGGTGTCGGGATCACAGTGTCTTAATGAAAAAAATCCTGATCACCGGTGCGACCGGGCAGATCGGTTCCGAGCTGACGCCGGTACTGCGTGTTAGATATGGTGATCAAAATGTGATTGCTGCAGGACACCGGCGTGAGCCGGATTCGGAGTTGGCCGCGTCGGGTCCATTTTGCAGCTTGGATGTTCGGGATGCCGCGGCGCTGGAAGCGGTGGTAACCAATCATGAGGTAGACACGATTTTTCATCTCGCCTCGCTGCTGTCCGCCGTAGCTGAGGATAGGCCACAGCTCGCTTGGGATATCAACGCAAACGGTTTGATCAATGTGCTGGAAATAGCGCGGAAGCGGAACTGCTCAGTGTTTTTCCCGAGCTCCATTGGGGCGTTCGGACCGCTTACGCCGGCAGAGAATACGCCACAGGATACGATCCAACATCCCAATACGATGTATGGCATCACCAAGTTGTCAGGAGAGTTGCTGTGCGGCTATTACCACAAGCGGTTTGGCGTGGACACACGGGGTGTGCGCTATCCGGGGCTGATCTCCTATAGCACTCTTCCGGGCGGCGGCACGACTGATTATGCCGTGGAGATCTTCCATGCTGCGCTGCAGTATGCCCACTACGATTGCTTCTTAAGGGCTGATACTCGGCTCGATATGATGTATATGCCGGACGCCATCGATGCGGCAATCCGGTTAATGGAGTTTGACGGCGAGCGGTTGATCCATCGTAATGGATACAACGTTACGGCAATGAGTTGTTCCCCGATGGATTTAGCGCAAGAAATCGAAAAGCATATTCCAGATTTTACCATCGGCTATAAAATCGATCCGGTGCGCCAGGGGATCGCAGATTCATGGCCCAGGCACATGGATGACAGCGTGGCGCGGAAGGAGTGGGGGTGGAAACCGCAGTTTGATTTGCCGGCGATGGTTGAGGGGATGATCAGACACCTATCCAGCCGGCTAACGGCAAAGTAAGTTGATAGAACATGGCGCTTGACAAGCTTGAGCCCTTGTTGGCGCGCAGCCTGGCTGAACGAAAAGCCAAGGGCACGCTCAAGGGCGTGGAACACATCGTTACCGGCGTGGTCCCTGGAAAAGACGGGTTTGGTCCCAGGTATATCCTTGCAGGCTTCGGCGACCGAGCTTTTCTGAGGATGAACTCGAACTCTTACTTGGGCCTTGCCTTGCACGAACGCATGATCGAGGCCGAGGCCCGGGCGGTGGAACGCTTTGGTACCGGGCCGGGTGCGGTGCGCTTCATCAGCGGCACTTATCAGCCCCATGTTGACTTGGAACGAAAGCTGGCTGCGTTTCATGGCCGCGAAGCCGCGCTGCTTATGAGCGCCGCGTACGCCACGGTTATGGGGGTGTTGCCCCAGTTTATCGACAGCGACACCTTGGTCGTCAGCGATGCGCTGAATCACAACTGCATTATTAACGCGGTACGGCTCGCGCGGCCGGCAAAAAAGGCCGTCTATGCTCATCTCGACATGTCCGAACTGGATCGTATCCTCGCATCGAATGCCGGTGAGGCCAAACGGGCGTGTGTGGTTACCGATGGTGTCTTCAGTATGCGCGGCGATCAAGCGCCGTTGGACGAAATAACGGCAATCTGTGAGCGCCATGAACAGGCCTTTGACGAGGGGATCCTCACCGTGGTGGATGATTCCCACGGCGTTGGCGCTTTTGGTCAAAGCGGGCGCGGAACGGAGGAATTTACCGGCGCCCGGGTGGACCTGCTGGTTGCCACCTTGGGCAAGGCGCTGGGTGTAAATGGCGGCTACGTCGTGTCAACAGGTCCGGTGATTGCCTATCTTCGGGAGACAGCGCCGTTTTACATCTATTCCAATCCGATTACCCCTGCTGAAGCCGCCGCCGCCGCGGAAGCTCTGGACATCTTGACCGGTTCGGAAGGCGGTGAGTTATTGGACAAGATACGTAGTCTCGCCGCCAGGTTGCGGGCTGGGCTCGAAGCCTTGGGGTTTGATACCATCCGTGGAGAACATCCGATTGTGCCGATATTGGTTCGCGACACCGACAAGACCGCGGCGTTGGTACAGCGTTTATTCGACAACGACATACTTGTTACCGGCCTTGTTTATCCCGTGGTCCCAAAAGGGGAAGAAGAGATAAGGTTGCAGGTGTGCGGGAATCACACCGCGAAAGATATCGATCACGTATTACACGTCTTGCAGCAGTAACAGAAAAACAAAAGGCTCTTGAGGCACGGCCGACGGACTGTGAGGCTAGATGGCCTGCCTGATCGCTGATACCGCGCGGGACGTAGGATATCCCATTGGATTTTGGTATTTCATAAAACTCTGATATACTGTGATGCCCTGTACACCCGCTTAATTCATTCGTTGTTAGCGTTAGTTAGCTCAGTGTTCGCGCTCGAGCGCGCCGTCGCTAACGTTAATGAGGTCTATCCTTTGAAACGGCGGTAAGTATCGCTATCAAAACCGGAAAAAGTTGATAGTGCGTGCGAGCGCACCGTTGGCTTGTATGAAAGTGCAGAAGGATCGCCGTTCTATGGTCTGGCCAAATTCTGGGTGCCGCACGCGGTGCGAGACCATCGAAAATCCGCTCCTAAACAATAGATCAAGAGGTCACGGGTGAGGCGAGTACGTCTCAAGACCCGGTTCATGGGTCCAAATAGGGCATGATTACTAACGCGGTAAAGCCATTCGCCTGAACATGAGTAAGCAGACAAATCAGCCGCTCAAGGCACCGTTATCCCTCGGACTCGATAATTACCCAAGTGAAACAACGTCTGACGGCGCAGCCACGTTTCGTAAGCAGATCATCGCATTAGGTGTTTTCGGATTAGCGGCTTTCTTTATGGCGTTAGCTGTTCCCACAGTGGAAATCGCCTGGGTTGTCGCAATTTTGTTGTTCACCATTTATATGTTCGCGTTCGAGATTGTTGGCGTGGACGTGGCTGCGGTAACTATTATGGTGCTGCTGGGGCTGACCAGTCTGCTGGCGCCGGTGATGGGTCTCGAAAAAGCACTGGTTCCCATTGCGCACCTGTTCGACGGTTTCTCCAGTAACGCGGTGATGTCAATCATCGCGGTGATGATTATCGGCGCGGGGTTAGACAGGACCGGGGTGATGAGCCGGGTGGCTGCCTATATCCTTAATGTCGGGGGGACCAACGAGAGTCGGATTATCCCGATCATATCCGGCACTGTCGGTATCATCTCGTCGTTCATGCAAAATGTCGGCGCCGCGGCGTTATTTCTCCCTGTTGTGTCGCGTATCTCAGCGCGCTCAGGGATATCCATGTCAAGGCTCCTGATGCCAATGGGTTTTTGCGCCATCCTCGGTGGTACGGTGACGATGGTGGGGTCCAGTCCGCTGATATTGCTCAATGACTTGATCCGTAACTCAAACATCTCGCTTGCGCCCGAACAACGCATGGAAATGTGGTCGTTGTTTTCGGTAACGCCCATTGGCCTGGTCCTCGTGGCCACTGGCATCTTGTATTTCGTTGTGGCCGGTCGTTTCGTGTTGCCTGCCCGCAAAACGGAAGGCGCTATCGGTTCAAATGCCATGGCCTATTTCCAGGAGGTGTATGGGATCGACTATGCCCTGTTCGAGGTGTTCGTGCCCGCGTCAAGTCCCTTGGTTGATAAGCTGGTAGACGAGGTAGAAGTCAAGTCTCGTATCCGCGTGATCGCTACTCGTCGCAGCGGCGGGAATATCCGCGTTGGTCCGGGCGCGTTGGCGCGAGATGTGGGTTTCGAGGCGGGCATGGTGCTCGGAATCGTGGCGTCTCCGCTACATCTGAAATTGTTTGTCGAGACCTATAAGTTAGTGTTGCGCAGCCAATTGAAGGTCTTTGCCGAATCGCTTGCTGCGACCAAAGCGGGGATCGCGGAAATAGTCATACCACCTGGCTCGCAAATGGTGGGCAAAAGTGCCCGCGATGTGTGGCTGCGCAAGACCACTGGGCTTGCCATGGTAGCGCTTTACCGCAACGGTGAAACCTTCCGCGAAGGCGAGGGGATCCGTGATCTGCCGTTACAGGCCGGCGACACCATGGTTGTACACACGACTTGGGAGGCGTTGACTCGCGTGGAAAAGGACCGCAACTTCGTGGTTGTGACTACCGAATATCCTCACGAGGAACAGCGTCCCAACAAGGTCGGCTGGGCCGCCCTGTTTTTCGGTGTCGCGCTGTTTTTGGTGTTGTTCACCGACCTTCGTTTGTCCGTTGCCCTGCTGACCGGCGCCATGGGGATGGTCTTGTCCGGTGTCCTGTCTATCGAAGAAGCCTACCAATCGGTGAGTTGGAAAACGGTTTTTTTGCTCGCTAGTCTCATTCCCCTGGGCATGGCGGTGGAGACCAGCGGGACCGCGGCCTGGATTGCCCAGCAGACGTTGTCGTGGCTCGGAGGCTTGCCTGTGTGGGTATTGCAGGCAGCAATCGCTATGTTGAGTACGTTCTTTACCCTTGTCATGTCCAACGTCGGCGCAACGGTGCTGCTGGTGCCACTGGCGGTCAACATTGCCGTGGGCGTGGGCGCCGATCCGGCGGTATTTGCCTTGACCGTGGCGCTGGCAACCTCGAATTCGTTTCTAATCCCAACACACCAGGTCAACGCCTTAATCATGGGGCCTGGCGGTTATCGCGTCCCCGATTTCATGCGTGCCGGCAGCATTATGACTATCTTGTTTTTGGTTGTGATGCTGGCGATGATGAATCTAATATTCTGATGTCAGGGTCACTTGATGAAACACGTCCCCGGGCCGGAAAACCCGATAGCCGCAATGAGAGGAAATCGGACGGATGTACTCCGGCAGGCGAGAGTTACGTGTGATTGCTGATATTGACTGATGTTTGTAGTCGGCGCCGTGGGGAACGAAGAGGCTCAGCCTTCGCCCGCACCGGCGTTGTCTCAGTGAAACAGCGTCATAAGCCGAACGGTGACACGCCGAACAGCCAATGATGCAACCATAGTACGAAGACCACCCAAAGCAACAGGCCGCCGACGATGGCGATTGCGTCGTTGAATTTGGACTGCGGCGCGGTGAACGCTGGACTTTGCTCGCGCCGCTTCAGGGAGATCCGGTCCGCCACCGCCCATATCAGGAACGATCCGAACAGGACGACATCGGCCAGCCCGCCGTTACTCAACAGGTGCCCGAAAGCCCAGATCTTGGTGGCCGCCAGCATCGGATGTTTAGTAACCGCCTTGATGCGTCCTGGGAAATAGGCGGCGAGCATCAGCGGAAACACAAATACCAACAAGATGAGTGAGCCATGGCGTAGCCAGACGGGTGGTAAATAGACCATGTATGGGATCTGTTTGGCGAGCCCATAACCCCAAACGATGAGCACAAACCCGGCCAGCGCCACCACTGAGTACAGGCCCTTCCACGGCCACTCCCCTATGCGATCCACCATGCGGTCCCGCCACGACGGGGTTACGATGGCGACCGAGTGGATGGCGAAGAACACTACCAGTCCGATTATCAATATCCCCATTGCTCTGGCTCCTAATTGCGTATATGCGGGTACACTTTGCCCAGGCATGATTATCTAGAATTAGCTCCCAGACCACAATTTCTCTTTTGGGAATGATTTTCGCCGCGGCAGACACTTGCGCACCCAGGAATCGGGACGATTGATAATGGCCAAGTCGTGCCCGGGGTTGCGATTGGCTTGCGGAAGGACGATGATCCAAACAAGCAGTTTCAATCAGCTCGATAGTTGTGCCGCGTTGGTTTGGCGCTAACCCACGGCAATCAAGACTATGTCCACAACGGGTGCAAACGGGGTCGTATTCCAGACGCGCGGACTGACCAAGGTCTACGATATGGGTGAGGTCCAGGTACACGCCTTACGCGGGGTTGATATCGACCTCTATGGTGGCGAGTTGCTGGTCCTGCTTGGCCCGTCGGGAAGCGGTAAATCGACGTTGCTCAATATCCTGGGTGGTTTGGACACAGCTTCGGCTGGGCAAGTGATCTACCGCGGCCGCGAACTGACTACGGCGAGCGATTCCGAACTGACTGAATACCGCCGTCATCATGTGGGCTTTGTCTTCCAGTTCTACAATCTCATCCCCAGCCTCACCGCCCGCGAAAACGTTGCCGCGGTTACCGAGATCGCCCGCAGTGCGATGGCGCCGGCAGACGCGTTGACGCTAGTGGGTTTGAGCGAGCGCGTGGATCACTTTCCGGCGCAATTGTCTGGAGGTGAACAGCAACGCGTCGCCATCGCGCGCGCTATCGCCAAGCAGCCGTCGGTGCTGTTGTGCGACGAGCCGACCGGTGCCCTGGATTCAACCACTGGTATCGTGGTGTTGGAAGTGTTGGAAAGGATCAATCGGGACCTGGGCACTACCACCGCTTTGATCACGCATAACGCGGACATCGCAGCCATGGCGGACCGGGTGGTACGCTTGGCCGACGGTCGTATCGTCGATGTCCACCGCAACGTCGAAAAGAAACCTGCTCGGGAGTTGCGCTGGTAGCCGTGCGTGCCCTTGACCAAAAGTTGTTGCGCGACCTGATGCGGTTGCGCGGCGTCGTGTTGGCCATTGCGTTGGTGCTCGTCGGTGGCATATCGACTTTCATCATGTCTTTATCGACCTACGATTCCCTGGTACTTACCCAAGCCAAGTATTATCGCGATCACCGTTTCGCTCAGGTATTTGTGAGCTTGAAACGTGCCCCGGAAAGCCTGCAGCGGCGTTTCCTGGATATCCGGGGTGTCGACAAAGTAGAGACACGGGTGGTCGCCGCCGTCAACCTCGATATTCCCGGATTCGCTGATCCGGTGTCAGGACAACTGGTGTCGGTGCCCGATCGCGGTGAGCCGCTGTTCAACGCTTTATATCTGCGGCGTGGACGGATGGTGGACCCGGCACGTGACGATGAAGTGGTGATCAGCGAATCTTTCGCCAATGCGCATCAATTTAGATTGGGCGACGCCTTGTCTGTCACCGTTAATGGTCGGCGTAAAGCGGTGACCATTGTCGGCATCGTGCTCTCGCCCGAGTACATCTACGAAATTCAACCCGGCGCCGTGTTCCCGGACTATCAACGCTTCGGCATATTGTGGATGGCGCGGGCGCCGCTGGCCGCGGCCTACGATATGGAGGGCGCATTTAACGATGTCGCACTGTCACTGACCGCGGACGCCAATCACGACGATGTTATCGACCGGCTGGACGAATTTCTCAGGCCGTATGGCGGGCGCGGCGCTTATGGGCGCCAGGACCAATTGTCGCATAAATTCCTTGCTGAGGAATTCGGTCAGCTGGAGACGATGGCGACAGTTTTTCCGGTAATCTTTCTCGGTGTCGCGGCATTTCTTCTAAATGTTGTCATCGGCCGTCTAATCAATACCGAGCGCGAGCAGATCGCCATACTCAAGGCGTTCGGCTACCGGAATGGCGAGATTGGTTGGCACTACACCAAGTTCTCGCTCATGATCGTGGCCATTGGTTTGGCCGGTGGCGTGGTGGTCGGTATTTTTTTGGGTAAGGGTATGTCTGCCGTATACCAGGATTTCTACCGGTTTCCTTTTCTAGAGTACGAGTTGAAAATGAGCGTGGTCGTCAATGCGGCATTAGTCGCCGTAGCGGCGGGGCTTGCGGGCACGTTAACTTCCGTGGCCCGTGCCGTTCAACTGCCGCCCGCCGAAGGTATGCGGCCCGAGACGCCGACTGAATTCCGTGCCACGCTCGTGGAACGGGCAGGATTGCAGCGATGGTTCGCGCAGCCGACGCGGATGATCATGCGTCATATTGAGCGCCGTCCACTGCGTGCGCTGTTGACGGTGCTCGGGATTGCCAGCGCCTGCGGTGTCATTATGGTATCCAACTTTCAGGAAGACGCAATACATCACATGATCGATGTCCAGTACGGAATGAGCTCGCGTGAGGACCTGTCGGTAAGTTTTGTGGGGCCGACTTCGGCCCGGGCGCTGCAGTCACTCAAGGGTGTGGCTGGTGTAGCCCATGTGGAGGGTTTCCGCAGCGTGCCGGTACGCTTACATTTCGAACACCGGAGCTTTCGTACCGCCTTGCAGGGGGTGGAATCCGACGGGGAGCTACATCGCATCTTGGACAAAGATCTCAGGCGCATAAAACTTCCCGCGGCGGGCGTGGTGATGACCGACTACCTTGCCAAGATTCTGGGTATGAAGGCAGGTGACTGGGTGACCGTGGAAGTGCTGGAAGACAGCCAGCCGGTATTGCGTGCTACGGGATTCGCGCGCCCAAAGACGTTTCAGTTCGCCGATGTGCTGGCAGGGAGCCAACCTGCACTGCGCCTCCCACTGGTCGCTACCACAAAACAATATCTCGGTGTATCCGCCTATCTGCGACGTAATGTACTCAATCGGCTTCTTGAGGAGGGCGATGTGATCAATGGTGCCTATATCTCTACCGACAGCCGTTACCAAAGCAAGGTCTACTCGCGGCTCAAGGATATGCCGCGAGTGTCTGGTACGGTGATTCGCGAAGCTGCGATTGCACAGTTCAATCAGACTATGGAGCAGACGATATTGTTCTTCACCATGGTAACGGCATCGCTGGGAGCCGTGATCGCATTTGGTGTTGTTTACAACAGTGCGCGAATCGCGTTGTCCGAACGTGGCCGGGAGTTGGCGAGTTTGCGCGTACTCGGCTTTACCGTAGGCGAGATCGCATACATTCTGCTCGGTGAACTTGCCTTGCTGACATTGATGGCGTTGCCGATAGGATTTATGTTTGGGCGCGCACTATGCGCTTACCTGGTGTCACAGTTCGAATCGGATCTATATCGTATTCCCCTGATACTGGAACCGGACGCATATTCATTTGCGACGATGGTTATTCTCACTTCAGCTATCATCTCGGGGTATCTAGTGTGGCGTCGATTGCGCTGCTTGGATTTGATCGCTGTATTAAAGATGAGAGAGTGAGCCATATGTCTTGGGGACGCCGATTGCGACTCATCTTATTGTCCGCGGGGATCGTGGCCGCGATCGTTTGGGGCTACTGGCCGCGCGCGGTGTTGGTGGATGCCGCACCGGTCAGGCGGGACACCCTGTCGGTGACCGTGGATGAGGAGGGTAAGACTCGGGTCATCGATCGCTACGTGGTGTCGGCCCCGGTGGCCGGATATGCGCGCCGCGTCCAACTCGATGTGGGAGATCGGGTGCAACAAGGTCAGGCTACCGTGGAGCTGGAACCATTGCGGTCCGATGTGTTGGACCCGCGGCGCCGCGCGGAGGCACGGGCACGTGTAGCTGCTTCGGAGGCCTCGCTGGATGCCGCCGAGGCGAAATCACGTGCCGCCCGCGCCGATGCTGATTACGCAGCCAGTGAATACGATCGTAAACAACGTCTGTGGAAGAGTCGGACCATCTCGCAGGAGGCTCTGGACGCGGCACGTAACCAGAAGCAACGCACCGCCGCGAATTCGCGCTCGGCCCAATTTGCCGTGGATGTCGCCCGGCACGAGTTGGAGGCCGCGCGCACCGCTCTAGCTTATTCCGCCGCGCAGGTAGAGAGCAACGGAGAATGTGTGCAAGTTCGGTCACCGGTAGTCGGCACAGTCCTCAAGTTGCACCACAAGAGTGAGGGGGTCGTGCACGCTGGACAGGCGCTGGTCGAGGTTGGTGACCCGCGCGCATTGGAGGTCGTGGTTGATCTGCTGTCGGCGGATGCGGTGCGCGTAGAACCCGGTACCCGGGTGTTGTTTGATCGCTGGGGCGGCGACGGTCTATTGGAAGGGGTGGTGCGCGTGGTCGAGCCGACGGGATTCACCAAGATATCGGCGTTGGGCATCGAAGAGCAAAGAGTGTGGGTGATCGTGGACATCACCTCGCCGCCGGAAAAATGGATCCGTCTTGGTGACGGCTATCGGCTCGAAGCGAGTTTTCTCATCTGGCAGGAGGGCGATGTGCTGCAAATTCCCGCCAGCGCGCTGTTCCGCTATGGCCGAAACGGTTGGGCGGTTTTCGTCATCAACGAGGGAGTGGCGCGCCGCCGTGTCGTGGAAGTCGGCCGCAATAACGGATTGGTGTCACAAGTGATCAACGGTTTAACAGACGGTGAAATGGTCATTGTTCATCCCGATGATACGATCCAAGATGGAACGAAAGTAAAACCGAGATCCGCAGATTAGTCTGGAATATCTGCCCACGTGGCACGTATCTAATGAAGAGGACCGCCGCATATTGCGAGCACCGAGTGTCATTAATTTATAATTTCCAGTAAAAATATATTGTCGCGGTCGCCGCGAAGTGAATAAAACTTGATAGACTATGATTTAAAGTCAATCTTTATCGCTCACAAGGCACGGAATGATTTATTTCGCCCGACCACTCATTATATGGAGGTCTCACCATGAATCTACGTAGATCGATGGCTTTCGGTTCAATCTGTGTGCTCGTTGCCGGGGTCTCGCCGGCGGCACTCGCCGACAATTATTTCTCTTTCTGGGGTGCTTACACCGACGTCAAGGATTTTGACTTTCAGGCTGCGACCGGCACGCTCAATACCGAATTCGATAACGGCTATGGATTTGGCGCAGCGATTGGTTGGCGATTGCGTGAAATCGGCACCGGCAACCGGCTTCGCGGCGAGGCCGAAGTCAGTTACCGGTCAAACGATGTGGATACGCACAAACTCAACGGCAGTGCCTTGGCAGGCGCAACCGGCGATATCGAGAGTACCGCTGCGATGGTGAATGTGTTTATAGATTTCAGTGAGCAGTCGAGCTTTAGCCCGTACATCGGAGGCGGTTTGGGTATCGCGCATGTCGAGGCGGATGGGTTCGGCGTAAGCGCAATACCAAACGTGCTCTCTGAAGGCGAGTCGGTATTGGCGTTCCAAGCCATAGCCGGGGCCAGCTGGGATATTTCGCAGAGCGCCGAGATCTTCGGTGAATACCGCTACTTTGCGACCGATGATCCCAGTGTGCAGACATCTGCTGCCGCCGGCGCGGTACCCACGGAGATCAAGTATCAAACCAATAATATACTGTTAGGCGTGCGGTTCAATTATTAACAACTGATCAGCACCGCAATAAAGATCGAAAAGCGCTTGAAACCAGGTATTGCACCGGGGAGTGAAATTAAAACCGGCGCCTTGGTCGATATGCGATTCAGTTGGTACAAAAAAAGGCAGCCCATGGAGGGCTGCCTTTTACTTATTCAAAAGCAGGACGCCGCGAGGACGTCGAATGCATTTGGGTTATGCCGTCTTGAGATTGTCAGCGGCTTCTTTGCCGCGCTCTTTGACAATATCGTAGCTCAGGCGCTGACCTTCGACCAGCGTTCCGAGTCCCGAGCGCTCCACTGCGCTGATGTGCACAAACACGTCGCGCGAACCACTTTCCGGCTTGATGAAGCCGAAACCCTTGACGGGGTTAAACCACTTTACAGTACCAATAGCCATTCTGGCCTCCGTATCAAATAAAATATCCGCGCGCAATTCGGGCGCGAGTCGAACAACCTAGTTGTCGCGGGTGACTTTAAACAACCGCCCAGGACGGGCGGGTAGCTGAAGGCAGACCAGAACGTAGATTGTATATAGATGATGGAGCCAATTCATTAAAAACACAAGGACTAATTCGAAAAATGTCCCCAATGCCGGCTTCCGTTTGGGGTGATACCAGGTTAATTACCCGGCAATTCCCCGCGCTCGCTGTCATTGATACTGTCGGACGGCGTGCCTGGCCGCTTTCTCTCGTGGCGTGAGGCCGACTCGATCGCGGGTTGTCGCAGACTACGTAGAGGCATGAAAACCGCGCCGAAAGTACGGAGTCTTTGATGCGGGTCAACGTCACGGATTGACCGAGATGATAGGAATGCATCTACTCTGAAGAGGCATAGCGCAAGTAATGTTGGCAGATCAAGCGTTAGCGGATCGAATACGGGGAGGCGTATGAGGCGTAAGGGTGTGCCATTGGTGCGGGATTTGATGGTTGATCCGGTGGTTACGCTGGGTCGAAATGATCGTCTCTCAGTCGCCAACAACCTGCTTAAACAAGAGCGTATCCGGCATATTCCTGTACTGGATGACGATGGCAGGCTTTGTGGCATCGTTACGCAGCGGGATTTGTTTCGCGGCGCATTGCTGCGGGCGTTGGGTTATGGATCGCGGATTGCAGACAAGATGTATGAATCGCTGCCAGTGAAGGAGGCGATGACGAGTGACGTGCTCACAACTTCTCCTGAAACCCCTGTCCGCGAGGCGGCACACGTGATGCTTGAAAATAAGGTCGGGTGCTTGCCGGTGGTTGTGGCCGGGAAGTTGGTGGGCATCATTACCGAGGGCGATTTCGTCAAGGCCGCTGCCGGTTCATATTAAGGGAGCTAACTTAGGTAGCGGCTACGTACGAAACAGCAGCCAATGAATTCATTTTGTCGCCTATCGTAAATTTTTATGGAGCATCGCAAGAATGAGGTTGTGCCAAACCAAGCGGAATCGTCGTGGTTTCCAGTCTCCTACTGTTGATTGATGAGCCATTCGGTACCGCGAGGATTGTTCTGGTCTTTGCATGGGTAAAGTTTATAATCGCATTCTATTGAGGGTTGGGATGAACCAGGCTTACCCCGTAAAGCAGCGATTGACGAGCGTTACCGTTGGTTATTTCAGATCGACCGAACCTTCGAGCCAGGCCCGGTTTTCCGGGTAAGTTCAACATCAAACAGGAGATATTAATGAAAAGAGTTACCACCACGATCGGCGCGCTGGCTTTGGTTGCCAGCATGCACGCCGCAACTGCGGTCCAGGCGCAACAACCCGATCCGCATCAGATGATGGGCATGATGATGAATCCAAATGTCATGATGAACCCGGCGACGATGATGAACCCAATGATGATGGGCATGAATCCGGGTATGTGGATGAATCCAAATACCTATATGGGGATGATGAATCCCATGCCGTATATGCAGTACATGAATCCGTCGATGTATACGCAGTGGATGAATCCAGCACCCTACACGCAACTAATGAACCCGAACGCCTACATGCAGGGAATGGGCCAAGCCGGTAAACTGATGGATCCACAAAGCTACACAAAGTGGTTCGAGGACATGACCAAGGCCATGGATCCCACGAACTATGAAAAGTGGTACAACGAAATGATGGGGGCCGCCAAGGGCGCCGTCCCTCAGGCCGCGCCTCAGAAATAGTCAATCGCTACGCGTTGGTTCCTGAGGGCCTGTTGGGAAATAACGAAGGGGGCAGGCCTTGATTCGTTTTGTAAAGAGCAAGGCCTGCCCCCGGCTAGACCGCATTTCTCACCAGGACCCGGATGCAGGCGCACACAGCGACTACGCGCAGCGCAAGCACTGTGAAAAATTAGGGGTCGGAGTCTGAGACACCGACCCCTATTTTTCTTTTCAGAATAGTCGCGGGGCGCCTGGCGAGAAAAGCGGGCTAGTGACATGAAAAAACTGAAAAATGAAGCGGCCTTGATCAAGGCGGCCATACTCGCCGCCATGAAATATGGTGAGGATCGAGGGGCCGTCGAGTTTGAACCGGCTGATTCCGTGAACGAGAAGATCCTGTTCCTCTACCGGTTGCTAGTGCACGATAAATTAATCCAACCTTTACCGGAAGATCAGGTTTCGCAAAAGTCCATGCGGCACAAGCTGGCAATGTGGTACGTGAAGCAACTGCCCAAGGATCACCCGCTGCTGAAGTAATATAAACCGAAGCGCGATGTCATAGTGCCGCAGATCTCATCGAGACCGTATCTAACAGGCGTTCTGTACGCATTCACCGATCCTCTAGCACGAATCCTGGACCCAGGATCCAGGATCCCCGACTCTATTCACGGTCCGCGCCGGAAAGGCCCGCGCGTTTTATTTGTGAGTAGGTGCGATCTATTCACACGTGGACTCATCCGGTATGGTTGCCGCAGTTTAAACCCACGTAACCTGGAGAGGAGACCAATCCCATGGTAGAAGTCTTGAAACAAGAACCATCGCGGCGGGAGACTTGGATTCGCGCGCTCTATGTCATTCTTTTTACATTAATTTACAGCGTTGCTGAGATTGTCGTCGTCGCGGTGGTAGTGCTGCAGTTCGGATTTGTTCTCATTGCCGGCGACCGGAATCAAAAACTGCTCGATCTTGGAGCAAGCTTGAGTAGATTCATTTATCAGATTCTTCAATATGCAACATTTAAATCGGACGATAGGCCGTTTCCGTTCTCAGATTGGCCGTCGGCAAGTAGCGATGTTGAGTCTGATATGCCAGCCGGCTCCTCGTAGATGACAAAGACTCCAGCGGGGCAGGGAGTCAAATCCTCGCGGACCCCCGTGCCATGTCGGCTATGGAATCATATGACAGAGTCAGGCGTCTAAATCTGCTCTACAGAAAGCGTCAGTCGGGATGTCTCAGCCGCAGAGGTTCGTTCTCTTCGGCCCGGGCCCCCGAATAACATATACGAAATACGGAGTCAGTTATGTTCAAGAAACTTTGTGCTACGACGATATTGCTGGTGATTGCGTCACCGGCCTATGCAGGACACTGTCCAAAAGACGTCAAGGCGATCAATGCCGCGTTGGAAAAAGGCACGAATTTGAATGCCGAACAGTTGCTTGAGGTCGAGAAATTGCGGGATGAAGGTGAGCGGCTGCATAAAAGTGGTAAACACGGACAATCCCTCGATGTTTTGCACCAAGCCCTGGAGATGGTTGGAATGAAGCACTAGCGAGCATCTTATTCGAAGCGTCCTGGGTGCCGTGACGACATAGGAAGGGTTGATCGAGTACTGGGCCGGAGTCACTGACTCCGGCCCAGTATGTTTGGGCCCGGGAAGCTGTATATCTCACCGTTTAGACGTGACTGTGGGCAGGACAAAGTCTATGTGATACTTTGATACACCAGGTAATAATTCTGATTTGGCCCTCTGTGGACGGAACTTTAGTTTTTTGGTTTGGCGCTATTTTTCATAGCCCAAAGTTTTCATTGATTTGTGTTTACCGACCTATAAGACGGAAAGATGATGAGACTATGCGCTAGCGTTTTTGTATGTTGGCTCGCTTCAATCTCTGCGGCATCGGCCGGGCAGGAGATACCGGATTATCCAATGCGGCAGGTCAGCGAGCACGTGTATGTAATCCATGGTCCGACGGAAATCCCCACTCCCGAAAACCGAGGTTTCATGAACAATCCGGCGTTTGTGATCACCGACCAAAGTGTGGTGGTCGTGGACCCGGGGTCCAGCGCGTATATCGGAGCAATGGTGTTGCGACAAATCCGTAAGATCACGGACAAACCGGTAAGTCATGTCTTCGTGTCGCACATCCATGGGGATCATTGGTTGGGTAGTCACGCCATCAAACAGGCATATCCGCAGGTCAAGATCTACGCCCATCCGCAAATGATCACAGAGGCCAAAGGGGGTGGGGCGCAGGTGTGGCTCGATTTTTTGAGCAGGCTCACCAATGGCGCTACCGATGGGACTCAAGCCGAGATCCCGACCGAGGTATTGCAGGACGGTCAGGTAATCACCGTCGGCGAGCTCACCTTTCGGGTCTACCTGTCGGAGCACGCGCATACCAAGACCGATGCGATGATCGAGGTAGTGGAGGATTCGTTGATGTTCCTCGGCGATATCGGTGTGTATCAACGCATGGGGAGGATGGACGACGGCACGTTTCGGGGCAATATCGCGGCGCTGGATCGTGCCTTGGCTCTCAAGTTCAAACACTACGTGCCTGGCCACGGGCCCGCGGGCGGTTCCGAGGCGGGTGACGCATTCCGACAATACCTGAAGACGGTCTACGACGCGGCAGTGAAATACAGCGAGGAGGGCCTCGCGCCCTATGAGATCAAAGCAAAGCTTATGCCGCGCATGGACCAATACCGGAAGTGGCCGTTGTTCGAGGAGGAATTCGGCAGGCAGGTGAGCCTGGCCGTTTTGGAGGCCGAACAGGCGGCGTTTTGACGGGTTAGCACGCCGGGACCGAAACAATACGATCGTACCCAGCCGATAGCGATCGGCCTCCGATTTTTATTGATGCACGATTTGTGCTGCGGTTCCGTTGAGTTTCACGATATGCAGGCCGGAGCCGGCACGATCGGCCAGGTAGATCAATCCGCGTCCGTCGATCTCGACATTATTGGTTTGCGCGACAGCATCATTGTGGGTTGCGGGGATGTAAAAGCCTGCTTCCTTGGGCTGGAATGGATCGCGAATGTCTACCGCCCGCACCCCGGCGTTGAAGTACGAGACGACGATCAGTTTTCTGTAAAACGCGGGATGATAAGACCAGTTCACTGAGTGGGCGCCGAAACGTCCACCGCGATCGCAGAACCCGCCTTGTGATTCGCGGACCTGGTAGTTCGCCACTGGGAACGGCCGGGTCTCGTCGCTGATGTCAACCAGAAATACCATGTCGTGTGCGTCTTCTTGGCACCCGGTGGCGAACGACTCGGACACTAGCACCACGAAGTCGCGTGGGCTGGCGTTGATGAATTTTGCCTGTTCGGGGACCGGTATCTCCATCACCGGCCACGCGGTGTGGGCGCCCCAGAAACGCGGCATGTCCAGCCGTGCCACCTGCGGATCGATCAGTTCCTCAACCGTGGGATTGGCGGGGCAGGCCGGTCGGCAGTTCAACAGCTTGCGCACATCCACAATCTGCATGGTTCCCTGTTGGCCGGTGCCGTAGGCAATGAAAAGACGCTTGCCATCGGGGGACAGGGTGGCCTCGTGGGCACCCGGTGGGACCCCGAATATGTGTTGCGCCGGTTGTTGGCCGGGCAGTCCAAACTGGCGGATGATCTGGGGATTGGCGGGATCGCCAAGGTCGACGACCCACAACAGCCGGCGTGTGTTCCATCCCAGTTGCCGGCCATCGTAAACCAGGTAGGCGATGCCGGTCTTACAATCCCACCAATTCTTGTGCGTGGCGTTGCCTCCCGACAGCGGCGTGCTGATTAGACTCGGTGCGCGTGGGTCGGTGACGTTCCACACCTCATGAGATACGTCGCCGTTCGCGCGCAGCAAGTAGATGTTGTCATCGTGGACGGGGAGATCGCTTCCGCGGCAGGTTTGCGCCATCTGCGCGCCGCCAGCACCTGGGATGTGATGGAGATAGACGGGACGCGTGGGATCGGATACATCCACAATCGATGTGCCGTTGGATTCGCGCTTACCGGTGAGCGGGTTGCGGGCGCTGCCCCGGTGGTGACCGACGTAGGCAATCCAACGTCCCGCGTACTCCTGGATCACCGGTTGATATGCGCTCCGGCCATGGAGGGCGTGATGTCCCACCAGGACCATGTTTTTCTGCTCGGGACTGATCTCGGCTTGGGCGATTCCCGGCGTTAACGGAATTAGCGCCAGTAGACACAGCGCGGCGACGGGCGTTAATCTGTGGATGATGTGTGTCATAAGGATGTTTAAACGAGATCACGGTTCATCGGTTAACGTTTGAGTATCGTGTATGGTAATGATTGTAATGTGTTTTACCATTAATCGTCATCGACCCCTTTTTCACCTTTTTTCAATAGTGGAGATCATTTGCCATGGCCCGAGTTGTCGATTATTACTTAAGTCCTGTCTCGCCATATAGTTATCTGGGTGGCGAGCGTTTCGCCAACATCACCCGCGATGCCAATGCCACAGTGAATGTGCTTGCCATTGACCTGACCAAGGTGTTTCCGGCAACCGGTGGATTGCCGCTCAAGCAGCGGGCCCCCGAGCGTCAAGCCTATCGTCTGCTGGAACTGCGCCGCTGGCGTGATTATCTCGATATCCCGTTGGTGCTCGAGCCGAAGTACTTCCCGGTAGATGCTAATCCCGCGTCGTTGATGATCATCGCCGCACGCCGGCAGGGTCTGGACGCGCTCAGCTTGGCACAAAGACTGTTGCGTGCCGTGTGGGCGGAGGAGGCCAACATCGCCGATCTTGACACCATTATTGCGCTGGCAAACGACGCGGGAATGGATGGCCAGGGATTAGCGGAATTTTCCACCGAACCGGATATTGCCGCGGAATACGAACGCGACACCCAACGCGCGATCCAGCATGGTGTGTTCGGCGTGCCCACCTATGTCATCGGTGACGAGCTTTTCTGGGGACAAGACCGCCTTGACTTTGTCGCGCGCAAACTTGGGTGACCGAGAACCGGTCCATTTTGATCAACACTACGCCGCGTATCGTTAAGTTGATCACTCCCCCATGCCCAGCGATCCCACGATCAACCAACAGGTGGCTGGCAAGCTGCGCGAGGCCGCCGACCTTCTGCAACAGCAAGGCGCCAATCCGTTCCGCGTCAACGCCTACCGGCGCGCGGCGGACATCATCGCCGGGCTCGGTGAGGACCTGGCTGCGCTCGTACGCCGCCAAGGGATGGAAGGCCTGTTGGCGTTACCCAATGTCGGCCGCGGGTTGGCCACCGCCATCGACGAGATCCTGCGTACCGGGCGCTGGGTGCAACTCGAGCGGTTGCGTGGCGTGCTCGATCCGGAAAAGCTGTTGCAATCGGTTCCCGGGATCGGCCCGCGTCTCGCACAGCGGATACACGATGAATTACACGTTGATACCCTGCAGGCCCTAGAGTTGGCTGCCCATGACGGCCGCCTCGAATCGCTCACCGGTGTCGGACCGCGGCGCGCGGTGGCCATCCGCGCCACCCTGGAGAGTATGCTCGGCCGGGTGCGTGGGACGTGGCCACGGGCCGGCACAGGGTAAGCTGCCCACCATCGCCCCCAAGCGCTTCAATCCACAGAGCGAGGCGTGGCTGCCGATTTTGCACACCCAGCGCGATGCGTGGCACTTTACCGTGTTATTCTCCAACACCGCGCGGGCGCATGAGTTGGACCGCACTCGGGACTGGGTGGTGGTATATTTCTACGACGATCACCACCAGGAAGGACAGCACACCATCGTCACCGAGACCCGCGGTGCGCTGATCGGGCGGCGCGTGGTGCGTGGCCGCGAGTCCGAATGCCGGGCGCTCTACGACCGGAAATCAACCGGTGCCTGAAGCTCACAACGCGGGAACTACCGGAACCGGGCATTGTTGATCACGGTGCCTGCTGATCGTGTGTCCGCCAAGGCTATAATTCCATCTCAGCAGGATTGATTTGCGGCCTATGAGCAAAAAACACATTATATATCGACGATCATTCCTAAAATCCTTGCTTGGGCTGGGATACACCTTGGCGTTGACGCCGCGGCTTGTGTTTGCCATGGAGCAGTCACCGATTAAAAAAAAGATACCGTCCTCGGGCGAGGCACTGCCGGTGATTGGCATGGGGTCGTGGCAGACCTTTGACGTAGGTGATGATGCACAAGAGCGCGCAAACCTGCTCAGTGTGCTGCAGGCGTTTTTTGATCACGGTGGCGCGGTCATCGATTCCTCACCCATGTACGGCTCGTCCGAGCAGGTTATCGGCGATTTATTGAAACAAGTGAGTAACAAGAAAGCGCTGTTCGCAGCGACCAAGGTGTGGACGCGGGGCGGGAAACGAGGCATTGCCGAGATGCAACGCTCGATGCGGCGCATGGGTGTTGAGGTGTTCGATCTCATGCAGATCCATAATCTCGTCGATTGGGAGACCCATCTCGAAACCCTGAAGACATGGAAGGCGGAAGGCAAGGTGCGCTATATCGGCATCACCACCTCGCATGGCCGCGACCACGGCGAGCTCGAACAGATACTGCAGAACGAACCGTTCGACTTCGTGCAGTTCACCTACAGTATTGCCAATCGTGAGGTCGAGAAACGCCTGCTGCCGCTGGCCACCGAGCGCGGTATCGCAACGTTGATCAATCGCCCCTATCAGGGTGGCGGCCTGTTCCGCCGCGTCAAGGGTAAACCGCTGCCTCCTTGGGCCACGGAATTCGATATCCAAAGCTGGGGCCAGTTTTTTTTGAAGTTTGCGGTTTCCCATCCCGGAGCAACTTGCGCCATCCCGGCGACCTCCAAGTTGCGCCACATGATTGACAACATGGGTGCCGGGTTCGGCCGCTTGCCGGATACGGGAACACGCCAAAAGATGATCGCTTATTACGAATCGGTGTGAAATACCGGCTGCGATGGCCGCCGCGGACTCGACGCAACCGGTGACTCACTGGTGTCAGCGTTGGCAGCTGCCGACATGACGGCCATTGGGGAGACAGACGCGGCGAACTGATAGTTGCCGCTCACCGGCAACAGGAAAGTTGAAACAGGAAGGGATCAATGAACCAACCCAAAGCACCGATGACACAAGCGGTGCATGCATTGCGCCGTGCCAAGGTCGCATTCAATGACCATCCATACACCTATCTAAAGGGCGGTGGGACTGCACAGTTCGCGCGCGAGATGGGTGTTGAGCGGCAGCCGGGGTTACATCATTTCTATGCGCACGGCCGACATGTTGCACATTCTGCGGCCGGTATTACTGGAGTTTTCTCAGGGCCGCGCAGAGCGTGGGCAAAACGCCGGCGATGAGAGCGAGCGCGGGCTTGGGTAGGAGTTACCATGGTCTCGCTGACTCAGGCCCATTAGCCCGCATATCGCACCAAGGGACCCGGGGGCTGGTAAGAAATGCGGGCTAGCTAATGGGGCCGTATACCCGTCATCCCGGTCAGGTCTCTACCATCCTGGCCGGCACGTTACTGGCATTGATGATCGTGTTTGCAGTCATCCACGGCGTGTGGCCCCTGTTTCCGGCCTGGCCGTCCGGATTGTCGGCGTGGCTCGCGGGCGCGTTGCTTTGGACCCGCACGCCGCGCCGGCAGCGCGTTCAGGTCGGTATTCTCGCCGTCCTGGGTTTGGCGGGTTTGTTTTGGGGTTGGCGCCATGATGGCCCGATGGACGCCGTAGCGCTGATCGATCAGAACCACGCGCTGCTGTCGATGTTGGCTGCCGTGAGTTTCCTGAGGCTGGTGAGTGTGCCCGAAGCCAGTCAAGAAGAGGCGCTTCCCCGAGGTAGACACGCCTACCTGCGAACACTAGTTGGGATTCATCTGTTCGGTGCCGCCATCAATCTCTCTGCCGTGGTTATCATCGGTGACCGTCTTGCCAGGCAAGGCACCTTCGACAAGCGCACGGCGATTTTGATCTCTCGCGGGTTTTCCTCTGCGGCGCTGTGGTCAACCTTCTTCGCAGGCATGGCTGTGGTGCTGACCTATTCGCCGGGAGCGGAGTTGCCGATTCTGATCGCAATCGGCCTGCCGTTGGCGCTGACTGGTCTGGCTTATACGTACGCGGAAGCGTTGGTAACGGACCCTTCTCGCCTGGCGGCATTCAGTGGCTACCCGATCCATTTCCAGAGCCTTTGGATACCAGGCTTGTTGGCGGCTTGTGTGATGATCACCCACGTTTTTCTTCCACAATGGTCAGTATTGACGGTAATCAGTCTGCTTTCACCGCTGCTCACGTTGATGGTTTTGGGACGCCGCGGCGGTTGCCGCCGGGCCTTGGTGCGAGTGCAACGGCACGTTAGCCTGCGCCTCCCGGAGATGTCGGGGGAGTTACTTTTGTTTCTTGCCGCCGGTGTGCTGGCCGTCGGTCTTGCGAGTGTATTCAGAAGTATCGATGACCAGTTGCCTTTTGCGGAGTTCAATGGGACCACCGCGTCCACCACCCTGGTAGTGATGGTCGGATTGGCGGCGGTTGGGATGCACCCGATCATCTCGGTGACGGCCGCGGCCACGTGGTTGACACCCATTCATCCGGACCCAACGCTGTTGGCGATGGTATTTCTCATGACTTGGGGGATTGGCGTTGCCAGCAGTCCCCTGTCCGCCACCCATCTTACGATACAGGGTCGTTACGGGATCGAGAGTTGGCGGTTTTTTCGCTGGAACCTGAGTTATTGTTTGATCATGTTGCTGCTCGGTGTTGCGTTGCTGCATCTTTACGCGTGGTTGACTTGATAAACTCGGTCTTCGCCGCGCCAGTATATTACCGCTGTTGTGTCTACCAACCGATCTGTTCGAATATGAACACCAACGCCGTGAGCGTCGCGATGCCCATGACGTTGGACAGAAAAACCGTGGTGGTCGCCAAGGCCTGGGCGGCCTGATAGCGCTGTGCAAATAAATAGATATTCACCCCGGCAGGTTGGGCCGCCAGCAGAGTCGCGACCATCGCCCACAACGTCGGCAGTTCGAGGACATACACCGACAGCATCCACACAAGAGCGGGGAAAGCGATATTCTTGACGAAAACCGCAAGCATGGATTGGTTCAACTGACCCACGATGCCGTATGCATTTAACGCGGCGCCCAGCGAGAACAGCGCGCAGGGCATCACCGCCAATTGCATGTATTCCGCAATTTTGTCGAGCGGGCCGGGGAGTGTTATTTGCAGCTGATTGAGGATCAGACCTGTGCCCATGCCAAGTATAATCGGGTTGCTGACGAATCCCTTCATGGTCCCGACGATCAATTTCGAAACCGGTTGTGCGCGGTTGCGGCCCAATTCCATCAATATGGTTGTTGCGGACAAATACGACAATCCATGTAAAGACAACAAGATGAAAAACGGAATGGTGCCCGCCTCACCGAACGTCAACAGTATCAACGGCAAGCCGAGCAATACCGAATTGCCAAACGTATAGGCAAAGCCAGTGATAACCTGATCGAGATAGTGGCGGTCGAAGTATCTTTTTGCGACCAATATACCCAAGGCATAAAAGATAATGGCCGGCACATAGAAGGCGACCAGCAATTTCCACGGGAAACTATCGGGCAAAGGTGCAGAGGAAAATATCCGCACCAGCATGATGGGTACCGCCCAATCAAAGACGAAAAGCGCCAGCCCTTCGGCGGCTTTCTCCGCAAACCAACCCTGCCGAGCGGCGAAATAGCCCAATAATCCGATGCCAAAGATGGGGCCGACGATGTTGATGACGGTATTCAATCGGTTGTTCTAATGACGTTTCCGGGTAAATAGAAAGATTGAATACCGCAGGGCAGGAGCTTGCGGTCTAGGAATTGCAAGTTTTCGGTAGTTGGTACTCTGCGCGAATCTGCATCAGTTCCTGCAGTGCCTTCTCAAGCCTGAGTTCGGTCTTGACTTCGGAATCGACGGCGCGATCCCACCTGATGATGTCCGGATACATAGCACGTGCTACCGCGTCGTCGCCCTTGTCCGCGTATGTCAGTGCCTTGATCCACAAACCTGACAGCGCATGATTGGAATTCATCGACCGGCTCGCTGCATTCGCATTGGCGATCGCGATCTCGTAGTTGCACTCAGCGAGTGCAACCACGCCGTTGAAAGCGTCGTCGCCGATATCACGCCGATACCGTTCTAATTGGCGTTCCTGCGCAGCGTATTGCTTGTCTCTCTGAGCGGCCGCCTTCTGTGAGCCTTTGGCAGCGCCGCTGACACCACCAATGGTTGCTCCCACCGCCGCGCCTCGCAGCGCGCCCTCGCCAGGATCTCCACCAAAGATCAACGAAGATATCAGGCCGCTGGCGGCGCCTGCGACCGCGCCGCTTGCCGCACCTTGCACCGCCCCCTTGCCGGCGCCGGCGCAAGCGGTCAGCGCAGTGAGAGCCGCACAAACAACGGTGTATCTAATGCACGAAATCGGGGTCATTGCCATTAATCAATCTCCAGTCCAAACAACCGCATCACAATCGTTGCCGGCGGCCAGTTAAAAGAGCCGAGATGCCCTCGGCCAATCCGCACCTTCTAAGGCAATTTGGAACGTATTGAAAACATCTCTGCTTCGATGATTCGTTTCTTGACCTGCCATTATAAGGTCCGCCAAGGGCTCGAGTCTTGCACCGCCAAGCGAGGATCGACTCGAGGGTGAGATGGGATCAGCGCGGGTAGAAACACACCATCGTCGCCGACCATGTGGCGTTCCAAGACGCGCCCCCCTGTTCCGCACTGGGGCGAAGTGGATTCGTTGATATAATCCAAGGATCTGGCATTGAAAGATCCCGCAATTTGAATAACTGACTGCACTCCGGCAGCATATCGATAGTGACCAATATACCCGGCAAGGTTTCGGATCCCTCTGTATGGGCCCGTTTTTGGTCTGATCAATCTACGTTTGACGATGAGTTTCTTCGCCACAATGTAAACGTGTTTCTCGAAAACAGTAGGGAGGTGATGGAATTTTCCGCGCAGGATAGGGTGCTCGATATCGGTTGCGGACCCGGGCACCTGCTGGAAATCTTGGCCCCCAAAGTTGACAAAGTGTGCGGTGTGGATGTGTCTTCCAAGTACGTTCAGCAATGCCGGTCGCGTTTAATCCGCCACCACAATGCACAGGTTGAACAACTCGGCGAGGACTATACGGACCTGTCCATCCTCGGTGACGAACGATTCAACAAGATAATCTGTCTGAGCGTGATTCAATATTATCAGGAGAAAGACGACGTGCGGCGTTTGATGGCAGCCGTCAAGCGCGTGGCGGCACCCGGGGCAAGGTTCTTGATCGCCGATATTCTCGTTGATACCGGCTTGCTGGAGGATATCTACAGCGTCCTCCGCTCCGCCTTTCGAGACCGAGCGCTCCTGAAAACTGTTCGATTTCTCTGGCGTGCGCAATTTGGAAACTATGCACGTTTGAGACGCAAAACGGGCTTACTCAGCTTCAGCGGTGAAGAATTAAGCAAAATGGCGCAAGATGAAAATCTCAAGAGCGAGTTGATCGTCAAGCGCCTAACCGTAAATCACAACCGTTCTCACATTTTGATATGGATTTGACGTATCACTCGCGCCGGATATATTTGGATTTTTCGCGATGCGTTTGAATCAGTCATGGTGCTCGCTCGATCGAGTAATGTGGGCACTTTTCGCGCTATGTGGTGTGGTGCTAATCGTGCTTGCCTACCGCAAGCAGGTTAACGATCCATTTGGCAGTGACCTCGCTGTTTATCTGCATGCCGCGCGAACCATGCTGGCGGAGGAAAACCTGTATACGATCGCCAGCGACGCGGGCAAATACTATCGATACCCGCCGCTGTTCGCGTTTATATGCACACCTTTGGCAAATTTGCCTTTCAACTGGGCAGTTCTGGTTTGGACAATATTCAGTGTTGCGTTGGTCTGTATTGTCTTTTTGTCTTGGTATCACGCGATTGCAGATCGCAAGTTTCTTGATGAGCCGCCGGCTAACCGGTTACTGGTAGCTGGGGTTAGTTTGCTTGTAATACTTCGGTACCTGTTATCGCACCTGTATTATGGCCAGGCCAACGTGTTGTTGCTGGCTGTATTGGTCGGCGGTTGCCTGCTCGTTGCGAATCACCGCCCAATTCTGGGCGGTCTGGTCTTGGGCTGTTCATTGTTGTTGAAACCGTTCGCGGTCCCTTTCCTGGTGTGGTATGCGGTATCTGCGCGCCTCAGGGTGGTGGTTGCGGCGGGGATTGGAGCGGTTGCGGGTGCAGCAGTACCGATGATGCTGGTTGGGGTGAACAAGAATTGGCTCTACTTGCATAGTTGGGTGGCGCATATGATGGAACAGGCTACGCCACAAGGTGTATGGTCCGCCTCAAATAACGTATCGCTGTTTGTCAGTCTCCGCCGGGTACTTACCGATATGGAGGTCCGTCACCTCGGCGGCACCAGCGGTACCGTCTCGTTGTTATCACTGCCGGATTCCACGGTGCAAGTCGTGGCCTGGATGGTGTTTGTGGTCATGTTGGGATGGATTGCTTACGTCAGTTATAAATACGGGCGACTGTCTCGCGGTTGGATGCAGCCGGCCGTGGCGTCGTTCATCTTCGCCCTGGTCGCGGCAACGACTACCACCGCACAGAAACATTACTTCGTGGTAATCTTACCGGCACTCGTGTATGTGCTCTACATGTGGAATGTGCGGCAATACAGAGACAGTTTGTTTCGAGTGCTGGTCGTTGCTTCTTTTGTCCTGTTGGCGGGGACCGGTCGGCTATTCTGGCCACGTTCTTGGGTGAATACGTTTCAAGCAATCGGCTTGATTCCCCTGGGTGCGGTACTGCTTGCGGCAGCGATCCAGCGCTCGTTAAGTGAATGGGATACAGTATATCGTGACCGGGGAAATGAAACCGGAAAGCACTGAGCATACCGGCGATAACGCCGCACAGGTCGATTCATCGTTGGTGGTCAGCGTCGTGTTGCCGGCGCACAACGAAGCTTCGGGGCTGGGCGCCGCCGTCGAAAGCATTCGAAAAGTAATACATTCTTCAGGGATGAGTTACGAAATCATTATAGTGGATGATGGCAGTAACGATGAGACCTGCAAAGAAATTGAGCGGCTGAACGCCGTCGACGGAAACATCAAGGGTATCCGCCTGAGCCGTCAGTTCGGTAAAGAGTCGGCGCTTCTGGCCGGGCTGAGGGCTGCCGATGGCGCCGTGTCCATTACCATGGACGCCGATCTGCAGCACCCGCCGGCACTAATACCACAAATGCTGGAAAAGTGGCGCGCGGGCGCCAGGGTGGTTCATGCCGTAAAACGGGATCGTCAGATCGATGGCTGGCTCACGCGATCAAGTGTTGCGTTGTTCAACAAGCTGCTGTCCTTGACCAGTGGGTTCAACATGCGGGGCGCGTCGGATTTCAAGTTGCTGGACCGCACCGTGATCGACCTGTTGGTGCACCACTTGCCTGAGCGCGGCCGTTTTTACCGTGGTTTGGCGGGCTGGGCCGGGTTTGAACAATCGCGTGTGCCGTTCGACGTCGTTGAACGCGATACCGGGAGCGGGAAGTGGTCGGGCTTTGCTTTGTTTGATCTGGCCCTGACCGCCATCACCTCATTCACTTCCGCGCCGCTTCGTGTGATCACGATATTGGGTGCGGTAACCCTGGTTTTTGGGATCATCGTTTCCGTGGAAGCGCTATGGTCATGGTTCCGCGGTTACGCGGTTTCCGGATTCGTGACGATTATCATCACACTCCTGCTGATCGGCAGTTTTATCATGATTAGCCTGGGCATCATCGGCGAATACATCGCTAAGATATATGCGGAGGTCAAAGACAGGCCGCCTTATATCGTTGCGTCGACATGCGGATTTGATAATAACAGCGGGCCACGGAACAGTTTTGGTAACGGCGATTAACACACACGAAACTCAACTAAAAGTCGTCTGTGGCGCTACCGTAAGCCGGTCACCGAGAATCTTGAGATGACGGTAACCGATGAGTCTTATTGCGTGTTCCTGGCATAGCCGTTTTACGTGTTCTCCGCACAGAAGCTCTCGTTCCTGATCCCATTTGTGGTAGCGCAGTAGCGCCGGATCGACGATCTCCCCTGGCCGGTAATAACCAGGATGACACATAAGTTCATAGACCTTGTCCGTTTTAAGAGACGGAAGTGTTCTCTCCACGTAAGATTGATCAAGTTTACCGCTTTGTGCCAGCCCCAACATAACCGGTGACCTCGTTCGATACTCAGATGGCGCGAAGCGACGCAATATCTCCATAATGGAGTTTTTCGGGAGGGCGCCTATCGTGTTTTCGGCTTTCCAGTCGCTGACTACAACCCGAATGTGAGGAATCGAGTAATCACGAGCCAGGCGCACGATCAATGAAAACAGACTTGGTAGCATGTGCACGTGCTCGTGTGAATTCAGGAAACGTACCTTGATCCCGTGTGATATACATTGCTCAATTTGGGCACGCCACTCTCCCTCAACCGCGGCCATGTTTATCCTGTTCAGCACCAGATGGCGTATGAGGTTAATTTTATCTGGAAACCGCCCCTTCCGTTTTTGCAGCAGCACTTGCATATCTGGCGTGAGCGGAATACCGTGCGTCAAGTTGAGATGCACTCCGATATCCAATTGTTCTGAGGCTTCGAGCGCGTCTAGTTGTCGTTTGAAATCGGGACAGTTCGCGAGCACGCCAGTGGCGGTCACGATACCCCTGGCGGCGGCCTCTACAATGCCTTGATTGATGCCGGGGGCATATCCGAAATCATCGGCGTTCACGATCAAGTAGGATGTCACAATTAATTCGGCGGCTGTATTGTTCCTGGTTTCTTAGCACTTTCTGGTGCAAACGGAAAGGCTGGACTGATGGATTTGCCTCGCAAATTCAATCCCACGGGGCGGAAGCTGTTTGCGCGAACCGGTTACGGCAGCGGGCTAGACGTTATCGATGTTGACCGCGCCCCGGTGCCTCTATACGGCTCAACCCCGTGTCGCCTGACGTAGCGGGTTGAGGGCGCAGGTGTCGACGTGATCGTCGCCCAGTTCCTGCCAGACGTGACGCAGCGCGTGCTCCACGTTTCGAAAAAAATGTTCTTCACCAACCTTGTCTATGAAGCCGGAGCGCTTCAGCAGGCCGTAGGCCTGGTGTTTGAATTCCGTAAAGATCACCGTCACGCCGATATCGTTCAGGCGCTCCACCATCGTGGCCAACATTTCCTCACCGGACGCATCAATCACATTGATACCCTCTCCGTCAACGATGACATATTTCAGTTCCGGCTTTTGTGAACTGCGTTCCAGCACCTTGTCTTCAAAGTAGCTGGTATTGGCGAAATACAGCGAGCCGTCGAAACGTATCATCGAGATGTTCCGGCAGGTCTCGAGTTGATAACGCTCCGCATCGCGCAGCGTGCCGTCCCAGTACCGTCCCAAGACCGCCACCCGTGGATGCATGGTGCGCAGCAGGTATAGCCCCAGCGCCATGCTTGCCCCTATGAGAATGCCGTAATCCAGGTGCGGCGCCAGTGCCAGGGTCAACAAGAAGGTGATTACCGCCACGATGCCGTCACTGCGTTGGGTTTTCCAGATATGTTTGAAGATCCCCGGACTCACCAGCCCCACGACCGCCATCATGATGACCGCCGCGAGCGTTGCCTGTGGCAGGTGGTACAGTAAGGGTGTCAACCACAGTAGTACGACCACGACGATCAGGCTGGTGACCACCGAGGAAAATCCGGTCACGGCGTTGGCGCCGAGGTTAACCGCCGAGCGGGAAAATGATCCGGATACCGGATAGCTTTGAAACAGGCCGCCGACGATATTCCCCAGGCCCTGACCGATGAGCTCCTGATTGGCATCGACGCGCTGCTTGGTGCGGGTCGCCATCGCCTTGGCAATGGATATCGCCTCCATAAAGCCGAGCAGGGCGATGGTAATGGCTGCTGGTAGCAATTGTGCCACCACGCCAAAGTCGATGGTTGGTGCCTTGAGCGCCGGCAGACCCCGGGGAATATTGCCGACGACCGCACCCCCACCACTTAATTCGAGTGTGGCGTCGTCGTTGAACTGAACCACCCGCCACAGATGTGTGTCAGCGGTCACGCCGGTCGGTGATTCGCCTGCGAGATAATAACGTGCCGAATCCTCCCCGTGTTGCTTTACCCGGTGGAACCGAAGCCCCTTGATCTCGCTTTGATCCAGCTTAACGGTCTTCTGGCGGCGTTCCTTGTGCAGGCGGAGGGAGTCCAGCTGATGGCGCGCATCGAGGAACTTGGGATCATCCCTGCCCAGGGTCTTCCGCACCTCGACATACCTGTTGTTGGCGGCGGCGATCGCGCGATCCAGAGTCACCAATTGCTTCCGGGCTGAGAGCTGTTCTGCGACCACTGTCCGTACGGTGGTATTGACTATCTGCGTGGGCTTGATGACCTCGACGCGTTCGAATTCGATATAGTAGGCGATCAGCGTGGTCACGGCCACCGCGATCAAGACGTTGGGTAGGCGTGGATTTACGCGACGGATGCCAATCATGATGACGAATGCCAGCACTGCGATCCCCACGGTCGGCCAATGGGAATCGGTGAACGCCGCCCGAACCACATTCCATATGGTCTCGAAGTAATAATCGCCCTTGTCGGCAAACACGCCGAAAATCTTACTCAACTGGGACGTGGCGATAATAATGGCGGCGGCGTTGGTAAAGCCGATAATCACTGGGTGGGCGAGAAAATTGACCAATGCCCCCATACGCAAAAGGCCAAGGGCCAGTTCGAACAGGCCGACCATCAAGGCCAGCATAATGGCATAGGCCACAAAACTGGCGCTGCCGGCGGTTGCCAGGGGTTCTAACGCCGCGGCGGTCATGATCGAGACAATCGCCACCGGCCCAGTCTGCAATTGGCGGGACGATCCAAACAGCGCAGCGATCATCGGCGGCATGAACGAGGCGTACAGCCCGTAATAGGCCGGCAGGCCGGCAAGCTGCGCATAGGCCATGGACTGCGGAATCAGAACGAGCGCGACGGTGACGCCGGCTAGGACGTCGGTGCGCAGGACGCGTTTATCCCTTAGTTCGCCCAGCCAGGTCAGTGCCGGGAATATGCGCTGTGCCCACGATGATGCGCCGTTACGATCCGCCATACGGGTACAGGACAGACAAAGTGGAGTTGTTCTAGGTGTCTAAACCGAAGATCCCCGGCGAACCGCACACATACTGAGTTATTCAGGCCGGGAAGCTAACGATGAATATATTATTTGTTTTGATAAGGAATGTCGAATTGCGGCGCGGGTTTTGCCGCTACCAAGACTTACCTACGCAAACTATAATGTATCGCGCACGGTCACACTGACGGCGGAGCGGTTCTCGGGACCACTAAGTCGGAAACCTACAGACGGTTCGATATAAAGATCCTTTTTGGGCCAACAATTCAGTCCGAACGCGCCTTGACGTAGTGCCCGGGTGCGGGTTCGACGGGTTTGTACTTGGCGTTACCTAACGCCTTTGGCGCCTTTTTTCTGGCACCGCCTTGTGCCTTCAGCCATCTATCCCAATGTGGCCACCAACTGCCTGGGACTTGTTCGGCGGTTTCCAGCCAATGCTGTGGATTCCCATCGCGGTCGCCGTTCATCCAGTAATGGCGTTTATTTTTTGACGGCGGATTGATGACCCCGGCGATATGACCGCTGGCACCGAGTGTAAACTCCACGGGTCCCGGAAACAGCTTCAAGGCCTTAAAGGTCGCCACCCAGGGAGCGATGTGGTCTTCCATGGTAGACAAGAAATAACAAGGCGTATCGATCTTGCGCAAATTGATCTTCTCCCCGCAAAAAGTCAGTGCATCGGGCCGTACGAGTTTGTTCTCCAGATACATGTCTTGTATGTAGGATACATACAGATTGGCCGGCAAGTTGGTGGGGTCGCTGTTCCAGTAGAGCAGGTCGAACGGCTCCGGTTGGCGACCTTTGAGATAGTTGTTGACCACGTAGGACCAGATGAGATCGTTGGCGCGCAACAGGGAGAATATCAAAGCCAGATCTTTCCCGGGCAGCATTCCGGTTTGCTTTACGTATTGCTCGCGCTGCGTGACCTGGGTTTTGTCGATGAATACCCCCAATTCACCCGGCTCGGAAAAATCCAACAGGGTGGTGAGAAAAGTGGCAGCCCCGACGAACGTGTTCTTGCGGGCTTGTAAAACGGCCAACGCACTCGCCAACAATGTGCCGCCCACACACCACGCCACGGTATTGATCTGCTTGGCGCGTGTTATGGTTTTCGCAACCTCGAACGCTTTAATCACGCCGGTCTCGATATAGTCATTCCACGAAAGATCGTTATGATCTCGGCCTGGATTGACCCAGGAAATCATGAACACCGTGCTTCCCTGGTCCAGGGCGTAGCGTACAAACGAGTTTTCCGGTTGCAGATCCAGAATATAAAACTTGTTGATAAAGGGAGGAACAACAACGAGCGGTCGATTCGACACCTTCTCGGTGGTCGGTTGATATTGAATCAACTGGAACAGCTCGTTCTGAAATACAATGGCGCCCGGCGTTGTGGCGATGTTCTCACCCAATCTAAACACCGATTCATCGGTCATGCTGATGCGACCCTTATCGATATCGCCGATCAGGTTTTTTAACCCGTCAACCAGGCTTTGCCCGTTAGTTTCAATCGCGTGCTTTATGACCTCAGGATTCGTCGTGGCAAAGTTGCTGGGCGACAAGCCATCGACGAATTGACGGGTAAAGAATCTGAGTTTTTTCTTATCCTGCTCGTCAAGATGCGCGTTATCAGCAATTTCCAACAGCACATTGGAAGCCAGCAGATAGGATTGCTTGAGATAATTGAACACCGGATTCTCACGCCATTCTTTACCCGTGAAACGGCGGTCTCCACGCTGCGGTGCGATCGCATGCCCGGCACTTGCCTCCTGCATTCCAAACACACTCAACCACAAGTTCATCTGATCGCGTTGATACTTGGCCGCCATCTCCACCCATTTCTGCGGAGTTTGTAAGGACTGCAAGGATAAATTGTTCCACGCCTGCATAAATTCCCTGCCCATTTCCTGTAGCACGGCGCCTGGTACACCTTGTGTCCACTCAGCCATGCGCTGAGCATAGGCGTCAAAGATTTCCTGCGGGTTATTGAAGTCTTGTTGATCCTGCATCAGTGGGATACCACATTATGTTTTGGTGACTCATTGCTATATTGTAACGCACGGGAACGGAATTTTAGACAGCAATATTGCATCCGCCCGCCGGAATCCACAGCAGATATGATAAACGCATGCAGATGTGATCAGGTCGGTAATGGGATACGTTACCGAAGACACCCCTTTGGCAACGCACATGACCATTGGCAAATTCTGCAGTAGATCAGAAGCGACGGAAGTAGCCAGTCTGAGTAGGCTCTCATGCACCCTTGAAGGGCAGCTGTCGGCCTATTGTGTTGCAAAACTCTGAAATATTCAGTAGCGGAAAAATAGTTTCCGCTACGAGCAATTTTAAGAATCCGAAACACGGAAGGGGATCACAGGAATGGCGCAATGTTCGTACAGAGCTACTGGTGGCCACAGGCATGGCATAAGGCCACAAGCTCAGGACATTTTCGTTTCCAACAGAAAAAAGGCCTCTCTAATATTTCCGACTTTTTCAACGGTATCGGTCACTATCCGACGTTCGTTAGTCCAATCAGCCTCGCCTGGTGGAATGGCCGCTTTGGCAAATACGGAACGAAATTCTAATCATGCTGTGTCTAACGGACTTCGCACACCTATTTTTCCCTTCTGAATTACGTGCGTGTAGATCATTGTCGTACTCACATCCTTGTGTCCCAGTAGAGCCTGGATGGTCCGAATATCCGCACCGCGCTGCAATAGATGCGTGGCAAAACTGTGCCGGAGGGTATGCGCCGTGGCTCGCTTGGCGATAGCGGACGTTTTCACCGCATTGCGAATCGCCCTTTGCAGTGTCTTCTCATGCAAGTGGTGCTTGACCATCCGGTCCGTATCCCGGTTACTGATGTAGGTCGCGGAGGGAAACACAAACTGCCAACGCCATTCAGAAGCGGCGCTGGGGTACTTTCGTGCCAACGCGGGTGGCATGTATACTTGACCTAAACCCTGTTTCAGGTCTTTCGCATGGTTGGTACGTACCCTTTGCAGGTACTCTTTCAGAGGCTCCGTAATGGCATCGGGCAGTACCGTAACGCGGTCCTTATTTCCTTTGCCGCCACGGACCACAAGCTGGCACATCCCGAAGTCGATGTCCTGCACCCGAAGTCGCAAGCATTCAATCAGGCGAAGCCCCGAGCCATAGAGCAGATTACCCGCGATCCAGTATTTCCCGTCCAACTGCGACAGCACCTGCCGAACCTCTTCGGGCGACAACACTACTGGCAAATGCTGCGGCTTCTTCGCTCGCTGCACCGCGTCCAGTTGCGGCATTGCCAATTCCAGCACTACTCGGTACAGGAACAGCAACGCATTAAAGGCTTGGTTCTGAGTCGACGCCGACACCTTGCGGTCCACTGCCAGGTGGGTGAGAAACGCCTCTATCTCAAGCTTGCCGAGTTCCCGCGGGTGGCGCCGGTTATGAAAAAGTACGAACCGTCGGATCCAGTGAACGTAGGATTTCTCAGTTCGGTGGCTGTAGTGTTTGAGGCGAATTCGCTGCCGAACAACCTCCAGCAGCATGGGTTTTTTCGACACAACCATATGTCCGCTTTCCTCCTTGCAATATACGTTCCCTTATCTCAGGGCATGGTCATGTTAATTCAATGGGTTACACAGGTCCAGCGTGAGATATACGACACAACCGCAGTAGGATTATCGGACACATTTGGGGTTCATTTATAGTTAATGGGCCATGTTGACATAAGCGCCAAAATGGTATAATTATTATACCATGTTTTCCTTCGAGTTTGACGAGGCTAAAAGCCAGTCAAATCTATCCAAGCACGGTATTGATTTCATTGACGCCCAACTTCTTTGGTTAGATCCTGACCTTCTCGAAGTACCCGCAAAAACTAGCGATGAACCGCGCTCATTGATGATAGGAAAAATTGCAGACAAGCATTGGTCTGCTGTGGTAACTCGTCGAAGCGAAAACATTCGTATTATTTCTGTTCGACGATCTCGGAACGAGGAGATTAAGTTGTATGAAAGCTAAAAAATTTGACGCAGATTT